>NZ_JAKGCR010000019.1 GCF_022668875.1 Domibacillus sp. PGB-M46 | reverse complement strand
AGCTCTGTTCCGGGTGTGGCCACCAGCATAAGGATGTAAAAAGTCTCGCTGTCCGGGTGTGGGAATGCCCGTCCTGCAGCGTGCGTCACGACCGGGACCTGAATGCGAGCCTGAATATTAAAAAAGAAGCCCTTCGGCTTCTTTCACTTCAGTCTATTTAAGATTAGTCATAAAACCGTTGGAATACGGGGTTAGCCTGATTACTGGGGGTCGAAGATCCTCTTGCCCGGGAATCCCCCACTTCAACCGTCAGGTAAGTGGGTGGTAGTTCAATGGATGTCTCTTAGTACCTTAAAGCATATGAATGAATGAAAGAGCGGCCAACCTGTTTTTTTGATTTTCGAGGAGGTACACTATGGAATTTATGCTTGGCCTGATTGCCGTAATTTGTATCCTGCTGCTTATTATTTTTCTTCAGGCACGAATCCAGAAAAAGTGGAAAAAAACGCTAGTGGATTTTAATAAAAAGGAGCAGCATTATCTGTCTCTATATCAGCAGAATCCAGGTTTGATTATGACGTTTGATTTGGAAGGAAACTTTTTAAGTGCGAATAAAACCATAGAGCTTTACGGCTATACAGAAGAAGAAGTACTGCACCGGTCTTTCGCTCCGTATATAACGCCAACTCAGCGAGAGAAGGCTTTAGCATATTTTGAAACGACCAAAAAAGGAAAATCAACCGCTTATGAAACTGCTATATACAGTAAAGATGGTGAAATCGTTGAGGTAAAGGTCACCAATATACCTATTATTGTGGGCAATCAAACTGTAGGGGTGCATGCAGTTCTCAAAGATATGACTGTACTGAATAAAACCCAGGCAGCCCTGATAGAAACGGAAGCTCATTATCGGAGATTGACAGAGGAATCGGTGGTCGGTATTTATATAATTCAAGATGAAATTATCAGGTATGTAAATCCGAAAATCACCGAAATGCTGGGTTACACAAGAGAAGAACTCGTCGGAGCGCATGTAATAAACTTTATCCACCCCGAAGATCGATTAGCGGTAAGATATAACCTGAAAAAACGGCTGGAAGAAGGGTTTACAGACTATCCAAGCGGGAAAGTCTGTAAACAAAAAGCTCTAGAATTTGATCCAGAGCTCCGGCTGTCGACAAAGTCGACAGTTTTTGTTGCATTTGGAGTCTAGTCTGTTTCTTTTTCTTTTAAACATTTTTGTCATCCTCTTTTTCTAACTTTTAGATGAAAAAAGGTGTTTTATTCTTTCTGGCAAGTCATTGTATGTAACATAAAGGCCCGTCCACAAAAAAAAGCGCCCTCGTGTTGAGTAGCGCTTTCTAAAGTTCTCCGAGTTTAATCAAAATATTCATAATTATTTTCCAATAGAAGAGTTTCCATTTCTTACATCGATGGCAACGTTAAGTCGGTTATCAGATTCCTGGTCAGCTGCTGCCGCTGCATCTGACGCTGCATCTGACGTTGCATCTGCCGCTGCTTCTGCTGTTGCTTCTGCTACTGCTGCTGCCGCTGCTTCTGCTGCTGCTTCTGCTGTTGCTGCTGCTTCTGCTGCTGCTTCCGCCGCTGCTTCTGCTGCTGCCGCTGCTTCTACTACTGCTGTCAGCTTGGCTTCTAACTTGGCGATAAGGATCGCTAATTGATCAAGACCATTTCCCATATACAATTCCCTCCTTTCACTTTACATATCATTAAGTTAACCTTCATCCGTTTAAGTTTAATTTAGTTGATAGATTAACAATTATTACTCAACAGAAGCGTTTCCGTTTCTTACCTGGATATCAACTTTAAGTCGGTTATCGGATTCCTGGTCAGCTGCTGCTTCTGCCACTGAGTCTGCTGTTGCTTCTGATGTTGCTTCTGCTGCTGCCGCTGCCGCTGCTTCCGCCGCTGCTTCTGCTGCCGCTTCTGCTGCTGCTGCTGCTTCTGCCGCTGCTTCCGCCGCTGCCTCTGCTGCTGCTGCTGCTTCTGTTACTGCTGTCAGCTTGGCTTCCAACTTGGCGATAAGAATCGCTAATTGATCATTGCTATTTCCCATATACAATTCCCTCCTTTCAATCTACTTAATATAGAGTATGAAAATAGTAAAATATTGTATAGTTAAGATTTCTCAAGGAAAAAGTACATTTTTCAGTTTATACCTACTAACTTTTTTTGAAATCTGCAATAAATTCTTGAAATGTAGTTCTATTGCCTTCAATCATTTTTTCCAGTTTTTCTAAAAGTGCTTTTACATCATCTTCATTATGCGTTGCTTTCATAAAATGTTGATAAAATAAAATAAACGCATAAGCGATTCCCGTATTGTCCACATAAACGATGCCGTTACCACTTTGTTTGATGGAAGCATTGCCATTTTCGTTTGTTAGTTGGGTAGTAATAGTATTCGAAAGTTCTTTAATGTGTTTATCAATGGAATGCTCGATCATTTTTTCTACTTTTCCCAATATCTCCTGTTCTCGAATAGTAAAGTCTTCACTCATATAACTCTTCCTCCTTTCATTTGATCTACCATATCTTACGCAGTAAGCATCGAAAATGAAACGGCTACTAACGAGCAATTCAATCAGCTAATACTCTTAACAAAATAATGCAGACTATCATTTAACCTGTCCTGTTGCTGTTGGTTATCCCCTCCGAGTGCTGATTAAATACAAAACGGCAGCAGCCAATCGTTTTATTGATTAACACGGCCTGTCCCGGTGTAGGGTACAAACGAAATCGTAGATAGTTTCCATCTTCAGCAGTTGATTGAATACAAAGCCAAAATGGCAGGGATACAGGTTGAATACGTAAATCCACATCGCACTTCTCAAACAGGTAAATGTGGTCATGTTGATAAAATAAATTGAAAAAGACACACATTTGCGTGTGTCAAATGTCAGTATACACTTCACGCTGATGCCAACGCGTCCATTAATATTTCGAAAGCCATCAGCGGCCTTTCAAAAAAGAAAAACGAGCAAGCAGCTTAATCTAGTCCTGTGGTAACAGCAGGATGGGCTGATGACACCGCCCTTAACTGAAGGTGAGTTCTAAACAGCAATAGACAGTGAACGGTTTCGCACTTTAGAACCACGCCTGTTTCACCGCAAGATGAAGGGCTTGCGGCTTCAGCCGGGGAGTATCAAAAATCCTGATGACCCAGATTTACAAGCAGCCCGGCATTCTATGGTGCAGCTTATTATTCAGGTGCTTCAAGGCTATGGTTTGAACGAAGATATGGGAACCCACATGATCCGGGTTCTCCACAGTGTGTTGCACGGCTTTACTTGGCTTGAACAAATGGAAGGGTTTAGAATGCAGCTTGATTTGGATAAAAGCTTTTCCATTTTAATCGGGACCTTCATCAGAGGAATTAATTCTATGGCCAATAAAGAACATGAGTATTTTCAGGGAGAAAATAATAAATGAGTATGTTCATGGGATTTAGGCAGCAAATTTATCGCATTACTGGCCAGAAGACTCCTTCAAATTGCTCCGCAATTAGTTGGAGAGGTTCACGTACGATAATGTTTATCAAAGCCTTTTTCTAAAAAAATGCCCTTTTTGATTATGTTACCAGTGTGAAGGGAGCAGAAACGTCCCATACTGATAAGGCAAGGCAACTCAAAACCCATGAGGGAGTGACTGATCATGTCAAGCAGAAACCGCAACCGACTATTGGCTCCAGGTGCCCAGCAGGCTATTGACCAGATGAAGTACGAAATTGCTTCTGAATTTGGTGTTCAGCTAGGTGCGGATACAACAGCTCGTGAAAACGGTTCTGTCGGCGGAGAAATCACGAAGCGTCTTGTAGAAATGGCGAAACAGCAATTGTCTAGCCGTTAGGAAACACACAAAACTGAATAGCAAGAAGAAAAAGATATCCCTTCGTTCTGAAGGGGTGTCTTTTTTAGAAGGATATTTTCAGGTCAGCTTAAAAAAGAAGCGTCGCGCTCCTTTTCAAAATCTTTGGTTTAGGTGGAGAGGTCCTCATTTAGAAAACATAACAATTTAGGGATGATCTCTTTATAAAGATAACAAATTTGAGATAAAAAAGGGGTCTGATTCGCTTTTATCCTTGAAAGTAATAAGCAAGTACCCCTTTACACAGTGTTCGGCAACCATACATAAAGCATCGTATCCTAAATGCGTTAGGTTTTGTTTTGTCTATCCCAAAATTGTTAGGTTAAATTTTATCGATCCCAAAAATGTTAGGTTTAAGCGTATACAGCTAGAAAAAGACGCGGCCTATATAAGCCGCGCAGCGTTAAGTTTATTTTCTGACACGTGTTTTACTCCGCAATTTAATCATTTCCCGAATCGAGTTCATTAATTCATCTTTGTGCTTCTTCCAATGCTTACGGGCCTCTTTATCTGAAATGTTTAAGCGCTCTTTAAGGATTTCGACTGCTTTGTCTTCAACGAACCAGTTAGGAACCATTTCTGCGCTATTTTGATACTCGGCTATAATCGCATCCAGTGCATGTTGCAACATATCTTCTGGCTGAGCACCCTCTATTCTGGACAGCTTATTTTGTTCTTCGTACTTGGCCAATAGGACTTTTTCGATATACCGGACATGTTGTTTGATGTTTCGCCCTTTTATTTCATTCAACACCTCTAACATCAATACATCCCCATACTTTTCCCACGCTGAAATGGTTTCCTCGTCCACAAAAATTCCTTGTTCTTTTAAAAGACGCTTGGTACGACGAACAAACTCTCCATAAACAGCAGGTTTTTCCTGCTCTTCTTTGTCTTGATCGGATTCATTAAACAAAGCAAGCTGTTCCTGCTTATACTGGCTGTTAATTGTAAACTTTATTTTCTCTACTTTTTTCCCTTGCTTGATTTCCTCAAATTCAAAGGACAAATTCGTTTTTTCCTTCAATTCTTTTTGAGAATGTTTTAAAATTCTTTGCTTAAAGTTTCCGTACTCAGGGTATTTCTCCGTTACGCCAAGCATCAAGCGAAGTTCTTCCAAAGCAATAGTTCGATGCCCAATTTTCTCATACTGTTTCAGCAGCTCAAAAAGCCTGACAGAATAACTGCTCTTAAGTGGCGCAATCACATCAAATGGATAGTTAGTAAAGCGCTCTTCAAGCTGTAAAAGTAAATCTTTAATAAGAGCGTTAAAAACAATATGTACGGTTCCTTTTTCGTAAACAATTCCGGAAAACCATGGGAACCATCCAATTTTTTCTTTAGATTTGACTTTGATACGCCGTTTGGACAGCCCATCCGCTATTTTTTCTATTTCTTTATGATAATTGTTTCCTTTGACTCCTGCTGCGGCAAGGAACTCACTTACTTCGAAGCTGTAATGAGGAAATTGTGTATCGTTAAGCTTAATTTTGCTGGCGGCATATCGAATTATCTTGTGTTCCGACATTTTCAAATCCGCTTCATAATATGCCTCAATAAGATCGTTGGACTGTACAACCAACGCCTTGTTTTCCTTCTTTTTGGCCATATTCACTTACCACCTTTTGGAACATTCCGGCTGATATTAATGAAATTATCTCACTTCTCTGTTCCAAAAGAAAGCAATAAACATAACGTTTCGAAAAAATGTTAGGTTTCCTTATTTACTTGCTGCCTTGCCTTCGCCTTCTATCCCAAATATGTTATGTATAAACCGAATTCTCTTTATGCAAAATAAAGTCTGTAGTGAAGAAGCCTTGAGAATCTTTAGTTATTAAAGTAACGCTGATATGCAAAGTGGAGGATATTAGAGGAGTTATCCTAAAAATGTTAGGGTCATCCTAAAAACGTTATGGCTTATCCTAAATATGTTAGGGTTTGTCCCAATTTTGTTATGGAAAACATCCTAATAAAGTTATGGTTTATCCCAAAAATGCTATAGTTCATCCTAATTTTGTTATCTTTTATCCCAATTCCGTTATGTGTAGAAAGCTTCAATGCTTGGTACCATTGGTTTTTTCTAGGTTTAAAACAGTAAAACAATAAAAACATAAAAAACAATTATAGGTAAAACACTTAAAACACAGAGCCCCGTTGGTTTATTCCATCCTTATCGATTACATATTTTTATGAAAATAAACTAAAACAGCTGACACATTCTTAAGTTTTTCCCTAACGTTTTTGGGATGTTCTAATTTTTAACCCTAACACTTTTAGGATGAAATAAAAAAGCGGTTATGTTTTGACTTTTACTACATGTTTCTTTCTTAGGCTTTATTGTTCAAGAGTGTCTCGAAACCACAAAGTCCATACAGTTCTTTCTGTACGTAAAGATTTAGAAATACAGACAACAACTACCACTGAACAAAAATTAGCGCCGCATTACCCTTCAAAACTTTTGATTTAGTGGGGGTTAGGCGGTGAGATCTGATTCTCCTGTTCTTCTATGTATTTTTTATTACACCACTTGCCGCTTCTTACTTATCATTTCTCATATTGATCCTCGTTTCATTTTCAAAAACGAACAAATAAAGAGCGCCAGTGATCAATATTAAACCTGTAGGTTGTAGGTATATATATTTATAGTATTAATTATAAATTTTTTGTATTGTTTTGCTTATGGAACAATAATTATGAGGTGAGTTAATTATGAAGATTGATTTTAAAAAAAGTCATGCGACATGGATTTTAATCATGGTGTTACTCTTTGCTTTATTAGCTATTATATATCCTTATATACGAGAGACAGACCAGTCTTTGACTTATTCTCTTTATGATTTCGCGGGCGTATCCACAGATAGATTTTTTATACTGATTACGACACTCGGTTCAGCTTATATTTCATACCCCCTTTTGGGACTGCTGGTGTTCTTTTTTGTAATTCAGAAGAATATGTGGATGGTCCTTATTTTAATTTTTAATCTGGTGGGAGTGCGCTCATTAAATTCAGTCCTTAAGTCTTTTTTTAATTATGAACGTCCAGAGTGGAAGCATTTAGTGGAAGTTGGTGTACATACCTTCCCAAGTGGACATGCTATGAATACATTAGCTTTTTTTGGTTTTTTGGGCTATTTAATTTATGTGCATAATAATCTCAAGAAAAAGTGGACCAATCTCATTATATTTTTAATTTCTCTATTTATTTTCCTCGTAGGCCTAAGTAGAGTTTACTTGGGTGTTCATTACCTATTGGATGTAATAGCCGGGTTTATAGGGGGAGGATTTTGGTTAGTTGTTACAATTATGTTATACCGCCTGAAGAGGCGTTAATAGTTGGCACTCTTTAATGCTTAGATTTGGTTGGAGAAGTCAAAGGTGATATTACCTTGATATGTTTATTACGGGCTTCAACTATGTCTTACGTAAGCTCAAACAGCTTTTAAAAAAGAGTGGCTGAACAAGATCGCTCGCTCTTCTGCAAAGATATTTAGGAGGAAGGCCTTTTCTGCCTTCCTTTTTGCGAGCCATTGCTTGATAATACCAAATGATAGAGTTCCTCATAGCTGACCCAATTGAGCTATTCTACCCTTTAGTCGAAGAAGAAAAAAGACCGGCTTGAACAGCAGCCGGTTCTTAAACTCTTGCCCCCGATAGTTGAAGAAGACTTTTAAAAAAAGGGAATGCTTATTCCCCATATCCCAGCAGCAATACATAAAATTCCTCCAACAAGAAACAAAATTTTAATGAACCAAAAATTAAAAGATACCGGTAATGGAGTTGTATGCCTGACACTATCATAAGTCTTGTCGTTAAAGAACCGTTCCCTTGTTGCGTGGAAAAACATATATATTGCAAAAATGCCAATCGCCAAAACAAATATACCTGCATAAAAGTCTTTTCCCATTCAATTAACCCCACACAACTTAAATTTAATTCCTTCTTTATATAATTCTCAAGCTCATATTGTCTCAACCCTTGTTCATCTATCCTGCTCCATTAGCTGAATAAGAAAAGGCTGCCGAAATGACAGCCGAGATATTAAAAAAAGCTCCGTTAGCGAAAGAAGGCGGAATATATTATAAACCCTAATATTATTACAAGAATAAGTATTCCAGTACCTTTCCATCCCAAACTACCTACCAAATCGACAAGATTGCCGTTGTTGGCTCTGTTAAAAGAATCGTTTATGTTGCCTGTTGGATTGTTTTTTAATTCTTGTCGCCTTAATCTTTCTCTTTGTTGCTCTAGAGTTTCTTTGTCGCTCATCAAATCCCCCCTTTAATAAAAGTTACCACATATCCCTAATTGATTGTTGACCAATACTGTTGAATAACTTTTCAAGCGATTCACTCTATTATCAACCAAAGAATGGCTATGAAAAGGAGGACAGGTCCGAACAAAAGAAAGACCGCTAATATGCCGTATTTTCCTTCGCCTTTAAATTCTTTTTTTATTTCTTCATTTCTTTTTCTGGCTGCTTCTTTGTTTCGAGAGGTCCAAAGAAAATAAAAAATACCATAAGCAAAAACAGCAATTGCTGTCAGAACCGTACTATCAATCATATTTATCATTTCTTTTCTTTTTTCTTCTCTTTTTTTATCTCACGGTAAGTGACTATCAAGTATCCAAGAGTATAAGCGCTTCACCCGCTAATATAGTCAACCTTGTCAGCCTCAAAAAAGAAAAGCATTGCCCCCGAGTAAACAAGTGTAACTATCAAATAATTTCTTAATATTATCTTAAACACGATATCAATCTCCTGCATACAAATTCAAAATGAGGTTAATCCAAAATAAATGGAAAGACCTACAAACGCACTGATAACATATAGTATAGAGTAAGCCTTTTTGGTTAAAATCTTTTGCCCCGACGAAGATACCTGGCAATCAATAGTAGACCGATAATGTTGATTAGGAAATGAGGATAAGCTATTTTTCAAAAGCTATTGTTTACCTTTTTTAATTTTTAAAATTACAAAAAAACAGCTAGCTGTGATGAGAAATGCAATTAAGTCTGAACCAAAAGTTCCCCAATCAAAGCGAGTAATTGCCCTGTAAAGCATCCAGGAAAATTGATAAATAACACCGATCATTATTAGAACAGGCACAATGCCAAAAGAACGTCTACTCATGCTTGCTGTTTACTCCTTCTTATCTATCGTATAAATGTACAAACTTTACTTTAAGTTTACCAGTTACATTTGCTTAGGGTATGCATATAAATTTAATGCTTAGTCAACAGTGCGTCCATACTCTATATTAAAAGCCCCGGCTGTTTTTGACAGCCAGGGCTTTTCCAACACAACATAATTACATTTTTGTTGCATTAAGGAGCCAGTTTTATAGTTCACTTTTTCAATTAAAGCCCCCGTGGGACTTGAGATCCCGTCAAGTAAACAGTTCGCCCCCTACTTGCTTAAACATGATTTGGCTGGTTGGGACCAAGATCTCGTATAACAAGCGAAGCTATGACACTGCAAGAAGGATTAGGGGTTACCGGCAATATTCGTATTGGAGGAGATAAAGAATGAATCCAGTGGTTGGTCTGGATGTAGCCAAAGGTGAAAGTCAAGTTCAAGCGTTCTTGGAAAAAAAGAAGCCTTACAAAGGCAGTTTTAAAGTGGCACATACCCTTGAAGGACTAGAGAGCTTACACCAATACCTAAGAGAAATCGAAGACTTAACAGGAATTCGACCTCCGGTCGTTTTAGAGTCTACTGGGCATTACCATACACCCGTTGTTCAGTATTTCGAGGAAAAAGGTTATTTATTAATTATCATTAACCCACTCATCTCTTATCGAGCACAGAGCTCTTCTTTACGCAAAGTAAAGACAGATGTACTTGATGCTTATCATCTTTGTGAGCTGTATTATAAAGAGGATTTGGAGCCTCATAAAAAACGAGGAATCCAACTCTTAAATCTTCGTAATCTTACAAGACAACACGAAAATATAACAGGCATCTATGTACAAACAAAACTTCAATTTCAAGCAGTGCTCGACCAGGTATTCCCTGAGTATCAGGGCGTTTTTGGGGATTTGTATTCAGGTGTTTCTTTACTAACTCTATTGGAATATCCTACATCGGAAGATGTTTTGGCAGCTGATGAAGCAGTGTTAACCAATAAAATCGATGAATTATATAAAAGCCGTTCTAAGAATTGGGCAAATACTCAGGCAAAGAAACTGATAGAAGCAGCAACTAGAAATCCTTTTCAGAAAAACCTGTATCAAAGCCATATCCTCAGCATCGAAATGTACATCAAAATGCTTATAGAATACCAAAAGCATCTATCTAAGCTTGAAGATGAGATAGATGCTTTGGCAAAAGAAATGGAAGAATATAAGATTATCCAATCAATCCCTGGTATCGGAGAAAAAATCGCGGCAACGATTATTTCTGAAATTGGTGAGATTGATCGGTTTAATCACCCTAAAAAGCTCGTAGCATTCGCCGGGATTGATCCCAGTATCTATGAGTCTGGTCGATTTAAAGGCACTGTAAACCGGATTACAAAAAGAGGTTCGATTAGATTACGTCACGCCTTGTATATGGCCGTTCGATGTGCCATCCGTGATTGTCGTAAAAAGAAAACAACGAATGAAATCATCCCGAGAAATAAGAAACTGCGTGAGTTCTATGATAAAAAACGGGAAGAAGGAAAGCCTTATAAAGTAGCTGTAATCGCATGTGCCAATAAGCTCTTACAGTGGATATATGCCCTTTTAAAAAGCCATTCCACATTCCAAGATATAGCTTAAATAAGAAATAAAACAAGACCATACAAAACTTTCCAATGGTTTAAATTAGGAAGGTTATTTGGCATGGCCATTTTTAGTATAGCATGAACAATTTCAAGTTTTTATTGAAAAATGTTGACAAACTATTAGCTGGTTTACTTTAAGTACACTTCTTCACAATCTAAAATGCTTAACACCTTAAGTGGAGGGCTATTCTTCTTCTTTCACCCCGTGGTTGGAACATTACCAGGATCATACTTAGGCAATCGGTGTACCATTTTTAACAGGCTCATCGGGCTTTAAGAGCACTACATCACCCTCTTCTGGAATGCCACCGATAACTAGTACTTCAGATTTGAATCCTGCAATTCGACGAGGGGGAAAATTTACAACTGCGATTACTTGACAACCTATTATTGTCTCTGGAGTGTACCTTTTTGTTATTTGTGCACTAGATTGTTTAATTCCTAATTGTTCACCAAAATCAATCTCTAGTTTAATTGCTGGCTTACGAGCCTCTGGAAAAGGTTCAGCACTTATTACAGTACCAATACGAATATCTAGCTTTTGAAAATCCTCAATCGTTGTTATGGACAAAATAATAACCTCCAAAAAAATAAATAAAATTCATTGTTTATCCCTAAAATCCCCCAATTAACTTAATATTTCCACTTCAACATTCGTTATTCCTTCTTGAAATAACCTGCTTCGATAGTTGAATAATCTCTTCCGTTTCAATTTCTATAGTCAAGTTAATAATTCCTTTGAAAGAAATTTTAAGGGGGAGATGTATTTTGTTATTATCACAAGCATGGAAAACGTATGAATCGGATAAACGAATAGAAGGATTCTCGCTACAAACATTAAAAGCATATCAACTTCAAGTTACCTTGCTTATTCGTCATTTGGGAGATATAGAAATCAATTCACTTACAACAGAACAATTAAAAGATTATTTATCTGAATCTAGCAAAACATTAAAACCTTCATCGTTAGCTCACCGTGTTCGTTCAATAAAATCGCTTCTTCGCTGGTCATATGAGGAAGGACATATCAGTATAAACCCTGCAACTAAAATTAAAGAACCAAAGGTAGGGAAACGAATTCCAAAGTTTTTAACAGAAAGGGAGATTGAACATCTTCGTGAAGTCTGTTATACGCCTTTGGAAAAAAGTCTATTTGAGTTCATGTTTTCGACAGGTTGTAGAATTGGAGAGATAGTAACACTTGATAAGATTAATATAAATTGGTCTAATCATTCTGCCATAGTTAGGGGTAAAGGGGACAAGGAAAGAGAAGTTTATTTTAATATTCGATGCGATATTTGGCTTAAACGATATATAGAAAGTCGGAACGATAATGATGAAGCGATCTTTGTAACAGAAAGGCATCCGCATCGAATGAGCAAAGCACAAATGAGATATATCATTAAACGTATATCCAGACGGGCAGGTATTAATAAAGAAATCTATCCCCATCAATTGAGACACAGCTATGCAACTCATTTGTTAAATAATGGCGCCCCCATTGAAGTGATACAAAGTTTAATGGGACATGAGAAAAGTGAAACAACTCGGATATATGCTGAGTTAAGTGGTCAACTTAGGAAGGAATTTTATCAGAAGTATTTCTAATAAACCAATAAGAGCAACGAGATTCAAATAACCATCGTTGCTCCATTTAAACTCTTGCCCCCGTTAGTTTAAGTACAACACTTCACAAAATATTTCATATGCGGCATACAATACATTTATCGCCCAAATGAGCGACTAAAAGATTGTCCAGATTGCACGATTTGACGTGCATTTTTTAGCCGAAGAGATTCATATTCCAAAAGAGTTTTTGCTGCTGAAGTTCCTCGTATCCTCTTTGCAACACATTCTGCTAAGGTAGCAGCATCTTGTAAGGAAGCATTAAATCCCTTTGCAGTTAGTGGTGTAGGTAGATGTGCAGCATCTCCAACCAGTGCTATACGCCCTTTCACAAGGTTGTCGGGAACATATTCGGCAATCGGAGTTCCAACAAGATTACGTGTTTCAATACTATGAAGAATTGCGTCTAACCATGGTTGTGTCCACCTAACAGAAGCCTTTTCAGCCAGCTCAATCAATGTCTGTTCCGGGATGTCTAAAGCATGAAGTGAATGTTGAACAACGTCTTCTTCCACGCATCCAAGACGACGTAACAGATCATTTTGCGTGTTATCGTACCAGGCCCATCCTAGCCGTCTATTTCCTAGAGCGGTAGAACCGTCTGCTCCGGCAATAATAGTTCCGAGTAAAAAGTCACCGATACCATCCGGCATACTAAACTTCGGGGCATGAAGACTAGGCCGGCTTTTTTCAGGTATGTCGTTCTCATCTACAATAGCTACCCATATTAAGTATCCAGCAAAAGTTGCGTTCGGTTTATGCGGTGCAACTAAGCGACGCACGGTACTTCGGTGACCATCTGCACCAATCAAAATATCTCCACGAAATGTCTCATCCTTATCCGTCACCGCCCAAACGAAGTCTTTGTCCTGATGAACAGATTGAACGCGCGTATCATATAGCAGGTCAATTCTAGGATCAGCTTCGGCTGCTGTGCGTAATCGCAACTGTATAGATGACCAGGCCTCAGCCGACCTAATTCCATTTGAAGCAAGTTTTCTTAAGAATTTCGCCGTTTTAGTCCGATCAATTTCTCCACTGTCAACTTGAAGAACAGCACCACTACGTGGTGTCGCCCCAACTCTCTCTAAAATGGTAACCTTCAGTCCAGCTCGTGACAGAGCAATCCCTGTCATTAGTCCAGAAAGCGACGCACCGACAACTATAGCAGATCCGTTAGCTTCTTTGATAAAAGTGTCATTGGTTGATTCACTCCGGAAATCTCTTCTCATTATTATTCCTCCTCCTTATTGGTAATATCTTCAAAAAAGAAAAACCGAATTTCCTAATTGGAAAATCGGTTTTTTGATGATGAAAAACATTAAATATCGGGTTATACAAGTGTGTCATTTTTAATTATTCATGAATTTTCCATTCGTTTAACATCTTAGCCATATCGGCAGAAAAATGATCAACTATTTCACTTTTTCCAATATCCATAGTAGCAATAGCAGCCATATCTTCATCACTTAAAGTGACATCCCATATATTAAAGTTTTCAACAATACGCTCTTTATGAACAGATTTTGGAATTGACACAACACCACGTTGAGTATGCCAACGTAAAATAACTTGTGCTACTGTCTTGCCATATTTAGCTCCAATACCATCCAGTAATTCATTTTGGAAGATATCCTTCTGACCTTCTGCAAATGGTCCCCATGATTGTAGTTGCACGCCATATTCTTCCATAACCGTCTTTGCAACTTTCTGCTGGAAGAACGGATGGGTTTCCACTTGGTTTACAGCCGGTACAACTTCATTGTTCAGAATTAAATCAACTAGACGATCCGGATAGAAGTTAGATACACCGATAGCACGGATCTTTCCTTCTTTATAAAGCTCCTCCATTGCCCTCCAAGAACCGTAATAATCATTGAATGGTTGGTGAATTAGGTATAAATCAAGATAATCAAGGCCTAGTTTCTTCAAGGAAACATCAAAGGCTTTTTTTGCACTTTCATAACCTTGATCCTGAACCCAAAGTTTTGTTGTGATAAAAAGTTCTTCCCTTGGAATCCCGCTTTTTTTGATGGCTGCACCAACTGCCTCCTCATTCATATAGGCAGCTGCCGTATCAATAAGACGATATCCGGCTTCAAGTGCATCGGACACTGCCTGCTCGCATTGGGCTGGATCAGGAACTTGAAATACACCAAAACCTAAGATAGGCATCTCAACACCATTGTTTAATATTACTTTTTCCACAAAAGATTCCTCCTGAATATTACAAAAGTTGTGACAAGTAATGCATGTTCCCAGCTATTCTTCTGAGGTTTACAATTTCAGCATCCTTGTGCTAGTGTAAGCCTATCACCTTCGGGTAACACGAAGGCAAGAGATTTTAATCAATTTTAGTAAAAATTTTTTAGGGGTGGTTAAATGTATACTGTAAAAGAAGTGTCTAAGCTACTTGATCTGACTGAACATACCGTTCGTTTTTATACGGATAAAGGATTAGTTCCAAGTGTAAAGCGTGACAAAAACAATAATCGTCTTTTTGATGAAGAATCCATTAATTGGCTTATAGGTGTTAAATATCTGAAACAATGTGGTATGTCGGTGGAAGACATTAAATCCTATGTGGATTTGTGTTTGGAAGGACGTTCTACCATTGAAGAACGCTATGAAATCATTAAGAAACAAAAAGCCATTGCTCTAGAACAGTTGGAGGAAGCAAAACTAAGAGCTAAATATATGGAAGAAAAATTAAATCACTACCTTGATATTATCAATGGTGTGATTTCAGATGACACGAATCCTGGAGAGTGGGAGCCAAAATATGCTAATACCCCGCACAAAAAAGAAACAAGCTGATTTTCTGTTGAAAATCAGCTTGTTTTAAAGTATTGAAAACCGATGAATGTCTAATAATTTGTTGGATTTCTTTCCATGAACTTCGTAAATACGCAGTTAGGGATACGGAATTGGGATGACGGAGATGTAAAAGATTAACCCCATGCCAACAATGCTCTGAGGACTTCAGGGGCGTAGTATTCATAGTCCACCCCGCTTTCGGCCCTTTCTATCGTAGATGCCCCCCTTCCCAGTCCGGTAAACACACCTCTTTCCTCTCTTGCAGCCCACGTTTAGGTGACGTCCGGCAGGCGGGTACGGCGAGTTAAGGTCCAGACGATGAGATTAATGGCCAGGGCAGCAATCATAATCGCAGCCCAGCCGCCGAACGCCCAGAGAGGACCTGCGATAACCGACCCGAGCGCACCCTCGAGGAGGTTAGTGTTAAGTCGGCTGCGTGCAGAACCAGGCAGAATGGCAGCAAGAATGATTGCAGCACCGGCCGCAATTCCATAGATTACTCTCCATCCGAAGGTGTTTCTTTTTTCAGCCTTCGAATGCTTTTTGATTTAAAACGTAATGGTTTATCTGTGCATACCTGTTTCACCAAGTAGATTGTACTTTTGCTTCATTAGGAAATTAACTAGACTTGCTTGAAAACAAGCTGTTAACCATGATTATCTCAGCAGAGAATTTTATTTTGCCCTGCTGCTTAAAACCTGATCTAACACTTCTTCGGCATTATCAGCTTCTTTTTTCCCAACTTCGTCTTCAAGGACTGATATCACGTTCTTCATCTGATCCTCCGTCAGGCCGGTATTAAACCCAATGTTAAAATGGGACTGGAGCTGAGAGTTGACCCCCTCCATATTAGAGAGTGCTGCAATGGTTGCTAGCTCCCTGCTCTGGAAATCCAAAATACCGCGTCCGAAAATATCTCCGAACAAGTGTCCTTTCAAGAACTCATCAATGGCCGGGCTGAATGTAAACATCGCCCCTGTAACCGGTGCTCCAACTAGTCTGGTCTGAATTTCCGTTCCAAGTTCGATACTGGTTTTGTCAGCAGGCAGCGGGCTTGCTTCCGGTCCCATCTCATCCTTAATGCCTTGCGCTTCACGGTCTTCCAGCACGGCCATGAAAGTGTCAATTCCATTCAGGCTGCGCGGGAATCCGGCATAGGCATACATCTGCACGAGAATCTCCTTGATCTCATTGACAGTCAGGCCGGCATCCAAACCTTCGTTCAAGGCAGTTTCTAATTCAGGTATATTACCATCAGCCGTAAACGCGGCAATAGTCACAATATTTTCTTGTTTTTCACTTAAGGCTTGTGCTTCATCTTTTTCTTTATTATTCTTTTCTTTTTTTACTTTCTCTTTTTCACTTTGAACACCATATTGCTCTTCCGTAACCTTCTCCAGCCATTCTGCGTTTTGGCCATCAAGGACGCCCGTAAGAGCCATATGTGTCATAGCTTTTGTCGATGAAGCTCCATGCCAATGCTTGACACCAGGCGGGAACCAGACTACATCGCCTGCCCGAACCTCTTGAATCGGGCCGCCCCACTCCTGTACCCAGCCGACACCTTCTGTAATGACCAGCCTCTGACCTTTCGGATGAGTGTGCCAGGCGGTTCTTGCTTTTGGCTGGAATGTCACATAAGCACCGGAATAGGATGCCGAATCGTTTTCAGAGAACATAGGATCAACACGTACATTACCGGTAAAATATTCGGCCGGACCCTTATAAGAATCCTGCAGGCTGCCTCGAGTAATGATTGTTGAATTAGAATTTTCTTCGGCAGCCATTACCTGGCCTGCATAAGGGCTCGCTGAAGCAAGCAGGGAAAGTGACAAAATCATCGGTGTAAGTTTTTTCATTGTTTTCTCCTCCTACCAACTAATTGTTTGAAAGTTAAAAAGTAAACGAGCATTGGCGAACAGCTTTAACATTGATTCATCTGAAGAAATAGAAAACTATAATCTGTACATCGAAGTTATGAATTTTGCTATCCCCTCACCTTCGTAAAGTTTTCACTGTTCGTGCTGCTAGAGTCTACACTACGTTATTGACCCAGGCTGTAACACGGTGACCATTTTACAAATTAGAGTTAACTCTAAGTCAACAAAAAACCCTTAATTTTAAGAATATTCTTTAATTAAAATTAATAGATTTAGTATAATTTTAATTAAAGGAGATTTTTCCAATTAAAACTTATATACAATACCGAGAAGAAATGAAAAGGCTGTCGAGGTCTTCTCGACAGCTTAAGCTTTAGAAAATGAATAACTCTTAATTTTTCTCTATCTTGTAATCATTACCGAGGCTGACTTGTTGGCCCAATTGTAAACTCATTAACATTCGTATCTTCTGGTTGATCAATCGCGAATGCCACAACATTGGCAGCTCGATCAGGTGAAATACCATATTGTTCGTACAACGCAGTCATACCTTCTGAAACATTCTTATCCGTAATCGTATCCAACAATTCTGTGTTGATCGCTGATAAATAGTTGCTGTGCGAATGTTAGTACCTTCTTGGGCAGATTCCATACGTAAAACTTCTATCAAATTAAATAAAATATCTTTCTTCAACTAACCTGCACCGTTTGTTCAATAAGAAAAGGAGGTGCCGCAGCTACCTCCGTTGTTAAGTTAAAGTACCCCGTTACTTTAAGTACATTTGTTCACATATTTGGCTTACTTCTTCCATAGCTAGGTTTTAATTTTTTGCGGTCCAATGTGGAACCGCGAAATAGTTTAGATAAAAAAATATCGAAACTAGGGGCAATTTCAATGCTTCCCCATTGCATTTCTTCTTCTGAATAATCCTCATAAAAATAAGCGACCGATGGAATATCGTTATTTCTATAATCCAATGCTATCCACGAATGATAATCGCCATTTAATAAAATAAGATTATCAGGCAGACCAAGTTTATTAATAACGCTTGGACTTGATAAAACGCTAAAACCTTCTGGGTCTATTCCATTCATACTGTGCATTGCAGTTCTTTCTTTTTCATCTTTTATAAAGAAATAAGGATATTCCAACTCTCCTCCGTTGTGTTCCCTTAATAAGTCTAAATAGGATTTCGGAAGTGTAACAGATAATTCTTGCTCAGCTTTATTAATTGCAATCTCTGCAACAGGCTCTAGACCTTCTTTCCAAAAATTCTTATCTGTATAAAAATCCACATAAATCACCTCTTAATTATCCATATCCTATTGTTTATTAAATAATACTGTTCAACTAACCTGCCTCGTTAGCTGAATAAGAAAAAGCTGCCGAAATGACAGCCGAGATATTAAATAAGAGCCCCCGTTAGCTTAAGTACATTTTTTCACATACTTCAAATGAGGTAGTTCCCACAATCATTGTGACTACAAAATTTTCTCCATTACAACGTAGGATTTCCCTTCTTTTATGAAACTGCAGTTGGTCTCTTGTAAACCAAACTTTTTATAATAATCCACCTTATTTTTTCTGGCATTACACCAAATTTTTTTCATTCTTCTAAGGAACACTCAAAAAAATTAGTATATATGAAAATACTGTTGAATCTCATTTTTATCATTTGTTAAGCTTAATGCGAGCATAAGAAGAATCCGTGCTTTTGAAGAATTTAATGATTCAGATACGATATATCCGTGTTGATTATCCATATCAGTACGGCTAACAATTCCCGTATTGAGTCGAGATGACCGTATGACGATAACCCCCTTGTTTAACGCATCCTGAATTCCAGCCTCTGCTTGTTTGGAAATAGTATAGCCTCCAGCCGTAGCTACAACAATTCCTTTTGCACCTGCTTGTACCGCTGCGTCATATAAATACCGATCGTCCCCTTGATGCGCATATATAATCGAAACCTTAGGCAACTCGTTGATTAATCTTATGTCAAAGGCTGTTTCGGCAGTATGGCGATAGGTAATATCTTTATAAAAATAGTAAACCTCTCCTCCAACAATTGAGCCAATGTAACCTTGTTCCAGGGCTTTAAACGAATCTACCGTTGTAGGATTTATTTTTGTCATATAACGTGCGGAACCGATTCGATCATTGAGAACAATAAGCACACCTTTCCCATATGATTTTTTATCACAAGCAACTTTCACACCATTATAGATATTTAACGGACCTTCTGCACTAATCGCTGTTGCTGGTCTGACTGCTCCAACAATCACGACTGGTTTATGGCTTTTAATCACTAAATGTAAAAAATACGCGGTTTCCTCCAGTGTATCTGTACCATGTGTGATCACAACACCATCTACTTCTTCATGTAACAAAGTTTCATTTATATATTTACTTAACGCCAATAGTCGTTCTGTTGTCATATCCACACTATCAATATTAAACAACTGTTCAACCTTTATATTCGCAACATTTGCTAAATCCGGAACTTCTTTTAATAATTCATCAATAGACAAAGCGCCAGGTTGATAGCCCGTAGTCATTGTACTTGAAGTACCAGCCCCTGCAATTGTTCCACCAGTTGCAATAATTTTTATCGTTGGCTTGTTTCTCATGTTAGCTCTCCTATATCTTTTTCACCTAGCTGGCCTTCTGGGTTTATTTTGACTTAATACCTGCACCGCAAAGAGGTATGATTATTTTTTCTTCTGGTTCCTTTTTATACTTGATGTAGCCAGCATAGTTTACTGCTGATGTCACTTCCACATAAAATCCTTTCTCACTAAGTTTAGCTCGTGCACTCAGAATTTCATCTTCTTCAATATCAATAAATGTACCATTGGTATTACGTACAGCTTCTAAAATTTGTTTGGAACGGGCTGGTGCAGCAATAGCTATCCCTTCCGCTAGAGTACCTCTATTCGTAACAGGTTGTGCTGATTCCTCTCCGGTTTGGTAAGCTTTCACAAGAGGTGCACAGTTCTCCGCTTGAATGGCAACGATTTTTGGTATTTTATCAATTAATCTATTTTCAAATAACTCTTTAAAGCCATAGTACGCACCTAGGAGAAGCGTACCGTTTCCAACCGGAATAATTAAAGCATCAGGCGTACCATTTAATTGTTCATAAATTTCATAGGCATATGTTTTTGTTCCTTCATAAAAATAAGGATTATACACGTGACTTGCGTAAAAAACTTTTTCTTCGTCTACTGCTTTTTGTGCCGCAGCTGCAATGTCCTCTCTTGTACCATGAATCTCTTTAATCGTTGCTCCATGGGCTTTTATTTGAGCGATCTTTTTCGGTGAAGTTTCATCACTTAGATAAATATCACAGGCAATATTACAACGTGCTGCATAAGCTGCAATTGCCGTTCCTGCATTACCACTACTATCAGCAATTACTTTTGATACCCCTAATTCTTTTGCCTTTGTCATCAAAACAGCGGCTCCTCGATCTTTAAAGGATAATGTAGGCATCATGTAATCAACTTTTACATACGTATTTGGCTCCATAGGATCTAGAATGATTAAAGGTGATTGACCTTCACCCATTGTCACGGATTCCCATGTCTTAGAATCTTTTGCGAATGGCATGGTTTCAAAATAACGCCATAATGAGTTTGGATAGTTATTCCAAGCTGCAATATCAATTTTCGGGGTATCTTTTACTATGTTTAATACTCCGCCACATTCACATTTCCATAAAGTTGGTGTAATATCATGCTTTTTGCCACAACTGTTACAAATAAATTGTTCCATCATTTATCAATCCTTCTAAATATTTTTTTATATAAATTAGACTTTTTTATACGAAATATTTAAAAAAATATACTAAATATATGCAATGGCATCAATTTCAATTTTGAATCCAAAATGTAATTCATTAGTTGGTACAACGGCACGAGCTGGTTTATGTTCACCGAAAAATTCCTTATAAACAGCATCTACTTTATCCCATAATTTCACATCCGGAATATACAATGTCATACGCAAAATCTGTTCTTTTTTACTTCCAGCTGCTTCTACAATCATTTCCACATTCTTAAGGGCTTGTAGTGTTTCTTCTTCGATGGTGCCAAATTTCTTTTCACAGGTTTCTGGACTAATGGCAAATTGCCCTGATACATAGACAGTGTTCTGATGAACTGTTGCTAATGCATAGTGTCCATTTGATTTTAAATTTCCTACTTCAAAAATGCTTTTCATTTGATTCTCCTTAACTTGATTTATTTTTGATTTCATCCAAATAACTATAAACTGTTACTTTGGAAATGCCTAACAAAGATGCGACCTTCTCAACAGAACCTTTCATTAAAAAAATGCCTTTTTCGTCCATAAATCTTATTAATTCAATCTTTTCATGGCGTTTCATGACTGGATGAACACTGTTTTGAATGATTTGTTGAATCAATTGATCCACTATTCCTTCAACATTTTCAATATCATCATTTGATTTTGTTTTATTCTCTTGAACTTCAACTGGTGTAGAAAGAAAATTATTCATAAATTGTTGCATTTGATTCAGTGCTTCAACATCAAAATTTATGCAGAAAGCACCAATCACTTTTTGCTTGGAATCACGTATTAATGAAGTCGAAGAACGAATAGTACGGTTATCTTCTGTTACAAATGTATAACCTGCAAGATAATCTTCTTTAAAATCTTCTGATTGTAATACAGTCTTCACCAGGTGATCAAATGATTGACCGATTTCTCTTCCTGTAACATGGTTATTTACTGTAAACATTACAGATGCCTGAGGGTTCATCAAATCATGAATAACGACTTCACAGTTTGGTCCAAACATTTTTGCAGTGGATTTTGCTATAGGGATAAAACTCTCTAATACTTTCTTAATTTCTTCCATGTATAACTACCTCATTTTTTAAATTCTATTCAATTATAGATTTTTTTATACAAAAAATCAATGCATAGATTTTTTTATATAATTTTAAAAAGTTTATTAGCGAATCACCTAAAAATGAATGATTAGATAGGTTTTCTTTAACTAAACTGCCCCTTTAATTTAATAAAAAAGAGATGCCGCAGCATCTTCCGTTCTTAAATATAAGCCCCCATTACTTTAAGTACAATTCTTCACATAGTGGGAAACGAATGCTTCCCACTGTTTTTAACGTTATTCAGCTGGTGTTTTCATTAATCTTTTTGAAAAGTTGACTGATCTAATTTCACTAACAAATGTAGCGCCTAATAGCAATACACCACCAAGCATTTGAACAATTGTCATTTGTTCTTGCAGGATAAGTACAGAGATCAATATAGCTACAAATGGATCTACATAACTTAGCATAGCTATACTCTGTCCTTTTAATTTTTCCATACCGGAGAAAAATAACCAAAATCCAATCCCTGTATTGATGATCCCTAAAATTAAAATAAAAGGAATGGAAGAACTTGATACTTCAAAGATACCAAAGCCTTCAGTAAGGAAAACATATGGCATTAGAAGTAAAGTGGTTATTCCAAGCTGAATGATGGTCAGCTCTAACTTTCCCATACCTTTAATAAATTTATTTAAAAGCAATAAAGCAGCATAAAATGCAGCTGCGATTAATCCAAAGGAAAGTCCAAGTATATCATCTGATCTGGATGCACTCATGCCTTCTCCTACAATCATTAACATACTTATGATCGCTACACCAATACACACAATTTTTTTAATGGATAATTGTTCCCGAAGTACAAAGGGAGAAAGAATCATCACAAACACAGGTGCAAAGTAATAACCTAGCGTTGCATTGGCAATTGTCGTATGGTCATACGATTGATAAAGAAAAATCCAATTTCCTCCCAATGCAATACCTGAAAGAATCAAAAATAAAGCATTAGATTTAACTAAATTCCATGATATTTTTTTCTTAATCATGAAGAATATTAGCAGTAAAAATAAGCATCCTAGAAAACTGCTTAGTAAAGCTCTTTCGCTCGATGATAGATCAATGTATCGAACAACTAAACCAATTGTACCGAAAATAATCATTGATAATATAAACTGAATTTTAGATTTCATCGTCTACTCCTCATTTCAATCACAGTCGGAATGTGCTTTGCGTAGACCCTTTCTTGTATCGGAGACTTATAGCTGTCTGGTACTTTTTCCATAATCTCACTCACAAAAAACATCTTTACATACCTTTTCCTTTCCTAACTTGAATTTTTAATAGTAAAAACATATCATGTTTACAAGTATTACAAAAACGAATATTTCTCATGATGTGTATGGTGAAATCAGATGTAAGGGGCAAGAGATATGAATATCCAAAAATATATGGCATTTGTCAAAGTAGCAGAATTTGGCAGCTTTACAAAAGCTGCCGAAGCATTGGACTATACACAGTCTGGGATCAGCCGTATGATTAACGATTTAGAAACGGAATGGAGGGTTTTCCTTTTCGAAAGAGGACGTGCCGGTATCAGTTTAACCTCGGATGGCTTAAAGTTACTGCCCCAATTAAAGCGAATCTGTAATGAGCATGAAATCTTAATGACGCAGATCGAAGACTTACACGATATGCAGTCTGGGATGATTCGTATTGGGACATTTTCCAGCGTAGCAACCCATTGGCTCCCTAACATTATTAGAATTTTTAAGAAGGATTACCCAAAGATAGATTTTGAACTTCTGCTTGGTGATTATACAGAAATTGAAAGCTGGATTCTAAATGGTCGTGTTGACTTCGGATTTGTGCGGCTGCCGTCAAAAGCAGAACTAGAAACGATCTTTTTGGAGCAAGACCGTTTGCTGGTAGTAATTCCGCAAAATCACCCGCTTGCTAATTGCGAAAAGTTTCCAATCAACGACTTACTGAACAGTCCGTTTATGCTATTAGAAAAGGGAGCAAAAGCAGAAATCTCTGAAATTTTTGAGAAGCATCGTATTTCACCGCAAGTTAATTTTACAACATGGGATGACTATGCCATTATGTCTATGGTGGAAAACGGGCTAGGAATCAGTATATTACCGGAATTGATTTTACAGCGTATTCCTCACAAAATTATAGCGAAAGAGCTTGAAATTCCTGCTTTTAGAAATATTGGTATTGCTATGAGAGAGCAAAAATCACTTTCTCTTGCGTCCAAGAGATTTTTAGAATATTTATCATATAGGAACAGGGAATGAAAAAGTGTCTTGCACTAATCTGCACCGTTTGTTCAATAAGCGCAACAACTCCCATTCTTAAACGTAAGCCCCCTTAGTTTAGGTGCAACTCTTCATACTAAATGAAACAAACGTAACGATTCCATTAAGAAAAATGACAGCCTAACAGGGTTTCAGCGTCTTTATAAAATAATAGTCTAAATGAAATAAGAACAAGTGAAGGAAGGTCGGGAGGGTTGTATATGTTTTCTAATCTACAATTACGAGATTTAATTGCAGGGAAAATAGTTGGTAACAAGTTCCCATATGATACAGATAATGAGCAAGAAATTGAAGCTCATATACGACGATTATTTTATCGAATTAATCGTATTCCCAATTTAATATGTGAAGCTGAGTGGAATCATTTTGGAAGCGGCTATGCCTCTTTTGTTGAATTCTTTTGCTATCTGAAAGAAGATGTGACAGTCGTTGAAGAAAAGTACGGTCGTCGAGAGGAAAAGACGGAAGGCATTATTATTGACATCTGCCGTTTAGCACCTGTAGCGATAATGGGCGAAGATGACAGATATAAAACAATTCGTATCGAAACAAATGAAGAAGTTGGTGGGGCTTATGGTTCCTTACTTGATGGCCCAAAACGATTGTATATAAGCGAGAAATTCCAAACAATTGCGGAAAAATTGAAACAAGCATTAAAAGAGTTTGATTATGAACTCTTAGAAGTAGAAAGAATTAATAAACTTTTGCCCTTTCAAGCGAAAATTCCAACGTTTTATCGTGAACCGGGAGATTATTTAATAATGGATGCTATTTTTTATTGGGAGGATTAATTTAATGATTTTAATACAGTTTCCGTATGGAGCTATTCTACCCTTTAATTGAGGAAGAAAAAAGACCGGCTTGAACAGCAGCCGGTTCTTAAACTCTTGCCCCCGTTAGTTAAAGAATATTAAAATTGAGTTCCGTCACACCCGCACTCATATTCCTTGAAGTTATATTCTTTGTACAGTCTAAAATCTTTAAAATCACTTGTATCCGATTCGTAAACCTTAACCAAAGGGGCAACATCTACCTTTGCCAATTCCCTTATTTGTTTATCCAAGTCCTTAGTTGAGTCTATATTATATTCGTTCATATCCAAATAAATATTATTGTGTTCACAAACCTCGTACGTCACTGCAAAATAATTTTTTTTCATAAGTCTACTCCCTAAATTTTTTGTAGCCCTATTATACCTAATTCTTGTTGAACTATCCTGCACCGTTTGTTCAATAAGAAAAGGAGGTGCCGCAGCTACCCCCATTTTTCACCTCAAGCCCCCGTTAGTTCAATAACCATTTCTTCTAAAGGTGTAATTTTAATCCTTCATGCGATGCCTTAAAACCTAACTTTTCATAGAACTGAAGTGCTTCGGGCCTCTTTTTATCTGTTGTTAGTTGAACCATATGACATCCACGCTCTTTGGCACGTTGAATTGCCCATCTAATTAACATAGATCCTACACCTTTCCCACGTACTAAAGATGCAGTACGAACACCTTCAATTGTGGCTCTCCATCCTCCTTGATGAGTAATGTATGGAGCAAACGTAATCTGTTGAACACCTACTACCTCTTCACCATAACAAGCCACAATCAATTCATTGTTTGGGTCAGAATTAATAGATTGAAATGCTTTTAAGTAGCTTTCTGGCAAAGGCTGTTTATAAAGCTCTCTTTTGCTTCCTAAAACATCATCTGAAAGCATATACACAATCCTGTCGAGGTCTTGTATTGTTGCTTCCCTAAATGTAACTTGATTTATATTCATTAGAATCTCCCCTCCAATGTAACCACGATAAGTTTTTGTTCCATTAGACAGTCGAGATATTAAACAAAAGCCCCATTAGTCTAAGTGTGCGTACTCAAACACTTTAGTATTTCATTCTTAATCTAATGGGAACTGAATTATTTAAAATACCATTTTAAAGCGTTTGTATACAAGATTTTATCAGCAGCTTTTTCATCAAACAGATGCTGAATCAATTCAATATCTTCATATTCAAAAGGTCTTTTCGCTCTTGTTGACGGCAAATCTGTACCAAACATAAGTGCATCAGGATTTGTTTCGTATATGGATTTTAAAGCGTTTTCAACGTTGAGTTCCACACGCCCAAAACCTGTTGCTTTTACATGTATACCTTTATCCACTAATTTTAACAAATGCGTTAGTCCTTCTTCGGACAATCCTAAATGGTCAATTGAAACAGCAGGTAATTTTTCAATCGTCGATGCAATTTCAGGCAACTCTTTTGCATCAATATAAAGTTCACTATGCCACCCGGCCAAATCATAAACTCTTCTTGCAAAGTAATCGAGCTTTGATAAATCCTCTGAACCGCCTCGTTTGATATTAAATCGCAATGCTCTTACCCCATTGTGATGTAAGCTTACAATTTCATCATCCGTCACGGTAAAGGGCAATTGCGTCACACCGCAAAATGCTGGACCCATTTGTTTAAGTGCCTTTAATAAGTATTCCTGGTCAAATCCTTGAAAAGACCCAGACACAATCGCCCCGCCTAATACATTCAAATCAGCAGTTTCATTTTGATAATCTGTTACCACATAGCTCGGTGGTGTATATCCCTGGTTTTCGATAATCGGAAAATTAAAATCAATAATATGGAAGTGTGCATCAAACATTCTCATGATCATTCCCCTTTCTTTTCTTTAACATATCAAATAGGATACATAAGTGGAATTATGAATTATCAATTAAAACTCATAACTATATCTTATTGATTAAACTACTTTTTTAGTTGAGGAAGAAAAAAGACCGGCTCTGCTGTTCCAGCCGGTTCTTAAACTCTTGCCCCCGATAGTTCAAGTGTAATTTTTCACAATCTTGTAAGGGAATAAAAAAGGGAAACGACTATTTTGAGAATCAGCTCGTTAAGCAAAGACATTAAGCGTGAGATTCGGCTTTAGAGGAAACTTTAACTTTTAATGAAAGCATAGCCCCTAATAAACCGGCAACCAGCATAATTAAGAAAACCCCTTTAAAGTGAATATACTCAACTAGAGAACTTAAGACAGATAGTCCAATAGTTCCTCCAGTAAAAGTTAACATATTAAAAATTCCCACTCCGACATTTAACAAGTTTTTTGGTAACACCATTGTCACCGCAGCCATTGATGATGACTGCATCATGGCAAATCCAATCCCTAACAGAATAAGATTAATTGTCATATTTATACTCCAAATTGATCCCGGTATTAATACCAATCCAAGAGAACCTAGAGATGTAAAAGACATTCCAAGTATCATGAAAATTTTGCTCCCGAGCCGGTCAATAAAACTACCTACAATTGGAGAAACAATCATCATAGTAATTGGAAGTAAAAATAACGCCAAACCTGTTTCTTTTGGACTTAAGCTATACAATTTACTCCAATATAAAGGAATTAAAAATAATGAACCATATAACATTGCCATCTGTAACGCCCTACTTATGGAAGTGCTATTAAAAGAAACATTTTGAAACAACTGCAAGGGTATGAAAGGAGCATCTACTCGTTTTTCTGTGAAAATAAAAGCAGCAAAGGTTACAATACATAACAATGCCAAAATACCATTAGATATGGAAAAAATTCCATACTTGCCTGCATTTGAGATAAGGAGCATTAAAAAGATTGTAAATGCCGAAAAGTAAATAGCTCCTTTTAGATCGAAGGACGCTTTATTCCTTGTAAGTTCTTCATCTTTCGGTATAACGTACAAACTAAAAAGGAAACCCAGAATAGAAACAGGAGCAACAATATAAAAGATTGAATGCCAGCCTAAATAGTCAGTCAGAATGCCCCCTAAAGGCGCACCTATTGCTGTTGAACTGGCTACAACCATCCCTAAAATCCCCATCGCTTTTCCTCGTTCTTTTGCAGGAAAGTGTTGAGAAATAATGACCATCGCACATGGAAGACAAGCAGAAATGGAAATCCCTTGAAAAGCTCTAAATATAATAAGCCATGTTAAGTTATATGTAAGTCCGCATAAAATAGAAAAAACTGAAAAGAGCGCTAAACTCCATATATACAGTTTGCGGTTACCGATTATCCCGCCAATTTTGCTAGAGAGTGGCATGAATGTCGCAAACAATAGTGTGTATATTGTAAGAATCCAAGTGGAAATCTCTACAGAAGTTCCAAGACTTTGAGTGATAACACTCACTGCAGTATTTGGCAATGCAGCTTCTAAATTTCCAACAAAAGCGCCGATAACAACAGTAAATAAAATTAAATATTTATTATTCATTATTTAACCTACTTTCTAATAAAACCATTAGTTCTCTTTCAAATGTATAACTAGCCGGCCAAGTAACTCGTTTAAAACCATTATTTCTTGGTCATTGTAAATACTGTAAGTTTTGTCATTGAAATCATTGCGTGATGATTTCAATTGTTCGTAAACACGGCGTCCTTCCTCTGTAACCTTCACCCGAATTCGTCTTTTATCTTCGGAATCTGGATACAAAATAACTAAATTTGATTCCTGAAGACGGTTAATCATCCCCGTCATATTTTGTTTTGTTACAAGAGTTTCTTCCTTTAATTCACCAATTGAAATATCTCCTCTATTAATGATTGTTCTAAGGATAACCCATTGCTGAATGCTATTAAGCCCAACATCCGCAACCATCTTTGCCCCATATCTACTTAAAAGATTGGAGATTTTAAAGAAGTCTAAAGTAATGTCTGTTTTTAAATTTTCCATATAACCCTCCTGATTTAGTCAACTAGTTGACCATTTATACAATTGTAACCTAGAACCCAATTACAATATTAGAGGGTTCAATAAATTTAGTCAAGTTGTTGACTAAATTTATTGAATGATTATTTTCTTGTTGAGCTAAACTGCCCCGTTGGTTTAGGAAGACACATTACAATAATAATTGCATTTATGTCGCATTTTATTTCACTGCTCAACGGTAGACCTATACTGTTAAGTTATGAATACTAAAACTGAAAAGGGTCATAATTACGCACGAAGTAATCATGACCCTTTTTCTTATTTATTTTAGCTACTGGTCAATGCATATCTCTAACTTTTTTCTTTGTGTAAAAAGCGAGTGAGAAGGGGATTAAGGGAACAAGAGTAAGTAACTTAAACCAATTCTCGGCACCCCGAAAATAAAGCATTGGTAATAGAAAAGCTATTACGCTAATAATTAGAGACTGCCAAGATTTCTTGCACAATCCATAAGAATAGAAGCTCATTTGATTACCTCCTATTTTCAACTTAAAGGCGTTTTATTTGCCTCACTCTATGGGATCAGTCCCTAAGCGCTCTTTTTGAATTGATTTTTTGCTGATTTGTAGTTAGTCAGATATTCTCATTCAAATAACTTACGATCAGAGCTTTTCTGCTTGCTTCATCTACTGATGGCTCACCAGTTCTTTTATCATACTGGATCGTTGCTTCCAACTTCTCAATGTATGCTCCCGTAGTAAACCCAATATTATCAGCTACGGCATATATAACTTTTTTTAAAGTCTCGTGATACTTTTTTTCATCACCTTCACATAAACTTTCAACGCCAATATAATCAATCAACGCCTTTATTCCAGATAACAAAATATCTATTTCTTCGGTCTCTTTACTTTTAATTTTAACTTGGACATTATATTGTCCATCCTCTTGAATATGAGTTTCAAGTTGCATTTCGTTGTACTTGGCCATTTAATTTCCTCCAGTGCATTTTTTATTTCTTATCTTAGATAGTAGTTGAGCGAAACTGTTAAGTAAAAAGCTTTTTCGGTAACCGGGTTAAAGAAAAGCTCGTCAAAGGATACTGTAGATTTTTACGTTAAACTGTTGGGCAGGTAAGTTGAACAAGAAGTAGTTAATACTAACTGCGACAAATTATAATTTTGGGTGTGTTAGTAAGTGCTTTTGGAAGGAGAATAAAAAATGCCTGTTATTGAGCATCAGCAGTTTATTAAAGCACCTGCCGAAGTATGTTTTGACCTTGCAAGAAATGTGGATATCCATACCCAAACGACCTTTAAAACAAAGGAAAGAGTCGTTGGTGGAGTGACAGAAGGGTTATTAGAACAGGGAGATACTGTTACCTGGGAAGCCATTCACTTTGGTATTAAACAAAGACTGACAGCCAAAGTGACATTAATGGAAAAGCCTCATAAGTTTGTAGATATTATGGTGAAGGGAGCTTTCCAATCTTTTGTTCATACCCATCAGTTTATTGAAGAAGCAGGCGGAACCCTCATGATAGATACATTTCAATATAAGTCGCCATTTGGTCTAATTGGCGTTGCAGCCGATAAGTTGTTTTTGGAAGAATATATGAGAGCATTTATTATTTCTCGTGCAAAAGAACTGAAAAAGATTGCCGAAAATATGGATTAGTCTTCTGCAACCGGGGTTTAAGTGCATAATGGATAAAGTAACGCTGCTCTTAGTTTAAGCAGTAGTTGACCGATACTGTTGATTAAGAAATTCAGTTGAATTAGTCGACTAGACGAAAAAGCTGTTTTAGGAAATCATCAAAGGTATCTGCCATTTTGATGTAATACCAATTCATTTCTCCTGTTGAATAATCTTCGCAAACAAATTGAATTGAAGGGTTTTCTTTTGTATAACGATAATCCATGACAAGCCAATTATGAAAATCAGTCCAAAGGACAATCATAGACTTTGGAAGTCCTGCTTCTTGTAATGAATCACCTGAAGACAGGATGCTTACATCATCGTCTTTAAAGTGAATGGGGTCGATATCTAAATGATACTTTATCGGGCTGTCAGGTAACGTGAAATACGGATAAGTGAGCTCGCCGCCATTTTGTCCTTTCATTAGCTGCTTAAATGTTTCAGGAAGCGTAATACCTAACAAGAATTCTGCCTTCAGTATAATATAATCGTTGATTGGATACTGAATACGCCAGGTTTTTTCCTTGTCCCAAAAGTTTTTGCCGTTATAATACTCCTTCATATGTGTAGCCTCCTATGGTTACGGCAGATTTCGTTTATTTTCATATTATTAATTTATAGTAGAACAGCAGCACCTATTTAATCAACAGTCCGTCTATGCTGGTTAGTTTTGGTAGAAACAATGTATTAATAGTAGGCGTTTTGGATGATAAAATTTTGTTGTTAGGAAAGCAATGACCATTTTTGATGGTGGCACAATGATTTAAATGATTTCTTGTTAACCTGACGCACCCGAAAGTGTACTGTTATTACCTTTTAAGGAGTGAAGATATTGCTGAGTATGGAGGTGGTGAAATCATTTAACACAAGTTATTCTTTTGCCGTGTCGCATGATTTCAACTTTATATCCCGTGTATCAAATAAAACGTTTATTTACTTAAATAAAAACTGGGAAGATCCTATTGTTTTAAATAAGCCTAGTCATCCTGGTACTTTAGAATACAACGATGGTTCTAAGTTATTATTAATTCAAAACACTACTGGAAGTACCTATATTTATGAAACTCAACAGTTTAATCTTGTAAAAACAATTCGAAGTAAAAAAAATTTAAAATTAAACGAAGATCAGATTTCTTTCTTGAAGGAGAAAACCGGATTATTATTTGTGGCAAGTACTAGTTCAAGTGATCAAATTTTTGTATTTGATCTAGATTTAGATCAATATGAGGCAATTTCAGATTTTGAGGATTCTAGCATTTCGTATATTCAATACTTGGAAGAGGAAAATGCTCATTTGTTTACAATCCGTACCAATAATGAAATGGCTGGGGTCACTGAATTTTCTATTGTGAAAATTGTGGAGAAAGATTTTTCTTTTATTAAGATTGACAATAGTAAGGGGTTTGTCTGGGGGGGAGTACTTTTTAATGCTGCATTGAATAGTTACATTCTAGTTGATGGGTATAACGTTGTAATGTTAGACTCGAAATTTGAGAATGTACTAAAAGATGTTAAACTCTCTCTTCAAGAAGTTCATGGATTTGACCAACAATTTCAACATATAAGTTTATCGAACGATGGAAAATTTATATTAATTACTTTTAGCGAGTGTGTAGTCATCTTAGACAGCGAGAGTCTAAACGCTATTAATATTCAGGACCTGCCTAATGCATGCTATGCTAGTTTCAGTAAAGACGACAAGTATCTCCTAATAGGTACTTGGAATAAAGGTTATATTCTTTTGAATAGTTTATAGGAAAAAGCAAAAAAACCTATTTTTAAATCCTGAATACATACAAAACAGCCATTCTTATTTTATCGGTAGGAAAGGCTGTTTCTTGTATTTATTAAACGAATGTAACAACGGGTTCTGCTTCATCAATAGTTGACCGATACTGTTGATCGAAACCAGAGATTAAAACATTATTTCTCCAGTGAGTAAGCCAAATAAAAGAAATGCTAAAACAAAAGCTAGGAACGAAAGTAAAAGTTTATTTCTTAGTCTTATTGCACTCACTTGGTTATTAAGTTTATCCATCGAGCCAAAGGCTGACACAGCGAGCAAAACAGTTATTACTGTTGCAAGTATGCTGACAAAGCTGAATGTTTTGCGCATGGGTTCAACAAAGTAAAAGTTGAGAGCAATAAGTGCATTAAACAAGAAGAATTGATAAATAAAAAACTTAAGGTAGAGCATGTATAAATAACCCCTATTCTTCAGATACCTTGTGTCTAATTTATAGTTTTTCTTGAAAGATAACATGGAAATTATTACTCAACCGTTCGTCCAGACTGTATATTAAAAGCCCCGGCTGTTTTTGACAGCCGGGGCTTTTCTAACACAACATAATTACATTTTTGTTGCATTAAGGAGCGAGTTTTATAGTTGACTTTTTCAATTAAAGCCCCCTATAGTTTAAGTACAATTCTTCACATTATAATTTTTCTCTTTTTTTGTTTCTTGGACCTTTTGGTTACTAAGGACAAAACTAATAATTGCTGCAATGCTGCAAACATATGGCAGGAACGGATAACCCCAGTTAGATATGACATAACCACCAATGATTGAACCAATGGTAATACCAATATACAGAGCCGTATTATTCCACGCCATAACAATTCCTCGTTCCTTGGGATATTCCACTGTTAATCGTGCTTGGTATGATGTAAATCCTGCATACCCAACCAAAGCCCATATGAACAGAAAGAAATAGATCCAATCCCCAGATGAGAAGAATATTCCTAAACAAACGAGTATAAGGGTCAATAAAATTAGCGTAGCTTTAGAAATCTTCTTTTCCCCAAACCTGTCTGTGAATTGTCCGCTAATAAGACTTCCTAAAACAGCGCCAATACCATAAAAAGTAACAGCTAACGCAATTTCTGAAGATGTGAATCCATTTTCGGAATAAAGAGCCGCACCTAAGTAAACATAAAGAGCATACATTGAAATCGCCCAAACGGTGGTAACACTTACCGAACCAAGTATTCTTAGCAGATTTCCCCCTGATAGATTTCTTGTTACATCCCTTTCAGGAACATATCTCCACGTTTTGAAATTTACTACCGCCAATAAAGTCCCTATCATAGCCATTACAACAAATACTGAACGCCAACCAAGAAAATGTTCTAGTAACGTACCGATTGGTGCTCCTGCCCAAAGAGCTGTTAAATGTCCTGAAACAACAATAGAAAGCCAAGTTCCCCTCCGGTTTGATGGTGCAATATCCCCGATAATGGCATAAATTAAAGGGGTGACTGCAGCAACCGACAAACCAGCTAAAATACGACTAATGATTAACGAGGTAAAAGAAGGTGAAAAAGCAGTTAAGGCATTAGAGAAGGAAAATAACAATAACCCAAATGTAATAAAAATCCCTTTTCCATTTTTATCTGAAGCCCAACCAAAGAAAGGGGCTGCAATAGCATATGTTACAGCAAAAACAGTTACCATCCACCCTGTCATCGCTGAACTAACACTATACGCTTCGGAAATGAACGGTAGTAACGGAGATACTACAAATAAATCTGTACCCATTAGAAACAAGGTTATCCAAGCAACACTTAAACTGACTCTCCCTTGCAAGCCCATTACACCCCCATTTACAATTATTATATGTATATTTTTTAGAGTCGTAATTGTTCAAGTAAACTGCTCCGTTTGTGCAATAAGAAAAGGAGGTGCCGCAGCTACCTCCTTTGTTAAGTTAAAGCACTCTTTCGTTTAATAAGCAACACTCCAAAAATACAGGATTATTGTAGCATACTCTCCAATTTGTCCTTCACTAGCACCCATTCTTGGTCGATTACACTGTAAAAAACAGAGTCTCTTAGGTAACCGTCAGGCATAACCACATGATTCCGAAGCACTCCTTCTTTTACTGCACCCAGCCGTTCAATTGCCTGCTGAGACCGCACATTTCGACTATCTGTTTTTAACTGAACACGAATTGTCCCAAGTGTCTCAAAGCAGTATTTCAAAAGAAGATACTTACATTCTGTATTTATTCTAGTTCGCCAAACAGTTGGAGACAGCCATGTCCAACCAATTTCCAAGTTACGGTTTGGTATGGATATATTAAGAAAACGAGTGCTTCCCACAATTTTCCCCGAATCCTTATCGAAGATAACAAAAGGAAATTCGCTTCCTTGCTCTCTCGCTTGAAGTGCTTCATTCACAAGGTACTTCATATCTTCAATCGATTGAACTTTCATTGGCATATGTGCCCATATATCTGGATTGTTTCCCGCATCAAATAATTCCTGTACGTGATACTCCTCCATAGGTTGTATCTTTACTCTATCTCCTATTAATACTACTGTTGTTATCTCCATAATTCTTCTCTCCTTTCTTTGGCATGATTATATAAACAAACTGTCCTGCATTAAAGTAACAGTTTTTTGTTTTTTATAAGGTACAGATAAATGAGGAAGGTTAAGCAACCCATCCTTCACTAATCTGCTTCTTTAGTTGAGAAAAAAAGACCGGCTGATGCAGTAACCGGTTCTTAAACTCTTGCCCCCGTTAGCCTAATAAGGAAAAGGTTTACTTGAACAACAATTGTTTAATGTTTATTGATTACCTTTCCTAAAATTTTAAATCTATTATGTCTATTTTTTAGAAATTACAGTAAACATCCCTGTCATGTTGGGTGAGAAATCTTTAAAATCATATTTTTCATAGAACGGTTCTTTACCTTGTGATGCAAACAAACCAACAAACGCTTTATCTGGGGCATTCGTATTTAAGTATTCAACCAAAAGATTCATTATTTCCTTCCCAACACCATTTTTCTGATAATCTGGATGGACCACTATATCTTGGATATAGAAATAAATAGCCCCATCGCCAACAATTCTCCCCATACCAACAATTTGATTATTATCTTTGACTGTGATGCAGTGAATAGACTTACTTAGTGATGTTTCCACCACTTCAAAATTCATATAATTAGTCCATCCCACAGACTCACACAAATATTTGTATTCTTCCAATGTTGGAATATTATTTTCAATCTTATATTTTTTCAAAATGTTTCCTCAGGTACCTTAAATTTCATCATAAATATATTCGACATCGTTTTATTTACCCCTCTTCCTCAACTAACCTGCACCTTTAGTTGAGGAAGAAAAAAGACCGGCTGGAACAGCAGCCGGTTCTTAAACTCTTGCCCCCCGTTAGTTTAAGTTCATCATTTCACAATAAGCTTCGTTGTCTTAATGATAATTTCAAACTACGATTCTTGCACCTTGGTAGCTGAAGAAAAACTGTTAATAACCCTAATAATTGCCTATTATATTACCATCTTTATCAAAATACTTGTATTTATATGTAAGTGTTTTACCCGCCGGTAAATCAATCCAAGAAACAGAATTCTGATTTACTTTAAACTCCTGTTTTATTGCCTGTTTATTTACATCTAATTCTATTTTAGCAATATTATTTTCTTGATTAGTAACAATCATAAATTTTAATACATTAGATTCTTCGTTCGATACGTGAATCAAGTATGGAGCAAATGATTGACCTTCACTTTTTTCTATATGTTTCCATTTATAATCACCTTTTTTATTTCTATAAAATTGAATATAACCTGGATTATTATTAGATAAAAAAGCAACTACCCTTTCATTATAAATATCTTTAATCTCCAAGATATCAATTGACTCGTTTTCGTAACCTTCAATCGATTGAATAACTTTTTCTATGGATTCTTTATCGTTCCCATACGGTTTACCTATACTATCCGAAATATAAAAAACAAATATTGTAATTAATATGACGGCAGTTAAAAGGTTGACTTTACTAATTTTCTTTATTGGCATTAAGATACTCCCCCTTTAAAATAAAATTATAACATCTAGTTCTTCGGCTAATCTGCTGCGTTAGTTTAATAAGACGCATTACAGAAATCTCCTCGTGATTACACTCAAATCGAAAAAACGCCCCAAATTCTAAAGATCCAAGGCGTTCTCAATACAACATAATATCATTTATGTTCTATTAATTATTTTAAATCTTACTTTCTAAAAGCACTGACTCGTAGATGTTTGCTATTCAAACAAATTTTTAAAATTCAGTTGCTGGTTTAATCATTTTAAAATCTTCATCTTTGTTAATATCTTCTGAACTGATATACACTTTCCATTCCCCAGACTTCTTCACGAGATGCAGAGGCACCTGAAGAACTTCTCCATATTTTCTAGTTAATTCGACCACCACTGTTGCTGTTTCTTCTGTCACATCTTTTACTTCTTTAATTTCATACTCTTCTAACGCTGTATGCTTGTCCGATTCCTTATACATCGTAACTCTTTCTTTCAAATCAGGAAAACGTTCATCAATGACCATCTCTGCCATTCGTTCATATTTTTTTGCCTTGTGTGACTCCAGATACTCTGTTGCGAACTCTTCTGGAGAAGAACTTTGTTCATTTTGTGTAATATCCGGTTTTTTTATTATTTTAAAATCCTCATCATCAAAAGCATCACCCGTATCGATATGTAGTTTCCAGTTACCCTCTTTTTTAACTAAATGCATCGGTATTTGCTCTATACTACCATCTTTAAACTCTACCACTGCAACAACAGTTGCTTTATCTTCTGTAACGTCCTTTACTTCTTTGATCTCATACTTTTTGAAATCATTAGAGTCGCCTTCAAACATTTTGTAGTTATCAATTTTAGTCTGACGGTCATTATTAAAACGATCATCAATCATTAAATCAACTATATTTTCATAGTCTCTTGCTTTTACTAATTCAAGATATTCTCTTACAAACCCCTCCGGGGAAGGGCTTTCCTGCGCTTCAGAATTTCCTAAAAATGAAGCAGCTAAAATACCGATTGCTGCAATAACTAAAACGGCTATAAACCAAATTCTTTTCACTTTTCCACCAACCCCCATTCTAACTTAATGGTAACATTTTTTGGATAAATATTTAATGTATTCCATTTTAACTTAAATAAGAGCAGCCAGCAAAATTTATTAATTCTGCTGGCTGCTCTTATAAATACAACATAATTGCATTTATGTTGAATTAGGAAATTTTTATTTATTGTTATTAAACTAAACTGTACCGTTAGCAGAATAAGAAAAGGCTGCCGAAATGACAGCCGAGATATTAAACAAAAGCTCCCTTTAGTTGAATAAGCACCTTCTTATATTATTGTGACCGCTTTTCCCTCTCAATAGCTGTAATAAAGATTAATCAATATAATTAAACATGTAATATAGACCCCAATCCTGGTCATTTGCCCATGGATCATAGAATCCCGCTTTTATTCCATTAACTGTGTGGGGTGTAAGCTTTGCACAAGATGCGCTGCCATCTTCATTGAACAAATTTAATACTCCGCGATAAGAGGCTTCTGCTTTCTTATAATACTCAGTATCTTTAGTTATCTCTGCTACGTTTTGATAAACACGTCCAGTTAAGGAACTCCAATAATGTGGGAATGTATCACCATACAATCTATGTTTACCAAACCAGTATCCATCCCAGTGTCTTATTGCCGTTTCGTACAGGTGATAATCAGGCTGAAGACCATTGAAAAGTTCTAAGATTTTTATATGCTTTTTTGCTTCATCAAGATACTTACTATCTTCCGTTAACTTATACATTTCTAGTAAACAGCCTGCAGCCGGGGCAACAATAGTCTGTTCAAAATTCACTTCTGATTTAGGATAACTTACTCCATAACTCATAATAGTATTCACATGCTTTTCAAAGTGACTGAAAATTTCGTCTTTTTCCACGTTAAAATTTGCTTCTTTCAGTAATGCAAGCATTTCAAACATTGGCAGCTCAATAGGATAAAAATCAGCTCCACCTTGCTTGTAATAGGACAACAATACTTTAGACATTTCCTTTAAAAAAGCTTCGCTCTTATACGTAAGATATAACTCTTTAAACAGGACGGCCAGCCAAGAATAGTTATATAAACGGTGAATATCGTTATTTCTTTTTATATCATTAAAGACCATGCCGGTATCTTCATCGTAAAGCTCTCTTCTGATATAACCCACATACTTTTTTAAACTTTTTTCTATTTTTTCATCCTTATTATTTCTAAGAAAACGAGCAAGTAATACGCCCATTCCGAACCTTTCCCTGCCCCCATTATGATCGTGATAATGGGAATAATATATATGTTGATCTTCATTATCATAAATTAAGAAAGCACCGTCTAAGTGACTGTCCCTATTATGATACTGTTGTTTATTAACAATAAAATCACATCTGCTTCTCACGAGTTTTGATATAATAGGCAGGACAAAAATTTTTACCTCAGTAGAAATTTCACCTATGTGTACTATATAGCTATACTCTCCAATAACTAAATCCACTTCATTGATCTTCACGATATTTTCTTCCTTAGTGTATGAAATTGCTTGTGAATTTCTTGTAATATTTATTTGTTTGTCAATCAAGCTATTATGAAGAGAAATCTCAATATTAATTTCCTCGTCTTCAAACACCGTGTAATTTTCTGCTTTTATGTTTAAATAATTTGGATATGTTTCTAACTTTTTATAAAAGTCCTCTTTACCATCATGCCAAAATAGTTCCCATTCAATTACATAAGACTCGCCTGGAGCCAATGCTAATGGGGCTGCATGTACTAAAAAATCCCCGCGATCATTACTTATTAATGATAAATCACGTTCAATACTATAAGATTTTAAGCTTCCTTTAGTTAAAAATAACCCTAAATGCGGACCTTCTCCTCCCATTCTTAGCCCCATAATATAACTAACAGTTCCACCACACCAAATATGTGCATGACATTTATTTGTTATACAGACATCGGCTGATTCATAATCATCATTAAATGTTGTGTATATTGAGATGTCTCCTAATTTTGAAAAAATATCAAATTCTGTTTTGTTTGTAAACGTGTAAACCTCTCGAAGAGTATTGTTATTAGTAAAACTCCGGGTAACCTCTGTATCTATTCCTTTTGGAGCTCTAATTGTTCCCCAGAGTTGAGTCCCTTCTACCCAATTCATTTTATATGGATCATCCTTATGCAATAATGAACTTATATATAGGTCTTCCTTATATTCAATGTTAAAAGAACTTTCCTTCATCTCATTCCTATTTTTTGTTTGCATGTAAGTACCCCCAATTAGAATTCATCGTTAACAGTAATCTTAGATCCCTTCAATATTCTAATGATTAAATATTTTTCGCTGTTGGGTTTGGAACTAGATGAAATATTCTATTTGATTATATTAAAACTCTTGTGCGCATTTAATTTAAAATTCAGTTTTTTTAAATTGAATAACAGTAAATTTCTATACCTCCTTTAAAGGAATAGCTGATTCTCCAGAAGAACCGATTGAAGAATTACCCGATTTATGGAAGTTCGTTGCATTTGGCAATTAAAAATGCTGTTTATGGCATTATGTTTTTTTTGAATATAAAAAGCCGAAAACATGCAAGAAATGAATAAAAATTTGCATATTTTCGGCTTATTAATAATTTTGGAGATTGAATAAAAGCCCTCGTTACTTTAAGTACATTATTTTACAAACTTTTTAGGGTAGAGTATCTTCAGATCGGGTCCACGCTGTTTTACCCTTGTCTGGCACTCATAAAAACCCCTCATTTTTCATTCACTTTGTTGCATTAAATATAACTATATTATAGAGGTTGTTGTATTAAAAATATCGTGTCATATAGGCTTGTTATTTACATTAATGATTTCAAAAACTGCCTGTTCCGCTGACTGGAGTGCCCCTTCAAGATGTCCACCATATTGTGAATTAGTCTCAGTACCGGCAAAAATAATTTTCTTTTCCCATACACCTGCTTTTGGTGGCTGACCATAGCTTGGAAAATCTCTAAGCGGATCGAGGTCTTCCTCAACAGCCGTTTCGGAATCTCTGGACCAGTCTTTGTAAAGGATCGCACTTACGTTTTGGGCGGAAGTTCCAAAGAGCCTAACCAATTGATCAATAACCAATTTTGAAACTTTATCCTGCCCCAGTTCCCGGCGCATTTTTGCTGGTATTCCAAAGAAACCAAATAATGCACCAGAGCCTGTTTCAGGAGAAGCATCATGGATTTCTTGTAAGGGTCCAACCCGGCTCGATACGAATCCGGAGAGTCCTGATTCTCTCCAAAAGGGCCGATCATAGATTGCTACTGCTTTGGCCTGTCCGGCCATCCATGTAGGTTTATTTACAAGGTCAACCATAAGAGCTGGTGGGAGCGCAGGAGAGAATTCAATATGACGCGCCACAATCCGAGGAGGCAATGCCAGGATAACAGCACTTGCAGAAACGTTTTTTCGCTTTCCATCAGCAAGAACTGCTTCAACAGTAATAGCACCAGCTTTATCTAATCGAATAGCCGTAACTTGTGTTTCTAACTCAACTATTCCTAAAGGGATAGTATCTGCGACAGCCTTAATAAGAGACTGCACACCTCCCCTGAATCGAACTGATATTGGATTGGAGTTTTCCGGCAGTTCATAACGCTCTGGTGGTTCGTTTGGGGATCGTTCTGAAAGCATTGCTCCTTTGGTGTACTGAACGAAAGTGTCTAAATTGAGTTCTTTAACAAGGTTGGCAATCGTACTCTCATACTGCGGCCAAAACCATGTTGGCCCGAGGTCAAATCTGCCTAAATCGGGTTTGTTCGGATCAGCAGCGGTCAAGACCCTGCCGCCAGTCCTGTCTCTTGCCTCTAGAACTTTACAATTGATGCCACGTGCAGTAAGTAAAGACGCAGCCCGCAGGCCACTCAAACCAGCTCCAACAATGACTACAGGATTATTCATATTTTTTCCTCATTACCTATTTCCTTAGATTTGGTGAAGTGAACATAAAGTAGTTTTCTCCAACAGCGGCTTCTCTATCTTAGATCTTAGCCCATTTTGTTAGCCGGTGAGCGTTAAAGGTGTTAGTTGGTTTCATCTTGTCAAAACCAAAATTTAATCCTACAGTTTCTGCTTGCGCAAACCGGACTAACACTTCGCGTTTTCCGATATAACAAAACGTGCATGCTATATAAGACCAGACATCAATTTTCATACTAAAACTCTTTAGTTCTATAAATGTTTCCCCTATTTAAACGCACGTTAAAAAATTAAATTGACTCATCGAATGCGATTAACGCATTTACTCCATGGGCAAGAGCAGAACCTGCTTTTAGTACTGTAGCTACCATAATAGATTCAGCTGCTTCTTTCTTCGTCACATTTGCTTTTTTTTGCTCCTTACTCTAAAAATACCTTGGATTTTTAGTTATCCTTACTTTATTACACCTTATTCTGATTGCTAGTGGCCCAAACAACGATTGGAATAAGCAGTAATGAAAGCACGGAACCAGCAATTGAAAGGGCTGCATAACTAGAATGTGCTACAATCATTCCAGATAAGCCGCCTCCTAATGCTCCTGACAAAGCAATCCAAACATCTACAGAACCCTGCGTCTTAGCCCGGATAGATGGCGGGGTTGCATCTACAAGAATGGCTGTGCCACTAATTAAACCAAAATTCCAGCCAAGCCCAAGTAAAACAAGTGCTGCGATGAGTACTGCCATCGAATCAGCAGGCCCCATAGCGGCTAGAATGCCAGAAACAAGCAGCGTAATGGCAGATGCAATAGCCATAACAGCACGGCCAACTTTATCAACAAGAAAACCCGTTACTAACGAAGGCAAAAACATAGCCCCTATATGAAATCCAATGACAAGCCCCGCTTCATTCAAACCATGTCCATGGTGCCCCATATGTATAGGTGTCATCGTCATAATGGCAGTCATAACAAATTGAGTTAGAATCATGACTGCAGCTCCTGCAAAAATGCCTCGCTTGTTTATCGATAGCAAATGAGAGTTTCCCTCTAAAGGTACATTACTGGTTGTTCTTTGAGCGTCTGCTATCGCTTTTGCTACTATATAGGGATCGGGACGAAGTAAAATGAATAGAACTAAACCAGCAAGCAGATAAGCTGCAGCGGCTAATATAAATGGACCCGCTAAAGCAGGAATTCCGATGGATACAGCAAACTCACCCATTACACCCACCAGGTTTGGCCCTGCAACAGCACCGAATGTAGTGGAAACCATGGCCATACTAACAGCCTTTGCCCTTTGTGTTGAGCTGGCCAAATCAGTTCCTGCATAGCGTGCTTGTAAATTTGTAGCCGATCCAGCCCCGTAGATAAGAAGTGAAGCAAATAAAAGCAGAATACTATTTGTTAATGCTGAAACGATTACTCCAATGGCACCGATCCCCCCAGCTAAAAATCCAGCCGCAAGTCCAGAACGGCGTCCAAATCGCTGAGAAAGTCTTCCCACAATCAGTGCAGCTGCTGCTGATCCTAAAGTAAATAACGCCGTAGGAATTCCGGTTACACTATCTGTACCTAACATATCCTGGGCTAGAAGTGCTCCCACTGTTATTCCTGCTGCAAGTCCTGCTCCTCCAAAAATTTGGGATATGACGATAACCATTAATGTTCTTTTGTATAATTGTTGTTGTTTTTCCGAAGAGCCAATGTAGCTTTGTAACCGGGCTGATTGAGTGTCTACTGCTTTTACATTCTCTTTATGCAACATCATTTAACCTCCTTTTTTAAAATCTAATCCTATTTCTTATACTCCTCCAACTAGGTTTGAATTATCATAACACGCACAAAAAAGCCATACAATATTATAATTGTATGGCAAACAATATCAGGTAAGATCGTTTAGCAAACGTTTAAGGATCATCAGTCCCTGCTCAAGCTCTTCGAGCGTTTCTGGTGCACAAACAGCAACCCTTACAGCCCGCTCCGGACAGCTATTCCCAACTACAAAACGTTCAGCCGCGTAGATTTGTACCCCCTGCTGTGCAGCTAACTTTTCAAATTCAGCACCTGTAATCTGGCCTGGTAATAGCAGCCAACGAAAGATGCCTGTTTCAACACCTAAACACGTATAGTCACCCAAATATTGATTTACGAATTGGTTTCTGCGAATGGTTTGTTCCCGATGACCCTCAATTAAGACTTCAAATTGATTCGATACAATTGTACGTGCTGTCAGTTCTGCTAATAACGGGGATACTGTTATATTCAAGTTATAAAGTGCCTTTGAAATTGGCTCTTTGAATTGACTCGGCACTGCTACATAGGCTAGTCGTAAGCCTGGTGCTAATGACTTAGACAAGCTTGCGATGTAGATAACCTGTTCCGATGCAAATGATGCGACTGCGGGAAGAGGTTTCTTGCACAGAAGATGGTACGATGCATCCTCAATAATGAACTGGTTATATTTTTTGGCTATTGCTGCAATCTTTTTTCGATTCTCAACAGACATAAAGGAAGCTGTCGGATTATGATAATCTGGGATCAAGTAGAGACCTTTAATATTATCATTTTTACAGGCATCTTCAAAAGACGTTGGACTCATTTCATCGTTCTCTGATTTTATCGGCACTATTTGCACATTAAGCATCGCTGCAACAGTTTTTAAGCCAGGGTACGTATGCTGGTCAACACCAATGCGATCTCCAGGCTGACAAAGACTTGCCAGTGTGGCAGCAATCGCATTTTGACCCCCATTTGCAAATAAAATGTGATCAACTGTTGTTTCAAACCCGCTTCTTCTGATTAGCTTTACAGCTGCATCCTTTTGCCAAAGGCTTTCTCCTGCCCGGCCATAACCAAACCATTTTTCAAATTCAGTCTCTTGCAGCATACTTTTTAGCTGGAGTAACAGCGGCTCGTAAGAAGCATTATCCGGAAGTGTGGCTCCCATTTCAATTAAATGCTTTGGCTTTGTATCTTCAAGTAAATACGCATTCGATAACGCGTCATACGATACAAATGTGCCGCTTCCAACAGTTGCACTTAACAAGCCCTTTAACTCACATACTTTAAACGCTTTTGAAATGGTACTCAAATTTAAATCTAAATAATCGGCCAGTTCTCGCTGTGGAGGAAGTTTTGTTCCAGGCAGCAAAACTCCATTTAAAATATCCTGTTCCAATTGCCCTGCGAGTGCCTGATAAATAGGCTTTTCAGTTTTATCAATCGATGGCTTCCAGCTCATTGGATAGTTTTCAAAAGAATTAATCGGCATGGATAACACCTTTTTTAAACAAATTATATGATTACTTTATTTATAAAAGCAATTGTGATTCTCGTACAATATATAGATACTACACTTATTGAACTAACCTGCTCCTTTAGTTGAGGAAGAAAAAAGACCGGCTGGAACAGCAGCCGGTTCTTAAACTCTTGCATCCGTTAGTTGAAGAAAGTAATAATTTACTTTAGTCTTTAACAGTTATTTCAAATGTCTCACCATCAAGTTCTAGCTCCACATGGTTGTCCCAGTTCGAAAATTCATCACATGTTATTGATAATTTATTGTTAGACCAACCATGAAACTTAATCATATCCATCTCGACAGGACTATCCACTTGTATCTTATTAATTAAGGTTGATTTTATAATTTCAATACTATAATAATCAGCTATTATAAAATCGCCAGAAGGGCTTACTGTTAAACTTTGATATTGAGGCTGGGACTCATATTCAGCTACTTCTCCACTGAAGCAATCAAGCTTAAATAAATAATCTGAAGTAAGAACAAGGACACAATTATATTTTTCTGATACGGCAACTTCTCGTGGAAAGCCTCTGAAACTTCCACACCATTCAGTTAAGTCATCGTTTGTGAATTTTATCCAAGTCCAATTTTGAGAGTTCCATGGACTCGAGATATCATAAATCTTTTCCTTGTATTCTCCTGAATATGGTTGAGTTATTAGCTCTGCTTTGGCTATCATTCGTTTGCCCTCCATAAAACATCTTCCTTAAACAAAACTGCCCTTTAATTCAATAAAAAAAGAGATGCCGCAGCACCTTCCGTTCTTAAACATAAGCCCTCGTTAGTTGAACAGAGAATAAAGCCTATTTCATGTTAGGCTTTATTCTCTGTTCAAATTCGTCTTTAGTAATTACCCACACTTCATACTCTTCCCCAAACTTATCTCGAACATCTTGAGCCATTAAATCAGAAATGATTTCATAATCATTTATTATGTCTTCATTGAGAGTTCCCTCAACTGTATCCCCTTTAATAAATTTTTCATCATATGGACTGACAATATAAAAATATCTGGTTTCAAATTCGGTTATCATAATAGCCACCTCTTAAAAATTGTACTATTATAAGCATTTTACAATATGTTGCTTCAATTAAATTGCCGTTAGCTGAATAAGAAAAGGCTGCCGAAATGACAGCCGAGATATTAAACAAAAGCCCCGTTAGCGAAAGAAGACGGAATATATTATAAATCCTAATATTATTACAAGAATAAGTATTCCAGCACCTTTCCATCCTAAGCTACCTACAAATCGATAAGATTGCCGTTGTTGGCTCTGTTAAAAGAATCATTTATGTTGGTTGCCTGTTGGATTGTTTTTTAATTCTTGTTGCCTTAATCTTTCTCTTTGTTGCTCTGGAGTTTCTTTGTCGCTCATCAAATCCCCCTTTAATAAAAGTTACCACATATGTCCAATTTGTTGTTAAGCTATTCTGCCCATTTGTTCAATAAAAAAAGGAGGTGCCGCAGCTACCTCCGTTGTTAAGCTAAAGCCCCGTTACTTTAAGTACATTATTTCACAAACTTTTTAGGGTAGAGAACCTTCAAATTGGATCCATATATTTTTTATTTCTGCTTACTTTCCCCAAAAAGTGCAGAGGTAAAGTAGGTGAGTATCCCCATTAGAAAGCCAGCACTAAATAATACAGATCCGATAATAACGAAATTTTTAGTATACGTTTCAACAATGATGTTGTATTGGCTAGTATCTGCCTCCATATTTTCACTCAATTGTTTCTGGAGCCAAGATTCTCCTAAAGCTGTTCCGAAAGAAATACTTGAAAACATCAACACTAATCCTGCTATTACTGATAAAACTGAAATAATGCTTAATGCTTTAACATGGTCATTTAACACTCAAATTCCTCCAGATCAGTAGATTCACCTTTACCGTTTTTTAGCTTTATATTAACACTAAAAATCAAAACTAATGTTTGCTTCTTTATATATCTAGTTTCTTAGGGCTCAAAATGTTGAGGGTTAATTCTATTAGTATCAACAGTGTCACCGGATGCAGCCCAGAAATTGATTTGCTTTACAGATTTATCATTTACAGAGTATTCATAAATAACGTTCTGCTCGCTATTAAATCTAACGTGAAGAATAACTTCAGACTGTATTCGATATTCGTCTGTATCAGTAATTCTCCATGAATCTTCTAGATATTTCTCTTTAAGATGGTTTTCTAATTCCAGGATGGCTTCTACTGTTTGATGCTCCGCAACATGAGGTCTTATAGCAAAGAAACCTATTCCTGCAATAAAAGTGACACCGGTTATAATCAACAGGGTTCTTCTTATTTTACGTGGAAATAAAAGCGATAATAAAGAAGCGCTTATAGTTACACCAATGAAAAGAAGAAAAGAAACTACTGTATGTGGATCCATATATTATCACCCCTCTTCTTATTCTACCATTAATTGGTTAGTGAGTTTATAAATAAAGTTAGTCAACAGTTCGTCCATACTATACATTAAACGCCCCGGCTGTCAGGGGAAGCCGAGGCGTTTTCAACATAAAAAATCGTATTCATGTTGCATTTGATGGCTAATTTATAAAATCAGTCAGACCAATAAAATATGGCATCGAAAATAGTGTATTCCTCGCCAAAATCTGGCATGGTTAATATTGTTGGAATAGCTGCTTTAAATGGCAAGGGTTGCTTGAGATATGTCTGGTCGCCTATCAAATAGCCTGCTTCAAATAATCGGTTTCTAATTTCCTCAACTACATGTTCAAATTTTTCTGGAACATGATTGATCTTATCTACTCCTAAATAACTTGTTCCGCTGTACATTTCCAGTTTTTCACCGTCCTCTTCTTGAATATATTTCAGACGGTTATCCATCCCAAAGACAGCAAGAGGAGCTAATCGGCTTACGTACACAACTACTCCTTCCAGGTCTAGTGAAGTAACACTATCTTTTTCATGATAACTTTCACTTAACACTGCACTGCCATCCTTTTTAACACAAAAGAATTCTACAAACGAAGCATAGCCACTTCCATAATGATTAAATTCTCCATCACAAATAAATTGATCCGATTCATTCAATTGATCAAATAGGCGATGAATATTTCTCTCAACCTCCTCTTTACTATTTAACTGATTCGGAAACTCCTTGAATAGGGGCTTTCCCTTGATCATTTTACGAAGCTGACTTTTTCTAAATTCCATATTTATTTCTCCATTTTATCTAATTAAATTCCGAAGATTTAAGTAAAACATTGCATTTATAGTGCATTCTATATTACTAATCAACAGTAGACCGATACTGTTGATCTAGAGATTTTCTCAAAAGAAAAGACTAAATTATATGTAGCCCTTCAAATCACTTCTCCAGTATTTTTAGTTGCGCTTTGGTATTAGACGATGTAACAAATAGGCCAGTCCTCCAAAAATAAGTGAGATAATGGCTACTTTATTTAAAGAAATTTGCTCCATAAGAGGGGTATGAGTAGAACGATTCGATGTGAAAATAGACCACCAGCTTGGTTCAGGATAAAGATGAGATAAGATGAGCCAAATGAAAAATAACGATAATACTAAGAACTAATATAGCTTCATAAAATCCCTCCTAATAGTTGACCGAAACTGTTGATTACGAAGCCTATGAAAGCCTATAGTAATTTTCGGCAGTATGTATAAACCACGACCAAAATTTTTCACCTTGGCTCATAACAAATCGGTCCAGCCATAGCTCAAAGTTCATCTGTAACGGCTCAGCTTCTGTAAATTGTTCTGTGTGGTCTTTCCATAGAAGATAATTTTTTTGGTTTTCTGAATAAAGTTTAGAATTAATCACAATGTTATCCTGGTAAATATATGCTATGTCATAACAACCATCCAGTTCGTCGTAATGCTCATTTAATTCGAGAATTTGTTCCAAGCTATAAAGCTCAATCTCACCACCATGCTCAATATCATTAAATAACCGGCAGCCATTTGTTATTCTTAGAAACGCTTTGTAATCTGGCGGCAATATTAAGCCCGTTTTGTTTTCAAAATCATTTATTTCCTCGTCGCTTGCCGGGTGATTAAATGTGCATGTCGCTTTATATACATGCCCCTGTTCGCTTTGGACATCAATAACGTTATCGTTTTGTTCAAGGCGCGTTTTTAAGGCATTCAAAGTTTTTTGGACTATACTTCCTTCTGTTAACATTTGATATCCCCCGTTCTCTAATCTTCTTCCTTTTCTTAACAATAGCATGTATTTACTCCGGAGAGTACGTTAATCAACAGTTCGTCCATACTATACCTTAAACGCCCCGGCTGTTAAAGGTAGCCGGGGTGTTTTTAACACAACAAAATTGCATTTATGTTGCATTAGGAAATTTTTATTTATTGTTATTAAACTAAACTGCTTCTATAGTTGAAGAAGAAAAAAGCCCGGCTGGAACAGCAGCCGGTTCTTAAACTCTTGCCCCCGTTAGTGGAACAAGAATAAAATTGATAAAAATCAACATTACTTATATTTTAAGCTTTTCACTAGGGGGTTCCGATAGAGGAAATTGTAAAACTATAACAATTCTAAATCCCATCGTTCTTCCACAAGCCTCTGCCCCCACAATAATTGTTCCTCTTTTGTTTCAGTAATCTTAAATCCGAATTTTTCATATAATCGTCGAGCTGTCGTCATGTTGCTTACAGTCCATAAAAGTACTCGTTCATATTGTTGCTTCTTGCAGTAATCAAGTAATGTTTGAACTAATTGTGTACCTACCCCTTTTCCACGCATGGACGATTCAACAATGAACCACCTTAACTGAGCCGTTTTTTTAGTTCCTTCGATTAATCCTACACAACCCGCAAATTCTCCGTTATCTTCTGCAATCCAAATTTTTTCGATTTTCTCATTAAAGGTCTTATGAAGATGGTCTAGAAATGTTTCATCAAACCCATAGCTATCTGCATAAAAAGCTCTTTGTGTTTCAATGATAAGCTCTTTATCTTCGGCAATATTACCTTCTCTTATGGAAATAATTGATCCTTTTTGATCAAGATGTTCCGACAAAATCATTTCAATTGTTTTCATTGCTTTGATAAGCGTTTGTTGATTGTTGATATCTATATTTCTTAGTAAAAATTCAATTTGCTGATTGGATTCGTTATCTAAATCCTGGTATATTTTTTCTCCTGTTTCAGTTAAATGAATAAAACAAGTACGACCATCTTTCTCACATTTCTGTTTATAAATCATATTTTGTTCTTCAAAACGTTTTAGTATTCTACTCACATAACCACGATCTAAACCCAGTTCTTCTTGCAGTACCTTCGCTGTACAATTACTTTTACTTTTAATCTCAAATAAAATTCGTATTTCTGTCAAAGAAAGAGGGCTATCATATACTTTCTGCTTGAGTAAACCAAGAACGTTGGTATAAAAACGATTAAACTTTCTAACTTCAGATACGCTTGAAACAGTTGGTTGCGTCATACCTAAATAACTCCTTTAAACTGTTTTAATTGACTTTGTCAACTATTATAAAAACATAAAGTAATATAGTTGCTAAAGTCAATTATATTGCTTTATGTTTTTATAATGAACTTGTTAGTTAATATTAAAATTAATAAAATTTGACTTATGATAAATGTTCTTCTTCCACTAAACTGTTTCTGGATTTGAGTCAATAATTTGGACACAAGACTATACTAACTCCAGTTCAGAAAAGGATAAGTTTCTGTACATAACAGATGATTAATGAGACATAGGTTTTGAGCAATGTTTTGAGACAAAAAAAAACAACCTTCAAATTTTTTGAAAGGTGTTTTTTTAAAAGATTCTAAAGGTCACCAATCGATTCGTTTTCCATCCCTAAAGAAACGTCTGATTTGCGTGGGAGGTACAACCCTCTCTTTTATTGTTTAGCTTACAGAATATCCATCCATATTTTAATCGATGTACCCAAAATTAGTAACGCTAATATTACCTGGAGTATTTTTGTATTTACTTTTTGGCCAGCTTTGGCTCCTAGCGGTGAAGCCAGTAAACTGGCGATAATCATGATCGCTGCCGGCTCATATAAAACCTGTCCGGTTGTCATTTTACCAAAGGTTGCACCAATCGATGAAATAAACGTAATCGCAAGGGAAGTGGCAATCGTCATCCGGGTTGGAATCTTTAAGATAACGAGCATAATCGGTACAAGAACGAAAGCCCCGGCTGCGCCAACAATGCCTGCTCCAACTCCGACCACAAAAGCGAGCCCTGCAGCCAGCCACTTATTAAAAGACACCTGGCCCAGCGGAATATCATCGATCCCTTTCTTCGGAAGAAACATCAGAATGGCCGCAATGGCTGCGAGTATGCCATATACAATATTGATGCCGCCTTCGGACATCAAGCCAGAGCCGTAGCCGCCGATAAAGCTTCCGATCAGAATGCTGATTCCCATGTACAGAATTAGCGTTTTATTTAAGTATCCGCCTTTCCGGTATGCCCATACCCCGGCAATTGTGGCAAAAAAGACTTGAATGGCACTGATTCCGGATACTTCATGGGCACTAAGCGCTGTAAGACCTATTAAAGGAGGGATATATAAAAGCATTGGGTATTTAGTAATTGAGCCGCCGATTCCGACCATTCCAGAGATAAAGGAACCGGTAAAACCGATAAAAAAAATCGTTACAATAAATGTAAGATCCATTTGTGTCTTCTCCTTTCAAAAGAAGAAAAGGTATCAAACCGATACCTTTTCCCTTTCTTATCAGCCTTTTTTAATCCAGAATTTTAATACGTTGCCCTCTTCTGCCTGGTCCAGCAGTTCGTGGCCGCCTGATTTTGCCCAGGCTGCAAGGTCCGCTTTTGCGCCTTTATCGGTCGCGTGGATTTCCAGCACTTGTCCAGATTCCAGTTCATTCATTGCTTTTTTCGTTTTCACAACCGGCATTGGGCAGGCAAATCCCTTGGCGTCTAATACTTTGTTTGCGTTCATGTCAATCTCTCCATTTCTGTTTTTAATAGTTGATTTATGTTTTATCGAACCGCACAGCGGTTTGGCCCGATTTCCATTTCACGCTGCTGTTCTTCGTCCGGCGTGATTTTCCCCATGTTTGTCTGGCGGATCTCCTGGTAAGCGTTTGGCTGCGGCGGCAGGTCGCCGGTTACCAGCTCTCTAAATTCTGCTTCGTCTTCAATCTTCAAGCCGTGATTTTTCTCAAATAGGGTGCCAAGTTTCTCAGATACACTGCCATCCTCATTTAATTCTTCAATGATCATAAAGTGGGCAGGCAGTACGATCAGGTCATGGGATAGTTCTTTGTAGCGTTTATAAAGTGTCTCACGCAGATCCCCTACCCAGTCCTGTGCCAGTCCGGCTAAATCAGGACGACCAATCGAGTCGATGAAGAGAATATCTCCTGACAGCAGGTAAGCATCATCTACAATAAAGGATGTGGAACCAACGGTATGGCCTGGAGAATATAACGGCTGAATCGTAATGGTTGTGCGGCCAATCGTTACATCTTTTCCTTCTTCTAACGGCTCATAACTGAATGTAACTTCTTCGGCATCTTTTGGCGGAAGCCAGTATACAGCTCCTGTGGCTTCGGCAATTGCCCGGCCGCCTGAAATATGGTCGGCGTGAAGGTGTGTATCAAACACGTGTGTAATCTTGAGCCCCTTTTCTCTCGCAAAATCCAGGTACACATCTGTCATCCGAGTCGCATCAATTATTGCTGCTTCTCCGTTTGATACCACCATGTAAGAGAGGCAGCCTTTCCCGATACGGACAAACTGGTACATTTCGCCGCCATCTTTTAAATCGCCTGCTTTAACGGGCTCTAGATATTCGCTCCAGGCTTTCATGCCGCCTTTAAGGTAAGAAACCGTTAATCCTGCTTCAGAAAGCATATCGGCTACCATAATGGATGAGCCTTCCTTGGCACAGACCACCATGATTTCTTTGTCTTGTGGGAGCTGCGGCAGGATCTCTTCCACTCCATCCAAAAGATCAAAGTAAGGGGCATTTAAGTGCTGAATATTGTCCCCTTCCACTTTCCAATCCTGAAAGGCATCTTCGTTCCGGACATCTAAAATAAAGAAAGACTCTTTTTGAATCACTTTTCTTGCGACTTCTTTTGCTGTCATTGCATGTACTGACATTCCACAATTACCTCCCAGGGTATATTTTGATTTAAAAATTTTTAACTGTTTTATTTTTAGAACGTTAACGTTACATCCGCATCTTTTGCAAATTCTAAAAAGGTAACCGCTCCGCCCACTTCAATCCCGTCAATAAAAGCGTCTTTCTCAAGCCCCATGACATCCATCGTCATCTGGCAGCCGATAAAGGTAACGCCCATTTCCTTCGCCATCGCTGCCAATTCCGGTATAGAAGGCACATTTGACTTTTTAAAGCCTTCGGCAAAATATTCTTTTCCTTCCGGCATAGGAAGCTGTTGGTATGCTTCTTTGTGAATGAGGTTAAGCCCCTCAAAGGTAAAGAAAATTGCTACTTCCTGATCACTTGCAGCAGCTGCTGTTGCAATGTTGTACACCTTATAAGCATCAAATAATCCGCCGTTTGCGGCGATAATCGCTGTTTTTCCAGTCATGTTTTTTCCTCCCTTATTTAACCGTTTTTCCTGTCCAGTCACGCATGCCTGGTACTACGTTGATTAACTGTTTAAAGCCTTGTTTGCTCATTGTTTGGGCAGCCAGTTCACTTCTTCGTCCTGAGTGGCAGATGACATAAATAAGGTCATCTTTTTTTAATTCACCTGAACGCTGTTCAACCTCACCAAGAGGGATATGGATTGCGCCATCAATATGCCCTTCCTGGTATTCCTCTAATTCACGTACATCTAATACTGTCATATGTTCGCCGTTTTCAACTTTTTCTTTAAAGTCCTCTAATGAAATTTCAGGAATCACAACCGTTTCTGATGCCGCATCTGCGCCCCCCTTACGAAGGAAGTGCCGAAGAACACCTCCTTCAGTTTCGGTTCCCAAATATTCATGCCCTGTGCTTTTTGCCCATGCCTGCAGATCAGCCGTTGAACCTTTATCGGTTGCCTGGATTTCCAATACCAGGCCCGGTTCAACATCCTTCATCATTTTCTTCGTTTTCACAACCGGCATTGGACAAGCAAGTCCTTTTGCGTCTAATACATGGTTTGGTGTAATCATTCTTTTTCCTCCTACTCTTTTAAACCACCAGGGGTATATTTGAGAACAAAAAAATTATTCAGTAGGCCCTTGCCAATCATTCATACCGCCCGCCATATTGATCACTTTGTATCCCCGTTCTTCCAATAGATTAGCAGCCATTGAACTGCGGCCACCTGAACGGCAGACAACAATGTGTTCCTTTGACTTATCTAGATCCTGCAAACGGAACTCCAGCAGTCCTAAAGGAATATTGACTGCACCAGGAATCTTGCCTGCGGCTACTTCTTCTGCCTCACGGACGTCGATGACAGAAAGCTCTTTTCCTTGTTTTCTTAAACTTTCCACTTCATTTGGCGATATTTGTTTCATTACAATTCCTCCTCATATCCTGATCACCAGGCACTCATTCCGCCTTTAACATTCGTAATGTGCTCAAAGCCAAGCTTTTTCAAGATTTTGCTCGCCTTACTGCTTCTCATGCCGCTTTGACAGATTACGAAAACTTCTTTTTCTTTTGACAGTTCATTTGCCCGCTTTTGAAGCTCATGCAGGGGAATGTTTTTAAAACCATTAATCCGGTTCGCCTGAAATTCACTGGGCGTCCGTACATCGATAAACTGATGGTTCTTCGAGTTTAATTCTGATTTTAATTTGGTTGTTGTAATATGCTTAACGCCTCTAACCGGGGCAAACCTGCGATACAAAAACCATGCCAGGTATACACCTAATAATATATTGATGAACGTACTTGTCTCAAACACCGTGTTTGATACCCCCTTTTCTTTATCCACCATTTTAAATGAACAAGTTCACATTGCCGTCTTCTGCATCCGCTAAGTAAGCTGCTACTCCTGCATATTCAATGTTTTCCAGCAGTTCTTCCTGCTGAAGACCTAGAAGGTCCATCGTCATTGTGCAGGCAACCAGCTTTACATCTTGCTCCCGTGCTGTTTCAACCAACTGCGGAAGAGTCATCGCATTATGCTTTTTGATCACATGCTTAATCATTTTGGGCCCCATTCCTGCAAAATTCATGTTTGACAGACCCATTTTATCTGCACCGCGCGGCATCATCCTGGCAAACATTTTTTCAAGAAATCCTTTCTTCAATGCTAGAGGCTCATCTTTGCGCAGCGCATTTAATCCCCAAAAAGTGTGGAAGATGGTTACTTCGTGATCGTATGCTGCTGCTCCGTTTGCAATAATGTACGCAGCCATCGCCTTGTCATAATCTCCGCTAAACAAAATAATGTTTGTTGTTTTCTTTTGCTCAGTCATCTTAATCTCCTTTACTATTACCCGTATGGGTATATAAAAATTTAAAAATTTTTTTGTTTTGAATGAAGAAACAAATTATTCTTTTCTTCTCTTCGGTTAATAACTTATATTGACCCAACCCCATATACCTATATGGGTATATTAAAATAAAAAAATAACTTCGTCAACTGTTTAAATTGATTTTTTTAATTATCTGCTCTTTACCAGCAGCTCTACCGCTTCTTTCACCAGGGTATCTGTCCCTTCCCCTGCTTCAATGTTTTCCCTAATACACTGTTCCAGGTTTGTGCTAACAATGACTCCCATTGTCCGGTCAATAGCACTGCGTACAGCCGACAATTGCATCACGACTTCCTTGCAGTCTTTCCCTTCTTGCATCATGTTCATGACCCCTCGAATTTGTCCTTCAATACGCTTTAACCGGTTTTCGATTTTTTTATCGTATACCACAGCAAATTTCTCCTTTCTGTTTTTGGTTCCATTGCCGTTTTGTCAGTGAGTAACTGGCCACTTCAAAGCCTTTCGCTCTCAAATACCGTAAACCTAAATTTAACTCAAGCTGATCTGTGGCTATCACATGAATGCTGACAGGCGGAATTTCCCGATAGTTCCGCTTAAGATAGGCATACGGAATATTCATGTATTGCTTGTATCCTTTGTTTTTGGCATCACGGTAATCTCTAATATCTATTATCATTATATCATTCTTAACAAGATGTCTTTCATTTATAAAAGCAATCCCTCTGACAGGACAAAGACGTTTATATACTATAATGGCTATTGAAAAAAGAAACAAACTAATCAACAGAGAAATAATATCTCATCCTCCTTGCTATCAGTAGTGTATGGATACATAATATACCCCTATAGGTATGTTGTCAAGCGTAGAATTTTATTAAGAGTTGATATAATTTTTCTATCTTAATGATTCAACTATCAAGTAAGGGGAGAAGTTCAAACTTGGTGCTGTACTTAGACAGAAAAGACACCTGAATAGGCATCTTTTTCTTTGCGAGTATTAACGAATCGCACAACGATTTGGTCCAATTTCCATTTCTCTTTGCTGCTCCAAATCAGGCGTTATTTTACCCATATTCATTTCTCGAATTTCCTGATATGAATTTGGCTGCGGCGGTAAATTGTCCGTCACTGCATGCCTAAATTCTGCTTCATCATTTATATTTAAACCATGGTTTTCTTTATATAGCACGCCTAGTTTTTCCGATATACTGCCGTCCTCATTTATTTCCTTAATCCCCATATAGTGAGCAGGAAGAACCAGCAGGTCATCCCCAAGTTCTTTGTACCGTTTGTACAGCGTTTCCCTCAAATCCGCTACCCAATCGTCTGCTTTACCAGCTAAATCTGGGCGCCCAATTGAATCAATGAATAAGATATCTCCCGTCAACAGGTATTGGCCATCAATGATAAAGGAGGTGCTCCCAATCGTATGTCCAGGCGAATAAATGGCCTGAATAGTTGTATTTCCGATTTTAATCTTATCACCATCACGGATGGGGACATAATCAAATACAAGCTCTTCTGCATCTTTCGGTGGAAGATAATATGTTCCTCCAAGATTTTCAGCAAGTTTTCTTCCGCCCGAAATATGATCGGCATGAAGATGTGTATCTAACAGGTGAGTAATTTCAATGCCGTGTTCCTTTGCAAACTGCTCATATACATCAGCCATGCGGCTGGTATCAATAACAGCTCCTTTTCCTTCTGATTCAATCAGATAAGATAAACAGCCTTTTCCTAATCGTATGAACTGATAAATGGAACCTCCACTTTTTAAATCCCCTACTTTGATCGGCTCTAAGTATTCACCCCATGCCTTCATGCCGCCTTCAATAGAATAAACATGTTGAAACCCCTTCTCCACTAGATACTCAGCAGCTTTCTTAGAAGAATTGCCTTTTGCGCACATCGTATAAATTTCTTTGTCTTTCGGCAGCTGCTCCAAAATGGCATCGTCTTCTGTTAGCTGAGAGAAAGGTGCATTCAAGACTTTCGTGTTTTTCCCTTCTACTTTCCACTCATCAAAAGCGCCTGTATTCCGTACATCTAAAATAAATAAAGGTTCCTGATTTAGCACTTTTTTTGCGATTTCCTTCGTTGAAACAGTCTTAACGGTCATTTCTTTCCCTCCCATAAACTGATATTGTTAATGATTGTTCGGATAATATCTGTCGTCTCATCCTGTTAGTATCATTGAAATCATCATTTCTATTCGGCTCGTCGGCTGAAAAATACTATTACCAGCAAGGGTATATAATAAAGCAAAAAAGAAAGACCATTTATAGAAAATGTCCCTCCCTTTAAGCACTTATATAGACTGATCAATACAGCCGATTAACCGTTTTTCGATATCCGCTGCTAACGCTTTAATTTCATCATTCTGAAGCATTTCAATCATTGCAGTCGGTTTTGGCATTCCTATTTTTGTAACTTGATTGTCTTCATAAACTACTATTTTACATGGCAAAAAGTAACCAACCAGCAAGTTTTCAGAAAGGACACGCTGCGCTTCTTTTGGATTACAAACCTCTAATACCGTGTAAGGCGTATTAAACTTCATTCCCTTTTCCTGCAGCTTTGCCGTGAGGTCAAAATTCCACAATACACCGAACCCTTCACTTTTCAAATTTTCTTCTAAAGATGTAATTGCTTGTTCTGAACTTTTCTTTGTTGTTACCGTATAATCAAACATCATGCTTCCTCCTTATCTTTTTGGAAAATTATCAGGTTTTAAAGATATAGATTCCAACATATTTTCCATTCCCTAAAAGAGATCATAAAAAAAGTAACCATCACCAATACATATACCCACATTTTATAACCCTATACAGAATGAAAAGCTGCTACAAAAGTTTTTGGCTTCTACTAAGAATCCTGTTTGCGTAAAAGTGTCCATATTCGTACTGTCTGAAAACAGGCTCATTTGCAGCACATGTCCGCCACGCTTGCTCACTGATGTACCGACAGGGTCCGATAGGGTTTATCTTCCAGTAACAGCGGGTAAAAAAATACCATGCGACGATGCACAACACCTTGGATACCTCAACAGTCGTTGCATCATTAACTCATCTTTTCCCGCCGCGGGGTCGCGACCGCGGCCTTTTTTTGCGTATATAGGTTTATCTTCGCGTCGAAACGGGTAGATTGGCATTCAGAGTAGCCCCACGCTACCTTCTGCGAGTTTCAACCCTTTGCTGCGGCTCTTTCCGCGGCCTTTTTTATATAATCCGGTTTACATTAGCGCTCAAGTGGGTAAACGTTATCATGTGGCAACCACACCCGCCACACCATTCTCCTGAACTATACATAGTTCGTCTTGTTGGCTGCGGCTCTTTCCGCGGCCTTTTTTTGTGTGCTATTACAGACAACTGTCCAACGAGCCTACTTACGAAAACGCAAATCATCTTAGTGCCGGTTTTCCCGCATTTCAACACTTTCCACAGACGTCCACACGCATATTTGTGGCCCGGTGACCGGCGTTCCGTTTTCGATTAAACGTTTCATCAACCTATGTGTAATCTTTTGACAAACCTATGCAAAGCCTACCGGCGATTTCGTCTCTACATTATTGATAGCAACGTAGCTGAGATATTTGCTGAATGTAGCAAATGTAGTCGTTTTCTAATCGTGCGGTACGTTGATTTTAATGTTTGTAGGGATGATGTTAACTACTTCTTCAACTTATCCCAATACAGCTGATCTTTCCAGCACTAGACGCCAGAATTCTTTATTAAACAGGAATAGTAAGCCTACCTTTTTTACTTCTGTGTTCCTTGTTTAATTAAATCTTATATAACAGCATTATTTTTTAAATAGCTTATATTTAGAGCTTTTAACGATATATTCAAAAAGCGGGCATTTGTTGATTATCTTTATTTTCCTTATTAGATTGACACGCTGAATTTAAGCAACTTCGACTAATTATAGAAAGATACCAAATGATTAAGGAACTCAGCTTGTAGAAAGCACCTTTTCTGTTGATTATTTTTATATGAATAAAAATTCATTTATATATTTTTAGTCTTTAAAAGACTGACATAACAAGGTTTTCAAGATTCTTTATTTATATAATCCATTGTCTTGAATGGATAGCCAAGCCGCTTAAAAGCTATTACGATGTTATAAAAAAGCTTGAGCACGTGAATACCGAATTACCACCAATTATCCCTGTTGCAGCTTTTTTAAAATTTATTGTACCTTAACATAAAAAATGAGCAGGTTACTGAACATAGATTATTGAACAGGGTTTTGTTACATAAAAGCAAAAAAAAACGCCCTTTTGAGAACCGGGCGGCCGTATTCAGAAAAGGACGAGTTTTGGAACATAGATTGGCATTTGTAACACCTAAAAATCTACATTGTGAAAAGAAATAATAAAATTATTGAAGTTTACTAATAAAAATGTAAAGGAGGTACTACTGAAATTGGTACTTCCTTTTAAAATTCTTTAAAAATATAAAGTTCAGCTTTAATTCTGTAAGCTTCAATAAAAAATTTTACAGGTTCCTTATTTATTTTACTGGACCTTTAGTGATCTCAGTAAGTTTAGAATTGATAGTAAAGATCTTTGCGTTGACATCTATTATTCCAAAGCCAGCTAATCTTTTAGAGTGCATATCCATGTATTTCTCAGCTGTTTCTTTGGTTTCGAAAATATAAATTCCACCCGCTTCATTTGTTTCGGGGCTTTCTGTCCAGATTTTCCACATGAATCCATCTTCTTTATTGATACTTTTCGCTAAATCAGAAAAGGCCTCCGCCATTTCATCCCCGAATGGTCCATTCATTTTAAAATCTACTTGTAATACGTAAGCCATTTTCATTCTCCCTTATTTTGTAGTCGTTGTGAAATACAATTCTCCTAGAATTTCCTTCACTTGATAACTGTTTGGCGAAAGTTCTTTGTCCATAAAATTGTTAAGATCCGCTTCTTCAACATCATACATGACTTCAATTTCTTTAGCGAAAAGGAGTTTTTCTTCTTCAAGTAAAGCTGATAGTACCGGTTGTTGTTTCGGAGCAGGCTTTTCACCTAGAACTTGCGTTAATCCATCAACATAATTTTCGAAAGGGCGACCACCAACGATTTTAACCCCTTTATTTTCTTCATTAACCATAATAATAGTTGGAAACCCTCTAGCACCAAGTTTTCTGGTTAGTACGAAGTCTTCATTTAATAAATCGTGACCAGTTTGTTCGTCAGCTTCTTTTACAATCACTTCACCATCTAGTCGCATTTCATTAACGATTTCTACTAGTACAGATCCCTCGCCAATATTTTTATTGAAAATAAACAGAGCTTCTCTAGCACGGCGTAGGTATTCAAATGCTTTTTCCTCACCATAATGTTTTTGAATAATTTTATAAACACGAGATGGTGGAAAAGAGGACTGAACTGGATCATCAATCATGAGTGAACCATCAATCGGCATGCGATAATGTTTGCCTACTTCTCTCCAGTGGCCTGCAACATCAGCAGGACCGTGGATGCCGTTAGCAGGATCGACAGGACCGCCATGCCATTTTTCTAATAAACCACCCATGACAGTTTTGAAGTTGAAATAGTGTTCATACTGCTTCATAAACCGACGAAGTGTTGGTTCCAATGCCCAGCAATGAGAACAGATAGGATCAGTCACATAATAAAGATTGATTGATTTTTTTTGCTGATTAAAATCAATCATCTCCATTTCTTCCTCTTCGGCTGTCCCGCATACACCTGATTCTAGGTCACACATCATATTATTATTGTTCTTCAATGCCGTTTCCTTCTTTCCTATTTAAAAGTTATACCGAATAACGAGAAAAATACCTCGCTTTAAATCCTGTCTTACTATTAGTTTCTAATGGTTTTCAATGCAGTCGACCAAGATACAACCTCATTTAACATGTTTTGTACGGTTTCTTCATGAAACGGTGCCGGTTTAAAAGTTGTCATATTTTCAAAATCCGTAAAAAGACTTAGTCCTGGCTGTGTTCGTACGGTGGCAACTGCAGGTACCGTTAAAATTAAACGTAAGTTATTAGCTGCTGTAACCCCAAGGGAAGAACCATAGCTTACAATTCCAGCCGCCTTGTTGTTCCATTCGATATATAAGTAATCGATAGCATCTTTCAACCCAGATGTGATCGCCTTGTTGTATTCAGGAGTGATGAAAACAAATCCATCAAGTTCACTAATTTTCTTTGACCAAGGATGCGCTTCCGGCGTTTTATAATCCTGTGTCATAATAGCAGGCACCTCTTCGTTGTATCTTGGCAGGTTGTAATCTTTAATGTCGATCAACTCAAATTCAGCATCCGTTCTTTTGTCTGCGATCGATTTTACCCATTCTGCTACTTGAATATTTACTCTTGAATCTCTCGTACTCCCAGTAATAATACCGATTTTAACCATATTTTCTCCTCCTAAAAGTTTTTTAATAAAATGTCTTATTTTCGATTCCTTTTGCAAAGACACAATATTTATCCCTCCCAAAATTGTTTATCTTATTTTCAACTTACTTTTCAAAGAAACGATTGATTATTTGCTTTACAATTGAATTTTAAGTCATAATAAAAAGCATCAACACCAATAGTTCTGTGGATTTGTCGTTTATACATCACATGTAAGAAATTGTTGAAAAAATAGGAGTGACACCAAAATGACGCAACCAAAGACGGACCCTCGGGTTCTGCGTACCCGCAAATTAATTATGGATTCCTTTATTAAACTTTCAGAAGGAAAGGAGTTTAAGGATATTACGATCAAGGATATAACGACAGAGGCCACAATTAATCGTGCAACCTTTTATTATCATTTTGAAGATATATACGACTTATTAGAGAAAGTATTGTCAGAAGTATTATTAGTTAATTTTGATTACAATATTTACCAACATGACGAACTGAATGAGGAGGTTTTCACTAGTATCTTTAAAGCTATAACAAATTTTCAAAAGTCATTATCCAATCGTTGCCATAGAGGATACGAGGATACCATCGCCCGTATTATTAGGGAACAACTCGAAATCATTTTTTACAAAATGTTGTTAAAACAAAGTGCAACTGAAGAGGTTGAAGCTCTAAAAATTACTGCTGTCATGTTAAGCTGGGGAATCTACGGAGCATCTGTAGAATGGAGAAGGAATAGCAAGATACCCCCAGAAGAATTTATCAAATTAGTCATCCCTTCTATCATGTATGGGATTGATTCTAGGTCTAAAAACTAACAGGTATATAAGTTGACAATTAAAATAATTTGGTTCAACATACATGCTATAGCATATATTTATTAGTATCGATAAACTCACTGTGGAAGATTTAATTGTATGCTTACCCTTTAACTTATATCTTGATTAATAGAGGTGATATATGGACTTACATGATTTAATAGGGTATCTCATTCATCGTACTGATGTAAAAATGACCAATTATTTTACCAAGAGGTTAAAACCTTATGGAGTCACTCCAGAACAATGGAGTATTGTTAGTATTCTTTGCAGCCAAAAAGGCACTACCCAAAAAGAGTTAGCAGAAGCCATTGATAAGAATCAAACTACTGTTGTAAGAATGATACATTCAATGGAGAGAAAAGGAATTGTAAAAAAGACTTTTAATGACGAAGACAGACGTTCACATTATCTCTTCTTAACTGAAAAGGGTGAAGACATAAAAAAAACGATCCTGCCTGTAGTTAAGGATGCTCATCATTTCGTTACGATTAATTTAAGCAAGGAAGAGCTAGAACAACTAAAATCGTTATTAAACAAATTATATGATACACGCTATTAATATCTGTTCCTTATAAAGACTATGATGTTTATAAGGAACAAACTTAAATTTTTTGTCTTATATATGCTATAGCATATAATTTTCAACTGTTTAATAGATAGCTGGTAAAGTCCATTATTTTAATTCCAAAAGACACATTAAGGAGTAGATAGATGATGCTGAATGGAAAAGTAGCAATTATAACAGGAGCAAGCCGAGGGATTGGAGCGGCTACAGCAAAATTATTTGCGCAATATGGGGCAAATGTAGTTGTAAACTATGCCAATAATATGAGCGCAGCAGAGGAAGTAGTAGAATCCATCCGTGAAAATGGTGGACAGTCCATTGCTATTCAAGCAGACGTTAGAAGTCAAGAACAAATGAATTCTCTAGTAAATCAAACTATTTCATACTTTGGAAAAGTGGATATTCTGGTAAACAATGCAGCAATTAACTTTGCTATGAAATCCTTCTCCGACATGGAATGGGATGAATTTAGACCCAAAATCGAAGAAGAGGTAAAAGCAGCTTTCATTTCAACAAAATCAGTATTACCTATTATGAAAGAACAGAAATATGGGAAGTTAGTTTACATTTCAAGTGGCTTAAGTCATCAGCCTATGTCTGGCTTTATTGCACACGGAACAGCAAAGGCAGCAATTAATTCCTTTGTACGTTATCTGGCTCAAGAGCTAGGGCCATACAATATCACAGCAAATACTCTTTCACCTGGTATGGTCGAAACAGATGCCACTAAACATACTTCTCTAGAAGAAAAAGAAAAAGCAGCAATGTTTACTCCACTAGGAAGAATTGCAAACCCTGAGGATATTGCTCATGCTGCCTTATTTTTCGCAAGTGATCAAAGTGCCTTTATGACAGGAACTTATGCCCCGGTATCGGGTGGTATGGAAATGAATTAACAAATAAAAATCTAGTCTAATTGAGATGAGATAAATTACGGAGGTTTTAGTCGTGAAAAAGATTATATTAGCATTTGATAGAGAACTTGTGATTGCGGAAAAAAATAGTGCAGGATGGAATGTTTCTTCCCATTTTAGAGGCGCAAACCCAATCACATTAGCTTGTGATCCAAACAACCAAGAAAGAATGTACTGCGGCACTTTTGATAGAGGATTGTGGAGAAGTGTAGATAAAGGAGATTCATGGGAAGCAATTGGAATGCTGCCTTCTTTTGGCGATGTATTTACGCACGATACTTCCACTATTCGCTCGGTAACAGCCTTGGCCGTATCACCACTTACAGGGGAGGACGGTAACGGAATAGTCTATGTAGGAACTGAGCCGAGTGCCTTGTTTGTTTCGAAGAACGGCGGGGATAGTTTTGAACTATTGACTAATTATAGTCAAATTCCTTCTCGCTCTTCTTGGTTTTTTCCGCAAAGAACGTATACACATCACGTGAAATTGATTGAAATGGATTGTACTAATCCTAAAACAATTTATACAACGATTGAAGTAGGGGGATTAATTAAAAGTTTGGATGAAGGAAAAACTTGGGGTGAATATAAAGAAGGAAATTATCCTCAAGATATACACATTTTGAAATCGCATAAGTATGTGCCCAATCGATTATATGCGGTGTTAGGGGATTCATTTCTAAAAGAGCCAGGTCATGGATATGCAGAAAGCTATAATGGTGGCAAGACATGGAGCTATCTTACTGACGGACTAAATCACCATTACGCATATCATATGGCAGTTAATCCAAATGATCCAGATAATGTGATCATTTCCACAGCCCAAAACCCACATGTAGCACATATGTATGAAGGTGGACAATGCGAATCGAATATTTATAGAAAAGCAGCAAACGGAATTTGGGAAGAGGTAACTCTAGGTTTACCCGAACCAAGAGGTACGCTGATACCGGTATTAAAAACATCTCAAGAAGGACAGTTTTACTTATTTAGTAATAAGGGTGTTTTTTATTCTTCCGATAAAGGCATAAGTTGGTCATCTATCGAGATTCCGTGGAAGCAGCGTTTTATGGAACAACATCCGTATGACATGTTAATTATTGACTAATGTAAAAATAGCCCGTAATAATAATTGAGCCACTTTCATTTTGAATGATCTCTAATTCAGGATAATTTTTTATTCTTTGACCTGGTACCACTCAATTTTTTTGCATCATATATGCTATAGCATATACTTCCCAATAATTTAATATGGGAAAGGGCAGCTTAAATTGAAGCTACTAGAGTAAGGTTATTCTCAGGAAATCGAGCAAAGGTAGTGGCAAACTACACGAACAATGCTGAGATTTTTACCCAATCAAAAGAAAGATGTGATTAGTATTTTAATTTTAATAGATATTATACAAGTTGTATTGTTTGTGTTCTTTTTAATGACAGGAACAAAAATTATGTCAGGGAAACTGGCAGATGAGTTCAAACGATTTGGTTTTCCCTCTTTTTTTAATTTTTTGACTGGTTTTTTTGAGATTATTGGAGCAATTGGAATATTAATTGGAATTTGGATTCCAATTTCGGCTCTTCTGGCGGGGTTGTTACTGGGATGTACTATGCTTGTGGCAGCTTTTACTCTTATCGTGTTGGTGAGAGATCCCTTTAAGAAAGCAGTACCTGCTCTTATCTTATGTGTCTTAAGTCTAGGGATAGTCATTTATCATACTATCTATAATATAGGCGCACTTTAGCATAACATAAATAATTAAGGAACTATTTTTGCTGCTTTTTGGTGTTTTTTAATAATCTGCAATCAGGCGCTTTAAGAATAACGATAAAAGTCCAATTTCCCAATTTTAGTGCTGAGAAATTGGACTTTTTAAATACGTGGTCCTGACGCTACCTCTCTGTTGAAAGATAGCTTTTTTATATTTTACTTACAATGCAAAATAACGCTTAAAATGACAACCTTGATAATACAGCATCCAAAAAAATAGTGTAAAAAACTTATAAGTTTACACATTACCCCACACAAAAAAAGACTGTCATCAAACAGGCCGGATATTCATAAATAAAGTTTTTAAAGAATCCATCAATAATCAAACTAAATTCCTCTGACAGATTGGTGCTCAAAGTAAATTCTGCGTAAAAGTGTACTTATGTAGAAGATCGGCTTATGCGTAAAGATTCAGAGGACTGGTACTTCATTGTGCCGAGGTAGATGATACTTCCAGCTATATGGAAGGGGACGGGGACCTACACACCTAGGTCAATACCTGGCTATTCCATTGAAATGGACAGACACGGTTTAACTTTTACAGAATAAGTTTCTTTTTCTCCCCATACAAAAATCCCCTTCAAGTAAATAGTAGCGTTACTTTCTTACAATTGTCTACTTAAAGGAGAACATATCATACATTTTTGTTGCATTCAGAATGAACTGTATGTTCCACTTTTTCCATTAACACCCTCGTTAGTTGAAAAACATGCTATTCACTTGTTAATATTAACTTTCGTGTTTCGACATCATATATTTTATAATCCATTTCAAACATATGATCTTTTGTAACTGTCACCTCACAATGATAAGGGATTGACCTCCCGTAAGCTTCAAGTTTAGGGATATCATTGAAAATAAATATTTCGTCTGTATCGAACATTTTAAAGTCTGCTGTAGAAGAACGACCTGTTGAATCTATTTCGATGACACATTTCCCGCTGACAACATCATATTCCTTTAGCACAACATATTTTAGGCTTGGGAGAGTAAACGCTAAAATTAAAACACCCATTGAAAAAACCCCAAAGCTTTTACCTACTTTTAATAATGGATAAGCTTTATCACGATACATAATAATAAAAGCAAATAATGCGACTATTACTAACCAAGTGCCAAGTATGAGCATAAAATAATAAAAGAACACTTTTTCACTTCCTATAACAATTGAATGGAATATCTTATAATTCTTATTTCAACTAACCCGCACGTTAGCACAATATCACGACAGCCAGAATCTTAAACTCTTGAATCTATTACTTGTGTTAATCCCCCCATTTCCTCTTTATACGCTTCCCGAACAAATAATGTTTCAATTAATTTGTTTCCAAATTAACTCTCAAAACTGTTTAACTCTTCTTCAACAAAACTGCCGGTTAGCACAATAAGAAAAAGAGGTGCCGCAGCAACCTCCTTTCTTCAACTTAAGCACCCGTTAGCTTAAGTGTATCACTTCACAATTTTGATAGAGTAAAGGCTATTAAAACACAGGCTTATTTCCATAAGAAATAACTGTTATAGCGTCTCATAAAGCTTGTATTAAAAGCCTTAACGCTGTAAACCCGCGCTTTCCTAACGGCCCCTCAATAGGAAAATCAACATTGCTCTTTAACTGAGCTTTAATTCTACCTATTTAAATGCAACATAAGATGATTTGCGTCATTGAGACAATTGAGTTTTGGTAAGTAGGCTTGTTGGAAAGTCGTCTGTAATAACGCAAAAAAAAGCCGCAGAAGCAATTCCGCGGCAACAGTGTGAAGTATGTAGAGTCCAGGAGAATGTGGCGGGTGTGTGCCACATGATAGTGTTTACCCACTTCTGCGCTAATATAAACCAAGTTACATAAATAAAAAAGGCTGCGGTGAACGCCGCAGCAATAAAAAACGTCAGGGGGTTAATGTGGAACATATTTCTAACGTTACCCGCTCTGCAGAATGATAAACACAAAGGCATAACACCGCGATTGGCGCCACATATTACGTATAAAAAAGGCCGTGGAAGATCCAAAGCAAAGAGTAGGGTTAGTTATGTACATGAGTGAGTTGAATATTAGGAAGTGGTGGGTTACCAATATTACTTTCTTATCCGCTATGACCAGAAGATAAATCATAAAAGTATAAAAATGCCTATAAAAAAAGCGGCCCTGCCTATCGGCTAGGACGCTGGAGGGCCGGCATAGACAATCCCTATCGTCTTATGATTTTATCGTATGCCTTACAGTGAAAATGTTGAGGGCCGTCTACCCGGCGCGCCGCCATTTTCCGAAAACCGGGCGGCTTTTTTGTTTAAAAATATGCCCCGAGACTAAAACAGGCGTCTTTTTTTAGTTATCAGACAATGACACCTGTTTTTCTATCTATTCATTCCTGAATGAAAGATAATATTATGATGTTGTATTGATAATCGGCATTTAATACCAGGATTTGTTTTAATGCGGAGTCCTTTTAATTATGAAAAGTTTTTACTTGCTGAAATACCCACTCTATCATTTCCTCATTTTCATAAGCGGGTACCCAGGATGCATGGTCATAATTCATTTCTGTCCCGTATTCTGTATATATTGGCTTTCCTCCCGCGTTTTCAATAGCATTTATAATATTTCTTGAATATGAAACAGGTATAACTGAATCATCTTCTGCATGAAATGCCCAGATCGGCTTGTGATCGATTAGATGAGCCTTAGCTGGATCAGCTCCTCCCGCGATCGGAACCATCGCTGCAAATAGATCAGGGTGTTCCATATTCATATTGAATGTCCCAAACCCTCCTTGTGATAATCCTGTAGAATAAAGCCGGTTTGAATCAATATTGTATTCTCCTCTCACATGCTGTAATACTTCGTATGCCGTTTTAAGATCCTCCGATACTTCAAATACTCTGCTCAAATTAACATTATTATCAGCATCTCTTGTCACCGTGAACCCGCCGTCAGGAACATTGCGTGATTGGGGAGCCAGAACAAAAGCTGGATGTTTGGCTTGATTTTCAGGCGCCGCCCAAATAATGGCACCATCACTGCCCATCAACTGCTTCTGATTATCCATTCCGCGTTCTCCACCCCCATGTAAGAATAAAACAAGTGGATAGGATTTAGCTGGATCATAATTTTCAGGTACATAAAGACGGTACGGCATCGATTTATAAGTGAACCCTAAAAATTTTGCAGCAATAGAACTTCTTGTTTCAAACGTATAAGTAAACTCAGCGACATTGCTCTGCTGTTTCTCATTCTTTGCAGCTGGCCCTTTACTTTTTTCATTACCTCTTATGGCGATAGCTTTAATTGTCACATCTTTATTGACAGGGATGGCTGCTGTATACAATGTGCTTTCAGCTGTCGGAATGCTTCCATCTGTTGTGTAGTAAATCTTTGCTCCCGGTGATGCCGAATTCAAGGCTACTTTTTGTTCTCTATAGTAGCTACCGGGTGGGGAAGAAGCCGTCGGTTCAGCCACTTTTCCGTTAATATGATGATTTTTTGCAAGAGATGGCACAGTAGATAAGGATAAAATAAGCACCACCAGCAATATACCGTTTATGAATTTTCCCATTCTCTTATTTCCCTCCTATCACGGCTTCTTTTACCTCTATTTCCATCTCCAATAAAGCAAAGCTTAAACTTTTCCCATGCGTATCCATACCGAGTGATGTCGTGACTCCTCCAAGCAGCGCCTGGTGACAAACAAATTGAAGAGCTGCAATATTTGAAACTTCATACCGGATAATTTCACCATCAACAATGTCTTTTAAATGTTGTTTTACTTTCTCTGCCGTCACTTCTTTGCATAACAGGGAATAATCCTTTTCCTGGTATGGAATAAGTGAGAGCATTAAAATATTTCCTTTGTCGCCGGCACGGCTGTGAGCCAGTTCATACAGTTTTCTCTTCAACCAGTCCACTCTCCTTTACTACAACACTCACTCCGATTTCTTCACGGGGAATTAAAGACGAAACAATGCCCACCACTTCATGTGTATACTTTCTTGCTCCCCCTCCTCCAGCTGGTCCATTTGTATACAGTGATTCAACCTCTTCACCGATTTTGGCAGCTTCGCCCAGGCTATCGGCTTTTGCGGCAACTCTAAGCCGAACTTCATAAGGTTTGTTCCATTCTCCAAAGGTGTTCCGATGGGTCGATGAAACACCGATGTAATCAATCCGCAATTCATCAAAACTTTCCTCAAGCCTCTTTCTCATTATTTCTCCGGCCAGCTGTGCGCGGCCCAAAGCATTTGAACCGGCATAGGAAATTTCGCCTTCTCCGATAAAGCCTGCGTGGTAACCCACGCTTACTTTTAATGTTTTTGGGCGCTCTTTTCCTTTCCCCCCTGTGACTTCTACTTGGTCCGGCCCTACCTCACGAAGCCTTGCTGATGTAAAATCCGCTATTACATCAGGAGTAATGTATTCGTGTGGATTTATCACTTCGTATAAAAGCTGTTCTTTTGCGGTCATCAAATTAATGACCCCGCCCGTATCTGGAATTTTTGTAATAATGGCGGAACCGTCTGCTTTTATTTCGGCGTATGGAAATCCTAAGTTTGCTAAGTTTGGCACTTCTTTTTTGCCCGGGTCTGCATAATAACCGCCTGCAATTTGTCCGCCACATTCCAAAAGGTGCCCGATAATGGTTCCCCGTGCAAGCAAATCGGTATCATCAGCCGACCAGCCGAAGTGGTGTATCATTGGAGCTAAAAATAAGGATGGGTCTGCCACACGGCCTGTTAGAATGATATCCGCTTCTTTTTCTAGCGCAGGCAAAATCGCTTCCACACCGAGATAGGCATTGGCAGATAAAACACGGCCGTGTGAGTTTAGAGGCTTACCCGTTTCTGTAGCAGGGGCATCGGTATCCAGAAATGCCAATACATCATCCCCTGTCACAGCCGCCACTTTAACAGAAAGGCCTAATCTACGGGCAATTTCAACTACTTTTTGGGCGCCGCCGACAGGGTTGGCTGCTCCCATATTTGTAATTAACCGCACACCATTTTGAAGGAGTGCTGGAAGCAATAACTCCATCCGCTTTTCAAGCAGCGGATCATAGCCTAACGAAGAATTTTCTTTTTTCCGTTTTTGTGCCAGTGCAATTGTCCGTTCAGCCAAACATTCTAATACTAAATAATCTAAGTTTCCTTTTTCAGCAAGGATTAGTGCTGGTTCCAACCGATCACCTGAAAATCCCGCACCTGAACCGATTCTAATCAATATACTCACCTCAAATAGTAATAGCGCCTGTTAGAAGGGCTATGATAGTCATGACAATTGTTGTTCCAAACGCCCATTTAAAAATAAAACGCTGATGGTCCCCTAAATCGACTCCTGCCATCCCTATTAGAATAAATGTGGAAGCCGTTAATGGACTTAATGGGAAGCCGGTTGTCATCTGGCCTAATATAGCCGCCCGGCCAATTTCAATAGGATCTACGCCAAAAGCAGAAGCAGTTTGGCTAATAACAGGTAAAACGCCAAAATAATAAGCATCCGGTGTAAAAACTAAACTAAGCGGCATGCTTGTAACCGCTACCAATAATGGCAGGTAGCCAGCCATCGATTCAGGAATAATAGAAACCATTGAGAGTGCCATTTCATCAATCATTTTTGTGCCGGTCAGAATACCCGTGAAAATTCCTGCCGCAAAAATCATTGTAGAAACCATCACAACGCTGTTTGCGTGGCTGGTGATGCGTTCCATCTGCTGTTTATGGTTCGGATAATTAACCAATAAAGCAATGGCAAAAGCAATAATAAATAAAGTAGGAAGCGGCAGCCATACTTTGATTAATGCGATAAGAAGGAGTACGGTTAAAACAAGGTTAAACCAGAAAAGTTTAGGACGCTTAAAGTCTGCGGCAGTCGTTGCTGCCAACTCTTCAAATACTTTGTTGTCTTTTTCATCTATTTTGATTATTCCCAACCTGTTCCTCTCTCTTTTTCCCAGCACATAGGCTGAAAACAACACCCATAGAACACCTACAAGCATAGCAGGGAGAACGGGATTAAATAATTGGGCAGAATTCACATCTAATGTGGCCATTGCTCTAGCTGTTGGCCCGCCCCATGGTGCAAGGTTCATAACACCAGCGCCCAGAGCAACTACACCTGACAAAATGAGAGGGTTCATCTTCAGTCTCTTATAAAGAGGCAGCAAAGCAGATACCGTGATCATAAAAGTAGAAGCACCGTCACCATCCAGAGCTACAAGCATCGTGATAACAGCCGTGCCGATCACCACTTTCAAGGGGTCACCTTTTACGATAAGAAGCATTTTAGACACCATTGGATCAAATAAACCGGCATCCATCATCAAACCAAAATATAAAACGGCGAAAGCCACCATAATCCCCGTAGGGGCAACTTTTTCAATACCCTCCAGCATCATGGCTCCTATTTCTAAACCAAAGCCGCCAATCAAAGCGAAGACAATTGGCACTAACACTAAAGCGATTAAAACCGACAAACGCTTTGTCATAATGAGGTAAAGAAAAACGCCAATAGTCAAAAACCCTAAAACAGCTAACATATACTCCCCCCTCGATTTGTTAAAGGTTCTTTTTTTCTTTTTCCAAAAATTCTTTTACATACTTTAACTTTGCAAAGATCGTGCCAAAAATGAAAAAGCTGTCTTTAATTAATGGCTGAAAGCTCATTCATTGCGACGTTTTTCCTGTTAGATTACTGACAAATCAATATGTACAGTGTTCATTAAGAGACAATTGATAAATAAAAAAGAAAGCACTTTGTTTGTTAGCGCTTTCTTTTTTGAAAGGATTAATTTCTAAATTTTTAGAAAAAAACAGCCATTCATTTTTCATAGCAGAGTTTTATGCCTCTGCATGAATCGTTCTCGAAGGTTTTCTAATTTATTAGAAATATACCGACGTTTTTCTAACAAATTAGAAATTCATTACTGATGGACACGGTATTTTTTCATTTTATTGTATAAAGTGGCCAAAGATATCCCTAAGGATTTTGCTGCCTTTTTTCTCCCTTCCATATCATCCCCGAATTTCCCTAAGACTTCTTTGATATATTTTAATTCTGCTTCTTCCGTTATGTCTTTTAATGTTTGGCCTCTCGGTTTTGGCATGGAATCTAAGCGGTGCATCTCATGCTTCGTTATCACACTTGGTAAATGGTGTAATTTAATTTCTGTTCCTTCCGTTATACACGTTGCATAGTCAATGACATTTTTTAATTCTCGGACATTGCCAGGCCAGTCATATGATCGCATAAATTCTAAAGTTTGTTTATCAATCGTGTAGGCGGAACGGTTTGTAACTGCAAGCGTTCGTGATGAATAAAGCAATGAATGAATAAGTTCGGGGATATCTTCTCTCCGCTCCCGAAGTGGCGCTATATGTAAACATATAACATTAAGTCTATAGAATAAATCATCACGAAATCGGTTTTTATTTACTAGCTGTTGCAAATCCTGGTGCGTAGCTGCAATAATCCTCACATTGATATTTCGCTCTTCTGTTTCTCCTACTCTACGGACCTTACTCTCTTGTAGCACTCTGAGCAATTTGGCTTGGAGATCATAAGGCATATCACCAATTTCATCCAAAAAGAGTGTACCTTGATCCGCCATTTCAAACAAACCAACTTTGCCTCCTTTTTTCGCATTTGTGAAGGCCCCTTCTCCATAACCAAACAGCTCACTTTCCAACAAAGAAGGTGGTATAGACGCACAATTTACTGGAATAAAAGGTTTATTGCCTCGAAAGCTATTATGATGAATCGCCTGTGCAAATAACTCTTTTCCTGTTCCGCTTTCACCGGTAATTAAAATGGGCAGGTTCGAGTCAGACACTCGTTTTGCCACGTATACAACATCCTTCAGCCCGCCATCTTTTCCGATAATGTCATCAAAAGTGTATTTCACTTTGTAAAGAGCATTCATCTGTTTTTCGAGCTGCCGCACTTTCTCGTTTTGTTTTTGGAGCTCCAGTGACAATTTATGAACCTCCGTCAAGCTTTTGCAGACAGATACAGCGCCAATTACCTGTTCATTAACAATAATTGGGGCCATATCTACTACGTACTCCCGGTCTTCTGTTTTTCGGTAGACCCCCACACGGCACTGGCGGTCTTTTAATGTCTTTGGAAGCTGGGAACCAGGACGATACTCCGTCAGCGGTTTTCCGATGATGTCAGGTGTAACACCGGTAATGCGTGTATATTCGGGATTAATCATCCGCACATACCCATCATGATCAATAACTAGAACTCCATCATTGATTGACTCTACGATCGCTTTCCACCAAAATACGCTGTTTTCATCAATTAAAGCGAGGTTGTGGTTATTTGATTGCTCTTTCAATGATATTAGCTCCTTTCAGCCCTATATTTCTTATTTTAAAAGATAATTGCTTAAGGAGGCTAAAGAAAAATACCATTAGAACAAGAAAAACATGACGAAATCTGATCTCAGTGCCCTGTTAATCCTGTCTAAGAAACACCATCTATATCTTTCTCAGTCCCCTCAGGAAACACTGGACAGGCTGGGAAAAGCGTTTGATAAATTCTACAAAAAAGAAGCCCGCTACCCTAAGGTAAAAAATATAAAGACCACTATTCTATTACATTCACACAGTTTGGCTGAGTAAACAGAAAGATAAAATCGGAAACAAGTGGTTTTCACTCCAGGCATTTACCGCTCTACTGCTTTAATAAACTGGTGAAGGTTGTATTAATGCTGTACAAACTAAAAAAGGAAAAGGCTATAAAAAGCCTTCTCCTTTATAGCGATTTTATTTAGTTTTTGATTTGCTTAAGCTGGATGTGAACTCGTAACTGCCGGAATGTAGTTTATAAACGGCCTTGCCATCTTTAGATTCAACAAATTCGATTCCGCTCACTTCCTGAATTGGTTTTTTTCCTTCCTTAATTGAACTTACATCATTGGTAGGAATATAAACAGTTGCTGTTGTATTTGCTGGAACTGTTGCTTTGTACGTAAGTGTATCGCCTTCAACACTCCAGGCGCTGTTAATTCTGCCGTACACGGAATCATAGTGTCCCTCCGCCCAAGTCATGACACCATCCGGATCAGGAGTCGGCTGGAGAATAAAATGTTTAAATCCAGGAGATTCAGGATCCCGTTCAATTCCTAACGAATAGTTGTACATCCATGCTCCAACCGCTCCGAATGAATAATGGTTAAAGGAGTTCATGCTGTTGTTGCCGCCAAACCCATTTTCAACCGTATAAGAATTAAGCCTTTCCCAAATAGTAGTTGCTCCGTTTTCAACGGAATATAGCCAAGACGGGTATGATGTTTGCTGTAATAAGCGGTATGCAACGTCACTATAACCGTTGTCTGATAAAGCTTTGCTAATAGCTGCAGTGCCAATAAACCCTGTCATAAGTGAATACGACGGACGAGTTCCTCCAGTATCGTCCACATTTTCTCTCTTAACAGCTTCAGCTAAATGGGCAGCAGCATATGGCGTATTCTCTTCGTTGAAAATGCCAAGTGCCAGCGGCACAGCATAAGAGGCTTGACTGTCAGATAATGCACCAGTGGATTTTATCGTCTTTTTCGTTTCAGGATCGACAAATTTTGTGTTGAACAGTGCTTTTCGTTCTTCGTATTTTTCCCAGTAGGTGTCAGCTTCAGCTTGACGACCCAGTGCTTCCGCAGCTTTCGCCATAATCTCTAAGTCGTATGCATGATAAGCAGACCATAATAGCGTGTTCTCTGTTTTGTTGTTCTCTGGGCTCAGCCAATCCCCCAGCGGGCCTTCGTTTATTAAACCTGTTGTTGGACTCACTCTTGTATCTAAGTAACTCATGTATTTCTTCATGGAGTCATAGTGCTCTTCTAAAATGGATAGATCCCCATATTGCTGGTACGTTTCCCAAGGCACCGTTAATCCCGCACTGCCCCAGAGAATTCCGCCAAATCCATTTCCAACAGGGGCAACGTCTGCATAACGCCCGCTTTCAGCTTGCATGTCACGATTCGCCAGATTATGGCGTCTCATAAATTGGTTCACATCGCTTAAATAAGTGGATGTACGTGCGAAAACGGAAATATCTCCATTCCAGCCCATGCGTTCATTTCTCGCCGGGGTGTCTGTGGGGATAGAAAGGAAGTTTCCTCTCATGGACCAGGTGATATTTTCCCAAAGCTTATTCACTGACTCATTTGAAGTCTCATAGCTAGAGCTTAAATCCTTTACTGAACTAATAACGTTTCCTTGTACAGCTTTTAAAGGCAGTGCCTCATCAATTCCTGTAATTTCAACGTAACGGTAGCCGTGGAAGGTAAAATGGGGTTCAATGACTTGTTTGCCTTCCTTAGCAGTATACGTATCTTGAACCAGTGCCGCACGCAGGTTTTCCTGCATGATCATCCCGACGTTATCGCCAGATTCCGGAAGGTCCGGATATAACACTTCCGCGAACCTCATCGTGATTTTCTGGCCTTCTTTGCCATCTGCCAAAGTGATTTTTGGCACGCCCACCATGTTTTGTCCCATATCATAAACAAACACACCAGGGCGAACCTCTTTCACATCCACCGCGGTCAGTGTGTCAACAACGGTCGCATTTTCCCCTACCTGACCAGTTAATTTCATATCTTTGTAATCAAGATTTCCGGCGGTTGTTGTTTTGTTAAGGGGTACTGCATCTGCTTCTTCCCAATCGGCGTCATTAAATTCGGAAGTAGTCCATCCCTGAATTTCCGATTCCTTCGTAGCATCGTATGCTTCCCCTTGGAAAAAGCTGCTGTATTGAATTGGACCGTCATCATTGTATTTCCAATCTGGATTTGTGGTTATAACCTCTTCTGTTCCATCAGAGTACGTGATGACAAGTTTAGCAAGCAGAGATTGGCGGTCTCCAAAGAAGTTCCAGTTCGATGTGTTAAACGTGATGGCTCCGCTCCACCAGCCTTCTCCTAACATAGCACCGAACGCGTTGGTCTTATTTGACTTGAGCATATCGGTAACATCATATGTTTGATACATGTGGTTTTTATTGTATTGGGTTAATCCAGGATTGAAGTAATCGTTACCAACTCTTTTTCCGTTAAGGTACAGCTCATAAATACCGCGAGCCGTTGCATAAACGCGAGCGCTTTCAATTTTTTTCTTTTGAGTAGTAAATTCTGTTCGAAGCATTGGCATAGAGTTTCTGCTTGGATCAGCAACCACGAATGCTCCATCCATATCTCCCTCAAGTACATAAGAATGATCTTCTATACTGAGACCGGAATTTCCACTTGCAACAGCCTCCCGGTAAATCCCTGTGTACTCTGCCGGCGCTAAATCCTCGGTAAATAATGTGTTTGAAGGCGCGCGGTGATTTTTAACTTCTACATTTTTATATGAAGCTTTCTGGTTGGCTTCTACCGAGAAGCCTATATCGCCCACCATCGGAAAGCTGATGTAATTGCCCCCTGAGCCGATGGGATTCAAGTTATCATTTTGTGCAATTCTGTTTGCAGCCCCTGTCCCATCTACATACACAGTAAATACCCCGGAATTCCCCCAAAGATGAAAATCATGTTTTTCGTATTTGTTTTCATTATTAATAAGCGTTAAAGGTACATTATAGGATTTAAGGGGAATGGTTGATGAGTCGCCTTGCTTATAACCGGCTCGATAAACATTTAGCTTTGCTAACCCATTTGTACTTCCATCGACCTTTGTTACATCCAGCTCAAACTTCATGTAGCTTTCATTCTTGCCATTTTCAATTCCATAAATGTTTTTATTTTTGTCCATCAAACGCGGGTCGTTTGCCCCGAGAATAAAACTAGCTTTATTGGTCTTCGTTGCTTGATCCAGCTGGAGTGAATAATTAATTTTAAAAACGTTAAGGGATTGAGAATGCAAGACCAGGTCGTCATTGTCTCCGCCAATCCATTCTGCTCCATCCCAGGCAGAAAGGTCCGAATCGGGATTCATTAACCCTGTTTCAAACCAGGATGTTTCAGTTGAAGCTTTTCCGTTTTGATCCCATACCGTAACAGCCCAACTGTATTTTGTAGTTGCCTGTAATTCTTTTCCTTTATACATAATACCTGCGGAACTGTCACTTTTCACCTTTTCGGAGTCCCAAACAATCTTGCCATTTTCATCTTTTACCACGATTTGATAAGCGGTTTGTGAATAGCCGCGTTTCCCCTTAGGCATATTCATTTGCCAGCTAAAAACGGGTTTTTCCACATCTATTCCAAGTGGAGTTGGCATACTGTCCACTTCAAGATTGGTTGCATATACTGGCTTGTTCGTTTCAGCAGCACTTGCCGAAGCGTCACCGTTAGCCATCGTGCCAGAGGCTACAAGAAGGGACATAACAACAGGCAGCAGTTTAACTTTCTCTCTTTTACTTTTCATCATTTCCTCCCCCTATTTTCATTGCTTCCGTGTATAACGGTTACTTTTCCTCCTTTTTTTCAATAAGCTTATTTACAAAACAGTACATTACTGTGTTGTATCTTAAAGAAAAAAGTACAGCAAGGCTTTGCTTTGGAGCTGTTAGTAAATAAAATTTGAGAGTAGGATCTAGAAGAAATGTGAGATTTTGTGAAGAACGCTTTTAGTGCTAGAGGTATCTATTGAATGCGCTTACAAACAAATATTACATAACTTCTTATTTTGGCAAAAGGGGAGAATTTTCTGGTTTAGGGGGTCATTATTCGGAATATTTAAATTACTTTAAATTGTTTTCGACTAAACGAAAGGCTATCGTTAACGTTAACTAATCTACCGATTTCAGACTCATATCATATTGTCTAAAAAGTTTAGACATACCGTTAATGAAGCAAGTTAGCACGAATTCTTTTGAGTTCGATCCTCATTTAAGAGGATACATGACCCAAGCAAAGGGATGTATAGGCTTCCCACTCCTTGATGCGCCCCAGTTTCAAGGATCTCTTAACAAAGAAATGGCTAGTCCTCTTCCTTTTGCTTATTCATAGCCCTAACTATTGCTTGAAAAGAATTAGTTATGAGATCCCATCTTACTGGAATACAAATAAGTAAAAACTATATAGGGAGGGCTATTAATGGCTTTAGTTTCTATCTATACCGTTGGCAGGCTGCAACATCCTTATGACCACCCTTCCTCCCGTGATTTTTTCGAAGTTGGAAATAAAGTCTTTCGTCAGGCAACTAGATCAGGGCAGCTTGTGGAGGCTTTTTCATCTGATGGAATCCCGTTGCCTGAAGAGGCCCTACAGGGAGATGGTTTTCCTATTGTTACACTGACGGTATGGAAAAACTTACAATCCTTATATCGTTTCACTTATTCGGGCCAGCATAGAGACGCGTTGAGAGATAGGAGCAAATGGATGGAGCCTTATCAGGAGAAACACCTTTCATATGTAGTATGGTGGACAGAAAAGCTGAAGGATGTCTCGTGGGAGGAGGCGTTCAAGAGATACAGCTATTTTATTCAGCATGGGCCTACCCCTTTTGCGTTTGATTTTAAGCATGCATTTGATGAAAGAGGAGATACGTGCCTGATTAAGTAGAAGTTAGAAGAGGCTATTTAACGAATTTGAACTAATAATTTGGACATAAAACAGTTAAGCCTTAAGCTGAACTTGAGGCCTAGGCCTCAATAGCTTGTGGTGTTCAATAGCCGATGTATGGGTTCAGTTTCGGTTAAACCGGTCTTCTATAAACTGAAACATAGCCAGCTTTGCTGCCCTGTAGCCTGTGTACTGCCTAAGTATGATAAGTTTCTTCTTTCTTTAATATGGCGTGCGTAGATCTCCAAAATAACAAAAGTGCACCTAACCAAAAGTATATATTTGATCAGGTACACTTTTGGTTAGGTATACTTCCGCTTACTATGTTTTCATTATTCTCCTTACACAAATTTGTCTATTAATAGATTGAATGCATAAATCGTTAACTAAAAAGGGATTTGCAAAATTTGTCGAACAAAAAGCATATTGATCTGACTTTTTTCACGGGTATCTTGTAACTGAAGACTGTATTATGGAGGAATAAGAAAGCTACAGCATTATCATTAAAGTAGGTCTGTTTGGAAATTATTAATCTTTTATTTTAGAAAATCAGATGGAGGCACAACTTTGAGAAAACTATCATTTGACTTTATTAAAAGAAAAAGAGAATCTCGGCTTATTGACCCGGAGCAGCTACATTGTGTCGTTTCATTTGCAATGAAACCAAGAAGTGAACCAAAGAATCTATTCCATCATAATAAAATCACAAAAAAGTGGGCTTTTCGTATGGTTCAGGGATTAAAATAATAGAAAACCAAGGCACATTGTTTATAACAGATATGTTTTATTGATTAACACGGCCTGTCCCGGTGTGGGATACAAACGAAACTCATAGCCCTTATAGACATTTTCCACCTCCCAGAATTCTTTTCAATATTTTGATTATGGATTCATCGTACCAAACCGGTGTTTGATGGATAATCAAAAGCATGTTTAAAAGAAAAAAATCGAACCTTTGATATGTTCGAAGACATGCCCGGTTCAATCTTACTTTCAGCCCACCCCTTAAGAAGTGGGCTTTCCCGCTCGGAAAGTCTGTAAGTTTATCATCTTCGGCGAGAACACCCCCACTTCAAGCTTGCTAAGTGGGGGATGAATCGCTGCTCTTTCAGTCATTCTTTTTCCTTGAACGCTCTATTGCCAAAATGGTATAATTAGGTATAGAACAAACGTTCAGGGGTGGGGGAAATGATGAAAACCAAAACAGATGAAACAAAGAACCTTCATTTTAAAGCCTTTCGGTTTAAAATCCATCCAAGTGAC
>NZ_JAKGCR010000018.1 GCF_022668875.1 Domibacillus sp. PGB-M46 | reverse complement strand
ACTAATATGTATATAACAATGGTAAAAAAGTATAAGCACCTATACTTGAAATGTAATAGTTACTTTCAAGTATCTATAAAATACCTTTTAGATTTGTGCGATGGAGGGATTATATGAAAAAGATTATTCGTCTATTTTTATTAGTTATGCTATTGCTTCCTTTTTCTACTTCAAATGAGTCGGTCTTTGCATATACAGATGACGAAACTGCTAAAAATTTAATAACTGAAGAGGTGTCTAACTCGGGACTAATGTCCAAAACAGGAATTACCGTAGGATCATACTCAATTCTAGGCACTCCCGATTTTTATACAGTTCGTTTCAGGGATACAGATGAAATTACAAATTGGTTAGTGTCTTTACACGCATCTAAGTTAATTCTTGAGGCGAGTATGGCAGGGGAGTCTCAAAAAACGTTTTGGGAAACCTTAGCCCCGCACCATCCAGTTGAGCATTTGCTAAAGTACGGCGCTCTTTCCCTGTATGAAGGAGATAATGGGTACGATTTAACAAATGCATCAATAATGCTTCCACTTGCTGATCAGTTAAAAAATATAGATCAAGATATAATTGAAGCTCTAGGAGAAGAATTCATTAGGCAAAAAATGCCTAGCCAAGAATTACTTTATAAAATTATTACTGGAAGCTATATGGAAATTGGAGAAGAGATTGGAAACTCTCTTAACATCGACTTTAACAGTTCAAATGAAATTCGTAATATCTTGGGCTTCATACTTGTTAAGTCGACTTGTCCTGATTATGAATGGAAGAACGGGATATTTTATTGTGAGGGTAATGAGTTTGCTAGAATGCATTTCACTGAGGTTGATGGAAAACAAAATGATATGGGCTTTATCCCCATAACCAATTTTGGTGCCCTTGATATACGATTTAATTCTGATCATAAATTCCCTGAAATAGGAAATGGAGCAGCGCCAGAATTTTCAGCAGATAATTTAAGATACTTTATTCTGGATGCTTATAATATACTGACAAACCGACAACCTGAAACGAAAATAAAAGCATATGTTCAAGAGGCAATGGAAGCTTATAAATTCAATAAATTTTTTCATGAATACGTGGATACTCATTTAACAGAGTATAAGGATAAGATTAAAATTAATAGCGAGTTAGGAAATAACGATCAGTTGTATAATAGTCAAACGGTCACCTTATATTATAAAGATACCATATTATTAAAGGAGGAAGTATTTCTAGCGCGTATTACTAAAATAAGCGAAGAAGATTGGGAGAAACATGAGCTTGATTCTTCGATTGGTCCTGATATTGTTGTTAAAAGAGGCAAATGGGTATATAAATGGACGGTCCCTGGTGAATATCCCTACCAGCTGTATAATCACCAAAGTACGGAGGCTCAGGAGTGGCTGGAAATATATAATGAGGTAGAAAAAATTATAGAAGAATCAGATGATTACGGAAAGGAAAAGGTGCTAGAGTGGGAGCCTAGGGACAATATTGCCTTTAATCACAACTGGACCATTAAATTTAATAATCAATTAGATGAAGCCACAATAAACAACGATAATATTTTTATTTTGCACAATCAGGAAAAAGTAAACGGCTTTAAAGTTTCTTTAAATGAGGATAAAAAATCAGTTAATATTGAACCACCTAAAGAAGGGTATATACCTGGAGAGACCTATTCTTTATATATTAGTACATCTGTTCACTCAGATACAAATAAAGACTTAAAGCAACCAGTTAAGATGGAATTTAAAATCGCAGAGTCGGATCAAAAAAGCTTAAACTATGTTTTAAAAAGACTACATGAAGGTTCTATAGAAATCAATTCATTAATTTTTAATCTAGGCGATCCTTATTTAAAAATAAAAAATTCGATTGATCACACGCCTTATGATTATTATTATCCTAACAATCAAACTCGGGGAATATCTGGGGCTTTTCATGAAGGATATGAGTATGCTTTTGAATTTAATCAGGAAGCACTTACAAATGTAACTGCTTATGTTCCCAACATAGTTATTCAAAATGAAAAAGAGTTGGAGCTAATATTAAATAAATATAAACCAGTAGATAAACAGGCTTATTTTAATCATTTAATTGAAACGAGAGTTTATCAAAAAGTGACTTACTATTTCTATGAAATAGGAGAATATAAATTGCGTATCAGTTATATAAACGATTCTAATCGAATATATTCTATTTCTATTCAGTAAAACTTGTCAAAGTTGAAGCACCTGAGGGAGGTTATGATCCAGGAAAAACGTATGTTATTTATGTAGATCGAGAAATTAAATCAGATTCAGGAAAAGTATTGAAACAGCCTGTAAAAATGGCGTTTACAATTACACCTTAAAAATTAAATTAGTCAAAGAAAGCACCTTTCGAAAAATGAAAGGTGTTTTTTTATGAAGAAAAAGTGATCGTACCTAGTCACAAATACTTTTTCGATATATCTTTAAAGTTTCCTTCGTTGATTACCTGTTCACCTGGCCGCGGCCAAGCACCGCAATATAAATGCACAACACTGTGCATCTGAGTGATGCCTACATGATCCGTCTCCTGAATTTCCTCCTGGCAAAAAGGACACAACATAACGATCTTCTCTTTTTTCTTCCACGTATAATCAGCGCCTTTACGGATAAGATAACAGGCAGCCTTTTAATCTGTAAAATCACGATAAATCAATCAGCATCTTTTCCACAGTAAGAGCCATCTGTAAGGTATAATCGGCCATTTTGAGGCTGAAGGGAAGTTACGACTCCTATTCATTATATATAAGAAAGACCAAATGTAGTCACCTGTAGCTCAATCATCCGCTGCTCATGGTAAGACTCCATTACAATTCGTTGTATTTCTTCCAGTGCCTGTTCATCCAAATAAAGAGGGGCGCTTCTTTTTCTTCTTTTCATTTTAATTCAGGACACAGTTTAGTAGGATTGGATTAGTAAATAAAATGTAAAAGATTGTGCTACTATCTAGATTTATATATAAAAAAGAACCGTCTAAATAAGACGATTCTTTAAAAGGAAGAAGCTAATTAATAAAATACAATAACTCCTCTTTCTTTAAGGTCATTTATAATTTCTAGTGCGGTTTGATCCAAGGGATTTTGTTCTAAATAAAGGTATTTCAAATTCCATAAACCTTCTAATGCATTAATATCTGATATTTGATTTCGATTTAATAAAAGTTGCTCTATTTTCTTTAAGTTTTTCAGTGAATTAGTATTGGTAACCTGTGAGTGAACCAAAGTAAGGCTTTGTAAATTTGTTAAGTTCGCCAACGCGTCAATATTTTTGATTTGTGGTCCAAATAAAGTCAAGTCCGTTAAATTGGTTAAACTAGCCAAAGGATTAAGATCTGCTACGTAATTTCCGAACAAGTCAAGCTCCGTCAGATTTTTTAAGTTTGCTAGTGCCTCGACATTTGAAATTAAGTTTTCCCTTAAATCGAGATTTGTCAAATTTGTTAAGCCAGCCAAGGCGCTAATATCAGAAATTTGGTTTCTGGATAAATAAAGCTCTTTTAAATTGTGTAAGCTCGCCAACGCGCTGATGTCTAAGGGTCCAGAATGATACAAATCGAGTATCTTTAAATTTTTTGCAAATTCTAATCCTTTTAAATCGGTAATATCTGCATAGCGTGCCTCCAATTCCTCTATCTCCAACATATCTTCTTTTGTGATGTCCCCAGTTGGCTTCGACAGCTTTTCTCGGATAAGAGCTTCAAGATTTGGATCAGGAAAAGTGACGATAGGAGAATCTTTTTCAAGGACATGAATAGCCAGCGAAGCGGATTTTGTTATATCTCCGTATTTGTATGTTGCTTCAATGGTTGCTTTCTTATTGTTTAGGCCTGGTTTTACTCGTATCTCTCCGATTGGTGAAACCGTTACGTCTTCGTCACTTGATGAAAATGTAACGTCTCTTGTAACGTCTCTCCTGTCTGAAGCACTTTTGGTTAAATTAAAAATATCAGCGAAGACTTGTGTTTTTTTTGTCTCTCCACTTTCAATTTCCATAGTATCTGCCTCGAATGCAAGCGATTGGAGAAAATTACAATTATTAAGTTCAAATAGTTTAAGCTTAAAACCTGCTATATTTTTCTTCCATATTGTTAATTTGTCCCACTGTAGCTTGAAATAAAAGTCATCGAAAAAACCAGTTTCACCAGCAGCACACCACCCTAAATTCGTCATTTCCTCGTCCAAATTGGAGTAGACAGATCCTGTGATTGCACTGGCATTACTGTAAACACCAAAGTCGTTAGATAGACTCGCGAATTTTACTAAAAGATAAGAAGCACTAAGAGAAGCCCTTATGCCGTACTTTAATTCAAGAGTAAAAGATCCTTTAGTAGAGAAATCTATTTTCTCAGTTTCAAAAGAGTGGATTGGTTTAATATCATTATTATCTTTAATGACACCCACTTCAACTTTTGCAGTATTGGCCATTGTAGCATTTACACTACCGATACCTCCTACTATAACAACTGTGCTGATTGAGCCATCCAGTGTTAGCCCCGGTAATTGTGGAATTGGTACCTTTAACTTTCCCATTGGTAAACTTATCTCTTCAAACGTCTTTACAGGAATCGCTCCACCACCTTCGAGTTCAAGTGTCAACTTAGAAACAACGGTGGTCTCTAATGTAAAAGAAAAATTGTCTTTATTAATTCCTGTAAAATCCATTTTGAAATCTGGATTTAATATTGGATTTTGAAGTTCAATAGACCCGTTTAAGAATAACAATTGACCTTCAAGCGTAATAGGAAAGTCATTGAATGAATATTCAAGACCACTGACCGGGTCACCGCTCGCTTGGCTTTGTCGTGTAAAATCCTTTACGGTTATTTGTTTTGGCAGAGAGTCTTTTTCAATAAACTCAGATGTGACAGGTATAGAATCAGTAAATTCAAAAAGGTCTACCATATCTTCTAAATATGGAACAGAAGTAGTGACAATTAACTTTCCATTTTTTTCTTCAACATTCTCTACTTTACGAGCTAGTCCTTCGGGATATTCTTCATTTGGTTCAATAGTGATTACATCTCCTGACTGCACCAAAGTGTTTTCTTTTAGCTCCAGTGTCCCGCCATTTTCGCCAGGATTTGTTGCTATTAGACCAGAAGATTCCAAAATAGAATTTAAAGCAATCTTATTTATGTCTGGGCTTTCTTCAATATTTGCTATGCGTTCTCCAGCAACCATAAAAGTTTTTGTTACAGGGGTAGGCAACGTACGGCCTTTTGAATTTTTTACATTTTTTATATGTAATGTGTAGATGTTACTTGGTATGTAACCTCCTGTAGGTGGTTGCACGACTATCTGGTTTTCACTATCTCCTAAAGAAACTTCTGTGTCTATTTTTATTTTATTTTCGTCTTCTACATAAACTGTTGTGCTGTTTACACTATCAGGATCAAGGAACGAATTAAAAGTAACAGTCCATACTTTGTCGGTTACTATTCCGGCTGAGTTCTCAAATTCTGTTGTCTTTAGTTCTTCAGCCCTCACTTCACTAGAGACATACGGTAAATAATAACTCATTAAAAAAATACAGATAAAAAAAACTATCTTTTGTTTCATTTTATAACTCCTTCTTTAAAAATTACATCAATCCATATAGTATCATTGACCTATGAACATATACTACATATTTTTTTGAAAAGCTAAATTTTTCTATAGATCATATATTTTGAGAGGATTCCGGAACAATTGCGGAGAAGAAGAGAAGGTTTGGTGAAAAGTAAAAACAGAGTCATTTTACATATACCGAATAGGGAAGTCCAAACGTGTTCAGCGTAAGTTTCTATTTGTTCAGAAAAGAGTAACCCTCATCATTTCAGTATGCCGCGATCTTCATATAATTTCTTCACTAAGATCACTCCTTATAATAGGAATGTACGTTCTTGTTTGGTTATTGGTGATTGGAATAAATCATATTAGTAAATGTAAAAGAAAAAATAGTTGCAGAATTAATTTTCGGGAAAAAATTTTCTGTAGGTCTTTAAAGTGGAAGTATTTAGTCGATGTTATATAAAGGAGTGTATTGACACCAATTTACGAGGGGTGAAAAGGCTTTTCAACCGATAAAAGAATAGGCGACTTTAAGGAGACGTGACAAGTGAGAATCAACCATAACATTCAAGTATTAAATTCATATAGAAATTTATCTGCAAACCAAACTAGCTTATCAAAAACACTAGAAAAGCTGTTTTCAGGGCTGCGTATTAATCGGGCTGCTGATGATGCAGCTGGTTTAACGATCTCACAAAAAATGAGAGGGCAGATTAGAGGATTAGATCAAGCAGCACGGAACATACTTGATGGGATTTCTTTAGTGTAGACAGCTGAAGGCGGCCTAGCTAATATTCAAGAAATGTTACAGCGTGCGAGGGAGCTGACTGTTCAGGCTGCAAACGGGACATTGACTATGCAGGATCGTGAATCGATTCAAATGGAAATTGATGAAATAAAAAAGGGAATTGATTCGATTGCCAATGAGACACAATTTAATTCCATTGAATTGCTACGGCCTCCCAAGCTGACAGCACCTCCTTCACCGGGTGAAATAGGCGATCAGCCAGTGGATATCGTCTTTTTTATTGATGATTCGGGGACTATGCAGGAAGAGATCGATGAGGTAGTGGAAGGTATTTCAGACTTTGTTAGTGGCCTGTCCCAGTATGGTGATGTAAAAGTGGCAACAGTAAGTACAGTTCATTCAGGAAGGACGCTTCCTTTAACATCGGATGTAGCGGTGATTCAAGAACATTTAAAAGAAAATCATCAAGCAATGGACGGAACGAATTATGCTTATCAAAGGATGACTACATATACACTGAATGGTTCGCAAGCAAGTGAAATCGAATATCGAAACGATTCTAAGAAGATATTTGTTTTGTTGACGGATACTTCTGATGAAGGGTCAGTTCAAACTGAACCGGAAGTCAAACAAACATTAGAGGATAATGATATTTATTCATATGTTTTTGGGATAGATATCTCTATCGGATCATCTACTAATACTTTTAGTTATTCCGATCGGTATGATGATTTTGCGAATGAAATTTTTATTCCGGCTTCTTCAGATGAAATCGCCAGCAACATTTCTCCTGGCCTTGTCGATAAGATAGTGGAAGATGCAGGATTGGGAGGGGAGCAAGAATTAGTATTTGAGCCGGTCATTCTTCAGGTGGGACCAAACAGTGGTGATCAATTCACGATACATTTATTTGATGCACGGACACAAAATCTTCAAATTGATGATGTCTCTGTAACCTCGGAGGGAAAAATTGGTGAAGCCCTGGGAAAGTGGGATCAGGCCTTGAATACAATTCAATCTGAGCGAAGCAAGTTTGGGGCTTATCAAAATGCATTGGAATATGTTCATACAAACGTTTCAAATTCCGGTGAAAATGCTACAGCCTCTGAATCACGTATATCAGATGCAGATATGGCATTAGAGATGACGGAATTTACGAAACGGAATATTCTAATACAATCCGGGCAAGCAATGCTGGCACAATCGAATCAATTACCTCAAGGTATACTGGAATTGTTGAAATAGAGACTAAGGCTAGAGTAGTCTTCGCAGAGTTGCTTGAGTGATGACCAAAATTTTGTCCAAGCAATGACCAAAATTTTTGGTTATAAGATTCTTTAAAATAATGAGGAGTTTTAAGCAGCTGTTGGTATAGAGGGATTTTGAAGATAAGATTGTTTAAGAATTTATGGCAGTATGTGTTCCGCACACAAGTACACCCTTGGAAGTGCGAATAGTACATCTAAATATACTAAGATGAACAACCCCTTAAGTATTGACTTTAAGGGATTGTTTTGTTTTTAAAAAAACTAGCTTCTTTTTATCATAAAGTCGCGATAAATCAAGCAATTACCATCTGCAAATTCGATTCTAAAAACGTTTTTTATACAGAATAAAAAAAGAGTCCATGTAAGGACCCTTTTTTTAGAGCGCCTGTCCTGAGTTTAAATGTCCCCCACACGTTCCCCCAGAATAATGGGGGAGGATACAGAAAACCACAAAGCACAAGTTAAGTCAGAATTCTAATGAACCTTGATATAGCAATGTTTTTCGGCTCTTTCTTAGATATTTTACAAGCCATAATAAATTAGAATATGTAATCATGAATTATCACTATTTTTCAAAGGATTTATGAATCGAGTACACTTTAATCAGAGAAAACAAATCTTCATTTGCAAAAAAAATGAAAGCGTTATCTCGATAATTGAAGGGAGGTTTGTTCTACGCTACGATCCCCAATAGAGATCGATTGAAAGAATAGTCAGGTGAGCCTGGCTCTCTTCAAAACTTAAGAGAGAAAGAAGTGTACCGGGGGAGGAATGAGCGTTTCAAATCAAGTCCATCGCTTTTAGAAACAGAATAAAAGAACCGAAAAGATTTACTGATTATTCTGATAGACAGGGGGATTTTGATGAAAAAGTTGATGGTACCTATTCTAGCTGCGGCTTTAACGCTGGGAACGGCCGCCTGCAGTAATAGTGGAGGAGAAAAAGCTGCCGGTGGTCAGGGCGGATCAGGCAGCAGCTATCCGGAAAAAGCGATAAGCTTTTCTGTTCCATCCGGTGCAGGAGGCGGGCTTGATACAACAGGAAGGGCGCTGGGCAACCTTTTTTCTTCTGAAGGAATTGTAGACAGTACCATTACCGTTGAAAATAATCCGGGCGGCGGACAGGTTGTCGGCACAGTTGATTTTGCCAATAAAGACAAAGGGAATGACTACCGGCTGCTCATTGCATCTACACCCTTTATTTTGAATCACATTAAGAAAGAAGGAAACAGCCCGGTGTCTTTCCGGGACATTACGCCGATTGCCCGGCTGGTGACAGAATACGATGTACTGGCAGTCCCGGCAGATTCTAAATATGACACATTGGAGGCTTTATTTGCGGACTTGAAAAAAGATCCAAAGTCTATTTCATTTGCGGGCGGTTCTGGTCCGGGCTCTTTTGACCACTTAAATGCCATTTATCCGGCCATGAAAGCCGGCGTAGATGTCAAAGCGCTTAAGTATATTTCCTTTGATGGCGGTGGAGAGGCGCTTACTTCTCTGCTTGGCGGAAACGCTGACGTTATTTCTTCTGATGTCTCTTCTGTAAATGAGTATGTAAAAGCCGATAAAGTGAAAATTTTAGGCATTTCCGCTCCTGAACGCCTGGAAGGAGAATTTGCAGAGATTCCAACGTACAAAGAGCAGGGCATAGACGCAGAATTAACCAACTGGCGCGGTATTTACGGGCCGGCTGATATGTCAGAAGATGCGAAAGCCTACTGGGAAGAAAAAGTAGCCCAGCTAGTAGATACAGAAGCCTGGAAGAAAGAACTTGAAAAGCAGGGCTGGCAGGATGGCTATATGGCATCGGAGGACTTTATCAAGCTGATGGAAGAAGAAGAAGCGATGTATAAAGAGATTTACGAAGATCTCGGCATGGCAAAATAATGTTCCTCAAACAGGAGAAAAGCAGCGGCATGATATTTCTTGATGAGCTGCTGCTTTTTTCCGAGGCAGGGAGGGGAAAACAATGAGCAAAACATTTGACCGCTATACAGGCATTTTGTTTTTGGCGATCGGCGCCATGTTTGTAGTTGAAAGCTTTAAACTTTCTCAAAGTGCCTATGGCAGTGAAATTGGTCCGAATATTTTTCCGATGTCTTTAGGCATTGCCCTAATCTTGCTGAGCATTCGTCTTGTTTATGAAACGTTTCGCTACACAGAAGTGAAAAATAGCGGTACGAAACTGGATTATAAGCGGTTTGGCATTATCCTGGCTGCGGCTATTTTATATGCCGCACTTTTAGAAACACTTGGATATGTGATCACTACTTTCTTGTTTTTGCTCATTGGTTTCCAGACGATGCAGAGAGGAAAGGTTTGGGTATCTGTTTTGATTGCCGGAGTATTCTCACTAGGCGTTTACTATTTGTTTGTTGTACTTCTGCAAGGTTCACTGCCGCCATTTCCATCATGGATGAGTTTCAGTTAGGAGGGGTTAGATGGGCACGCTGGATTACTTACTGCAGGGTTTTGCAACAGCCCTGCAATGGCATAATCTTTTATTCGCTTTTTTCGGAGTGTTGATTGGAACGGCTGTTGGCGTTCTTCCTGGGATTGGCCCGATGAGCGGAATCGCTCTTTTAATGCCGATTACCGCATCCATTACAAGCGGACTTCCTGCTGAAGCAGCAGCCACAAGCTCTATTATTTTACTGGCCGGCGTGTACTACGGCGCCATGTATGGCGGTTCTACTACATCTATTCTCTTGAACACGCCAGGTGAATCATCCTCGGTTGTCACGACACTTGATGGGCATCAAATGGCTAAAAACGGCCGGGCGGGAATCGCTTTGGCTATTTGTGCAATCGGCTCTTTTGCTGCCGGATTAATCGCTTTGATCGGTCTGATTTTGCTGGCTAATCCGCTGGCCAGTATTGCGTTAAAATTTGGCCCGGCTGAATATACGTCTCTTATGCTGCTTGGCCTCCTGGCTGTAAGCGGCCTTGGCGGTAAATCTATAACGAAAGCTCTGATGATGACTGTCTTCGGCCTGCTTCTGGCGACAATTGGCATCGACTCTGTATCGGGTGTGACCCGTTTTACATATGACATGCCGGTTCTTTATTCTGGATTAGAATTCTTAACGATCGCAGTTGGTCTTTTTGCGGTAGGAGAAGTGTTTAAAGCCATTTTAGAGCGAGAAAGTAATGATGGTGAAATCGCCAAAATTACGCGGATCATCCCGACTAAACAGGATTTAAAAGACAGCTCTCTTCCGATTGCACGGGGATCGGTTTTAGGATTTTTCATCGGCGTTCTGCCTGGTGCAGGAGCCACTCTTGCTTCATTCTTTTCTTACATTATGGAAAAGAAATTAAGCAAAAATCCTAAGAAGTTCGGGACAGGTGCCATTGAAGGAGTAGCGGCCCCGGAATCTGCAAACAATGCAGCGGCCGGAGGGGCCATTGTTCCCCTGCTCACGCTCGGTATTCCAGGATCCGGTTCCACAGCGATTTTAATGAGTGCGTTTATTATGTTTAATATTACCCCGGGCCCGCTTCTTTTTGAAGAACACCCGGATGTTGCCTGGGGATTGATTGCCAGCATGTTTGTCGGAAATGCGATTCTGCTAATCTTAAATCTGCCTATGGTCAAAGTGTTTGCCAAAGTAGTCGAAACACCTGCCAAATATTTGATTCCGTTAATCATCGGCTTTTCTTTCTTTGGCGTTTACGCAGTCCAGTTTTCTGTTTTTGATTTAGGCCTGCTGATTGCCTGCGGAGTATCCGGCTATTTTCTTTCAAAAAATGACTTTCCGATTGCCCCTCTTGTACTGGGATTGGTATTAGGGCCGATGATTGAAAATAATTTACGGAGAGCGCTGACGCTGTCTAATGGCGATGTGATGATTTTCTTCCAAAAACCGCTTTCCCTGGCTTTTATTATTGTCGGGATTTTATGGATTTTAACTCCTCTGTTTTTAAAACTGAGAGGGAAGAAATTGATTTTAAATGAAGAAGGATAAATAAAGGAGAGAGAGACAAATGACTGTTGAAAACCAAGTGAAAATGAATATTGTGGAGCAATTTGAGGACATCCCAACAACTTGTATTTCAGATGCACTGCAGGGGATGAACAATTTATCATCAGCGATTCAGCCGCTTAAAGAAGAGTACCGTGTTGCCGGGCGGGCTTTTACAGTGAAAATGCCGGTTGGGGATAATTTAGTCGTACTGAAAGCCATCAGAGAAGCAAAACCAGGTGATGTTTTAGTGATTGATGCAAAAGGAGACACATATAGGGCGATAGCAGGCGACTTTATTGTCGGGATGGCGCAGACACTTGGCATTAAAGGCATCATCGTAGATGGCGTAATTCGGGATGTAGTCGGCATCAAAGAATTAAATTACCCCGTTTTCTGCAAAGGGACAACCATTGCTGCAAGCGGAAAAGCAGGGCAGGGAGAAATCAATGTGCCGATTTCCTGCGGCGGTGTAACGATTCAGCCAGGTGATATTATTGTGGGAGACGCGGATGGCGTCACTGTTATTCCACAGGAAGCAGAAGAAGAAGTGTTAAAACAATCGATAGAAAAAGCAGACAAAGATATTAAACGAGCTCAAAAAGTATCAGGCAACAGAGAAGAAATTCTTGCGTATTTAGATCGCTTCTTATCATAAGAAAACAGGCCGAAACTGGCCTGTTTTTCTTTTTAATGACAGAACAGCCTGCTGCATGTGTGTCAATATTTTTATGATTAGCTGTTTCACCTTAAAAATAAGAAAATGACTGTCTTTGTAAAACGTCGTTTTACAGAATGGCATGAAGGGATTAAATAATGAGGCGGTCAGAATGGGTTAAAACGCCGGAATAAACTATGATCAATGGAAATTGGTGATGCTTCACTATGAAAAATCGCTATTTTTACAGAGAAGCGCCATTCAGTATGATAGAAACAAGCCTGCTTGATGCAAAAACAAAAGAGGAAAAGGGGGCAAAAACGAACAAAAACGTCACAAAAGAAGGTGGAAAATGGTACATAGAGCTGGAATCATCCAGTTTCAAGTTCAGATGAAGCAGCCATTTAACAGAATAAAAGACTTGCAAACAATGAATGAAGGGTCAAGGGCAGCTTGTTTCAAAGCAGGATGGTGTGCAAGTTGTTGTAAGCGTATACAAAGATAATAGGAGGGATTGGATGGTTTCGTTATTGGGTTTTGTTATGATGCTGGTGTTTATTATTTTGATCGTTACTCGAAAGATGTCAGCTTTACTCGCTTTAATTGTGGTGCCTTTGTTTTTTGCGATCATTGGCGGTTTCGGAAAAGAATTGGGCCCCATGATACTGGAAGGGCTTAGCGGGGTAGCGCCGACAGGGATTATGCTCATGTTTGCGGTTATGTATTTTGGCATTATGATAGATGCCGGCTTGTTTGAACCGCTTATCAAGAAAATATTAGCCATCGTTAAAGGAGATCCTTTAAAAATTGTCATCGGAACAGCGGTTCTTTCTGCCCTTGTTGCCTTTGACGGTGATGGGACAACTACTTATATTATAACCGTTTCAGCGATGCTGCCTCTTTATACGTACCTTGGGATGAACCCGCTTATTTTAACCTGTGTATCCATGATGGCTTTTGGGGTGATGAATATGCTGCCGTGGGGAGGGCCAACGGCAAGAGCTGTAAGCGCATTAAATTTAGATGCGAATGATGTGTTTCTTCCTCTTGTTCCAATCATGGCGGCAGGTTTGGGTTGGGTGTTTTTTACAGCATATGTGCTGGGGAAAAAAGAACGCACCAGACTTGGAATCCTGGATTTGGATATGTCGAAGCTTCCGCTGCAGTTTCAGGAGGAAGCAGCTACTGTAGTAGATTCAGAGTTAAAACGGCCCAAGCTAATCTGGTTTAATTTTCTTCTTACGCTGTCGTTAATCACAGCGCTGGTTATAGGGATTCTTCCTCTGCCTGTTCTGTTTCTAATTGGGTTTGCTTTGGCACTGTTAGTAAATTATCCAAACCTTGAAATTCAAAAAAAAGTATTGGCTTCTCATTCTGACAGTGTCCTAATTGTAGTTGCGTTAATTTTTGCTTCAGGCGTTTTCACAGGTATTCTTTCTGGGACGCATATGGTGGATGAAATGGCGAACAGCCTCATATCCATTATCCCTGAAGAACTTGGCTCGTCTTTCGCTTTAATAACTGCGATCACCAGTATGCCTTTAACATATGTCATGGCAAATGATCCATATTATTTTGGTGTAGTACCTATTATTGCGCAAACCGCGGCAGCGTACGGGGTGGAACCGGTTGAAATTGCCAGAGCATCCGTGCTCGGCCAGCCGCTTCACGCCATGAGCCCGCTTATTGCTTCCACTCATCTGTTAGTCGGAATGGCAAAAGTAGATTTTGGAGAGCACCAGAAATTTATTTTAAAGTGGGCAGTCGGAACTTGTGTGGTCATGATTATTGCAGCACTATTAACAGGGGCAATTTCTATGTAAATACCCGGTTGCTGCTACTTTTGTTCACATAAAAAACAGGCCAGTTTCTCTGGCCTGTTCAGAGTGTAGACAAACCCTGTTTTCGAAAAGAACTTCTACGAAAATGGGGATTTCTTCTTTTTGTTTTAGCTTATTTAGTTGGCTTCTGACTAAAACAACACAAAATCATGATCGCTCATTCAATATTAAAAAAGACTGTCTCTTTCTTAAGAGGCAGTCCTATTTATAAAAAAACATACATTTGTATAAAATAATCTATTATGGTAAAAATTTCATAATTGAGTCATGTAACTGAATCAAGCGTAATATATTTACTTTTGTAGTTGATTTTTATTTAAGGGAGGAAAACAGTTGAGCCCTGGTGTAGCGAGTCCAAAGTGGGTAGTGAAAGTTTTGGCAATTTTTTCGATGGTGGCAGCATTTCTCTTCGGTTCAAGCTCGGCATTTGCGACAATTAACTATGGGGAAGAAGTATCAGCCACAGCTGAAAGATACGTAGGAAGCCCGTTTAAATACGGTGGAACAACACCAAAAGGATTTGACGCGAGCGGATTTACTCAATACGCATACAAAACAGCAGCGACAAAAATGAAAATTCCGCGCACAAGTGTAGAACAGTATAAACTAGGAAAAGCTGTTAGCCAAGAAAACTTGCAACTTGGGGATTTAGTTTTCTACGCGACATCGGGCAAAAAAGGAAAAGTTTCTTTTGTGGCGATTTATAGAGGAGATGGCAAGTTTGTCGGGGCTACATCAAAAGGTGTGAAAATCGTGAAAATGAGCGATAAATACTGGAAAGACCGTTATGTGGGAGCCAAGCGGATCATCAAAAAATAAACGTTCTTCATAAAAGCTTTATCCATCCTTATTGAATACAAATTAAATAGTGAAAAAGAAGGAGCCCATCGAGCGTGTCTTTGCCGACGCGAAGGAAAAGCATGGCATGCGATGGACAACCCTGAGGGAACTTAAAAAATTGTCCATGCAGGCGATGCTGACTTTTGCTGCCATGAATTTGAAGAAGCTGGCCTGCTGGACATGGAAAGGTCTAGCAGCAGCCTAAAAATAGGCACTCGGCGATATGCACAATTCCTGCTTATTTTGCAGTTAATTTTTGAGAAAACCTCATTGAAATTTGAAAAGGGACTTGGAATGGGGGCATTCCGAGTCCCTTTTGTCTACAGTCTGAACAGGCCAGTTTTTCTGGCCTGTTTTTTTTAGTTCTTAATAAGTGACATGCTGCTTAATAAAATCAGCAAATGCTTTTACGACGTTTAATTCTTCAGCTTCTGGATGATACACCATCCACGTTTTTTGTGTCAGTGCCTGTCCGTCTTTGGTGTGAAGCGGAATTTTGTAAATAGGATCCGTTTCATTAAAAAATAAAGAAGGCAGTATGGCATAACCTAAACCATTTAACACCATTTCCTTGCATGTATCAGCCCGGTCTACCGTGATGCCAATTGAAGGCGGGTGTGAGTAGTGCTCAGCCCACCAATTATCTGTCATATGTTTATAAAGCTGGTCCGTTTGATAATCAATCCTGGCCAGATGAGGCAGATCTTCGAGTGTGACCGGCTCATTGGAAAACACACATAGATTTTCTTCAAACAGCTGCTCTTTGTGGCCGGGCCAGTTGTATTCGCCGCGGATAAAGCCAATATGGATATCATGATTGTAAGCAAGCTGGTAGATCTGCCTGCTATAGGCGGTTTCAATTTGAAATTCAACGTCCGGATACTGTTCCTTAAATTGTTTTAACCAGCCAGGGAGTTTGTATTTGCTGATAAAGTTTGAAACACCAATCCGAAGTGTGCCGGCCACAATATGGTTAAAATTATCAACTTCTTCTTTAATTTCACGAAATGTACCTAAAAGTTCTTCAGCACGTTTTGCTAAATATTCTCCTTCAGGCGTAAACTGTACGCCTTTAATGCCCCGGTTTACAATTTTAACCCCAAATTCCGTTTCAATCTGCTTCAGCCGTTTCGTCAAGGTTGGCTGGGCGATAAAAAGGGTTTGTCCTGCTTTCGTAATGCTTTTTTCATGAAAAAGTGTATGTAAAATTAACCAGTCCCGATCGTCCATATGTGTCCTCCTTTTTCTAAAACATATCATACCCTTTATGGTTTCTAAAGAAGAAAGATGGAAATCGTTCATGTTTAACTATGAAAAAATGCTATTTTTTCGAAAAGAAACGATTCAGTATGATAGAGATAAGCTAATTTCTATTTAGAACAGAAAAGGGGAAACGGCATGGAGAAAAAAGGATATATCGAGCCAGTCAGCCTGAAAGTAAATGAAAACGAATACAAGTATTATCCCATTCATCAATTAGACAATCAAAAGTTTCAGCATATAGCAAGACTCCCTTATTCCATCAAGGTACTGCTGGAAGCGGCCATCCGTACATTCGATGGAACCTCCATAACGGAAGAGCATATCCGGAAGCTGGCGGACTGGACAGTGGAAAGAGAACCGAATGAAGAAGTTCCTTTTAAACCTGTACGTATCTTATTGCATGATACAACAGGGCTTCCGGCCATTGTGGATTTAGCCGCTATGCGTGAAACGATGAAGCGCTCAGGGGGAAATGTTTCGGCTGTCAATCCTTTGATTCCAGTTGATCTAGTCGTGGATCATTCGGTAACCGTTGATTATTTTGCCCGGCCAGATGCACTAGAGCTCAATGAGAAAGTGAACATGGAGCGCAATGGTGAGCGGTTTCGTTTCCTGCGCTGGGCACAGCAGGCATTTGAGAACGTGAACATTATCCCGCCTTCTTCCGGCATCATGCACCAAATTAACATGGAGTATTTGTCCACTGTTACGGCCAAAAAGAGTGAAGAGGGGCAGACCGTTATTTATCCTGATTCACTTGTTGGAACAGACTCTCACACGACCATGATAAATGGCCTTGGGATTGTGGCATGGGGAGTAGGCGGTATAGAAGCGGAAGCAGCGATGCTTGGACAGCCTTTGTATTTTGCCATACCGGAAGTGGTCGGCTTCCGGCTGACCGGATCACTTCCAGAAGGAACAACATCCACAGATCTTGCTCTAACCATTACAAACATTCTTCGTCAAAAAGGCGTGGTTGGAAAGTTTGTAGAGTTTTTTGGTGACGGCGTGCGTTCTATGAGCGTAGCTGACCGCGCCACTGTTGCGAATATGGCGCCAGAATACGGAGCTACAATGGGCTTTTTCCCCGTAGACGAGCAGACGATTCATTACCTGCGGCTGATCGGCCGCGAGGAGGAGCAGGTCAATCTTGTTGAAGCGTATTACAAAGCTCAGGGCATGTTTATGGAAAAAGACAGCGAAGATCCGGATTATCCTGAAGTGATTGAGCTGGATTTATCGACTGTTGTCCCTTCTTTAGCTGGACCGAAACGGCCGCAGGACCGGATCAGCTTAACAGACATGAAAGAAAAGTACCGGGAAATCATCCGCAAGCCAGTAACCGAGGGCGGCTATGGTGTTACCGGGGAAGCGCTGAAAAAAGAAGTTCCGGTTACGCATGAAAGCGGGGAAACGTCCGTTATAGAAAATGGCTCCGTCGTGCTGGCAGCTATTACAAGCTGCACCAATACGTCCAATCCAACCGTGCTTATGATGGCAGGGCTGCTTGCGAAAAGGGCAGTTGAGAAGGGATTGTCTAAGCCTGCTTTTGTAAAAAGTTCCTTAACGCCAGGATCACGTGTAGTCACCGATTATCTTCAGGAATCAGGGCTGCTTCCATATTTAGAAAAACTGGGCTTTCACATTGCCGGGTATGGATGTGCCACCTGCATCGGCAACTCAGGGCCGCTTCCTGCTGAAGTAAGCGAAGCGATCAGCCAGCACGACTTGACGGTAGCAGGCGTTCTGTCAGGAAACCGTAATTTTGAAGGCCGTGTTCATCCTGAGATCAAAGCCAATTATCTGGCTTCACCACCTTTAGTTGTTGCTTATGCACTGGCTGGTACCGTTGATATTGACTTTGCAACAGAGCCTATTGGGCATGACTCCAGCAATCAGCCTGTGTATCTGCGTGATATTTGGCCGTCTTTAGCGGATACACAAAAATGGCTTGGGGATGCCCTGCGGCCCGAGCTGTTTCAAATGAGGTATCAAAATATACTCAAAGCCAATGAAAGATGGAACGGATTAGAGATTCCGGAAGGGCCGCTTTTTGACTGGGAGGAATCTTCAACCTACGTGCAGGAGCCGCCATTCTTAAAAGACCTGACTGCCGAGCCAGGAAATATCGCTGATTTCCAGCATGCCCGTGCGATAGCCGTATTAGGGCACTCGGTCACAACAGATCATCTGTCGCCGTCTGGCGTAGTGCCAGCTAACAGTACGGCCGGTTTATATTTAAAAAGCCGTGGTGTGAAGCCGAGAGATTTGAATTCTTATCCTTCACGGCGCGGCAATCACCAAGTCATGATTCGGGGAGCGCTGGCTAATCATCGAATCCGCAACTACCTGGTTCCCGGCTCAGAAGGGGGCGTAACGAAATACTTGCCGAGCGGGGAAGTCATGTCGATGTATGAGGCGTCGCTAAAATACAAAAAAGATCATACGCCACTGTTTATTGTCGCCGGAAAAGAATACGGCACAGGCAGTTCCCGTGACTGGGCGGCGAAAGGTACAGCACTGCTCGGTGTTAAAGCGGTGATTGCCGAAAGTTTTGAACGTATTCACCGCAGCAACCTGGTTGGAATGGGTGTGCTTCCTCTTCAGTTTGAGAACGGGGAAAACGTGGAATCTTTAGGGATTGAAGGAACAGAAATCTTTCAAACAATCGGCTTATCAGACGAGATTCAGCCCGGGCAAAAGATTAGAATTAAAGCAATAGGCGAAAACGGAAAAGCTTTTGAATTTAATGTATTTGTGCGGCTGGACAATATTGTAGATGTCGAATATTACCGGCACGGGGGCATTATGCAAAAAGTCATCCGGCAATTAATAAACCATACATCCACGCTAACTGTGAAATAAAGCAAGTAATCTGTTCGACTGCAATTATTGATGTGAAAATGACTATTTGAAGGAGGAGAAAGCATGGAAATAAGCAATACATTTGCCGAATTTGTTGTGGCAATTAATAAAACAGCACAAGAATTCCAATCCAGCATTGTCATTAAAACTGATCGTAAAAGTTTTGATGCAAAGAGTATTCTTGGGCTGACGTATTCTATTCTAGGCTCCAAAACCTTTGAACTTGAAATTCATGGGCCGGATGAAGATGAAGCGAAAAAAGCGATGACCTATGTATTTCATCAGCATAATGTACCTGTATGCGTGAATGAATGACAGAAAAGCTCCTGGCACTGATCAGGAGCTTTTCTGTGCCCAATAGAAAAAGGAATAAAAGTAGTGAATAATAAAGGTTTTATTTAGAATGAGTGGTTTAATTAACTAGCAATTTTTTTATTTTTCTTCGGAAGTCATTAAACCATACATTTGGACAAAATCAACAAACTCCTTTACTAAGGCCAGTTCTGTTAACTCCTCACGGTATAACATACGTGTTTTCCAAATAACAGGAGAATCGTTTTGGTCCATTAAAACAACTTTTTGCAAAAGGTCGTGTTCCTCTAATACAATACTGGGTGCGATACAGTAGCCAAACCCATTCAGCACCATTCTTTTGGCTATTTCTACATTATCAACATCCATATGATTGATAGGCGGTTTAGAAAAATGAGCCTTCCACCAATTTTCAATCACCATATTTAATGCCGGATCTGTTTGGTAAACAACTCTTCTCATAGAAGGAAGCTCTTCTAAAGCGATTTTTTGAGAAGAGAGAACACAAATATGCTCTTCTGAGATCGTAATGCTTTTGTTTGGCCATGTATGATTTCCTCTTACAATCCCGATATGTGCTTCCTGTTTATAAACCGTTTGAATCACATCGTGATTAACGCCTGTTGTCACATGAAACTCAACTTGAGGAAATTTTTCATGAAAGGCTTTAAGCAGCTGAGGCAGGCGGTAAAAAGCGAAGGTCCTGGATACACTTAACCGCAAAGTTCCTTTTACTTCACCGCCTTTATTCTGAAGCTGTTCCTCTATTTTCTGTTCTTCCTTTAACATAGCGGCAGCATGCTTAACCAATAATTCTCCTTCTTCCGTAAAATCAACACCTTTTCTCCCACGATAAAAAAGTTTAATATTAAATTCTTTCTCAATCTGCTGGAGCCGATAAGTTAAGGTTGGCTGTGCCATATACAGCCGTTCCGCTGCTTTGGTAATATTTTTTTCATTGTAAACCATTTGTAAAATAATCCAGTCTTTTGTTCCCATCCTATTTCCCGCCTTATCATCGAAAAAATCTATGATTCTTTATAAAAAATAAATATTTTATTAATTAATCTAACTATAATATATTTATCGTACAGCAAGTAAGTAAACTTTTTAAAAATTTTTTATCATCTTTGTAAGCGAATTCAAGGGAGGGAGGGAGTAGAGATGCAGGAGAAGGAATACCAAATTGGTCTGATACACGCAACCATGAATTCCGTACAGCCGATTTTGGAAGCTTTTCGCGAGCATGCGCCCGATGTCACGATTGTGAACTTTATGGATGAAAGTTTGATTTTCGAATTAAATGAAACGAATACAGTAACGAAAGATATGGTCAGGCGGCTGCTGAATCTAGCCCAGAAAGCAGTCGATTATGGAGTAGACGGCATATTGCTGACCTGCTCATCTTTTACGCCGGCAGTAGCTCAAATCAGCCATCTATTTGAAGTTCCCATGTTAAGTGCGGATTTGAGTATGTTGGAGAGAGCCGTAGAGATTGGAAGCCGGATCGGTGTGATTGCTACAGTGGCAGCGGCGGGACCGACCACTACAGGACTTTTAGAAGGAATTGCTGCAAAGCATGGAAAAGAGGTTTCTATTAAAACGGTTATTATTCCTGAAGCTTTCGAAGCTCTCCAGAAGCGGAATCAAACTAAGCACGATCAGTTGATTCATCAGAAAGCGGAAGAGTTGGCGTTAGAATGCGACGTTATTCTTTTTGCCCAATTTTCTATGGCTAGAGCATTGAAAACATTAAAAGCAAAACCAAAGCCAATCTTAACCAGCCCTGAAATAAGCGTAAAAGCGATTATTGATGAAGTATCCAAAAAGGAGGCCGTTTTAAATGATTAAAACTGAAATGATGCATGTAACATCCTTAATCGAAGGAGATCCTATCAGTCGAGCGGAAGGGAAAACGGCTAATGTCATTAGCCCATTTAACGGTGAAGTAGTAGGAAAAGTGAGTCTGGCATCTGCAGAAGATGCAGAAAGGGCGATCCAGTCGGCTCATCGTGTTTTTCATGAAACAATGAAAAAAATGCCGGCTTACCAGCGTGCTGATATTTTACGTAAAACCGCTGGTTTACTGGAAGAGCAGACAGAAGAATTTGCACGCATTCTCGTATTAGAAGCAGGAAAGCCGATCCGGGATGGCCGCGGAGAAGTAGGGAGAGCTGTACAGGTTCTTCGCTTTGCAGCGGATGAGGCGAAGAAAATCGAAGGAGAACTCGTTCCAATGGATGCAGCTGTTGGAGGGGAGAATCGGATAGGCATGGTGCGCCGCCTGCCAATCGGAGTGGTATCTGCGATTACACCGTTTAATTTCCCGCTCAACCTTGCTTTACATAAACTAGCTCCAGCTTTTGCAGCAGGAAATACTGTTGTGTTAAAACCAGCAGGCAAAACGCCGCTTTCCGCTTTCATGCTTGTAAAGCTTTTTGAAGAAGCTGGACTGCCGAAAGGTGCACTGAACCTAGTAATTGGAAACGGATCAGAAGTTGGCGACATTCTGGTAAAAGATTCACGTGTCAGCAAAATTACATTCACAGGAAGCCCGGCTGTAGGAATTAATCTTCGTCAAAAAGCAGGATTGAAAAAAGTAACGCTTGAACTGGGATCGAATTCACCAAACATTATTTTTGAGGATGGGGACGTCAAAGCGGCGGCTGCTGGGCTGGTACGGGGGGCTTTTGCATTCTCAGGCCAGGTGTGTATTTCGGCGCAGCGCATTTATGTGCAAAAAGGGGTTTACCAAGAGTTCCTGGATCAGTATGTATCTGCTGTTAAAGCGTTAACTCTTGGAGATCCAGCTGACGAATCAACAGATATCGGGCCAATGATCAGTGAAAAAGAAGCAATTCGCGCCTATAGCTGGATTCAGGAAGCGGTAAAAGCAGGGGCAAGGCTGGCAACAGGCGGCAACCGGGAAGGCACGCTGCTTGAGCCAACTATTCTTGTTGATGTGAAACCGGATATGAAAGTGGTTTGCGAAGAAACGTTTGCTCCAATCGTATCTGTGATTTCATTTGAAACAGAAGAAGAAGTAATTGAAATGGCAAACGACTCCGTATTTGGCCTCCAAGCAGGGGTATTTACAAGCGATATTAATCGTGCGATGCGTGTAGCAGAAAGCCTTGAAACAGGAGGCGTTTGGATCAATGAAACGTCTACCTACCGCCAGGACAACTATCCTTATGGCGGCGTAAAGCTGAGTGGTGTTGGAAAAGAAGGCGTTAAATATGCGATCGACGATATGACAGAAATTAAATTCATTGGAATTAAACTGGGCTAAGGGGGAAAAAACATGGCAACTTCATATTTTCGTACAGCAGGTACACTTATTACAGGACCAGGCTCTATTGCTGAAGTAGGGGAGCAGGCTAAGAAATTAAAAGCAACAAAAGTAATTATTGTAACGGATAAAATTATCCGTGAAACAGGTCTGTTGTCTAAAGTAACAGAACCACTGGCTGCGGCTGGCCTGGAAGCAGATATCGTTGATGATGTGGTGCCGGAACCGCCATTTGAAAATCTAGAGCAGTTGGCTGCCCAAATCGAAGGAAAAGGCTATGACCTGCTTGTAGGTGTAGGAGGCGGCAGTGCACTTGATATTACGAAGGTGCTTTCCATCATGTTAACAAATAAAGAAGATGTGCGCGATTTTGTCGGCATTGACAAAGTAAAGAATCCGGGAGTTCCTACAGTTCTAGTACCGACTACAGCCGGAACTGGCTCGGAAGTAACGTATAATGCTATTTTTACAGATACACGAGACAAAGTAAAAAAAGGAATTGTCAGCCCATACCTGCTTCCAAGTGTAGCCATTGTAGATGCTGAATTGACATTGACTGTCCCTCCAGCGGTTACGGCGGCTACTGGAATGGATGCGTTAGTGCATGCTGTAGAATCTTATACGGCCATTCGTGCCGGAGAACTAACAGACGGCATCGCTTTGCAGGCGATCAAGCTGATTTCACGTTCTATTCGTAAAGCTGTGTATAACGGAAAAGACCCGAAAGCGCGCGAAGATATGGCAATGGGCAGCCTTCTGGCAGGGATCTCTCTTGGAAATGCGGGAGTTGGGGCAGTTCATGCACTGGCATATCCACTTGGCGGTAAATTCAAAGTGCCGCATGGTATTGCCAACTCGCTCCTGCTGCCGTATGTCATGAAGTACAATGTAGTGGCGGACTTGGAAAAATTTGCGGAGGTAGCAGAAGCGTTAGGGGAAAATATTGAAGGATTATCGCTTCGTGAAGCAGCAGACCGTGCTGTTGCAGCGCTTGCCCAGCTGTCCCAGGATGTTGGCATTCCTTCCAGCCTGAAAGAAGTGGGCGTAACAGCTTCGGATATTCCAGCTTTGGCGGAAGAAGCAAGCAAAGTTGATCGTCTGTTGAACAACAATCCAAGATGGCTGACAGTAAAAGAAATCCAGAAGATTTATGAGGAAGCACACGGCGCTGTTGAAGAACCATCACATGCTTGATATGCTCCGTTAAACATACACGTCCAGATTCATTGAACTAAATGAATCAGCAGGAGGCAAAATCATGAGTTATTTTTCAGAACTAAAAAACAAAAAAGTAGTCATTGTCGGTGGAAGCAAGGGAATTGGCAAAAGTATTGCCCTTGCCTTCGCTGAGTTAGGCTCAGACGTTATCATTACTGGCAGAAACGAGCAGGATCTTCAAGAAGCAGCAGCGGAACTGCAACAGCACAATCCTCGATGTTCGTATTTAACAGGGGATATCCAGGATGTCCAGCAAATTTATGAAATGATCGACCTTGCCCATGAACGTCTCGGCCGGATTGATGTGTTGGTGAATAATGCAGGCATTAATATTGCAAAGCCGTCATTAGAAGTGACAGAAGAAGACTGGGACCGGGTGCTCGATACGAATTTAAAAGGCACCTTCTTTTGTACCCAGCGGGCCGGCAAATATATGATTGAGCAGGGACACGCCGGCAAAATCATTAATATTGTGTCCCAGATGGCATTTGTTGGCTACATCAAACGTGCAGCCTACTGCTCCAGTAAAGGCGGAGCGGTACAGCTGACAAAAGCTTTGGCGGTTGAATGGGCTCAGCATCAGATCAAAGTAAATGCGGTAGCTCCGACATTTATTGAAACAGATTTCACCAAAGCGATGTTTGAGGATCCTGACTTCCACCAGGATGTACTGAACCGGATACCGCTTGGTTCATTAGCGAAGCCCAATGATGTCACGGGGGCGGTTCTATTCCTGGCTTCTGACATGGCGAGTTTTATTACAGGTGAAACGATCCGTGTAGACGGCGGCTGGACAGCTATATAAGTAAAAGAGATTTATATAGTGGGACTGGATAGTCTTCTGATTTTGGATGCCTCCTTGATTTACAAAATAAGAACATTTTAAATTACAGCATGCTCTACTATTGTAATATTCCCGGAATGTTAGGAAAGCGGCAGTGGGCGAAGAAAAAGCAAAATTGGCGATGGCAAATGTATTCTGGAAACACAGTCTCTGCCGGTTGAAGTAATATAAATGTAAATGAAAAAAGTGTAGACCATCTGGAGATCTGCACTTTTTTGCGTTCGTGTTTAAAAAGATGCCGATTCATTTTCAATGCTAGAGAGCTGAGTAGCATTTATTAAAATGGATGTTGTTCTTTTTGCTAATCTCATCACTGTATCTAACCTTGTGTTATTTAAAGAATGTACGGGAAAAAAAGGGTCTAAATGATTGACGACTGCTTTAAGATGATAATCACCAACTTCCGGCAGCGTTTGATGAACAGCATTTCCCGGGCAGAAAGATCCCTCATTAAAATAAATGGATTCAATCTGATGGGGATCACCTAAACAGGCATCAATGGCAAAAATAAGTGAATCCAGCTTCTTTTTTTGAATTTCTTTTAAAACGATTTTTAAATTCTGGGCATGTACCGGTTCGCTGAGTGTGCCAAAAACCTGATAGGGAATAAGATGTTCTTTTAGCATCGTACCGACTAAAGGGCCAAAAGAATCTCCTGTAGACCGATCAGAGCCAATACATAAAAAAACAGGCTCTTTAGAGGATAAGCGAAGTGTATGTGCGATTTGTTTCGACATCTCTGCGGTCTCCTCACCGGTTTTGGTTATAAAACGAACTGTTTTTTTGTGCCGCTGAACGGCTTTTCTGTTTTTAAAAGGATACATCTGCACGCCCCCTTTTAGCTGATTACTTATTTAAGGTATAAGGATATTCAGATAGCTTTAGTATACCCGTTTTTCTTGTCAGTTACTTTTATATGATTACAGACAATTTGAGAGAAAGAGGCTAGAAGGGATTAAACGAATTAATTCGATTGCCAATGCCTGCCTTGCCCATTCAAAGTCTGCTTTGTTAAAATTTACTATGTAAACTGTTCTATAAAGAAGGAGTGAGGAAATGAAGGCGTTATTTATTGGAGGAACCGGGACAATCAGCAGTGCCGTTTCAAAGCGTGTCGTGGAAAAAGGATGGGACTTATACCTTTTAAACAGGGGGAATCGTTTGGATCAAGTACCTGAAGGCGCAACGGTTATCAAAGGAGATATCCAAGACGAAAAAGCGGTTGCCGAACTCATCAAGGATTTCCATTTCGATGTAGTTGCGGACTTTATCGCTTTTAAGCCAGAGCATATTGAACGTGATATAAGGCTATTTACAAACAAAACGAAGCAGTTTATTTTTATTAGCTCCGCTTCCGCTTATCAAAAACCACTTTCTTATTATCGAACAAGTGAAAGTACACCATTAAGCAACCCGTACTGGGAGTATTCACAGGATAAAATCGCTTGTGAAGAGGTGTTGATGGCGGAATACCGCAACAATCAGTTTCCGGTCACAATCGTGCGCCCGAGTCATACATATGGAGAACAAAAGGTACCGGTAGCCTTTTATGGGAAAAATGGCAGCTGGCAGGTTGTAGAACGCATCCGACAAGGAAAGCCGGTCATTATTCATGGTGACGGTACGTCGCTTTGGACATTAACGCATAACACCGATTTTGCTAAAGCATTTGTCGGACTGATGGCCAATCAAGGGGCTATAGGGGAAGCAGTTCATATTACATCGGACGAGGCGCTTCCCTGGAACAAAATTTATGACTGTATTGGGGCCGTTTTTAATGTGGAAGTGAAAAAAATCCATGTAGCGACTGATTTCCTCGTTGGCTGCCGGCCGGATCTAGAAGGGCCATTACTCGGGGATAAGGCTGGCTGCGCTGTATTTGACAACGGCAAAATCAAAAGACTTGTCCCAGATTTCATCGCAACGAAACGGTTCGATGAAGGAGTCAGGGAAGCGATTGAACATATTTTAGCCCATCCGGAACTGCAAAAGACCGACGAGGAATTTGACCGTTTCTGTGACAGGCTGATTGAAGCTCAACAAATAGCTTTAAGCACATTTAAACAGTCATTCTAGAAGATACAAGAAATATAGGAAAGCATCAGGAAACTGGCTTGGTATGGCCGGCTGGCAATGGCTGTTTATTTTAGAAGCGATTTCAGCGCTTATTCTCGGTGTTATTGCATTTTTCTACCTGGATGACAAAATAGAGGATGTAAAATGGCTGAATAGAGATGAGAGGCAGTGGCTTATCGACATCACAACAAAAGAAAAAGAAAGAAAACAAACTTATCTGCAAAGACCTTGAAACGATCGATCAGGCATCCATAAACAAACAAGATGATTATCAATTGCTTAAAATGCTTTTACACTGAAAATGAAACTGTTTAACTTAAGAAAACGTTCAGTATTCTAAAAGGCCTTCTTAAATAAGAGGAATAGAGACGGTGAATAGTGGTAAAGGAGTTAAAAGTGAAGCAAGATACGGCTGTATGCCAGGTTTGTGAAGAAGTGATCGATACAGCTCATAGTCCTGAAGGTGTTAAAGTGTTATATGGAATGTGTCCGATATGCTCGGGATTAGAAAACCAAAAAGAAGCGTAACATGCAAAGCAAAAGGCGTATATCAACAGGCAGCAAGCCTGTCGATATACGCTTTTATTTTGTTTGCTCTTATAAAAAGAAGAAGCGCTTTTAACAAGGCACTTCAAATAACCAGATCATTAAAGCTCAGCTTTTCCAATAGCGGTCATATAAATTTTGCATATGGGTGGTCATGCGCTCTACTGCTTCTTTTTCATTGCGATCCTCGATCGCTTGAATAAGCAGTTTATGTTCTTGGAAGTTCACTTCTTGATAATCTGAACGGGTAACGGTCCGGTCCCGAATAAACTGCCACATTTCCTGCTGCTTCATTGCACTCGTAATGGAAGACATAAACGTGATAAATAAATCATTATGCGATGCTTTAGCAATGCCCATATGTAGTTGCTCGTCCGTTTCGGGAACATAGATGCCAGAACGCGTTTCATCTTCCATTTTTTTAATCGTCTGTTTTAGTTCCTCTATATCCTCGTCTGTCGCTCTTAAAGCAGCAAACTTGATAATTAATGGCTCGATATTCATTCTCGCTTCTACGATATCCTCTGGAGATACTGACTCAAGGGATTGTGAATTTCCATTTGTGATATGCGTGCTTTTCACAAATACCCCTTCTCCCTGGCGGGAGTAAATGATACCATTCATTTCCAAAGCACTAAGAGCTTGTCTGACAGGTGCACGGCTAACGCCGAACTGGGCGCACAATTCTCTTTCTGAAGGAAGTTTATCTCCAACTTTAAAAGAGCCTGCCTGAATTTCCGCAAGAATTTGGTTGTAAATTTGAATATATAATTTTTTACTGGATACAGGATTGAAATTAATAAAAATCACTTCTTTCAATGGTTATTAGTTGTCATACAAGTACTATTATTATATACTTTTCCCTTTTGGAGAGCAAAATAATTATGGGATTATTGAATAAGAAGGCATTAAAAAGAGAGAGTGAAACAGCTTTTTCCTGCTCTCAAGAAAGGGGATAAATCGCTTTGGTCAATAATAAAATAAAACTTACCAGAAAAAATCATGGCATCATGAAAGCCTTATCAAGACAGTCGACAGGTCTTTGATGTTTAGTTATACTTTAATTGTGGTAATCATAGTATACAAGTATACAAGTCATGAGAGGAGGGAATAAAATGGGAACTTTAATTTGCCACACTTGTAATGCCACAATTGATCACTTTGAGGATGAAAAAGTTACGTTTCTTTATTCTAATTGCGAATGTGAGAACTGCAGCCAGAACAATGGAGATAACGAATGAATAGAAAAAAGCAGTGGGCAGAATTGTTTTTTTGATAGTTAATGAAAGGGATTACAAAAGCAGGATTGGCTTCTAAAAGCCAATCCTGCTATAAAGGTGAAAGAAACGAAAGTACACATAATGAGACAGCCAGTTAAGAAAAAACCATTTTATGGGGAGAGAATTAGATGAAAATCGTCATTGCATCTAACCATGGAGGAATAACGATTCGAAAAGAGATCGCTGCTCTTCTAGAAGAAATGCAGATAAAATATATTGACTTAGGGTGTGGCGGCGGGGCATTTTAGTATGCGGAACGGGTATAGGCATGGGTATTGCGGCTATTAAAATAAAAGGAATCCGCTGTGCCCTTGTACAAGATACCTTCAGTGCCAGAGCGACACGGGAACATAATAACTCAATTATGCTGGCAATGGGTGAACGGGTTATTGGTCCAGGGCTGACCCGCGATATTATGAGGATTTGGCTCAAAACGCCTTTTGAATCGGGAAGACGGTATGAAAATCGTGTAAATAAAATTGAGGAAATGGAACAGGTCTGGCCTTAAATAAAAATTCACAGAAAGATATTAATCTTTCTTTCTAAAATAAAAAAGCAGGTTAGCCTTTAGCGGTTACCCTGCTTTTTTGTACTGATGCAAAGGCTGCTGAGCTTTATACAATAAAGTGCTGATTTTGAAATAAAGATTTAGTTAAAACGAAAAACCGCTTGGGCATTTGCCCAAGCCAGTTTTTTTGTACCATTAATCAGCAGATTTTGCTGCCTTGATGGCTGCTTCGTAGTTCGGATGATTAGTCGCTTCAGGAACATATTCTACATAAATAACTTTATCATTTGAATCCAATACGAAAACAGAACGCGTCAGCAGACGAAGTTCCTCAATGCCAACACCATAGTTTTGAGCGAAAGAGAAATCACGGTGGTCTGACAAAGTTTTAACATTTTCAAGACCAGCTGCTGCGCACCATCTGCTTTGGGCAAATGGAAGGTCAGCTGAAATGGTCAGCACCTCAACGTTCGCCAGGTTTGCCGCTTCTTCATTAAACCGGCGTGTTTGAGCATCACAAACGCCTGTATCAATAGATGGTACTACGCTTATAATTCGTACCTTGCCGCTTGTATCAGCCAGGGAAATCTCAGAAAGATCATTTGCCAATACAGTAAAATCAGGTGCTTGATCCCCTGCTTTCACTTCATTTCCAGTTAGTGTAATAGGGCTTCCTTTAAACGTTACATTTGCCATGAATGATTCCCTCCAACTTATGTAAGATATATTTATTATAACAGGTTGTATACTTGTCATACAAGAGAAACTTTGTTAGATGCCTAAATTAAAAGATTAGATTTTCGCTTTAATATAAAAGAATTTTAATGATTTTTAAGAAGGGTTTTTTTGTTTTAAAAAGCTGGTTAAACGACCATAAGAGCGGTTTATTAAAGAGTATCCGTCATCATTCATCTTTTAAAAGCGACTATATAGGGCGCTTTTTTATTTTTTTAGAACTAGTTACATATGCCGCTACCGCACGAACGATTGGATCATACAGTACTGTATAACATGAAAAAGGAGGGTTGATAATATGTCAAGAAGTCAAAGAGAAGAAAACGAGGATAAGAAGCAAAAACGCAAGTCGCGTGAAGACAGAGGGCGAGAAGAGAGAGAGCGGAATGACGACGCAGAAGTTGTACAGGACGGCTTTCAAAAATCAGTGATGGAACAAGAGTCTGACGAACTCGTATGGATTAAAGACTCTTGCAACGTTGAGGTACGCTCGACTGATACACAGGCAGCTGTATCTCTCCAAGTAGGCTTGCAACTGGCTATTGCGCTCGTTGTCAGCATCACAATTGGCGATTCAGATGAAGGTCAGTCGGTCGCCCAAGAGCTGTTCCAGCAGTTTGATTCTGAGCAGACGAACAAGCAGAAGATCTTCGTTAAAAACTCAAAAGATGTCACAATCACAACAACAGACACAGATCTGGCTGTGAACATCCAGGCGCTTCTACAACTGCTTGTTGCTCTAGTTGTAAAACTAGATGTGCTGTAATGAGAGTTTAGTAAAAAATGAAAGAGGTGAAGAACATGAGTGAGAAAAAATGGAGAGCGCTGGATCACTGTGATGACAACAATGGTAAAAACGGTGCAGAGGTTTTGCAGGAAGGTGACCAATTCGTATCAAACGAGCAAAAATCGTTTGAATGGATTATCGTAAAAGATTCCGAGGATGTAGATGTACAGACAACAGACACACAAGCAGCCGTATCCCTTCAGCTGGGTATCCAGGCAGCGATTGCTGTTGTCCTAAGCATCACAGTTGGCGATTCAGATCAAAGCAAATCTGTGCTTCAAGACCTTAAACAATTCATTAAAACAAAGCAAAAAAATACGCAAAAAACAGTTGTTGAAGGCTCTAAGCATGTAAAAGTGACCACAACTGACACAGACTTGGCTGTGAACATCCAGGCACTGCTGCAAATTCTTGTAGCAATCGTTGTAAAACTAGATGTTCTTTAATAGATAAACCAGTTTAGAGAGGGGAGAAGGTATGGATACGAAAGGTAAAGACCTGGTTGAACAATTGCGTAAAATGAACGAGAAATCTCTCCAAAATCTGGTGAAAGATTCTCGCCAAAAACGCAATAACAAGAAACTAAAAGAAGATTTTAAGAAAAGCCAGGCGCAGGCATTAGAAGAGCTGAAAAAGAAAAATGCTCCAGCAACAGATTCAAAGAATACTACTTTACAAAGCATGCTGGACAAATTATTCGAATAATTTGTAAGTGATATACTAGAATGTACCTAGTTGTGAAGGTTTAGCTAAATTTCTTCAATTCTCCTTACTAGAAAAAGAAAAAGGAAATTGAATGTATACAACAAGTGAAGCACGCTACTGCTAAAAACACCCTGCCTGAGCAAAACAAGCGGGGTGTTTAACGTGATTGCTATTTCCTGTTGGGTTTCAAGAAATACGGAAAAGAATCAAAATTCATTAGATTGTCACCCATTCAGTCCTGATTCGTATACCATTAAAAGTGAATCGTGTTATACTAATTTGTACCAATACAAAGTATGATCTATTATTCAAATTTCAGCCGTTGGATGACATTGTACATAAAGCAGCCGCGGGGTATGATTGAAAACAGACTACACTTCAAAAGGATGATCTTACATGTTACTAGACAAATCAAGAGCACAGGTTGTTGTAGAAATTAACCAGACAGCCAGCAAATTCAAATCAAGTATTGTGATTATGACAGATAACCAAACAATCGACGCTAAAAGTATTCTCGGCCTGACATACAGTATTTTAAATTCAAAATCATTTAAACTAGAAATTCACGGACCCGATGAGGAAGAAGCAAAAGTAGCAATGTCGAGTGTATTTTGGAAACACAGCCTGCCGGTTGAAGTAGTATAAATAAAATATTTGTAAAAAGTGCAACCCTTTAATGGTTTGCACTTTTCTTTTTGCCCGAAGTTTAAAAGACAGGGTTAAAGTAAAAAAATAAATTTCACTTTGTGCAAAATTCAAAACAACTTCTTTTTAAGTTTCTAAAAAAATGAATAGGTTCTTTCTTTTCTATTTTTACTTCCTATTTTAAAATAGAAAACGGTGTAAAAAATCGTTCACTGTTTATGTGTTGATAATAAGAAAGAAGGTTTATTTTTTGGAAAAATGTCGTTGCTTCTCTATGAAATTTATAAAAAATGAAAAAGCTGTCTTTAAAAAAATAACTGCCAGTACATTCATTACAAGTATGCTGATTCTGCCAGTAACTCCGTTTTCCTCTCCTGCCGAAATTTCCGCTGTGGCAGCTGAAGAAACCAACGATACGGCTTCTGCAAAAGCAGACAGTGTTCCATCTGCTGATTCGCTGAACCTGCATCTTAAATCAGCTGTACTTATGGAGCCGACAACGGGAAAAGTCCTTTTATCGGTAAACGCTGATACAGCTTATGCGCCGGCCAGCATGACAAAAATGATGACTGAGTATATTGTGATGGACAAAGTAAAAAAAGGAGAAATAAGCTGGAATGATACCGTAACGGTGAAAGCAAATGCGGATCAAACAATTGGTGCCAGTGTACACCTGGCCGAAGGTGAACAGCACACCGTAAAAGAGCTGTACACAGCGATGGCCCTGCATTCTGCGAACGATGCAGCAGTTGCCCTTGCTGAATTTGCAGCCGGCTCGGAAGCCGAGTTCGTCAAGCTGATGAACGAAGAAGCGAAACGGATGGGAATGACGAAAACCCATTATATCAATGCGACAGGGCTGGACCGGTCTGATATGCCAGCTGCATTCCGTCCGGCCGAAGAAAAAGAAACAAAAATGTCAGCAATGGATGTAGCAAAGCTTGTCCAGCATATTATCCAGGATCAGCCAGAATTCAGCGACTTTACGTCTCTTCAAACCTATCAATTCCGCGAAACTGATGCGGAGCCTCTCGTGAATTCAGACTGGATGCTTGAAGCCAATAAAAATGATCCAGAGCTGAAGAAATATGCTTATGAAGGGCTTGATGGATTAAAAACAGGTTATACGACCAATGCCGGTTATTGTTTTGCAGGAACAGCGGAACGCGACGGTATGCGCCTGATCAGTGTGGTAATGGGCGCAGAAACAATGGGCAGCCGCTTTACTGAAACGAAAAAAGTGCTCGATTATGGATTTGATCATTTTGAAGTCCAACAGGTCGTAGCCGCTAAAAGTTCCGCACAGGAAGAAAAAGCGCCCGTACTGGATGGAAAAGAAACAGAGGTTTCGGTTGTACCTGACCAAACGATACATTTTGTGGTGCCAAAAGGTGTAAAGGCGCCCAATTTGGTTGCGGAAACAGACTTTTTAAATGAAGATTTAACTGCTCCCCTTAAAGAAGGGATCAAAGCAGGAACGGTTACCTACACATACCGCATTAACGGGGTAGAAGGTGCCCAGACTCAAACGGTTAACCTTGTTACGTCAGAAGAAGTAGAAAAAGCAGGGTGGCTCCGTTTAATGTTCCGTTCAATGGGTCATTTTTCGGCAGGCATTTTTTCTGATGCAAATGAATAATTTATATCGATGCTTCTTCCGTTTTCTATAAGAAAACCAGTTTTAAAAATGTTGTTTTCAGATCGAACCAGAGATGATATAGTAGTTAAAATACAGAGATTATTATATGGGGGTAGCAAAGGGTGTTAGCGAGTTGTAATTATTGTCATCATGGAGTTTTGTTGCCGTCTCTGGATATTGCCTGCCTTTACTATAAAGGACGAACATTGTTTATTCACAACGTGCCATATGGTCACTGTACCCATTGCGGAAACAGAGATTATGATTCTTTGCAAGCGAGCAGAGTACAGGCCTTGGAAGCATTTGAACAATACGGAATCACATCTATTGATTTCGTTCAAAGTCCTGAAAGAATATAGATTAACAAAAAGAACCGACAAATTTATTTTGTTGGTTCTTTTTTTGTACGAAAAGCAATGATATATAACATAATGCAAATGATCATTTACATTATGTTATATATCATTTACACTAAAATAAAATAGCGATGGAAGGAATATGGGGATGTTAGAAAACCGAGTACGTGAACTTCGTGCACGTTTCAAATGGACACAGCAGGACTTGGCCGATGCAATCGGAGCTACCCGCCAGACTATTGGCCTGATCGAAAAAGGAGATTATGCACCTTCAGTGATTTTAGCTTTGAAAATCTCTAAAGCATTTAACGTACCGGTCGAAGAAATTTTTCATTTAAAGGAGATGTAACTTCGTGCTACCAAACATTCTGCGTTCACCGTTTGTCCCGATGACCTTGTTAGTTCTAATTATGATATTTCTGATTTTGTCATTGTCAGGTCCCGATTCTGTACAGCAGGGGTTAGCAAGATACAGCTTTTTGGGATTTACCTGTTTATTATTTCTATGGATTTCTTTGATCCGGCTGAATAACCGCAAAAACCCTCAAAATCGGATTCATTCCTGGGGAGTAATCCCGCCGGAATTTCGAGAAATGGATGAAGGGCAGCAATGGGTAACGTTCAAGGCCTGCCGTAATGTGTATATCTATTACACTTACGCATTGCCGGCAGCAGCTATATTTTGTTTTGTGTTTTTTAAGTGGCCCATTGCTCCTTTGCTGGCTATAGGTGTTCTTGGATTAGGACAGTATTTGGTGTATTGGTTAACGATCCGGAAGCTAAATCATTTTTAACTGAATTGCTAAGGAGCTGAATGACGATGTTAGAGTGGGCTCAAGAAGCAAATGCTATATGGCAGTATGTTGTTTTGTTTTTGCTGGGGGCAGCACCATGGATGGATGTATCCATCATTGTGCCACTCGGTGTTTTATGGGGGCTATCACCTGTGGGAGTTGGTTTAACAGCTTTTATAGGGAATTTCCTGTTAATCGCCCTGCTTGGCCTATTTTTTAAGCAAATTGCAGAGTGGAGAACAGCAAGAAAGCAAAAGAAAGGGATAATGAGCCCTACCAAAAGAGAAACCCGGTCAAGGGAAATATGGGATAAGTATGGTATCCCAGGCTTAGCTCTGCTGGCACCTATCCTTGTTGGAACCGATATTGCTGCAATACTGGCCCTGACACTTGGGTCTTCAAAAATCGTCGTCGTAGGCTGGATGACTGTCAGTTTAGCGTTATGGACTATTGTATTTGTAGTTGCTTCTATGTATGGTTTTAGTTTTTTAAATGTTATGTAAAAACTAAATGGGCATCAGTCAATGTAATCATGAACCATTCTGGGCAAGTTACTCATTAATATTTAAAATAAGCAAATTAGAAATATGAACATTCCCTCACGGCTATGGAACAGGCATTGAAAAGAAATAATATCGAAAATTAACCTAAGTATGAGTGGTAAGCCAATTTTCGTAAAAATTGGCTTTTTTATTGTGTTGTTCGCTAGATACGATTTTCGTTTTCAAAATAATATGCCTAAAGTATTTTTAATAATACATTGTGTGCAAAATTCAAAAAAATATCCAAAAACAATCAGCCAACAAAAAACTATAAAATCAGCTTTTATTCCAAACCGCCATTCATTATACCATTTAAAAGCTTGATCAATGGCTACAAAGGGTATAAGAAAATGATTAGAGCAAACATTAATCATGCTTGTAACACGATAAAATAAAGTGCATTGTTTAAATGGGGCGAAAAAGGAAACCACATAATAAAAGACACAAAAAGAAAAGGGGATACGATGATAAAGGAAAACAAATCAACCCAAACAGGCTGGAACTTTGACAACAGTTATACTCGTCTGCCAAAAGCATTTTTCTCTGCTATTGATGTAAATCCTGTACGTTCGCCAAAGCTTGTTGTTCTGAATGATTCACTGGCTGCCTCTCTTGGACTGGATGCACAGGAGCTCAAAAAAGCAGAAGAGGTAGAAGTGTTAGCCGGTAATCGGGTCCCTGAAGGCGGCGCAAAAATTGCGCAGGCATATGCAGGTCATCAGTTTGGGCACTTCACCATGCTGGGGGATGGCCGTGCATTACTTGTTGGTGAACAGATTACACCTGCTGGTGACCGTTTTGACATTCAGCTTAAAGGTTCAGGCCGAACACCTTATTCACGCGGAGGCGACGGCCGGGCAGCACTGGGTCCGATGCTGCGTGAATACATTATCAGCGAAGCAATGTATGCGCTCGGAATTCCGACTACCCGCAGCCTGTCTGTTGTAACAACAGGTGAAATCGTTAACCGCGAAACCGGACTAACAGGTGCCGTCATGACCCGTGTAGCGGCGAGCCACCTGCGTGTTGGCACTTTTGAATTCGCGGCTCAATGGGGTTCCGGGGAAGACTTGCGCAGCCTGGCTGATTACACCATTGCGCGCCATTATCCTCATATTGAGGCAAATGAAGACCGATATCTTTCACTGCTTCGTGAATTAATTAAGCGTCAGGCTGCTTTAATAGCCAAATGGCAGCTGGTCGGTTTTATTCATGGAGTTATGAATACCGACAATATGACCATCAGTGGAGAAACCATTGATTACGGCCCCTGTGCTTTTATGGACGTATATGATCCAGAGACCGTCTTCAGCTCTATTGACATTCATGGCCGTTATGCCTATAAAAATCAGCCGCCGATCGGTGGCTGGAACCTGGCACGATTCGCTGAAACGCTCCTGCCGCTTCTGCATCAAGACCAGGATGAAGCTGTCAACCTCGCTCAAAAAGAACTGACGGGTTATCTTGAGATTTACCGCTCGAACTGGCTGGCAGGAATGAGAGCCAAACTAGGTATCCTAAATGAAGAAGCTGGGGATGAAGCGCTTATTGAAGAACTTCTCAGCCTGATGCATAAATATCGTGCAGATTATACGAATACGTTCCGTGCCCTAACATCTGATGAGCGGGAAGATACGGATCTGTTTAAAGCACCGGAATTTACCGAATGGCAAAAACGCTGGCACGAGAGACTGGACAGACAGCCGGAATCTAAAGAGGCTTCGCAGCAAGTAATGCGTAACAATAATCCGGCTGTGATACCGCGGAATCATCGGGTAGAAGCCGCCTTAGAAGCGGCGGGGCAGGGCGATTACAGTGTGATGGAAAAGCTGGTGAAGGCTCTTTCTCAGCCATATACTCATTCCCCTGAACAGGCGGAATATGCGTGTCTTCCGGAGCCGACTTTACGACCTTACCGCACTTTCTGCGGAACCTGATGAGAAAAGCTTTTTGCATGTTCAACTTAAGATCGGTTCAAAATAAGGATGCCTTTAGAAAAGGCATCCTTATTTTAAGTTTAAGGAGAATATGGCTGATGGAAGAGAAAAAATTTATATATGTGTATTATGATGAAGACGATTTGTTGTGGAAAATCAATGCTTTAAAAGAAGAAGGCTATAAGGAAGAGAATATGTACGTTATCGTAAAGGATAAAGAAGAGATCCTGATGACAAAAGGGCAGATGGATATCAATGTGGAGTCAGCCGGCCTTCAATCCTGGAGGGATCGCTTTGCCGCATTCCTGTTAGGAGAAAAGCCTGTTCGTGATGCTTTGCTTCGTATAGGGCTGTCTACAGGAATGTGTGAGGAAGAAGCAGAGAAACATTATACAGATGTTATTACCGGCGGCATGCTGCTTTATGTGGATACAAATCCGCAAAACAACAGTGAGCAATTTCAGCCGGCAAGCCAACACACTGGTCAGAATCTGGAGGATTATTCAATTTGAACCAGAGAATAAAGAAAAAGCCTGGATGAGCCTTATACTTATTCAGGCAAATATAATAAGCAGCCAGTCCTGGTCAAAGCATTTATTTATGTTTGTTCTGATCCTTAAAATCTGCTGCTCACTCCGCCTGTTTACTTTGCTCTATGATCCTGCTGCTGCTCTTTTTTTATTTCTTCAATTTTTTTCATCTTTTGTTGGTATTGTTCTTCTACTTCCTTTGTAGCAGGGATAAGCGGTTCCTGGTTATAATCCATTCTTCTGCCATAACGAACCATTTCGTAAATAATATAACCATTGTTTGGTTTCCCATTGACCGTCTTCATCGGCACCATATCAAATAAAACATAATAAAAAGCATAAAAAATAAACCGGTCCCAAAATGTGGCATATGATTGCCAATAGCCATTTGCTAAAAGCGAATTAATGGTTAAGGCAGCAATGATGTTTATTAAAATGGGGCCTGCGTATACACAAACATAAACCCATCTATTTTCTTTAGTTAAGGAGTCATAAGAAAACCAGCTGTACAGATGATAATATTTTCTGACGTCAAATAGTCCGATTTTAAATAATCGAGGGCCTGAACCGATTGTAATTCTTGGATTTTGAACTCCGAAGAGGGCACTAACAATGAGGTACCCTAACTCACGCAATAGTATGACCGCTGGCAAAATAATAAAAGCTGAAACAACTAACGATAGTAGGTCGGATAATCCGAACATTGAACATTCACCTTGGTTTCTTGCTGTAGTTTATGTCTTTATTTAACAGCTACCCCTCTTTAAGGTGAACAAACCGCTTTTTTCTTCCCGGATATTTTCAGCCGCAAAATCTACACCTTTTAGTTCTTATGCCAAGTTCTTCTTTTTGACTTGCTGGCTAACCTAATGAGCAGCGAATCATACGCGATCGGCTGTTCCAAGGACCAGGTTTTGTTTAGTTGATAGTAAAATGTGAAAAAGGAGACATAGGTGTTTTTAAAGATGCCATCTAAAACGAAAAGTGAAAGTTTAAGGATGGAATGAACATAATAGGGTTGTGCAAATACAGAAAGGGGTTTTAACAATGCCTGATACAAACATTTTATTTCAAAAAGTGAAACTGGGAAGTATAGAATTGGAAAACCGGGTAAGCGTAGCGCCTATGACACGTACGAGTGCAACACCTGAAGGGCTTGCGACAGGTCAAATGGCTTCTTACTATACATCATTTGCCCATGGCGGTTTCGGCCTCATTATTACAGAGGGGATTTACCCGGATCAAAAATACAGCCAAGGTTATTTCAATCAGCCTGGCATCACAGATGAAGAGCAAACAGCAGCCTGGAAGAAAGTAGTCGACTCTGTTCACCAGGCCGGTGCTAAAATCTTTGCCCAGCTGATGCATGCAGGTGCGCTTTCTCAAGGAAATCGTTTTGTGGAAGGCTCAATCGGTCCTTCTTCAATCCAGCCTAAAGGGGAACAAATGGAGTTCTACGGAGGAAGCGGCTCATTTCCGAAACCAAAAGAAGCCTCAAAAGAAGATATTCAGGACGTCATTAAAGGGTTCACAGAAGCGGCAGTAAGGGCAAAAACAGCTGGATTTGATGGAGTCGAAATTCACGGAGCCAACGGCTATATCCTGGATCAATTTTTAACGGACTATACGAACCAGCGTACAGATGAGTACGGCGGTTCGATTGAAAACCGAGTGCGCCTGCTTGTTGAGGTGTCCAATGCTGTCCGGAAAGCGGTTGGAGAAGATTTTACCGTAGGCATCCGGATCTCGCAAGGAAAAGTGAATGATTACGAACATAAATGGGCGGAAAAAGAAAAAGAAGCCGAAATCATCTTCGGCCAATTGGGGAATGCTCCATTGGACTTCATTCATGTGACAGAATATGAAGCGTGGCAGCCGGCATTTCCGGAAGGAGAAGGAACCGCGGCTGTGGATTCTGCTTTTGGTGACGGCGGCCCTTCTTTAGCTGCCCTGGCTAAAAAATATGGAAAACAGCCTGTTATTGCAAATGGACATTTAGAAAAGCCGGAACTTGCTGTTAGTATTGTGGAAAAAGGAGAAGCTGATGTTGTTTCGCTCGGTAAAGGAGCTCTTGCGAATCATGACTGGGTCAAAAAAGTCAAAGAAGGAGAGCCATTAGCGGAATTTCAGCCAGAGAAAGTGTTAAGCCCTGATGCGAAAATTAAGGATTTTGAAGCAGAAGGATAAAGGAAGAACAATAAGAAATGATGATCTGAAAAGCTTAAGGTTTATGCCTTGCGGAACCGGGTGTTTCGTAAGGCGCCTCCTTTATGATTTGGATAAAAGTTCTCTGCAAGAAGGGAAATTCGGCAAATTAGCAGCCTCTTTTAAGGGCAGGAGGGATGAGTAGGATGCACGAATACTTTCATTTAAGCGGGAAAACAGCATTTGTGACAGGCGCGGGCAGAGGAATTGGCAGAACGCTTGCTGAAGGACTGGCAAACGCCGGTGCAGATCTTGTATTAGTAGCGAGAACCGAAAAGGAAGTAACGAGAGCGGCGGAAGAAATCACCAAAGAAACAGGCAGAAAAACGTTAGCAGTTGTATGTGATGTAACGAGCCGGGAATCCGTTCAAAAAGCGGTGGATCAAGCTCTTCATTCTTTCGGGAAAATTGATATCCTTGTTAACAATGCCGGAGCCAGTGTAAGAAAAACGAGCTTAGATTTGCTAGAGGAAGAGTGGGACCAGGTAATGGACGTTAATTTTAAATCGGTCTTTCTGGTATCCCAGGCAGTAGGGAAACATATGGTCAAACAGCAATACGGACGCATTGTGAATGTAGCTTCTGTTGCTTCGTCTCTTACGCTGTCATCGGGTACACCGTATGGACCAAGCAAAGCCGGTGTCGTTCAGTTAACCAGGCAGCTCGCCAATGAGTGGGCAGGAAAGGGTGTCACCGTAAATGCGATAAGCCCCTGGTTTTTTAAAACATCATTAAATGAACAGGCATTAGAAAACAAAGAGTTTCAAACACTTTTAGAACAAAGGACACCAATGAAAAGGCTGGGAAATTTAAAAGAACTGATCGCCCCGGTTCTAATGTTTTGCTCAGATGGAGCAAGTTACATCACCGGTCAAAATTTGTTTATAGACGGCGGAGTTACCAGTTATGCCTTTTAATGAGTGTAAAAAGAGCCGGTGAGGCTCTTTTTAAAAACATAAAGTAATCTCTTTATTTCTCATTTAAATGCCTGCCTGTTTAGAAGAAGGCTGTTTTAGCTTAAAGTCTATCAAAGCCATACAATAATGAAGTATAGGACCACCCAAACAAACAGCCAGTATCGTTCCAATACCAACAGGTCCTTGAAACAAAAGAGATAAAAAGAGGAAAAGAATATAGATGATTGTTTTCGTAAGCCATATGTTCATTTTGGTTAATTCACGGATAATAAGCATAAAGCGATCAACAGGGATAGGAGCAAAATCGGCACATAAATAAATGGCGGTGCCCATCCCTATTGTTAAAAGACCTATGCCAAAACCTAAAAATTTAGTAACCCATAACTCTGGCGTAGCGAAAGCATCCAGTAAAAAAAGCCACACATCAATGCTGATTCCTGTAATCACGGCCGTTAACAAGCCGGAAAACTCTGGTTTTTGTTTTTTTAACACCGAATTGCAGCCAATTAGGATAAAAGCAATGATTACTTCCCAACTTCCTACCGTCAACCCTAAATTGGCGGCTAGACCGACTAGCAGAGCATCAAAAGGAGACACGCCAAGGTTTGATTGTATCGTAAACGCAACACCAAGCGTGAGAATAAGGATTCCCGTTGTGTAATACATATACTTCGCCATTCTCAGACGCCTCATAGTGATTCAGCAAATAATTCTTTTTTCATTAGAAGATGGGGAATACCATCTTCCATAAAAACATCTGACGCAACATAATAGCCGAGTTTCTTATAAAAACCTTCTGCCTGTGTCTGGCCATGCAGTTTTACCTGAGATGTTTCCTGTTCCTTAGCGATCGTCTCTAACGCTCCTATGATTACTTTTCCGAGGCCGAATTGACGGTACGGTTTTAGTATACAAATTCTCTCCAGCTTACCGACGCCGCCTACCCATCTTATCCGCCCCGTCCCAACAGCTTTATCCTGATAGTAAACCAAGATATGCAGAGCGGATCCCTCAAGAGTATCAAATTCATCAAATTCGTCTTCTAAAGGTACTCCTTGTTCTTCAACAAACACTTCTTTCCTAATGGAAAAAGCTTTTTTTAATTCAATTTCTGATGTTATCTTTATTGCATCCATTTTTCTTCAGTCCTTTTCTAGATTTCTCAAAACGGTCCAGTCATAATACAGATATGACTTGTTATAATAAAAACTATAATGTATTTTTGTTGCAAATACAACAAAATTTTTAAAAGGGGTTTACATATGAGGGAAATTCTTCGGGAAATCGGCATGATTGCAAGAGCGCTCGATTCGATCAGCAATATTGAATTTAAAGAGTTTGACCTTACGAAAGGGCAGTATTTATACCTTATTCGAATTTGTGAAAAGCCGGGCATTATTCAGGAAAAAGTGGCTGAGATGATTAAAGTAGACCGTACCACAGCAGCGCGTGCAATTAAAAAATTAGAAGTTCAAGGTTTTATTGAGAAAAAAAACGATGATCAGAACAAAAAAATCAAGAGGCTGCATCCAACAAAAAAAGGCAAAGAGCTTTATCCCTTTTTAAAAAGAGAGGGGGATCACTCTAACAAAGTAGCTTTATCTGGGTTTTCAGAGAAGGAAGCTGAGGTCCTTCTTGACCTTCTCCAAAGGGTCAGAAAAAATGTAGAGGTTGATTGGGATTTTGTGAAAAAGGGGAACAAAAGAGAGTATTAACCACACCTATCCAGCCACTGAGCACGTAATGTATAAACGTAGGTAAATGAATTGAGAAAAGAATTTAAAATTCTTTTAATTTTTCAGAAAAAGAGTGTTATATTAAATAAATAAACATATTTATGTATTTTTATTCTTTTTTTATCAGTCTTTATTTTTTAAAAAAAGTAGATTTTTGCTCAGTGAATTATGGAGGGAGTGCGTTATGAAGAAGATTGCTATTATAGGAAGCAGCGGCGGGAATCTATACAATTTAGGCGGGAAGGACCCAGAAAAGCTGCTGCAGGAGATTATTACACAAAGCGATGCAGCAGGGCTAACCGTTTCTGCTGTTCAATTTATTGCTGCGGCCGAATCAATGGATTCTGTTAAAGAGACGACTAAAGCAAAAGTGTTTACCTTTGATAAACACGGAAAGCCGGCTGAAATGTTCCATGGACTTCTTGCAGAAGCCAATAAGGCAGCGGTGGAGCTGGATAAAGATATTGCCCAAAAAATTCGAAATGGGCATATAGATGGATTAATTTTAATGAGTGCTCATCCGGAGGGAACGAACAAACAGGCCATTGAAGCCGCTGTTGAAATGAAACTGCCTATTGTCGGTACAGGCGGTACATCTATGGCTATGATCGGTTCAAAAGGAGCCAACATTATAGCACAGTCGGGAACAACCGGAACAACAAGCCGGACGCGGGCTATTTCTTTTATTACTTCCTTATGTAAGATATGGGGAATAAAATACCAGCCTGTCATTGGTGCATCCAGTAAGAACCATTCCGCCCAGCAGGGAAATGTATTTAAAAGGATTAATATTCGCGGAATCATGGTTTCAGCCCTGCCTGGTTTTATCGCAATGGCTATTGTATTGGCCTTGAGCCAGATTCCGGGCCTCTCTGGCATGAAGGAAGTATTCGATGTGATGATTCAGGCACTTCCTGTAGTGGTGGCAGTGATAGCAGCTAAACAAGTTTCTGATTTAGATGAAGTATCCATCGTTTCCGGCGTAATTGCAGGAATTTTATCTGTAAATGGCGGCATTATCGGAGGAATTATTGGCGGTATTTTAGCTGGTATACTCGTTCAGTTTCTTTTTAACAAATGTATTCAATGGCGCTTTCCAATGACAACCGTTAATATTGTGGCCGGAGGATTTTCAGGATTAATTGCCGGGTTAATGGTGTACTACCTGCTTGCTCCGCTGGCTTTACAGATCGGTGACGGATTCAAGGCTGCTATCGAGTTGGCAATCAATTTCAATCCAATTCTTGCAGGAGTGGTAGCAGGCCTGCTGATCTGGCCAGCTATTTTAGGTGGTATTTATCATGCTGTTATTCTGCCTATTGTTTTACTGGAAATGGAGAAAACAGGTTCAAGCTTTTTAGGGGCCGTTGATATGGTAGGACTTGTTATGGTATCGGCTGGAATTAATTTAGCAAATGTGATTGCTCCAAGGGACAAGGGAGAAGCCGCGGCCGCAACTCCGGGGTTTTTGATCAATATGGGATTTGGCACCTTTGTAGAAGCCGCGTATCCTTTTATGTTTTCCAATAAAGCCGTGTTTGCAGGAGCAATTCTTTCAGCAGGGGCAGGGGGCGCCTTGGTCGGTATGTTTAATGTCCGCGGAACAGCTTATGTACCAACTTTTACAGCGCCGCTGTTAACCAATAACATGGCTGGTTTAATTATAGCGATGGCTGCTGCATTAATTTTGTCTTTTATCATAACGATTATTGCCAATAAAACAGCAGGCTTAATGAGAAAGAAGGAGAATACAGTAAAAGGTAAGATAGGGAATCAAAAATCTTATAAAGCAGAATAAAAAAAGAAAACCCCTTGTTAACGAATCATTGATAACAAAGGGTTTTTCTTTTTTTAATGATTTTAACTAATTACAATATGTGCAAAATTCAAATAATAATATAAAAAAACAACAACAATCAAACAAAGATGCAAAATCTCTATCCATTTACGTATAATCAACAAAAAAAGACCCCTGTCGATTTTTAAAAAAAGACAGGAGGTCATCATTTGGATTTGTAAAGATCAATCTGCTATTCCATAAAACGAAATCTTTAGTGGGTAATAATCTCGTCATCTTCATCATCATTTGGATTATCAATACCAGATAAGTCTTTTTGGAGAAGTACTTCTTTTGTTTCCTCGTTCCAAGTGACTTCATACCCAAGTGATTGTGCCACTTTTAAAACCGGCAAGTAAGAGCGCTTATGCGGTTTGTATGCATTTAAATCAGAAGAGTCAAGCGCACCTAAGCCAAGCAGCAGCTTATCTGACTGAATATACGGTGTACCATTTAACAGTTTCATTTGATCAGCAGTGTATGGATAAACCGCGCCATTCACTTTAAGGGTAAACGGCCCTTTTTTCTCTTCTTTTATCTCTTTTGGCTGTTTAGACGTGTAGGAGATAGCATCCACCCCTAGAACGGTTCCTTCTCTTGTATTGTCTGCCCCGCCATACATTTGGCCATTTTCGTAATCAAAAATCACTGCTTGTACGTTACCGATATTTTCGGGCTGTTCCTCAAAAATGTGTCCTTTCGCCATTAATTCCAATCTTGTATTCTGACTGATTCCCGATTCCCATCGTACCGTTGGATAGCCTGCTGAGTAAATGCGAGGCATTAAAATGGCTTCTTGAATCGGCATCTGGTGATCAATGACATTCATGATCGTTTCAGCCACTGACGCAATAATAGTTGGTCCTCCAGGGGATCCAAGGGCCATAAATGGCTGTCCGTCTTTTAACACAAGAGTAGGGGACATACTGCTTCTTGGCCGTTTGCCGGGTTCTACCTGGTTCACGCCGCCTGGAGCTGCATCAAAGTCTGTCATTTCATTATTCAGCATAAATCCATAGCCCGGAACCATGATGCCTGACCCAAATACCTGTTCAATCGTTGTAGTATATGAAACCATATTTCCCCATTTATCCATAACCGAAAAATGAGTGGTCTGCCCGGTTGGATTTGTTTCTTTTACCGTCACCTCAGCAGCCGGTTCCTTGTTTTCATACTTCCAAGGATCACCTTCTTTGACTACAGCTGTTGCTTTCAACGGGTTGATCAGCTTTCTTCTTTCTTCGATATATTGCTCATTTAAAAGTCCTTCCGATGGAACATCATAGAAATCTTCATCTGCCATATAAGCAGCACGATCTGCATAAGCAAGATGCATGGCTTCAATCAAATGATGAAGGTAGGCAGGAGAATTTACACCCATTTTTTGAACATCATAGCCTTCCATTAACTTTAAAATTTGGAGAACAGTTAAACCGCCTGAGCTTGGAGGAGCAGCACTGACCACATCATACCCCCGGTAATTTGCTTGCACGGGTTCCCGCTCTTTTACAGCATATTGCTCCAAATCTTCTGTTGTCATTGTTCCGCCGGTTTTCTGCACTTCTTGTACAAGCGCTTCTCCAATTCCACCTCCATAAAAAGCATCCGTTCCTTGCTGCTCGATCAGTTTAAAGGTTTTAGCCAGATCCCGCTGAATAAGAGTTTGTCCTTCTTTTAGTGGTTTTCCATTTGGTACAAACACATCTGCTGCCGTTTCATATTTTTGCAGTTTCTTTGCATTTTCAGCAATATACTGCGCCATCGACCAGTTTACTTTAATTCCATTTTCCGCCTGGTCAATAGCTGGGTCAATGACTTCAGACAATTCCATCGTTCCATACTCTTCAAGAGCCATTTTAAGCCCTTTTAATGTTCCTGGGACCGCTACCGCTTTACCAGTTGTATGACGTTCTTGAAAAGGTACAGGCTGTCCGTTTTGGTCTAGGAAAAGTTCAGGCGTTACATTTGCTGGGGCCATTTCCCGGCTGTCGATCATGGTAATGTTATTTTCAGCTTTGTTATATACCATCATAAAGCCGCCGCCGCCAATCCCTGACATCATTGGTTCCACGACATTCAGTGACAGCTGGATAGCCGCTGCCGCATCTATGGCATTCCCGCCTTGTTTCAAAATTTCTTTGCCGACTTCAGCGGCTAATGGGTGAGAGACAGATACAATTCCTTCTGTTGCTCCTTTTTTCATCGAATCATCTACACCCGGAACAGCTGCAGAAGCAGGGGTGATCATCATAAAAAAGCTTAATGTAGCGAAGGCACTTCTTTTTAGATATCTCATATATATCTCTCCTTTGTCCGTATTTGTCACTGACAGCTTTACGGAATAGTCCGAAAAACAGCCCTCTTTCCTAGTAAATAATTTACAAAATTTATTCCCTGCTTAGCTCTCTATATTAATCTATTTAACAATAGAGATGGATTCACCTGCATAAATAACCAATAAAAGTAAAAATTCGTCTTTTGCACTACTTATCCGCTAGGCGTATTGTAGGTCATTTTCCTGTGCGTTAATTTATAAGCGGAAATAGCATTTTTTAGCGTTCCTTTTACGTTAAGCTGGTCAAGAGGGACTCCTAAATTAATCCTCGGCAGGACAAGGCCGGGTTTTATACCCTTAAAGATCGCGTTAATGCCAATCAGGCCGAGCGACTGTTTCAGCTTAACCAGTTTATCTGTGTCCATTGTATCTACCTGAGAAATTCCAGATAAATCTAAAATCAGTCATTTTGTATACCTATATACAAATTAAAGGTTTGTTTAGGGAAAAAGCGATATTTCTCACCAGACACTTATAAAAAGCATAGTGAGCATCAAAAAAAGGACAAGCCGCGCTTTAAAAATATTGGTTATGATTTTGTTTTATAGCCGGAGGAAGTGTGGAAGAGAGAATCTGCAGTGAATAGACATTTGCAAGCTGCCAGGGCATTAAGTTATTCGATGAGAAAACAGTATAAGGCAAGCCCGCATTTGTGCGGCTTGCCTTATAGAATGGCGGACAAATCGCTGAAGGTTGGTTCTGTGTAATGTTCTGGTTTACCTACCGCAAGCGCTGCAGCCGGCAGAAAGGCTGATGCTTATAGCACTTTGGACATAGCAATCGCATTTTTTAAGGTGCCTTTTATATGAAGCTTGTTAATGGGGATCCCCAAGTTGACCATAGGTACAGCCAGTTCTGGTTTTATGCCTGTGAAGGTCAAAGAAATACCGATGATTGCAAGGGAGTCTTTTAACTGAAATAACGTATTAGCCGATATTGTATCGATACGAGGAACTCCTGATAAGTCTAAAATCAGCTCATCAATTTTTAAGTCTTTGCATTTAGGCAGTACATTTTCTAATATAATGCCGGCTCTTTCTTCATCCAATTCGCCGATTAAAGGGAGAATCGCTACTTGATCTGATAGAGCTACTACAGGAAAAGAAACTTCGTTAAAGGCTTTTTTGGCAGAGTCTATCCTCTGTTCGTAGAAATTGATATAGCCAGCATTATAAACAAGAAGGACTTGATCAAGAATATCCTCTATTAAGTAATGTACCTGGATCACGATAGAAGCTTTTGTTTGATCGATGTCGATTTTATTTTCAAGGTAGTTCCAGATGATTTTTTTATAAGAGCGAAGGGAGCGGATGAGCTCTTCTACCTGTATTCCTTGCTCAACAGCTGCTAGAGCCGTTTCCCTGGTCCAATCCGCTATTTCATCTGCTACACCGGGATCATGCTGATTTAAAACAGCTGTTCCAATCAATTTAATTAAGTGTGTCCGCCGCTGCGTCATCGTATCATTTGAAAGGCCGCCTTCATCAAGTAATGAATGGTACTCACTTTTTAAGACTTTGTTAATTTCTGCTGCTATCTCAGCACTATTATTTTGCAAGAGCTGTCCTGCTGTTTTAAAAAATGACATACTGGCAACCTGCCTCTCTGTTTTGGAAATTATTGAATACATATACAAGTAATTCAAATAATAAAGAAAACTTCTCTTAAAAACCATCTTTTCTTTTAAAAAATTTCCATTTAGGAGAAGCGGGGTCTCCGCATAATGAGCAGTATTACTAAGAAGGAAAGGTCATTGGTATAAGTGAAGTATTCAAATCGTCAATCGCGGCATTGTCTTTAGAAATAGATAAAGAAAGATATTTAGAACGCTGGAAGCAGAAAATAAATGCTAAAAAGCAATCTAGAGGAGCAGGTGCCCGAAACATTGAATAAGAAATTCATAAACTAATAAAAAAAGCGGCGTATTCAAAATCTCTTAAAAGCGGACTGCAATTAGCAGCCGCTTTTTTTTTGTAGATACACATACATAAGCGGGCTGCGTGTCTATCAATCAGGAAACAACAGCCGTTTGGCCCTTGTTTCCTTTAAAATGCAGGCTGCAACAGGTTTCAAATTGTTTCAAACAGGGTATGCTATATTTGTTTGAGCATGCTGTATTCAGCATCCCCTCTTACTTTTATTCCTGAAAAGCAAATTCATTTTTTTTGATTGATTGGCTTTTGTAGTAATATACATAAGAAAGATGTTAGCTAATAGAAGCGAGGATATTGAAATGACAGAAAGAGTAAATCCAGCCCTGGATATTCGTTTTCAAGATTTTGAAGAAGCGGCGGTCCGGGTTCTTCAAATCATGGCGGAATTCGTCCACGTAAATACGTTATTTATTGCCCGAAACGATGGCAAAACGAACCGCATGGTAAAGGTATTAAACAAAAGTGAAAAGCTTGTGAATGAAGGGGATGAACGCCCATTCCCCGAAGCGTATTGCAGCTTAAGTGTGGAGCATGGCGAACAGGTGCTTGTCATTCCAGACTTGAAACAGTATAAAGACACAAAAAACATGGATGTTACAGAGAAACTTGACGGTGGAGCGTTTATTGCGATTCCGATTAATTATAAAGACGGAAAAAACTACGGAACGATTTGCGGCCTTGATAGAGGAACTCAAACATTTACAGAAAAACAAATTAAGATGTTTGAGACGATGTCTGCTCTCTTATCGTACGTATTAGAGCTTGATTACACGAACAAGCAGTTATTTACCATATCGGCACCGGTGGTAAAGGTCGCAAAAGGGATTGCAATTTTGCCCGTTGTAGGTGACATCGATGAACAGCGTGCAGAAAGCATTATTGAAAAAGCGCTTTTTGAAAGCCGTAAATTAGGGCTCGAACGCCTCATTGTAGATTTGTCGGGCATTTTGCATATAAATAATACAGTCGTAGCCTCACTTTTAAAAATCTCCACAGTTTTAAAGCTGGTAGGTGTAGAATGCTCGGTGACCGGGTTGCGTCCTGACTTAGCTATGAAGGCCGTCCAAATGAACGCAGATCTAAAAGAAATGGTGTTTGAAAAAGACTTGGAAAAAGCACTGCAGAAAATTGGCTTCGAATTGAAGTGAAAACAAGCCCGCTTTCCACCGGCGGGCTTGTTTTCATTTTGTTCTTAGGATATATACTAAAAGAGAATAAACATTTCATATAGAAATTTTTAGGATTCTCGTAAAAACAGGCCGAGGATTCATGCCTTATTCTAATCTTATGCCGGAATAAAAGGGGAAAACTGAATAAAAGAAAGGGTTTTGAAAAGTGTCTTTGCTAATTATTATTTCTTTTTTAAGTACCGCTATTCTGCTTACGCTTATGCCTGGACCGGATAATTTATTTGTTTTGGCCCAAAGCATAGTTAAAGGGAAAAAAGCAGGAATCGCTACTGCTTTTGGGCTTTGTACCGGGCTGCTTGTCCATATTACAGCCGCTGCCGTCGGCATTTCAGCTCTTGTGTATCAATCCTCCGTTGCGTTCGCCCTGGTCAAGTATGCAGGGGCTGCTTACTTGCTGTATTTGGCTTATAAATCTTTCCGCGCTTCAGGATCCGGTTTTTCTCTCGGCGGGAATGATTCTTTAGGCTACAAAGCGCTTTATAAAAGAGGCATTATTATGAATGTGTTAAACCCAAAGGTTTCTCTCTTTTTTCTTGCTCTTTTCCCCCAGTTTATCGAGCATACGGCCGGCAGTGTTACTATGCAGATGATCGTTTATGGCTTTATTTTTCTGATCCAGGCCTTAATTCTATTTACACTTATCAGTGTGTTTGCCGGTAAAATCGGAGAATTCCTTCGTAAAAGCCCCTCCATGTCAAGAAAAATGAATATCATCCAAGGATCTATTTTTACTTTCATCGGTGTGAAAATAGCCTTCAGTCAAAAATAAGGAAGAGGAAGGATAATAATATCCTTCCTCTTCCTTATTTTACATGCTTTAAACCTCAGCCATAAAGTATCATTTGTGCTTAAAAAAAGGATGTGATACAGTATGGTCGAGAATTATTAAAGAAGTTTAATAAGCAGAAGGAAAAGAGAGGTGAGGATCATGAGCGAGATGTTTGCCACTCCAAAATCCATGAAAAAGGTCATTCTTTATCGCATTCGTAAAGCCTTATTGGAGATGGGAGGAGCGACCAAGGCAGAACTCAGCGAAAAGTTAAACATTAGTTTTCCGACCATCAGCAAGTTTCTCACGCAGATGGAAAAAGACGGAGAGCTGAAGCTGCTTGGCCTCGATGATTCGAGCGGCGGCCGTAGAGCGAAACGGTACGCATACAATCCTGAATTCCGGCTTGGTTTGGCCATTTTTTTGGAGAGGGAAGAAACCCACTACACGGTCTTCAATTGCCTCGGCGGGATCAAGAAACAAGGAAAAGCAGGCAGTGTTTTAGCGGGAGGTTTACCGATGCTGACCGTCTGCATAGAAGACATCATGCGCGAGTATCCCAAAATACGCGCGATGGCCATCGGCGTGCCTGGCTCGGTGGAGAACGGCCGCATTTTTTTTATACCGGGCTATGAACAGTTTCAGCAGGTTGACTTAAAAGAATATTATGAAACGCACTTTTCCATGCCTGTTGTGGTTGAGAATGATATGAACGCAGCGGTCCTCGGTTACCAGCGGGAGAAAACCACGCAAATCAATTCATCACTTATTTATTTGTATTTCGGACAAAACGGCCCAGGGGCTGGCATTCTGGTGAATGGGAATATTGTGCGTGGAAGCACATTTTTCTCCGGAGAAGTTTCCTTTATACCGCAGTATGATCACCGAAACTTTCAGGAAGCATTGGGAACAAATCGTTCTTCCGGTTATAGCGGTCAGCAGGTAGATGCTATTAGCCGCCTGGCGGCCGCGTTTGTTTCAATCCTTAATCCTCATGCCATTATATTTTACGAAGAAGAAGCTGATGAAGCTTTGATGGAACAGATTTTGGCCCAGACTGCAAAGTACGTTCCAGCGGAGCATCTTCCGAAATTGATTGTAAGTGACTTGAAACAGGATTACCTATATGGATTACAAAGTCTGGGGCTGGACTTAATCATCAATGAAACAGGGCTGTCTTCTATGTAATAAGAAACTCTTTTACAGAAATCAAACCTTCAATAGAAAGTGCCCTTATGGGAAAGGAGAAAACATAATGGACAGCCGAATGATATTGTTAGAAGAATTTAACCACAAAGACATAAACAAAGGACTTAAATGGTTTTCGCCTCCCCAGCATTGGAGTCATGATTCCGAATGTGCCACTTTCATGATCAGAACAGACAAGCAAACGGATTTTTGGCAGAAGACGCATTATGGATTCGAAGCTGATAATGGGCATTTTCTCTACTATGATGTAAACGAAGACTTTCGGTTAACGACGAAAGTGCATTCAAAACCCAAAAATCGCTATGACCAGGCTGGCTTAATGGTGAGATTCTCCAAAGATACATGGGTAAAAACGTCTATTGAGTTTATACCCGGCGGAAAGAGTAAGTTAGGGGCTGTGGTTACGAAGCAAGGATATTCTGATTGGTCCAGTCAGGCCTTTTCCCATGAAGACTTTTCTCTTTACTTCCGAATCACAAAAAAAGAAAACAACTTTTACGTTGAGTACTCAGTGGATGGTGATGTCTGGACTCAAATCAGAATGACCCATTTACCCGGAGCAACTCACGTCCAGGCTGGCATTTATGCCTGCAGCCCTCAGGGAGAAGGATACGAGGCAGCGTTTGACTTTATAAAAGTTGAAAAAGTCCATGATCAGACACCAGTATACGAGTAATGGAGAGAATCCAGCTATACTCATTAGGCATCAGGAAAGAGGTGAAAAAAGTGAAGATTGAGCATGTGGCAGTCTGGGTAAAAGACTTAGAGAAAATGAAAGCTTTCTAAGTTGATTATTTTGACGGAATATCAAACGAAAAGTACGTGAATCAGGCTAAAGGATTTGAGTGCTATTTTATTTCCTTTGGAAAGGGTACTGCAAGGCTCGAGATCATGCGGAAAACAGGGGTCGGTCAGCTCCAGGCTGAAAATATAATTGGATGGGCTCATGTGCCATTTTCAGTAGGAAGCAAAGAACAGGCAGACCAAAAAACGAAGCAGCTTCTGGGTGCTGGCTACGAAGCAGCTGGAACCCACGTGTTACGGGTGACGGCTACTATGAGAGGGTCGCTAAAGATCCAGAAGGAAACCTTATAGAGATCACTATCTGAAAAAAGCTGATGTTATAAGCACGTTTTAAGCTAATACACTATGGTGAACAAGTGAATAATTGAAATGGAACAAACAAAAGCCTGCTTTCAACCGAAAACAGTTTGCTGTAAGTAGAGCTATTTAATAGATCTCTAAAGAAAAACACGACAAGAGCAAGCTTGCCGTGTTTTTTGCTTTTTAGTTGTAAGGACAAATCGTAGTTTAAAGAAGCATCTTTCTATCAGCCGATAAATGAATCTCCTGCTGTTCTTTTTCAATCGCCTGTTTTTTCTTGATCTTCAGATGATAAATCGCATAGCAGGCCAGCATAAATGGAACCCCCATCCAGCCGACCTGTGCACACCGGGACCAGCATGGTCACTGACAGTTATCCAAGGCAGGCCATCGTTAAATGCATGACGAAGCCGGAGCCGATAACCCCTCCGAGTGAAATCATAAATAAGTGCCTGGTCCTCATGGTTCGTTTCAACTTTTGTTGATGATGTTCCTTTATGTATTCTCCTCCTATTTTAAATAAATTGTTTCCTCGCCTTTTATACTGCAATTCTGATGCCGGACAAATATTTTCATTTTTCAAGAAAAAAACGCCAGTATTTTTGGCGGATGTCATAAAAAATATTTGCATGCTGGTTGACCTGAAAGATGAGTGGTCCCTCATAATAGATAAAGCAAAGCGATGCAGCCCGCCAGGCACTTAAGAAGTAAGCAGCTTAGTACAAGAAAAATACCTTCTGTACAGTTGGCATGAAGATTGCATTCTAAAAGGTATGATTCATTTTAATGGAGGTGACCAGCACTAAAAGAGGAGGGGATAAAAGTTCCCCATAAAAATTTGAAGCCGTTAATGAAAGAAGAACACTGGTCAAGTAATGACTACAAAGTGAAAGGCGGCTCATCCGCTTACAAAGAAAGGGCGATTAAGATGTGGAATATTACAGTTTTTCTGCCAAACAAGATTTGTATGTATGAGTTTGAAACAAAACAGGAAGCAGAGGAGATGTATCAAGAAATCCATAAAGGCTCTAAAATCATTTCCGAAATCATCTACATGCAAGAGAGTAAAACAGCCGTTTCAGTTTGAATGTAAAGAAAAACGATTCATTTTTTCTGTTCTTTTAACAGGGGAAAACAGACTTTTTCACAGGTTAAACAAGCCGGCTCGTTTCCTTTATTTAATGAATCTGTGAAAGAGGTAGAGACAATGAAAAATTATTTGATAGAAATAACACTTATTATAATAGGTTCGTTCTTTTTTGCAGCTGGTGTTAATTTTTTTGCTATTCCAAATGAGCTGGGGGAAGGCGGCATTACCGGCATTTCTATGATCCTATATTATCTTTTTGAATGGTCTCCCGGCCTCACCACTCTTTTATTTAATGCTGTGCTTCTCGCTGCAGGATACAAGTTACTGGAAAGGAGAGTCACCTTTTACACGATTCTTTCGATTCTATTTACGTCCTTTTTTCTTCATTGGATTACAGGGATAGAAATGGTTTTTGATGAAAGCATTTTAGGAACCATTTTTGCCGGCGTATTTATTGGAATAGGGATCGGCCTTGTCCTGCGGGGAGGCGGCACAACAGGCGGATCGACCATTCTGGCCAAGTTTGCCAATCAGTATTTCGGCTGGGGCATGAGCACGGCCCTGCTTATTTTTGATTCCATCGTTGTCTTTTCATCCTATTTCGTAATAGGCGTTGAAAATACGATGTTCACGATTCTGTCTATTTATATCAGCACAAAAGTGATTGATTATATTATCGATGGGCTGAATATGCGAAAGGCGGTCACGGTTATCTCGAAAAAGGCTCCTCAGATTGCGGGGCAAATTAATGAGGAACTCGATAGAGGAGTTACGATTCTGCCGGCGCGAGGCCACTTTACGCAGGAATCCAGGGAAATCTTATATATTGTCATTAATAAGCAGGAGCTGTTTAAATTTAAAAAGATCGTCCATCACATTGATCCAAAAGCGTTTGTTGTGATTCATGATGTACGGGATGTGTTTGGGGAAGGGTTTAGTTATCCAAAGTCCGCATTAAAACAAAGTATGTAGCGCAACAAAAACAAAAGGGAGACTATGCGAAAGAATAGGAGCTTCCTTGCTCTGAAACGTTTGCCAATCATTTTGGCGGACGGAACGAAACAAAAAAGCTAATTTTCAAAGAGAAAGCCCGAATCAGGCGAAGAAGACCTAAAAAACCCGATCTTGAAAAAGCTTATTCCATGGCTTAAGCGCGACAGTAAGAGAACAGACATAAATAAAACCCTCTGTCCTGTTATCAGACAGAGGGTTTTGTGCGTTTGTTTAAAGGTGTATGCCCATCCGCACGATATTTTTATTCTTTTACAACAAAAGCATCCTTGCTTTCTATACCAGTGGCAGATAAAGACTTTACGCCATATGTGTAGGTTCGGTCCGAACGCGCTGATTTATCCAAAAATACGGCTTTGCCCTTTGTATTGTATACAATATCTACAATATTACGCGCATCATCATAAGATCCCAGTGTTTTGCCTGTAAAACGATAAATCACGTATTTACGCGGCTGTTTGCCGGCCTGGTCCTGAATCACAATTTTTCTGCCTGCTGCTTCTTTCTTTACTTGTACGGATGTCGGCTTTACAGGCTGCGATGCATCTTTCCAGGAAGCCGCCGGCGTAAGGGAAGGGTACCTATACAGCTGCTGTTTTACAATCGTTGCATAGCCAAGTGAATTTTTCTTCCAGCTTTTCAGCGAAAAGTGCATTTGCCCTTTTGTCATTCGGTCTGCCCGGTTAGAAACAATTTGATTGGGCAGCTCCATTTTGTTTTTCCATGCCGGATCAGAGTCCTGTCCAACTTTATAATCGGCTACTCCGATATAAAAGTTTACCGGATGTGTTTTTGCATATACTTTTACTTCATTGCTCCACCAGTTGAGAAGCGTCCCGTATTGGGCAGCAGCTAATTTTTTCGACCAATAAATTTGCGGCGTAATATAATCGACTGTTCCTTCTTTGATCCATGTACGCGTATCCGCATATAAATCATCATAATTATTTACGCCAGCTTTTGTAGCACTTCCTGTTTTATCGATCGATTGATTGCGCCAGACGCCAAATGGTGAAATACCGAACTGGACATATGGTTTTGTCGTTTTAACCGTAGAATAAACCTTTTTAACAAGCTGATTCACATTATTTCTGCGCCAGTCTTCTATTTTCTTAAAGGACTTTCCATACTTTTTAAAAGCAGCCTGGTCTGGAAAGGTTTCATTTTTAATCCTATAAGGATAAAAGTAGTCATCCATGTGGATGGCATCTACATCATAATTTTGCACCAGCTCTTTAACAGACGATACGAGATAGTCTTGTACTTCCGGAAGGCCGGGATTTAAATAGTACTGCTTGCCGTATTTCACGACCCAGCCAGGGTGTTTGCGTGCCGCATTTTGAGATGACAAGTTTTTCAGCGTTTCACCCGGCATGGTCACCCGGTACGGATTAATCCACGCATGAAGCTCCATTCCGCGGCTGTGAGCTTCTGTAATCATAATTTGCAGCGGGTCATATCCCGGGCTTGTCCCTTGCTTTTTCCCTGTGATATACGCTGACCAAGGAGCCAGCTTAGAAGAGTACCAGGCATCACTGGTCGGCTTTACCTGAAAAATAACTGTATTAAACTTGTTGGCTTTCAAGCTGTCTAATGTCTGCCGGGCCCAAGTGGTATACTGGGTTTTATTCATTCCTGCTTTTACATCACTGTTTTGAACAGATGCAATCCATACCGCCCGCATTTCTCTTTTTGGTGGTGCAGACTCCGCTGCATGAGAAAGCGACGGGATGAGAGACATACATAAAACAAATGTTAATATCCACACGAGCCAGCTGCATTTTTTCACTCTCACATATTTCTTTCTATCTTTAAACAACATTATTCTAACTTGTTCCTCCATCCATCCTTTTTTTAGTGATATCGACAAATTCTTTGGAAAATGAAGTATTTTTTTAAAATAATGTCGGTGAATAAGCTTCTTTTTTACCTAAAAAGTTCCACTATACAGTTATTTTTAGTTTTTTGTGTCTGTTTTTTATAGATAAACCGTTTTTGCACCAAATCACTAAAACTATATACAAAAAATACCGATAGAAGAGATAGAATACAAAAATAGGGCGTGATACCTATAAATTGAACGGGGGCGCAGTAATGATTTACATCGAACAGCAAATGTCTAAACGCTATGCAAATCAAGATCATCAGCTGAAAAAAGAAGAAGACGTAGAACAATTAATTGCCCAAAATATTATTCGCCGGAGAAAAAAGCTTGGCCTTACGCAAAAGCAGATGGCCGATCAGCTGAATACACAGCAAAGTGTCGTATCAAGAATTGAAACAGGAAACCATAATTTAACCATTGCGAATCTAAAAGGAATTGCCCAGGTCCTCGAAACAGATGTCAGTTCCTTAGTGGCAAGGGAAACAGGACTGGCGCACAAACGATACAAACTTATTAAAAGGTGAAAAGCCGAGTTGGCACTGGTGCATAGAACAAAAAATAAGTGAATGTTTTTTCCTTACTTTCTTTGAAAACAAAGGCAGCCTTTCCTATAGAATGATATAATAAAAGAACAATAGAACAGGTTTTCTCAATGGTGGTCGGCAAAATCCCCTTTACAGAAAGGGGGTGGCGCTGTGACAACTTTCGAATCACTCATGTTTGCGGTTAGTTTTGCAAGCCTCATTGTAGCGATTTTGTCATTTAACCAAAAAAAATAATCCACCATTGAGTTGAGCGCTCTGGTGGATTATCCCCTTAGACTGCTGACTCCCCATAAGGGAAGCCTGCTATTGGTAGGCCGATTTGATGTTACCAGCATCGAATCGGCTTTTTTAATATAGCTGTTTGTTACCTTCAGTATACACAATCTTTTGAGAAAAGAAAAATAGAATACGCTTTTCTTTCCTCTGTGCGGAGCGTAACTGCCTCGGCAGCTGAAAAAAGAGGAAGCTGGGTAATCAATCCCGCTGCTTTCGATTAAAATAGGACTGAGCGGCTTTTTTATGGCTTTCTATACTTCCTAAATATAAAATTCACCCGCAAGCCTGGTTCAATCCGCTATAACATATATATAAAGATAATCTGCAAGGGAGGAGAACGGTATACATAATGCCTTTTTGAGAAATATCATTTTATTATCCTTATTTGTCTCTCTTCTTGTTTTCATACAGCTTCACAATTATTGGGGTATTGGGCTGTGGGCCGCTGCTGCTGTTTATTGTTTCGCGGTATTCGATCAAGCAGCGAAAAGGTTTATTGTCACAACCCTTTTATTTGGGATCGGTTTTTATGCATACCTAATGTCAGCTCCTCAATGGGCGGAACAGTTTCAACTAAGGGAGCTGCAGATATTACTCAATAGAGGATCATTGGTTTTCATTCTGATTCCCTTGTTCTGTTTATCTTTTTTTTCTCAGGCTCCTTTTATAAAGTATATGAGAAAACCAAGGTGGCAGGAATTGATTTATTTTCCGTTTATCTGGTCAGGGTTTCACCAAACAAGCATCAAAGTCTTTTTAATCATTGCCATAGTGGTCAATACTGCTTCCCTGGCACCCTTTATGGCTCGAAATGGCTGGGGTTATTTTGAAGAAATCTGGCTTCTGTTGCTTGTCTTTTCCATTACAAACGCTTTGCTTGAAGAACTCATCTGGAGAGGAGCGCTGCTAAGCCGCTTTTCAGAACAACTAGGTGAGAAATGGGCTGTTGTCATAACAAGCATAGGCTTTGGCTTGCAGCACTACTCCCTTGGCATTCCTTGGGCAGTATGTATTGCTTTTTCTATCGGGGGCGTGTTTTATGGAGGCATTACCGTTAAATCTGGAAGTATCATTCCCTCCTTGATTTGGCATCTTGTTTTAAATGTACTGATGGTTTCGAGTGGTTTGATTTTAAAATAAAGATAGCTTAAGAAGTTTGTCGGGGTGATCTTCGTAAAAAAGTTGACATGCTGTAACTTGATATTAGGTCAGTACGTTTGTTTTAAAGGAGAAGTATCATGAATGTGAGTACTGCTATTGATAAATTGCAAAAAAGGTGTATTTACCTGAATGGAAAGAATGTCTCATTTCACGTCCATTCCTGGGGGGCGCATCCTAATCATCCAGATAATCCAATTCATAAACACTCCTTTTTTGAGATCTGTTATGTGTTTGACGGAACAGGTCTTTATGTTGAAGACGATCAAATTTATCCACTGCAAAAAGGTGTGTTCTTCTGTTCACGCCCGGAAAAACTGCATAGAATTCATAAAGGAAAAAACCTTTCGCTGTTCTGGGTTGGTTTTGAAGTAGATTTGTCGTCTTCAACGGAAAAAGGAGTTTCTTTTTTTAAAAATCTTTCTGAAACGAAAAATATACTTATTCAGGATGCAGAAGATTCGCCGGCGGCTCTCTTATTAACAACATTAATGAAACATGGGAATATATCCTGTCCAACCGACATTTTGAACGCCCTTAGTCATTCATTGTTACTTTCACTTCAGACATTATTTTGCGGAGATGATGAGGAAGAGGACGAAAGTGATAGCAATAATGAAACAAAAGGACGGATGCTGGTCAACCAGGCTCAATTATTTATTAGAGACAATTTAAACAGGCCGCTTTCGATAAAGGATGTGGCGCAATATCTGCATATATCAACCCGGCACCTATCCCGCTTATTTACTCATCATTTAGGGGTATCCTATACGGCTTTTATACGCCAAGAACGCATTAACGCGGCAGCAGAGATGCTTCGGATGACGAATCTGGACATTAAAACGATCTCCGAGCAATACTGTTTTTCATCAGTCCATTATTTTACTCGTGTGTTTCAAGAAGAAACGGGTTTAACACCGGGAAAATACAGAAAACAAGCCAGCCTCTAAAAACTTTTAGAGGCCTCTTTTTATTTTTCGTGTCCTTAAATTATAAAAATTTAGTCTTTTCAGGACAAATACTTTGTAAGCGCTTTTCATTATACTCAATTTAAGTTAAGCACTTACACATTCCAGAAAAGGAGGGAACTTTAGAAACACGGCCTTTACATCCAAGGTACATAATGGAAAAGTGGTTGGGAGATTTTTCTGTCTTCCAAATGCAAACAAGACAGGCAGTTGCCTGATGCATAAACAGATGATTACATATGTTGATGGATCTGAAAATAAGCCAGAGCAAATTCTCAGGTGAAAGAGCATCTACTACAACGCAGCCTATGGAGGTGGTTATACATGAGTAATCAAGTAATGAGGAAATCCATCAATCACAAAATGTATTTACAAATTATTATGGTTTCCGCAACATTTGGAGGGCTTCTTTTCGGGTATGACACGGGTGTAATCAATGGTGCTTTACCTTTTATGGAAAGGCCTGATCAGCTTAATCTCACACCGGTTACAGAAGGGCTTGTAACGAGTTCACTCCTGTTAGGAGCAGCATTTGGCGCCCTGATATGCGGAAGATTAGCAGATCGCTATGGACGCCGCAAAATGATTCTAAATCTATCCTTTTTATTCTTGCTGGCATCGCTTGGCACTGCATTTGCTCCCGATGTTTCCATCATGGTTGTCTTTCGATTTTTACTTGGTCTTGCTGTTGGAGGAGCTTCGTCTATGGTCCCGGCCTTTTTAGCAGAAATGGCACCTCATGAAAAAAGGGGCCGAATGGTGACGATGAATGAATTTATGATTGTGGGCGGGCAATTACTAGCTTACATCTTCAATGCCATTCTTGGTATCACAATGGCGGATACCGGACATGTTTGGCGGTATATGCTTGTTCTTTGTGCTATTCCGGCTTTCATCTTATTTGTTAGTATGCTCGTTGTGCCAGAAAGTCCGCGGTGGCTGGCTTCAAAAGGAAAAAATACGGAAGCGCTGCGTGTCCTTAAACAAATACGAGATGAAAAACGGGCGAAAGCGGAATTTCAAGAAATTGAAACAGCCGTAAAAAAAGATTCAGAGTTTGAAAAAGCTTCTTTAAAAGACTTTTCCGCTCCATGGCTGCGCCGTATCTTGCTTATTGGGATTGGAATTGCCGCAGTGAATCAAATTACAGGTGTTAATTCTATCATGTATTATGGAACGCAAATTCTTGAAGAATCAGGCTTCGGCACAAAAGCAGCCTTAATCGCGAACATTGCGAATGGCCTTATTTCAGTCATTGCAGTCGTAGTCGGTATTTGGCTGGTTGGGAAGGTGAACCGGCGTCCCATGTTGATCATTGGTTTATCTGGAACCACAACTGCCCTTTTCCTTATCGCCATCTTCTCTATGGTACTCGATGGATCTGCTGCCCTTCCGTATATTGTACTTTCTTTAACCGTTCTGTTCCTCGCATTTATGCAGGGCTGTGTGGGACCGGTGACATGGTTAGTCATTGCAGAAATATTTCCACAAAGGTTAAGAGGTCTTGGTTCTGGTATCAGTATCTTTTTCCTCTGGATTATCAACTTTGTGATTGGTTTTGCTTTTCCGGTATTGCTAAGCTCTGTCGGTTTATCGGCTACATTCTTTGTTTTCGTAGCTCTAGGTTTATTAGGAATCGGGTTCGTATATAAATTTATGCCGGAGACAAATGGGCGTACACTTGAAGAGCTGGAAGAACTTTTCCGCTCGCAATCTAATAAAGGCGATAAAAGGGATTCGATTGTTAAGGCAAGATAATAATAACTGTTTATTTTAAAAAGATAATTGAAAGCGCTTCTAATTATAGAGATCTTTTCATTAGGAACGAGTAAGAGGAGGATTTTAGCATGGGAATTAAAATTGCAGGAGCGCCGTGCTGCTGGGGAGTGGACGATCCGAAAAATCCATATCTTCCGCCATGGGAACGAGTGTTACATGAAGCATCGCAGGCAGGCTACAAAGGCATTGAACTTGGTCCGTATGGATATATTCCAATGGATATTGAGCGGGTACAGGCAGAGCTGTCTAAAAACGATTTAAACATCATTGCGGGGACCATTTTTGATGATTTGGTATCACCTTCTAACTTAGAGAACTTATTGCACCAGGTAGACGATATTTGTTCTCTGATCACTAAACTTCCATTGTCACCCTCAGAAGAAGGACAGAAGTTTCCGACTCCTTATCTGGTGATCATTGACTGGGGACATGAGGAAAGGGATTACAAGGCAGGTAAGCCGGATGAAGCACAGCGACTATCTTCTGATGCCTGGAATACAATGATGACACATATACGGGCACTTGCCGATCGCGCCTGGACAAAATATGGTGTCCGTTCTGTTATTCATCCTCATGCGGGCGGCTACATTGAATTTGAAGATGAAATTAAACAGCTGCTAGAAGATATCCCTTATGAAACAGCCGGCCTTTGCCTGGATACGGGCCACCTTTATTACTCCAAAATGGATCCTTATCAGTGGATTCAAGACTATGCAGACCGATTAGACTACATTCATTTTAAAGATATTAACCTCGACATTTACAACGAAGTGATGGGTGAGCATATCCGTTTCTTTGAAGCGTGTGCCAAAGGCGTTATGTGCCCGATTGGACAAGGCATCATTGATTACAACTCCATTCACAAGCTACTAAAAGAAATTGGCTACCAAGGTTATATCACGATTGAGCAGGAACGGGATCCCCGCAATGCAGATACAAGTCTGCGGGATGTAAAACAAAGTGTCGACTATTTAAAAAGTGTAGGTTATTAACGAAAACATAGAAGAAGGGGAGTATGACAAATGATTAACGGTGAAAAAGTAATTCAGCAACCAATCCGCTGGGCGATGGTAGGAGGCGGGCGTGGAAGTCAAATCGGTTATATTCACCGCTCAGCTGCATTGCGTGATCACAATTTTGAACTTGTTGCGGGTGCTTTTGATATTAATGCAGAACGCGGCAAGGACTTTGGGGTGAACTTGCACGTTTCTCCAGAGCGCTGCTATCCAGACTATAAAGCGATGTTTGAAGAAGAGGCAAAACGTGAGGACGGCATTCAAGCGGTTTCTATCGCTACGCCGAACGGCACGCATTACGCGATCTCTAAAGCAGCCCTTGAAGCAGGCCTGCATGTGATCTGTGAAAAGCCGCTTTGCTTTACGACGGAAGAAGCATTGGAACTTGAAGCGTTAGCCAAAGCAAAGAATCGCGTTGTCGGAATTACATACGGTTATTCCGGCCACCAAATGATCGAGCAGGCGCGCCAGTTAATTGCAAACGGTGAGTTAGGCGAAATTAGAATTGTGAATATGCAGTTTGCCCACGGCTTTCATTCGGGAGAAGTGGAAGAGCAAAATGCCAGCACCAAATGGCGTGTTGATCCTAAAATGGCAGGGCCGAGCTATGTACTTGGCGATTTAGGCACACATCCTTTATTCTTGTCAGAAGTCATGCTGCCAAACATGAAAATCAAAAAGTTAATGTGCACACGCCAGAGCTTTGTCAAAAGCCGTGCGCCACTTGAGGATAACGCTTACACGATCATGGAATATGAAAATGGCGCAGTGGGTACAGTCTGGTCTTCCGCTGTGAATGCAGGTTCGATGCATGGACAGAAAATACGAGTGATTGGTTCTAAAGCAAGTATTGAATGGTGGGATGAACAGCCAAACCAGCTTCGTTTTGAAGTCCAGGGGCAGCCTGTACAGATTTTAGAGCGCGGAATGGACTACCTGTATCCACAAGCATTAGCAGACGACCGGATTGGCGGCGGCCATCCTGAAGGGTTATTTGAAGCATGGTCGAATCTTTATACTCGTTTTGCTAGAGCGATGACAGCACTGGACAACGGAGAAGGGCTGAATGACGTCTGGTATCCAGGAATTGAAGCGGGTGTAGAAGGTGTTCGCTGGGTAGAGAATTGTGTGCGCTCTGCTGATAATGGTTCTGTCTGGGTTGACTACCAGCATGAACTAAGCCCATCCATATAAGAAAGTGAATAAAAAGCTGCCTGACAGTAGAAATGGACTTCAGGCAGCTTTTTTGCTGCTGTTTTAAAAAATCTAAGAATAAATTTGCACAGAAGGGAATAATTATTCATTTTTGCGTAAAATATTTATTTAGCACAAAGTTTGACCAAATTTAACCTTTGAGGATAAAAGTGAGGAACCTGGTTTTAAGGCAAGAGAACAGTGAACAATATAGTTTATGGGGTAGATATTGCATGAAAAGCCTTTTATCCCTCACAGCAGAAAAATTGCTGAGCTGTTGTATAAAATGATCTTGATCCTTAAATAAAATAAACGTGGTTCTTATATGAAAATCCAGCAGTCTGATTAAAAAACAATGTTTGAATCAAATTTATGCCGTTTTTCCTGTTTGCGAACAAATGTTTCACAAAGGCCGGAATCGTTAAATAACATGAACATGCTTAAAAGCTGTTTTTTTAGGATCTCTAAAGCATTTTATGTATCATTTGCTGCGCTCAGCCGGCTGAATGTGAATAGCTCATGAGTAAAATCATTTAAAGTAGAATCATTTAGCTTAAATAATTAAAAATATTTGCATGAAAAGCTGAATTTACCAAACGGTTTGGGTATAATAAATACACACTATCTTTTCTTAAAAATTGAATTTTACGCAAAGTTGAAATTGATCGAAAGAGGTTTGAAAAATGGCTAATACACGTCAGCATCAATTACACGAAAAAAAATTAGAAGAATTAATGAATATCATGCCGTTTTACGTGGTGGAATATGTGGATCAGAAGCTGGGCAGCCGGTCTCCTTCTACTCTTTTAAATTATGTACACGATTATAAGCTGTTTTTTGAATGGCTCATTGCAGAAGGCATTACAGACGTCAAAGAAATAAAAGATATACCTATGACCGTGCTCGAAACCCTTAAATTAGTAGAAGCACAAGGATTTATCCGCTTTCTGGAACGACGGGATATCCAAGTAAATAAACAGGATACGAAAAAAGCGGAAAAAGTATCGATTAATCGTAAAATCTCGGCACTTCGTTCTCTTTTTAAGTATTTAACGACGCAAACAGAAAATGAAGACGGCGAACCTTACTTTCACCGTAATGTTATGCTGAAAATTGAAGTCACCAAAGTAAAAGAAACCCTAAATGCCCGTGCTGCGCGCATTGCAACAAAAATCTTTCATCAGGATGATGATATTCGTTTCCTGGAATTCTTGAAGAACGACTATGAACAGGAACTGCCCGCTGATTCACGTAAGGTTGTTTATTTTAAGCGGGACAAGGAACGGGATATTGCCATTCTTTCACTGTTTCTTGGAAGCGGCATCCGGGTGAATGAGCTGTCTAATCTTCGCTTACGGGACGTGGACTTTGAAATGGGACAAATCAGCGTTTTGCGTAAAGGAAATAAGCGGGACATTGTTGCAGTCATTCCCCAGGCAATGGATGACGTAAAAGCTTATCTCGCCATTCGTAATGAGCGGTATCACGCAACCGGCGAAGATTATGAGTTCGTTTTTTTAACAAAGGTTAAAAATGAACCGCAGCCTCTCTCCAACCGGACCATTGAAGCGCTGGTGAAAAAGTATACGAAAGCATTTATGTCCAATAAATCGATGTCACCGCACAAACTGCGGCATACATTTGGTACAAATTTGATGGAAGAAACAAATGACATTCATCTGCTTATGATGCAGCTTGGCCACAGTACGACTTCGACCGCTGCACTTTATACAAATCCTGAGCAGGAAAAAGCACGTAAAGCCCTGAAAGAGTTAGGAGAAAAACGTAAAGAGCGTTAAGCGTTAGATGAATAAACAAGTGAAAGATTCGACCTTGAGGTTTGGGAATGGAACGTACCTGCATTCCAAGGGAGCCTCCTGCCTCGGCGGCTTTACAGGCGGGCTCCCGCATATTTTGCTTCTAATTGGAGTAAATACTGCTTTAACTCCAGGCCGCCCCTGTAGCCGGTCAATGCCCCGTTTTTTCCGATCACCCGGTGGCATGGAATGGTAATCAGCACGGGGTTTGCGCCAATTGCGGCTCCTACTGCCCGGACAGCAGCCGGCTTTCCAGCAAGCTTGGCAATATCCGAATACGAATAAGTTTCTCCATAAGGAATCTGCTTGAGCGCCTCCCATATTTGCAGCTGAAAAGGTGTCCCCCTTACATCAACAGGCAAATGAAAAGTGCGGATCGTTCCGGTAAAATAAGCATACAGTTCGTCCTGGTAAGGTTTTAAAGAACCGTGATCTTCTATAAGAACAGCCGCTGGGAACCGTTTATTCACCCATGCTTCAAGCTCTTCAAACGTCTGACCTGGTGATCCTATATAACAAAGCCCTTTCCCTGTTTTAGCTATATAAAGTGGTCCAAATTCATAATCGACTGTAGACCACTGGATCGCTTTTGCTTTCTTGTTCATCTTTCCCCGCCTCCTTTATCCCTATTATACAGATAAAAAAAACAAAGCGCTTCTTTAAAAGAAGCGCCAAACAACTTACATCTCTTTCTCTAAATCTAGCAAATACTTATACTGCCAGGCACGTTCATCAGCCACCGCTTCCGCATCAAAGTGGGTTGCATGAGCAATGGCCTTTACCGCATAGGTAGATGCATGGATTGCATGGCCAAATACATGAACGGTTGCGACGGCCTGGCCTGCTGCCCGTGCAGCAGCAGTCGCTGCCTTATCATCTGTTTGACGGGCCGCAGCATGAGCGGCAAATGAAGCTTTTCGAACTTCTCTCACTTTCATAGTTCCCTGCAGCCAGGCGCGTCCGGCTTCAATGGCCTCTCTTGGACGTCCGTCATGGGGGAACTTTCGTTCATAATACTGAATCACATGTTCTGCACAACCTAATGCCCAATGCACCGCGGTTGGATGGTCAATGCATCGAAGGTGTTCTTCGATCGTTTCTTTTATCTCTGTATCGACGAATCGCTGCTTTATCAAGGCAGTTTCCTCCTTTTATTTTATTGTTTTTTTGGGAGCTTTTATGTTAATCGATGGATTTCTTAGCAAGCTGTTTTCATCGCTTATTAAGAGAAGGGGTATACCTTTCTCTTCCTTGTCTGCTTTTATTTAAACATCTCTTATCCACATATTTATGGAAAAATTTGTGCATTGTATAAAAAAGCAGGTACCCATACCAGGGTTCCCTGCTTTTCATTGTATATTGGCTCCATCTCTGTCTTCGATTAAGAGCTTCCTCCACAGCTGCTTGAAGAACAGCTGGATCCGCTCCCGCTGTCAGAAGAGCAAGAAGAATCATTCCCTGAGTCGTGATGATCATAACGGTCGTCACGGTCATCCCTATCGTAATAACCGCCTGAACTCACGTAGTTATTATCTTCCGGTATAGGCTCATGCAGGGCCAGAATCGAATAGGACAGCAGCAAGACAGGTGTTTGATCCTCCGGCCGGGCCGCCATAATCGTTTTAGACCGTGTTTTTTGACGGCGGTCAACGTGTTCTTCTGCTTCTTCAAGAAGCTCTGCAAGCTTCTTCGTTAAGGCATAGATAAGAGGCTCATATTCTTCTGGCACTGCTTCAAACAGCTCTTGTTGAAGATATGTTTCCCGTTCCTTTCCTTTTGCATTCTGCCATTTTTCTACAAAGGATTTGCGAAGCAGTGTTTTTCCAAATGGACCTTGGATGGTTTCAGTGTAATCATGCTCCGTAAATAAAACTGAATATACCAATTCAAAAACAGCCCGCTCATGCTGTGATGCCCCTCTTGTTATTTTAGCTTTGTCAGTTGGAGTGTGGTGAATCATTGTACCATGAAATTGCTCGCAAAAAGCCGCATAATCCTTTGTAAACAAAATCATATCATGCCAAATGGCATCGACCTTTGCGCTGTACATCGGTACATTTTTCATGATGGCAGAAAGAATGAAAAAACGCTTTAATTCAAGCTGGTACCATGAAAACGACTCATCGGATACCATTCCTTTTTCGATCAACCGTGCTTTTACGGACACTTCGAGACTCCGGTTCCAGGCATGCTCCAGTTTTTCAGCTAACGGCTTGCCTTCCGGTATTTTTAAGCCAAGCGTCTGTTCCAGTTCAGAAGAAAGCGGCCTGTCTATTGCCGATCCCTTATAATTTCTTGCTTTCTGGCCGGAGCGCCTGCCAGGCGTGTTTTTTTCGCTGGCCTTCTTAATAATGATGCCGGCTATAATGGCTGCAATTACGAGGAAAAATACAACCTTCATTTCAATCCCTCCTTTTAACTCTCCCTGCTGTTTTTTCTCTGTTTGATCTGCTCTCTTATCTCGGTGTATAAAGGAAAAAAATGAAATAAATAGATTTTTTTCTGCAGGGCTTCTCTTCTATTGTATCATGCTCTTCTATTTGTTCATGTCTCCTTGGCTAAAAAGTTTAAAACATTGGTGATATGCCGGTATTTTTTTGCGGAAAAAGGATTAAAAGAAATAAAGGAAGGGAAAAGGCTAGATAAAATTCAGTGAAACAGTTCACACTACCTGAATACATAACTGTCTATGGAGGGATTTTTTATGTTAAAGGAAGCCATTTATCACCGGCCTAAAAACAATTTTGCTTATTCCTATGACGCGGATACCGTTCATATCCGCCTACGCTCCAAGAAAGGTGACCTCACACATGTATCATTGCTTCATGGAGATTCTTATATCCTTAAGGATGGTATATGGGTATATGACGAAGAAGATATGATTTTAGCTGGATCAGATATGCTGTTTGATTACTGGATGGCGGAAATTAAGCCTGCGCACCGCCGCCTTCTTTACGGATTTAAATGTGTCAGCGGGAATGAGACTGTTTATTACACAGAGCGTGGCTTTTTCGACCAGGCGCCGGAAAAAACAGCGAATTACTTTAACTTCCCATATATTAATCCGGCCGATATTTTCACTGCTCCCCGCTGGGTAAAAGATACGGTCTGGTATCAGATTTTCCCGGAACGGTTCGGCAATGGGGATCCACGCCTGGATCCTCCCAATACACAGCCATGGGGAGGCAAGCCGGAGATTGATAACTACTTTGGCGGCGACTTCCAGGGAGTCATTGACCACTTGGATTACCTGCAGGATCTCGGCATTACCGGTATTTACTTCACCCCTATTTTCAAAGCAAACACAAATCATAAATATGACACCATTGACTATCTTCAAATCGACCCGCAATTCGGTGATGAGGAATTGCTGAGAAAGCTCATTGATGAATGCCATCAAAGGGGCATTAAAGTGATGCTCGATGCAGTATTCAATCATAGCGGCTACTTTTTTGGTCCGTTTCAGGATGTGCTTGAAAAAGGTGAAGCATCGAAATACAAAGACTGGTTCCACATTCGAAAATTTCCGCTACAGGAAGGTGACAAGTTAAATTACGAAACCTTCAGCTTTGAAAAAAACATGCCAAAGCTTAACACCGAAAATCCGGAAGTAAAAAACTATTTGTTGAATGTTGCCTCTCATTGGGTAAAGAATTTTGATATAGACGGCTGGAGACTGGATGTGGCTGATGAAGTCGATCATGCTTTTTGGCGGGAGTTCCGCCGCACGGTAAAAGCAATAAAGCCGGATGTGTATATTCTGGGTGAAATCTGGCATGATGCCCTGCCATGGCTTCAGGGAGATCAGTTTGATGCGGCGATGAACTATCGCTTTGTCCATGCAATTGTAGACTTTTTCGCACAAAGAAAAATCACAGCCGAACAGTTTAAACAGGAAATTACCCATGTCTATCATTCTTATCCGATTCCTATCAATGAAGTTGCGTTTAACCTGCTTGGAAGCCATGATACGCCAAGACTTTTAACGGTTGCGTATGGCAATAAAGAAAGCGTCAAGCTGTCTTACTTGTTTGCTCTGTCTTCTCCGGGGTCTCCGTGTATTTATTACGGCGATGAAATTGGCTTAACAGGTGGACCAGATCCGGATTGCCGCAAATGTATGGTTTGGGATGAAGACAAGCAGGATCGCGATTTACGGGCCTTTATTCAAAAAGCAATTGCGCTGCGTAAACAAATACCGGCTTTTGGCAACAGCGGCAGCTTTGCGTTTGCGGATATTCATCCGGAGCTGATCAGCTACACGCGCGAAAATGAACAAGAAAAACTTTTGTTTTTGATTAATTCAAGCGATACACCGATACAAGCTGATGTGCCGGATGTCTTTATGAATGCTCAAAATGTGTGGACGGAAGAAACACATGATGAAAAGACCGTCACCATTCAGCCTCAGAACTTTATAATTTTGCATAAAACAATGAAGTAAGCAGTGTTTTGCTTTTCTAAACAGGCATATAAAAAACCGGTACACCTCCTTTTCCATTTCCATCAAAAGGGGACGTACCGGTTTTATTCTTTGTTATATATATGATTAACCCAGGCTCTCTAACGCCCTTTTTACGGTGGAAAACGTATCTGTACCTGAAAGCTCAAGCCCGCTTTTTACAACAATTTGAGCTAGGTCAGGACGAAGACCGGATGTGATGAGGTGAATACCCACTAACTTGAGCATCATGCCCAGCTGCTGAAGATAAGACGCCATCTTTACATCAATCTGGGAAAGGCCGGAAAAATCGACAATAAGATGATCGACCTCCATGTCTGACAGTCTAGGAAAAACGTGCTCTAGTATATAATTGGCCCGATAAGCATCCATTTCTCCTATAAGAGGGAGAATCACAATCCCTTCCCTTACAGGTATAATTGGTGCGGATAAGGCGGCCATTTCTTTTTTTGCCCGCTCTTTCTTTTCTTCATACAGCTGTTCAAATGCAAAAATGGTCTCATTTAAGCTGCTGTCCAGCATTTGGTTGATACGCTTAATGATCAAAACAATTTGTTCTAGTGACAACTGAAGCTTTTGTCCAATTTCCGTAAACATATCAGTTAAAACTTCCCGTGTTGGAGGGTACCGGACAGCCAAAAGAGAAACCCTGCCGCCTGAAGAAGTCTGCATATCTGCATTTTTTCGGCTCCATTCTATAAAGAAATCAGGAACGCATTTTTCTTCTTTTACAAAAGAATCCCCAAAAAACTGTAAGAATTCAAGGTACATTGTATATGCCTGCTCTTTTTCCCCGTCTGGAATCGTCAGTTCCAGCTTTGTAAGCACTTTTTCCACAACCTCAGTTGCTAATGCTTCTACGTTGTCAGTAATATAAGCCGAAAATTTTAAAAATGAACTCACTATGGCTTCCCCTTTTTCTCTATTACGTACTTTAACACATGTATTTCAATGCTTGTTCTATAAAAATCCCGCAGTACAAATCTATCTTCTGTTTTCATTCCACACGAATAAAAACCAAAAATAAACATCTTCCTAGTATTAAGTATCGGGTCATTTTCTTTATAATAAAGATGACTTTTTTCACAAATTAGCATCACTTATGATAAGGAATGTGCATTTATTATATAAAAAAAAGCCCGTTCTTACTAGGTTAATAAGAACCAGCGTTTTTTTGTGTTACTAAAAGAGCATGAAAAAACAGGTGCCTGACTAAAAGCACCTGTTTTAACATCCTTATTATGTTCATGGGAAAGTTTTTTAATCAAGCCATGTATATTGTTTGCCCCAGCTTTCTTTTGCAAGAGATGTGATTTCCTCAACGATCTCATCTTCTACTGCATAAGAATCTCCTTGTTCATAAGGATTATAATGAAAAGCATACATGCGTGCCGTAAATTGTGAAAACGGAAGAGACGCTTCCCCCTCCTGTTCTCCATGCCCTTTTACAGAAGGCTCAATGCCTTGTCCCCAATTTTGGCCGCTGTCATTATTAGGATTGTAAAAATAAATGCGGTACTCTCCTGCTTCGTCTGCAGCGACCCGCTGAATGGAAACCGCGTGAAGACCTAACAGCTCACCATGCACATTGGTAATATAAATACCTACTGGATTCGGATAAATCAATTCATACCCTTCGTTATAGCCAGGATGATGGGTAGAATAAAATAACCGGACAAAACCGGCGTAATCCGTTACCGCTCCGGTTGCAGGACTAATGATATTTGCAAATCCGCGCGGCACCCACTCTCCATAAAACTCGGGATTCACCCATTTATGGCCGTCTTCTCCGCGCAGAGCAGTCCGTTTCATCATTTCATTGTATATCTTGTCCAAATGGGGAACGAGAACCTTAGAAACGGGATCCAGTTCCTGATGAATTTCCGAAGCGACGCCTCCTTCAAGCGAAGAAGAGTGAAGGGGTTCCCCTTCGAAAATAATGTCCACATCATTGTCCCTTGCTCCCCGGGCAATAAATTCCAGAAGCTGGCCAGGGCCGTGCTGTGCCCAGAGGCTAAGCGCTCGTGCAGACTGGCAGGTCGGGTTCAATCCCTGCCCAATTCCTAAAGGCTGGCCAAGCACACTAAGCGTTCCGGCCAAAAGAACCGTATTCGCTGTTAAGCCTTCCCGTTTATTTTCGGGCGTAAGCAGGATTTGTTTTACTTCCGGATGAATATCAAGTTCAATCAGCCGGCGAATACTCGGAAGAAGCGGCTCCTGCGAAAGCAGTCCCCGGTCCAATACCTTCCCAAGCCCGTAAATAGATTGAGCTGTATGAGGGTGGATAGCGACCTGAATCATGTCATGGACAAGATTGGATTGAGCGTTTAAAATCGCTTCACCGGTTTCAGATAAAGAGAGGGCGGCTGGCAGAAGCTCTGATTTTACCCGATTTAAATGTCTTAGAAAAACAGCGTGATATGGAGAAACAAGCCCCGTACCCCTTACAGACCCGGCAAATGCTTCTGCTTCTTGTTTCAATTCCTCTTCTGACGCATTTTTTAAGCTTAAGCGGTATTCCCTAAAGCTGGACCATTCTTTGCTTAACGGACTTGGTGTCGTAATAGCCGACGAGTATGCCTGTAAAGACTGTTTAACTTCCTCACTAATATCACTTTCCATCATTTGTTTGGCCATCGTAATCATTTTTACAATGCGGTTAACCATGATCGGCCTTTGGACAGTCAGCCGATCAATTTCCGATACAATCTGATTGGCAATAGCCTGAAAAGAAAGTTCATCTCCTAAGAAGCGGAATAACCGTTCTGCCCGTTCAATATGTTCACCTGAACCAATTCTGGCTTCTTCTGTTTCTGGCGGAAAAAGAATATCTAAATTTAATGCCAGTACTTCGTTTAAAAATTCTTTCGCTTCCTGGGCGGACACTTCTTTATGCTCATACAATCCTTTGGCAATCGCGAGCATGCGCAGTTCACTAAGCAGCTCAACAATCGAATTGACGCCTTTTAGCTTTAAAGAGCCTCCGACAAAAGGGGGCTGGAGCTTTGATGCTTGCTCCCACGGACCTCCCTGGAAAACCCCTGCTTCATCAAATCGAGGGGCATAGCTGAATAATTGTTTAAGGCCATCATCGGTTCGTGCCAGATCGATGGCTTGTTGAAATACTTCTGTTTGGTACAAACTTTTAGCATAAGGTTTTGCCTGCCCCAGCGTATCAAGAGCTTGTTCAAATTTTGTCGGTGCCAGTTTGCTTTCAGCGTCCATTCTATATTCCTCCCTAACCGGTCTCCAAAATAAAAGTTTTTCAAAGATAGAAATTATAGGTTTCATATTTTTTCATTAAACCGCGCATTTCTTCACTGTCTTCCCCAAAGAAGAAAATAGTCCCGTAGTGATTGCCAAATCCAACCCGCTCCGCTACTTTGCTTGTAGCCGGGATAAACATATCATGCTTTTCAAAATAAGGATGCGATTTTAATTCTTCCGGCACTTCCAGGCGGTCGATAATTTTAACGCGTGGATAAACCATCAAGCTTCCAGCATACCCTTTAGCGGAAGTTACCTCTTCAGGAAAAAACGCTTCCAGCTCTTCTGCGGTTGTATCCGGGTCACTGCAAAGAACCTGGGCCTGGTATGCACTGAAACCGTATGCCCGCTCAATTAAATCAAAAATATGTCCCCCGGGGATCCGCGCTGCGACTTCTCCAAAATGAAGCGTGCCGTCAGGTGAAATGAAAAATTCCGGGTGGATCACTCCATATTTGATTTCAAAGGAAGCGACCAGCTTTTCAATTTCTTCCCGGATTCTAGGGCGCCATTCTTCTAGAGAAGGCGATGCAGGAACAAAATTAGAATGCCCTAATTGGACATATTCCGTAATGTTTAAGAAATAAACTTTCCCATTGTGAACAAACGCTTCACAGGAAAATTCCTGACCGTCTAAGTGGCTCTCCATTAAACAAGGAAAATCCTCCTGAGGGATCAGATCGATATCGGAAGCATCCCGTATAACCCGGTGGCCAACCGTGCCGGCTTTATTTAAAGGCTTTACATGAATAGGGTCATTGATATCCCCGTCTATTTTAATTAAAGCCTCGTTCACTCGTTTTAAAAAGCGGTACACATCTTCTTTTTGGTACGCTTCTTCAAATACCCCGACTTTGATGCCGGACATTTGCGCTTTTCGCTTCATAAGCCCTTTATCTCGAAGAAGAAGAGATCGATTGAAAACACGGGGATCATCCTGGAACCTCGCGTTTAAAGCACCTGCCCATTCAACCGTTTCTTCATAGATTGGAACCGCAAGCTTTACGCCTAAAGAATGCAGCTCTTTATATAGCTCCTCTGATTTTTCATTTAACCGCTCGAACTGCCAGCCGACAAACTGAATATCATTTTCTTTGGCAAACGGTTCAAATTCAGGCGGTCCTACTACAAGAAAAGGCCGGTCAAGCTTGTCTACCGCTTCAATGACAGGCAGACTCCACCCCAGAAGGGCTGTAACTTTTTTTTCATTTTCCATTTCTTCTTCCCATCCTTTGACTAAAAAATAACAAACAGGGGTACAATTCCCTATCTTACTATAAATCAAACTTTTTTGTCTGATTTTTGTTTATTTTCTAATATTTTATGGTACTAATTAATAGTTTAATATATGTAAGAGACAAATATTACAAAGGAGTAATACAATTACCCTTTTTTAAGCAAATTAAACTTTTTTTCAATTTTTTTGTTTATTTTCTACTTTTTTAAGGTAGTGATTAATAGTTTATATATGTATATGACAAAGGAGGAATGAAAATGAACACTTGGTATATGGCACTATCAGAATATTTTCCGGCAAATGAAATGAAATCAGAGGAGCATTTTGAGCGGCTTCTAAAAGACAAAGGCTGTTCCTACAAGATTGAAGAAGGTGCTGGCTATGTACTCGCTTATTTTGAACGGGAAGATTTTTTGTTTGTAGACTACGTACTCGTGCATAGTAATCACCGGAGCGCAGGTTTAGGAAGCCGAATCATGGACCAGTTAAAAAAGAAGAAAAAGCCTATCCTTCTTGAAGTAGAACCGGAGACGATTCATGAACCGGATACGATTAAACGGGTTCACTTTTACAAAAAAATCGGCTTTCAATGTATTGATCACATTCAATACGTGCGCAGGCACCCGGTCACTAAAGAACTGAGTGAAATGAAGCTTTATTGCTGGTCTACCGCACCAAAATCAGATAGATGGATAATAGAGAAGATGGCTGCTGTTTATCAGGAAGTTCATGCTTACCAATCAAAAGCTTTGTATGGGACACAGCCGCAGGAAATCAATGAAATTCTTATTCTACGGGAACATACATACAATCAGGCTAAATAAAAAGGGTTTTAACTATTTTTGCATCATTGTATGCGCTTAACATGTTGAGGCGCAAATGGACAGATTTGAGGAGGAAATAATTTGGAGAGTTTTGAGCAAATCGTCGCTTCGCTGTCAGGATGGATCTGGGGAGTGCCAATGATTATTTTATTATTAGGATGCGGCCTGATTTTAAATGTCCGGATTGGTTTTTTTCAGTTCCGGTACTTCCCTCACATTATGAAGCAGACATTTGGCAAAATGTTCTCGAAAGGGGATGCACCTGGTTCCGTTACGCCTTTTCAGGCTTCTACGTCTGCCCTGGCTTCCACAGTCGGAGCAGCCAATATTGTCGGTGTACCTCTTGCGATTGGGCTGGGCGGGCCTGGAGCCATTTTTTGGATGTGGCTCGTTGCGCTTATTGGCATGGGAACCAAATATTCAGAAGTGGTGCTCGGGTTAAAATACCGCACAAAAAATGAGGCCGGCGAGTGGACCGGCGGGCCTATGCATTATATTGAAAAGGGACTTGGCTGGAAACCGGTCGCCACCTTTTTTGCGTTTTTTCTTATGCTTGAAGTGATTGCAAGTACGATGGTCCAGTCTAATTCCCTGTCTACCACTGTCGAATCTTCCTTCGGTATTCCGCCGCTAGCAACAGGGATTGCAGTTTTGCTGGCTGTTGGTATCGTAACCTATGGGGGCATTAAACGAATCGGTTCTGTTACCGAAAAGTTTGTGCCGATCATGGTCGTTCTGTATTTAATTTGTTCAGGGCTTGTGCTGGCTGGAAATCTGTCTGAAATCCCAACAGCCTTTGGCTTAATTTTCTATCACGCTTTTACGCCTATTTCGGCTGCCGGAGGCTTTGCAGGTGCAACTGTTGCTGCTGCTATCCGCTGGGGGCTTGCCCGCGGTATTTACTCAAATGAAGCAGGCATGGGAACAGCGCCTATCGCCCATTCAACGGCTATGAACGATCATCCAGCCAAACAGGGCTTATGGGGCGTGTTCGAAGTGCTGGTGGATACCATTATTGTCTGTACAACAACCGCGCTCGTTGTTTTAACATCAGGTGCCTGGAAAGAAGTCGAAGCGAATGACGCTTCGACGATGGTAATCGAAGCATTTGCCACCGTTGTCGGTCATGGGGCTGCCGGTATAATTCTTTCCATATCTTTGTTCTTTTTCGTATTATCTACCGTACTGGTGGTTGTTTTTTACGGAGAAAAACAGGCGGAATATTTATTTGGGATTCAATTTTCCAAGCTGATGCGCGTTGTTTACTTAGTGGCTATTTTAGCCGGGGCTGTTGGGGCTCTAGAATTTATCTGGCAGTTCCTTGATTTAATGCTGGCATTAATTATTGTTCCGAATGTCATCGCTCTTGTGTTCTTAAGCAAAGAAGTTCGTGAAATAACAAAAGATTACATTAAAAAACATATTCAGGGGAAAAGCTAAAGTAACCCCGCTTGCCAGAAGAAAGGAGCCGTCAGAAGTGATAGAGGAGTTAGCCGCTGCAATCAAAAAGAAAAAAGCCATTTTGTTTGCCGGATCTGGCGTCTCTAAAAACTTGGGACTGCCGGATTACTCAGAAATGATTCACCAGATTGCTGAAAATCTCGGTTATGACCCAGATGAGTTTACAGCATGGGGAGATCGTGACTTTTTAACGCTGGCAGAGTATTATTGTTTAGAAAAAGGGTCACTGGGTGAACTGCGAAGCTGGATGGACCGAAAATGGCATAATCCAAAAATTGAGCTGGAGCATTCGGAGATCCACCGAATGCTGATTGAATTAAATTTCCCCTTAATTTATACAACCAATTTCGACCGCTGGCTTGAAGAAGCACATGACTTTTATGGAAGGCCATATACGAAAATTACCAATGTCGCGGATATCACTCAAATTGAGGAAGGAAAAACGCAGATTGTCAAATTTCACGGTGACTTTGACGATGACTCCTCTATCGTGCTAACAGAATCAAGTTTTTTCAAGAGACTCGATTTCGAAACGTCACTCGATATTAAGCTCCGGTCCGATTCGTTGGAGAAGTCACTGCTTTTTATCGGATACAGCCTTTCAGATATTAATATCCGTTATATGCTTTATAAACTGCATAACCAGTGGAAAATTTCTACGTATGAGCATTTAAGGCCGAAATCGTTTATCCTGCTGAACGAACCGAACCCTATTAAAGAAAAGATCCTAAAAGAAAGAGGCATTATCCCGATCATTTATCAAAATGAAAACCCTGGAAAAGCCCTGCATGCTTTTTTAACGGATTTACTCAAACTTGTCCGAGAAGAAGCATAAGCAAAGAAAGCGCCACTTGCTGCCCATTCAGAAGCGGCGCTTTTCTCTTTGTGAACCCGTGGAGATATAACTAGTTATACTCCATCCATACCGTTCAGAAGCCGGTTTTTCACTACTTCTTTTAAATGTTTCTATCCTGCGTTCCTTTGCCCGTAACACCGTACATTGACCGTTTGGCTGGCACACTCTTCATCTCCTACTACTAATGTGTACGGTATTTTCTTCATTTGTGCTTCTCTTATTTTATAGCCGAGTTTTTCTTCACGAGTATCCCCTTCCGCCCGTATACCGGCCTGCTGTAATTGCTGAATGATTTCTTTGGCAAATATTTGATGAACATCATTTAATGATTATTTATATAAAAAAACACACCCATCCCTAAGAAGGGACGAGTGTGTTTTTCCTCGTGGTTCCACCCAAATTCCCACCGCTCAAAAAGCAATGGCTTCAGTCAGTTTTATCGCACTGCTGCGGTACCGGTTCGACAGTACAGCTCCAAGGCGGTAAGTGATTTTGCTGCGCTGGGAAGCTTTCAGTCTTGGCTTCCCTCTCTATGAGCCGGTCAAAATCACTCATGTCCTTGTCATTGCCTGTATAGACTACAACACTTTATGTTATTTAATCGGGGATTAAAACGAGTCTGCCTTACAAGAAATTCAGATGTGTAACATACAAATGGCAGATGGCTAGTAAGATATCACAGCCACTTTATCATTCCCTTAATTGGAAATCAAGCGCCAAAAAAATCTTTAATATTATACGGCTGTCAAAGCCTTCTCATTTTCAGCAGTATTCAAGGATAGTTCGTGAAGAGTGATTTCAGGGCGGCTCCCTACTCTTATGTTAATAGAGGTTTGTCCCAATCCTTCACTTATATAAAGAGGTTTTTCATGATAGTAGTGCAGCCCTTTAATCATATCCATCCGCATCATCGTACGTCCCAGCTTTGCGAGATGGTATGGCTTGGGCCAGTAAATCTGACCGCCATGAAAATGGCCAGCTAAAAGATAATGGTATGCGTAACTCTCCATGCCAAGAACAATATTTGGATCATGAGTTAAAACAAGGCGGTATCCTTCTTTGACATCTGAAAATGATGCCTGCAAATCGCTTTTCTTTGTATGAAAGTCGTCCACTCCAATAATGTTGAGAGGTTTTCCTTCCACCAAAATGGTTTCATGTGCATTTTGAAGTGTTTTACACCCGTGCTTTTCCAATATATTTTTTAAAGAGTCAAAATCCGTTTTGCTTAAACGGTAATCATGGTTTCCGAATACAGCATACATACCATATTGAGGCTTCAAGCGGTTCAGCACATCTAAATAGGGAATTAATCGAGGGATACTTCGTTTTTTATCTAAAAAGTCTCCGGTGAGGGCAATAAGGTCTATTCTCTCGCCTGCCAGTTTGCTATAAAGCTGCTCAGGGGAAATAGAAATATTCTCAAGATGCATATCTGAAATGTGTAATACAGCCAGAGAGCTGGTTGAGTCAATGGAATCTATTGAAGACAAATGAATTTTTTTAAACGCCACTTTATGTGTATTCTTATAAGCCTTGTAAAAGAGGATCAGCGAAACGATAAACAATACAAACAACAACAATAACTTCATTCTATTTCACCTCCGCCTATCATTATAGAGGAATTTAGAATGAACTTTTACCGGTAATTCATGGGCTTTTATAATAATGTGAAAATGTTAGTGTAAAAGAAGCGTTATATAACAGTTAAGCAAGCTGACTATGTGCAGTGCAGTTCAGCTTGCTTAACTGTTCATAAAAGGAAGCGTTTATGTGAATCGCCGGGAATCAAGCAGGTGAACTGCAGATAAAGCCCATTTCCACTAAGGCTTCTAAACATCAGAGAAACGCTGTAAAGTATAATTCGTTATAAAGAAAGCATTTTTTAAACCTGCTGATCACATTGTAGCGAAAATGTTCTTTTGTGAAATAATCAAGATACTGTTCTTCCTTTTGAATATAATCCCCTTTATCGTTGGTTTTCATAAACCAATTACAGATCGGAGATGCATCACATAAGTAAGGTTCAATGACCACTACTTTTCCATTCGGTCTTAGAATGCGTTTGAATTCTTTAATGTAATGTCGAACCATGTCTGGCGGAATATGATGCAGAACCGCAATAATCAAAATGACATCAAAGCTGTTTTCTTCCACAGGGAGTTCATTGCCGCTAAATGCTTCAAATTGATAAGCCGCATACAGCCTTTTGGCAAAGTTAATCCTATTTGTGTCAGGATCTATGCCAACGTAATAATCAGGTGAACATAACGTGCAGTTCGCACCTGTACCCGCTCCGAAGTCCAGCACTTTCTGCCCCGTTAAATCAAAGTGCCGCTGAATGTTATTTTGAATATAAATTTTTGTAAACCATTTTGGCCGAACGAGCGAGTGATAAATTTTAGGGGATAATTGCACTTAAAACACCTGCACTTTTTTGGATTCACGTTCCATTACTGTTTGATTTCGTTCCACAGTATAAAAAACAATACAAACAACGTTCATTTCTAAAAAATACAAAGGGCCAGTATAGAAAGTACAGGGTGGTTTTCCTAACCGCCTGATGGGCCGTTATTAGATTGGGGAAAAACCCTTATTTTTATGTTTTTTAAAATCATCCATCTCATGCAAAAAATAATATCCATAATAATGATCCTTCTTTTTCACATACTACAAATGGTCCTTTTCAATGAATCATGAGGAGATGAAATGTGTGAACAACCGAAATAGTATGTTTAAATCTGTGTTGCCTATAGCTGCAACAGGTGTCGCTATCCTTGGCATCGTTAGAGGAATACGCAGCAGGTCTTTCCAGCCTTTCTTCCAGACGGTTTTAAGTTCTTTAATGGGAGCGGCTCCGCAAGGTATGATGGGTGGACAAACTGGGCAAAACACGACACAGCCTCTCCAAGGGATGATGAATAATCAAGGCGCTCAGCAGCAGCCAGCCAATCAACAAAACCCGCAAATTTCACAAAGTATGATGGGTGGACAGGCTGCACAAAACATGGCACAGCCTCCTCAGGGAACAATGAATAACCAGGGCTACTGGCAGCAGTCAGCTGTTCCTAAAAATTCAGCCCGTCACTGAACAAATAGAACAGACATTAAAACATACCGGCAGCGTACATGATGTAATGGCAAGAAAAGACGTATAGCCCCGGAGGGAGAACCAGGGCTTTTTTTGTGTTACTTATCTTCATGACGAATCTGGGGATTCAAACCGACTTTGCGGGCGATTAAATTTCGGCCGGCTTCTGCCGCTTCTCTGCTTAGGAAAGTGCCTGTCCATACCCTCTTGTCTTTCGGGAATGTGTGAAAACCAGTTACTTGCTTGATTGTATCTGCCGCTGCTTTTGCGCTTTCGTCAGTTGAGAACGTACCGGTGAAAATCCGGTATGTGCCTGGTGTCGAAGCCGCTGTAATGGTATTGAGGAAAAATGCTAATGTTTTGCCGCTGTTTAACCGGCTCAAATCAACAGGTCCAGACACCCCAGCAAGACGGCCATTATCGGTGTACTGCCACAAGTCACATGGGTAGTCCGGCTTTTGGCTGCTATAGCGGGGAAGCCAGACAAAGTCCGCATCTACCTGATCGGCATTAAATGCTTTGTATGTATGATGACCTGTATACAGCCCCACTTTTTTTGCGCCCAGGCGGCGTAATTCATCGAGGTAAGCCTGCGTGCCCGCTCTCATATCCTCCATCGTTTTTACTTCAACGTCCGCTATCCAAAAGAAAGCGTTTTTGTCGCCTCGGTTCCAAAAATCCTGCGCCTCCTTTTTCGCATCGTCTATAGAAACAAATCGGCAAAATGCATAATTGCCAAATGGAATGTTATTTGCTTTGCAGCCAGCCGTATTTTGGGAATAGGTTCGGTCCTGAACACTTGAGCCATCCTGCACCCGAAGAATCGCCAGATCCAATTCTTTTGCTGCAGCAGCCCAGTTAATAGTGCCTTGATGATGAGATATATCGACAATTTTCATCGTGTTTTACCACCTTTCCGGAATTAATTATACGCTGCTCTCTTCCAGCTATTCGAATCCCTCATAGAGCACTCGTAACCAAAACTTTAAACAGCTGTTCATACTTTTATTATTCCTGCTCACGCCAGTACTGCATACTTTCAAACGACTAAGGGTTAGGTTTACTATTCGTATGCGTAAAAAGGTGGAAATAACGTGAAAATCAAGACTACATGCAGGCATATATGATACATTTCTAATGTGTGTAAGTTAAGATTTATCCTAATAAAATATTTTTGCGGGAAGCTTATAAAAATACAGGAGGAACAATATGGGATATTTTAAAGCAAGAACCGCTGATAGGTTGAGGAATATATACAGTGTCATTATTGAATATACGGGAACAAAAGAATCATTGGTATCTTTGCCGCTCTCCACATCAAAGTTAATTTGGCAATATGATCACAGCCGCGGCTCTTCTTTTTTAACAGGTATGTTTAACAGAAGAAAAAGACCAGTGTTTTTGATTGATATAGTGGATACCGATCAAATAAGTGAGCGTATGCTGGAAGATAAACGTACGGCACTATACGAATTAAATGATTTACTGACCGATGGAATATACATTGAATTTAAAGATCCAAAAGAACAAACATTGTTCATGTTGGAAGCACCCCATGTCCTGAACAAGTGGGCTGCCCTTCAAAGAGTTTAATATACATAGCCTTTGGAGCTTAACAAAGCTGGAATACAAAAAAGCTGGACTGCAGGGCAGCCAGCTTTTTTCATATCATACTTTCTTTTGAGCAGCCATTAAGTGCAGCCTTCACACTCATAATAATTGTCTTTCAAATCTAATACCTTCAACAGGTCGCCAATCTCGATATCTTCTTCCTCTGTCATTTCGATATCTGCTACTCTGGCTTTGATCGCCTTATGAGCTGCTTCTTCATCAGGCATGGCTACGCTAAACTCGCCTTCAGTACCTGTTGATACTACTCGATAGGCAAACAAAAATCGTTTCATCGCTTGTTTGTCCCCCTTTCCTATATCCTGCTTTCCCATCATAAACGAAAACAAGTGAATAAGGAAAAGTTTTGACTTCGAAGCAAATCAATGAAACCATTTCACTGGGCACGTATATTTTTGTGAGCATTTCTTGTTTCAGAACAATTTTTACATCTTTTCACCATCATTTATGCTGTTTCATAGAATGACAAAAATAAACACTTTTGAACATAGTGTGAAGAGATAATGATTTTTCTACAAAATTAGCGCATTTTCGACAAAATAGACCTCTATCGAATATAAAAATGTCATGATATATTTGGAAAAACTCAATCTTTGTTGAAAAGAAGGGAGCCAAAGAAAAATATGTCCCCACACTTCATTTTTACCATGCTGAGAACGTTAGAAACATTTCCGACAACAGAGATATGTTTAACATTTTATAAGATAGATCAAACGCCTGCCATCAATGTTTGTTATGTAGACAAGTATTTTAAAGTATCATGCTTGAGGACATGCACTAGTAAATATTATCGTGATAAATCACCTGCGCTTTCCGCTATCAACAGGGCACTAAATCCACATGTTCAAGAGTCTTCAGCTTAATAGCATCACATTGGGATCTGCATTTTGCAAAACTCAGTCTTTATATAAGTTCTTACCCATTTCCGCCTTACTATTAACCCTTTATCGATCTCTTTCTTTTATTTTTTCAGCGAAATAGTAAATAAAAAAAATAATTGTTTGAAAAGTCTAATTATTGTTAATATTGTTAAAGAGCATTTTTCCCAAACGGAGCAGCTGATAACGGCTGCCCCGTTTTATTTTGAAAAAAACAAAGGGCTTCCGGTTTTATTTTTCGCTATTTATTTTCAAAAAAATTGCTCATTTTTAAAATATATTTAGTCTACTATATTG
>NZ_JAKGCR010000017.1 GCF_022668875.1 Domibacillus sp. PGB-M46 | reverse complement strand
ACGGGGTTAGCCTGATTACTGGGGGTCGAAGATCCTCTTGCCCGGGAATCCCCCACTTCAACCGTCAGGTAAGTGGGCGGTAGTTCAATAATCAATTGTTTTGGTCGAAGTCCTATCGTTTTTTTGTGTCTCAAAATATTGCCCAAAATCTGTGTATCTTTGGAGATGATCAGGTGTTCGAGCTTCTTTGTAACAGGTCAGTGGCTTATAACCGGCTTGGCTATCCATTCAAGGCAATGAATTATATAAAGAAAGAAGCTCGAAAACCTTGTTGTGTCGGGGCTTTTAAGCTTAAAACTGATATAAATAAATTTTTATATTAATATATATTTATATAAGACGGAAGGAACTAAAAGGTTTTGAAAAGATTACATTAAAGCCAAGTGAAACCAAAACTGTAACGTTTACAATAGACAAGAGGGCTCTTTCCATATACGATGAAGCGTCGAAGAACTCGACTGTTGAGGAAGGCCTGTTTAAAGTTCTCATAGGAAGTTCTTCACGCCATATTAAACGAAAAGGTCAATTTCGGGCTGTAGGTGCTTCTTTAAAATAAAGTATGATTAAACTAAAGGCAATTTTATTAATTGTCGGTGATACCCCAACATTAAACGTTCTGTATTCATTGGGGACAATCAATATAAAACCTAATCCTAATTACGGAAATACAGGTATTCACAGAGAGTTTAAAGCGGCAAAACAAGAGAAAGCAGCTGTAAAAATGTGCGAGGAGGTTAAAACGAGCAATCACCATACAACATGACTATGAAGGTTTAGTACAGAATATGGATGGGGCTAGAGAGCCTTCCGTATCGCTGGAGAATAATGAAGATTTAGAAATAGAAAAGTAAAAAGCACAGCATATCAGCTACGCTTTTTTACATTTCACATTCTGCAATTATATAAAGCAGGTTATTAGCAACAAAATTAATTCTTTCTAGTTGGTCAAAAATGATCAAACTATGCGTAAAACCCGTTTGATGCGCAAATAACGAACATACGTACGCACACTTGGGTTGGAGACTACAGAAGCTCCAAATGAACAAATATTTCACGTTAAATCCCTTGATAAAAACCAAATAAAATGCCGTTCTAAGAAGAATCCTGTGAGTTGATTAAGCCGGATCTGCTAGACTTTACAGAGAACGCTGATTCAAGGACAATAGACCTACCAATATATCTATTGAAGCACGTAGCAACCAGATTTACTAAAAAAATATGTATATAAGTATAGGTCGCTTACTATAATGATCTTAGAAAAAATCTAGGAGGGCTTCTCACTGGAACCTTATAATGAGTTATATAAGATTATTGTAGGCAATTTTGGCATAGACCCTAATAAAAAATTTGAAACAGACGGGTATTATCTTACGGTAGCTGATTACATGCAAGGTATTTCAGACCTGGGCGGCCATAGCAGAGCTCTGGCACTGCTAAAGATGTATGATCAATCAAATATTGAACTTTTTCTTAGAAAAGCTATCCGCCAGATCATCCGTGAAACTCTTATGGGTAATCAAAATTTTGTAAAGTATTACAAACCTATTATTAAAAAAGCCAGTTAAGCGGATTGCTGTCAAGCATCCGCTTTTTATTGTCAGGAGTGATTTGATGATAGTCCTGCATTTTTACATTACCGGTGATCATACAAGAAAACTTTATGAAGAGGAATTCGCGACTGATAAGGAGCTTAATCAATTCCTTACCAGCCACGGGGATTCAATTGAGGTTTTCCAAATTGAGATGGAAAAGTTTTATGCAGCAATGGGAAATAGATCTTTTTAAAGATCGTGCTGCACGCAAAGGTTGTGTGCAGTTTTCCTATTTATCTTTTCTTAAAAAGAATATTCTAGGCAATGATCAATTATCTCCTTAAAAGGGAACATATCTTATCGCAAAGTAGATAATAGTCAATTTAGTGCTAGTTTAAAAAGATTAATCAATAAGCAGCTATTGAAACAGAACTTCCTCGTGGGGTACAATATGTGAAATCGGTTCCACAAATTGCAATAAAAAGGGATGAAAAAAAATGCCGACGATAAAAGACGTGGCTCAATTATCAGGAATATCAAAAACGACAGTATCTCGTGTTATTAATAATAAAGGATATGTATCCGAAGAAAAGAAGGCACTCGTTTTAAAAGCAATGGAAGAGCTAGAATACCACCCCAACCTTTCTGCCCGCAGGCTAAGGGGACAGCTAACTACAACAATTGGAGTTATAGTCCCGAAGATAACCAATCCTTTCTTTTCCTACTTGGTAGATGCCATTGAGGAAGCAGCTTATGAAAAAGGCTATCAAGTGTTGATTTTCCAAAGTAATGAGGATCCAAAAAAAGAGCTGGCGTTTTTAAATTTACTTAAAACAAAACAAGTGGATGGAGTTATTATGACGGCTGTTGAAAACCACTGGTCTAAAGTCAAATCGTTTATAGAGCACGGGCCGATTGTGCTTTGTAACGTATATATCGACAAATCAAAAGTACCAACAGTCCGTCTTAACCAATACAAAGGGACTTACGATGGCATAAAGCACTTAATTGAAAGAGGACACAGGAAAATTGCCTATTGTACAGGAGGATTCTTTAAAAAAGAAGGGAAAGGAAAAGAGCGCAATCAAGGCTATCAAAAAGCCCTTGAGGAAGCAGGTATTTCGATTAACCCGAATTGGGTTTTCGTCAACCAGCACAGCATTGAAGACGGACAGCAAGTACTCAGAAAAATTTTGGAGATGGATGAAAGACCAACAGCTGTGTTTACCGGAAGTGATGAAGTTGCCAGTGGAATGATTGCAGAAGCGAATGTCCGCGGGATTCAGATTCCAGACGACCTTGCTATCATGGGGTTTGATGACCAGCCCATCGCACGGGTTGTAAGCCCAAAACTAACAACCATTAAGCAGCCGGTTGATCGGCTGGGAGAAAAAGCAGTAGAAATTATTATTGAAAAGTTAAATAATGTTGAATCATCTGATGAGTATTGTGAGCTTCCCATTGAATTGATTATTCGTCAATCTACTTGAAATTGTGAGATAAAGATTCTCACAATTTCTAATAAGTAATTGAAAGCGTTTGCATAAAACTAGAACATTTCTGCAAAGTAAGAAAGCATGTATAATGCTTTCAGCCTAAAGAAAAAGACAGGCTACAGACGTGAAGGACAAACTGCGGAAAACCCAGCGGGCAAGCAGCCGCATTCAGGCGCCGAATTTTTGGCGGCAGATTAATGGGTACGAGCAGCATGTTGTCCGCCACAAAAGCCATGAAATTATAAAATTTGCGGCAAAGCATGGCTGTGATGTCACCATATTCGAATACTTAGGCAGAATAGAAATTCCAAAAGGATTCTATGGAGCCAGGAAATTTCGTCTCAAGCTTCACGGGTGGCGGAAAATAGGCATCCAGAACAAAGTGGGAGAAATGGCACACTGCCTGGGCATGCGCATTTCCCGGATCAATCCACGAAACATCAGCGCCCAGGCGTTCGGCGGCTCTGGAAAGATGGAACGGAACCAGGAACCAGAAAAAAGAACTTGCTGTATTTTCAAATGGTGAAGTTAATCATGCGGATTTATCTGCTTCTTATAATATTGGAACCTGCTGCTATTTCATCCAGTATTTTCAAAAATCCATCTCGGAAACGAAATAGTTGTCGCTTCAGGCAAAAGTTCCTGAGTTGGCAATAGGAACATCCGAGACTGTCTGTCGCCATCATGCATTCAGACCTCTGAAGGGAGCTTAACCAGCCGATGCTGTACCGCATCGAGATAAAGGATGCTCCATCAAATTGCGCAGAAATTAGTTGGAGAGGTTCACAAGGGCATAATTTTAAAATTTAAAATTTTTAAAAGAGAAAGCGTTGACAAAATAAAACGAGGACGCGTATAATCTAATTCATGGAACCGGTTCTAAAACCGTAACCAAGTATAAATCAATTTCTATTTTTTTAAATAATTGTGGAACCGTTCCCACATTAAATGAATGCATACAGTCCGCCCATATTATTTGTTAGAAATATTAGCCTAGAGCATTCATTTATTTTTTTAAAGTGATGTGGAACCGTTCCCACAAATCGGTCGAAATTTTTCTTTAAATAAATACGATTTTGGAGGAACAGCCATGCAGCAAACTTTACATGAATACCCTCTTGGAGAATCAGGTATGAAGCAAAAATGGTGGCAGAAAGAAGTTATTTATCAGATTTACCCTAAAAGTTTTTACGATTCAAACAATGACGGAATAGGTGATATAAAAGGGATTACCGAGAAACTCGATTACCTGCAGTCTTTAGGCATTACGATGATATGGATCTGTCCTATTTACAAGTCGCCAATGGCTGATAACGGATATGATATCTCAGACTACTATCAGTTAAATCCGGAATTTGGTGAAATGAAAGATTTAGACGAGTTAATTGTAAAAGCAAAGGAAAAAGGAATTAAGGTTGTTCTGGATTTAGTCATTAATCATACATCAGATGAACATCCATGGTTTCAGGATGTTTTAAAGAATCCAAACAGCAAATACAGAGATTACTATGTGTTGAAATCCGGTAAAGATGGCCAGCCTCCGACAAACTGGCGCTCAGTGTTTGGCGGCAGTGTATGGGAACCTCTGCCGAACTCAGATCAGTATTATTTCCATTCTTTTGACGTTAAGCAGCCGGATTTAAATTGGGAAAATGAAGAAGTACGCGAAGAGTTATATAAGATGGTCAATTATTGGCTGGAAAAGGGAATTGCCGGATTTCGGGTTGATGCGATCACTTTTATAAAAAAAGACCAAACGTTTAGCGATCTTCCAGCTGACGGAGCAGACGGGCTTGTAAAGTGTACAAAAAAGACCCGGAATCAGCCAGGCATCGAAGTATTTCTGCATGAATTAAACGAAAAAACATTTTCTAAATATGATTGTGTAACGATTGGTGAAGCACCGGGCGTTGTCTACGAGCAATTTAGCGATTATATCGGGGAAAACGGTTACTTTTCGATGATTTTTGATTTTAGGTATGCAGATCTTGATGTTGCCTCTGGAAGTGAATGGTTCAGAAGACTTGATTGGACAGTGCTGGATCTCAAAAAATTAATTTTCACCAGTCAAAAGGAGATCCAAAAAGTAGGATGGGGAGCTAACTTTTTAGAGAACCATGACCAAAACCGGTCATTAAGCAAGTATATAAAAGAAGAAGATCAAAACGTCTATTCAGCGACTATGCTTGGAGCTATGTTTTTCTTTCTTAGAGGTACACCATTTATTTATCAGGGCCAGGAAATAGGAATGACTAACTTTAAACGTGAAAGTATTGAAGAGTTTGATGATATTTCAAGTATCGATCAATACTATCGTTCTATGAATGAAGGGTTCAGCGAAGAAGAAGCCCTGCACTTTATCAATTTAAGGAGCCGTGATAATTCAAGAACACCTTTTCATTGGAATGCTGATGAGTATGGCGGGTTTTCAAAGGCGGAACCATGGCTTGGCATGAATGAAAATTTCACAACTATTAATGTGGAGCTGCAAGAACAGGACCCGGATTCCATCCTGAATTTTTACAGAAAGATGATTGGAGTCAGACAGTCTAGCGAGGCAAGTGAATGCTTAGTGTACGGAAAGGTTGAACCAATTTTAGAAGATCATCCCGTCATTGTGGCTTATAAGCGAAAATCGAATACAGAAGAAGTAGTGTGTTACTTCAACTTTTCTTCTGAAAAGCAAGAGCTGGATTGGAACCCTGAAAACTACACAGTTCTATTAAATAATTACAAAGAAGAAACAGCGAATTCTTTACAGCCATATCAGGCATTAATCCTTTTAAAGAAAGAAGAGTGCTTTCATGAGTGAAAATAAATATGAACGCATAGGGAAAGAAATTGTCCATGTCATTGGTGAAGGTAATATTGAATCATTTGTTCACTGTGCAACCAGGCTGCGCTTTTCGGTTAAAGACCGCGCAAAGATTGACGACGAGGCAATTGAAAACATTGATGAAGTAAAAGGCGTCTTTTTCAACGCGGGGCAGTACCAGGTCATTTTAGGCACTGGTACTGTCAACAAAGTATACGCTGCCTTAAAAGGAAACCAGCCTGAGCAAGATGATAAATTGGATCAAACAACATCTTCTGGTCCAAGAGAAAAAGGAATTAAAAGAGCGATCCGCACATTGGCCGATATCTTTATTCCGATCATTCCAATCATCGCAGCAACCGGTTTATTCCTCGGTTTAAAAGGCGTGCTGTTTAATGATACCGTTCTAGGCGTAATGGGGATGACTATCGAGGATATTCCCGCGTATTTGCAGACACTGATCTCTGTTCTTACGGATACCGCTTTTGCGTTTTTGCCAGCCCTAATCTGCTGGTCTGCTTTTAGAAATTTTGGCGGTATGCCGATTATCGGTTTTGTTATCGGCCTAATGCTCGTTTCTCCAGCCCTTCCGAATGCTTATGCAGTGGCAGATATCAATAGTGGAGTAGAACCAATAATGGCTTTTGGTTTCATTCCGGTTGTTGGGTATCAAGGCAGCGTGCTGACAGCGCTTGTTGTAGGAATCCTTGGAGCAAAATTAGAGAAGAAATTGCGGGCTGTCATGCCAAATGCGTTGGATTTAATCTTTACTCCGTTCTTTGTTTTATTAGCGATGATGATTACGGGTCTGCTGATCTTAGGTCCATTATTGCATATTCTAGAATCAGGCTTAGTCACAGTAGTAACTCAGCTTATACAGGCTCCTTTCGGAATAGGCGGATTGCTGATCGGCTTTTTATATCCATTAGCCGTTATGACGGGAATGCATCATTTATTTATTATGATTGAAACAACACTGCTGGCCAATACAGGCTTTAATCCTCTTATTACTCTTTGTGCCATGTACGGATTTGCAAATGCCGGCACATGCTTAGGGATTACGATTAAAGCGAAAAAACAGACGGTAAAGGTAACAGGTATGAGTGCAGCCCTTACGCAGCTGCTGGGTGTCAGTGAACCGGCTTTGTTTGGGGTTGTGATGCGATACAGTTTGAAACCGCTTTATGTAATGATTGCCTGTTCAGCTGCAGGTGGTGCTATCTTATCCTTGTTAAATATTAAAGCGAATTCATATGGGCTGGCTGTTGTACTTTCTCCTCTAATGTACATTTACGAATGGAATCAGCTGCTCGTATATATCATAGTCTCTATTCTAATTTTTGTGGCTGCCTTTGTGATTACCTACTTATTTGCAGTGCCAAAGGAAGTTATGATAGAAGAGCAGAGTGGAAAAGAAAGTAATGCTAAATATTCACAAAAGAGAGCCCAGGTGTCTAATCCACTGCAAAAGAAGGTCCAGCAAAGTTGAGACTGCTCAATATATAGTTTTAAAGAAGGAAAAAGAAATTAAAAGGTATCTTATATTGTCTGGAAGACCCGTTTCCTTTTATGGAACGGATCTCCCAGACAAAATTTAAACGAATTGCAGAAGTAAATGTAAGCATTTGTTAAAAAGTTTATTTTGTAGGTTCGAACAAGTAGCAAAAAAGAGAGCAAAATGCTCTCTTGAGGCTGTCGACAAAGTCGACAGTCTTTTTTTATATTGAATGAGCGACCAAGATTTTGTGTTGTTTTAGTCAAAAGTCAACTAAATATAAGCTAAAACAAAAAGACGAAACCCCCTTTTCGCAGAAGTTCTTTTCGAAAATAGGGTTTGTCTACACTCTGAAGAGAGCAAAGTGCTCTTCCATATACATATTGGCCACTGGAACCTGCTGATAAAGCAGATCATTCACTTGGTACGTAAGGGAATGGACTGCCGGCAGACTGAGCACCGCATATCCTGGCTTCGTTCTGTGTTTGCCCATCTCAATGGAGTAGTCGGGTATTAGACGGTGTGTACAAATCCCTTTCATGTAGCTGAAGGTATCATCAGGCTCTGGCATAATAAAGTACCAGTCTCCTAAACCTTTACATATAAGCTGTGCTTCTAAAATAGAAGGAGACGAAAAACGCTGATACACTGCTCCTTTGGCTTTTTTGGGTATAGTAGGGGCACTAAAGCCGGTCTTCCCGGATCTTCTTTTCGTGCAGCCCGCTAAATTTTTTCAACAGTCTATAGGGGCTCGGAATTAAGAGTAGCTAAATTATTTTTGATCAAATTTTAGCTATAAGGCACGCTTGGAGGGAAGTTGATGATGGGGGCTGGATTTTGATTACAGGAAAGGAAACAGAATCCTATACAAAGTTGTTTCAAATCCCTTACAATTTGGTTACAGACACTATTCGATATTTATCACGAAAAGCGAGTATGATAAATGATTGATAATGTTATTGTAGATTACTATTATTGTTACCCAATGGTTATCCTTGAAGCAGCAGTTAACGGTCAGTAAGAAGAACTCAGTTTAGAGGGAGAAGGGAATATGTTTAAAATTAGATCGAAGGATCTTGGAATTGACTTAGGAACAGCAAACACACTTGTTTATGTAAAGGGAAAGGGTATTGTGCTTCGAGAGCCTTCTGTTGTAGCGATTCAAACAGAGTCTAATAAAACTCTTAGCATTGGGCATGCCGCCAAAGAGGTGCTCGGACGTGCTCCTAAAAATGTGGCGGTTGTTCACCCTCTAAAGGACGGGGTTATTGCCGATTATGCCTCTACGACAGCTATGATAAAACATTTTCTAACGGAATCTAACAAAAAAAGCCTGATGGGCGGCAAGCCTTTTGTGATGATTTGTGTGCCTTCTAGCATTACGGCGGTTGAACAGCGCGCTGTTACTGATGCAGCAAGAGAAGCGGGAGCGAGGGATGCTTATGTAATAGAAGAGGCATTGGCAGCAGCCATCGGCGCAGGTTTACCAGTATGGGAACCCATTGGAAGCATGGTGGTGGATATTGGCGGTGGTACAACGGAGGCGGCAGTTATTTCCTTAGGTGGAATTGTGACCAGCAACACAATACGAGTAGCTGGGGACGAGATGGACAAAGCAATTATTAACTATGCCCGGAAGCGGTACAATTTGATGATAGGGGAGCGCACAGCGGAAAGTATAAAAATTGAAATTGGTTCTGCCGGAGATTTAAAGAATGAAATAAGAAAAGCCGTACGGGGACGAGACATGGTTTCTGGGCTCCCAAAGACGATCGAAATCTCGGGTTCTGAAATCTCTGATACATTAAGGGACTCTGTGGATGCCATAGTGGATACAGTTAGACTGACATTAGAAGAAACGCCGCCGGAACTGGCAGCTGACATTATGGATAGAGGCATAACGTTAACGGGAGGCGGCGCCTTGTTAAACAATTTAGATAATGAATTGAGTAAAAAAACAGGGATTCCGGTTTTTATTGCTCAGGATCCGCTTGATTGTGTGGCGCTGGGAATAGGAAAAGCTTTAGATCAAATTCAGCTGTTTAAATCCAAAGGCTAATAACTAATCCCAGGTCACATGTATACTGACAAAAAGTAATAGGTCTTAAAAAATTCTATTGTGCTTATACCGGTACGAAAATAAAAAAATCCTCTCCATAAAAATGATAAGAGGGATACTATCAGCGTTCTCTCGTGGAGAGGATTTTTGTGTGAAGAAATTGTCTGCAACCCATAATATAATCACACTCTTTATTAAGGATTTAAAATAAAATAAGTAACAAAAAAGAGAGCACTGTGCTCTCTTTATCATATAGTTAAGAGAATTCAGTGGCGTTCCCGTTGATACACTTCTTCAAGAATCTCTGCGCAATATTCTGTATACTCTTGCCTGTCTGTTCGCCTTTTTTGCACAGCCAATCTTTAATATCTACCGAAAGCGAAACTGACAGCAGTTCTCCTTCCGATTCAATGCTGAGTGCCTCATATTCCGAAGCATACCGCACATGACCTTGTTTAGCCGACCATTTAATAAAATCAGCTAACTCAACAGAAACACCAGCATTAAAAACTCCTTAGTGACTAATTGTAGAAAAATATATAGATTTTATATATAAGTTACTTTAATATAGGTATATAATACCATTTTATAAACTGGCAATAAAAAAGTGATGTTACATTAAGGATTTTGCTTCTATTTTAAGAAGCGGAAGAAAATAGGCCTTTAACATGGATAGATGGAACATTTTCTATTTTAAAATGAACAGCCATTTTACAGAAAACTTTACAGGAGTGTGTGTTTTCATTCAATGTATGTTTCCAGAATGAATAGCAGCGCGGACAAGCGGTTAATTGAATAAAAAGTGATAATGGCAAATTTATCGAAAGGTAAAGACGCAAAACTATAGGGGCTAAGATCGAAAGATTATGCCAGCCAGTTACCGGTGATATACAAAAGACTAATCGGTATCTGATTAGTCTTTTTCGGTATCCTGATGTATGAACAAGCTGCAACATATCTTTATTATTTTTGGAGGTGCAATATGGAACTCTTGATTGGCCTGGGTGTAGCAATATTGATTTTATTGATTCTTATTTTTCTCCAGGTCCGTACCAAGAAACAATGGCCAGGGAACTTCTTGGATTTTAAAAAAAACGAGCAGTATTACCAGTCTCTTTATCAAAAGAATCCGGATTTAGTTATAACGTTTGATCTAGAGGGGAACTTTTTAAGCACAAATAAAAACATAGAGTACTATGGCTATACACCGGAAGAAGTCCTGCATCAATCCTTTGTCCCTTTAGTTGTGCCGAGTCAGCTAAAAGAGACTTTAGAACATTTCCGAACAGCCAGCAAGGGAAAATCCATAACCTACGAGACGGCTATATACGGCAAGAATGGTGATATCTTCGACTTAAATGTGACGAATATACCTATTATCGTTAACAATCAAGTGATTGGTGTGTATGGGATTCTTAAAGATATTACTGTGCTGAATCAAACACGGGCAGCTTTAGAAGAAGCTGAGTCCCACTATCGGAGTTTGGCGGAGGAATCTTTAGCTGGTATTTATATTATTCAGAATGGCGTTTTCGTATATATTAATCGAAAACTGGCAGAAATGCTGGGTTATAGCAAAGAACAAATAATCGGCAGAAATGTGACGGATTTCATTTATCCAGATGACCAAAGCCTAGTAAGGAATAATATAGAAAATCGGCTGGAAGACGGCTTCTCAAATGTTTATTACCAATACAGGGCTGTAAAAAAAGATCAAACAATTGCCCATATAGAGGTGCTTGGATCTAAAACCATTTACAAGGGAAAGCCTGCCGTTACGGGAACAGTTATGGATATTACAGCGCGAAAAAAGGCGGAAGAAACGATTCAATATATGGCTTATCATGATGCCTTAACGGGTTTAGTCAATCGGTATCAATTCTATACCCGCCTGGAGAATATTTTGTCTAAAGAGAATACGAAAAGTGTGGCTGTTCTATTCCTTGATTTAGACCGCTTTAATCAAATTAATGATTCATTGGGGCATGAAATAGGAGATCGCTTATTACAGGAAGCGGCAAGAAGGTTACATACATGTGTCGAGAACAAAGATAACGTGGCTAGAAATAGCGGAGATGAGTTTCTTGTTTCTCTGCCGGACATGAATCATCAAGAAGCGTCTGCTGCTGCGCAGCGTATTCTTGACTGCTTTGCGGAGCCTTTCCATCTAGACCAGTATGAACTTTATATAACCCCTAGTATGGGGGTCAGCTTTTACCCAAGAGATGGAAAAGATGTTGAGACATTGATAAAAAAGGCCGATTCAGCGATGCATCAAGCAAAACGAAAAGGGAAAAACAATTATCAGCTTTATCGGTCAAATCAAATCGAACACTCTTATGAAAAATGGGAAGTAGAAATGGATCTGCGTACGGCACTAGAGCAGGAAGAATTGCTTTTATATTATCAGCCAAAACTTGATCTGTCTTCAGGCAAAATCAGTGGTGTAGAAGCATTGATACGCTGGCAGCATCCTGAAAAGGGATTAATCCCGCCATCCGAGTTTATTCCTCTTGCGGAAGAGACAGGACTTATTATCCCGATTGGTGAGTGGGCTTTACACACCGCATGTGCACAAAATAAAGCCTGGCAGGAAGCAGGACTGCCCCCAATGGTTACGGCGGTCAACCTTTCCGTCCGCCAGCTTTACCAGCCTGGTTTGATTGAAATGGTTCAGGCGGTTTTAAAAGAAACGGGGCTTTCACCCGAATATCTGGAGCTCGAGATTACAGAAAGTATGCTAATGGATATTCAGCAGGGGCTTAAAATTCTAGAGAAATTAAAAGAGATCGGTGTTCAGGTTAGTATGGATGACTTTGGAACAGGATACAGCTCTCTCCATTATCTAAAAGAACTCCCAATTGATAAATTGAAAATTGACCAGTCGTTCGTCCGCAATTGTACAGCAGATTCGAGTGATGCAGCCATTGTCAAAGCTATTATTGCAGTGGCCCATCAGTTAAAAATTGACGTTATTGCTGAGGGGGTTGAAACAAAAGATCATCTGGTTTTTCTCCAGCGAAATCTTTGTAATGAGGCCCAGGGGTATTTGTTCAGCAAACCGGTCCCTGCGGCAGAATTAGAACAAAAAATAGATGAAATTGAACAGGTCATTCCTCAAAACGGGGTTCCAAAAGAATTATCCAAACAAATGTGGATGGAAGAAGTGTTAGAAAAGAGCCAACAGGAGTTATTGGATACGGTCAGACAGCAGCAAGGGATGATTTTTAAGTTTGTTGAAAAGGATGGCTCCTTTATTCATACCCTATGTGATGGCGAGCTGCTGTATCGAATGGGGCTTCTTCCTGAACAAATTATTGGAAAGAAACTGAGTGGTTTTCTGCCTTCTGAAAAAGCAGAGGAAATAAACAAACATTACCAGCGGGCATGGAATGGCGAGGCGGATGTAACGTACGAAGGAGTTGTAAACGGCATTTATTATACTGCCTCCTTACGTCCTGTTCGAAGAGGCGGACAAGTAGTAGAGGTTATTGGTTCCTGTATTGACATTACCGAAAGAAAGCAGGCTGAGGAAGCTTTGAAGGTGAGTGAAGCGAATTATCGTCTTATCACAGAAAATACGCTTGATTTAATAAGGGTTTTAGATATAAATGGCCTTGTTAAATATGCTTCTCCTTCCCATAAAACGATATTAGGGTATCCACCAGAGGTGTATGAAGGGGAATCAATTTTTGATATGATTCATCCCGATGATATTGTCTGTGGTCAAAAGCAATATTCTTATATGAAATCCACTCACAAATCAAGCCAATTCGAGTACCGGATGAAACATGCAAATGGTAAGTGGGTACATGTGGAATCAAAAGTAACCCCCGTACTTGGCGAGAATGGTGAAGTAGAACACTGTATTGTTGTGGCAAGAGACATTTCGGAGCGGAAAAAAACAGAAGAATTTATACGGAAAACGGAAAAACTATCTGTGGTCGGCCAACTGGCCGCAGGCGTTGCACACGAAATAAGGAATCCTCTTACTTCGGTAAAAGGTTTTCTTCAATTAATGCAGGATGGATTAGACAACCCCGCCTATACCGATATTATGTTATCTGAAATCAATGATGTGGAAAAAGTAGTAAAAGAGTTTTTGTCCCTTGCGAAGACGCAGACAAGTAAAAGATCCTCCATCGATCCAAATGTTCTTTTAGAAGATGTCAGGACATTAATGAGCACACAAACTACTCCAAAAAATATTCAAATTGTACAGGAGGTAGAGTCTGGGCTGCCCTCTTTTTATGGTGACTATCCTCAAATTAAGCGGGCTTTTATTCATATTCTTCAAAATGCGATGGAAGCTACTTCAAATGGGGGGATCCTTAAAATCCAGGCCATGCAGGGTGGATTAAACAGTATTGAGTTTAGGTTTATCGATCGAGGGCGCGGCATTTCTGAAGATCGAATGAAAAGTATAGGTGAGCCATTTTACAGCCTAAACGAAAAAGGAACGGGATTAGGTTTAGTAGTTAGCCACAAAATTGTTCAGGAACATGGCGGAAGTATTTATTTGGAAAGTTTTCCTGGTCAGGGAACAATCGTGGAAGTTATTTTACCGCTTAACCAGTCTCTTACCTCTGAGACATAAATCTCCGAAAACCTTTTGAGCTTAAACTAATTCCAAGGATCATACTGCAGCCGGATTTTGATGTTTCTTTTAGCTTTACCATTCACAATAAACTCATTATGATCGTTGATCTTTTTTTATTGATATTTATTAAAGCTTCTATTAAATCTTTTTTGTCTGAATAAAAATACAAAGTCCATTTAATATCTGGACTGGCTCCTATGAAAATCATCACGTCGTCTGTGTTTCCATACACATAATAATCAAAAGAATCTTGTGCAAGGCAGTACATGGGGGCATCCATATTATCCCTCCTAAGAGAGTTCTCGAAGTGAGAACTTTTTATAATTATACAGTTTATTAATAAAATATTAAACAAGAGGCTTATGATTATGAGGGAGGGGTCAGTTCCCGCGCGTAATCACGGGCCTTTTTTCTTTCTTGAGTACTCATAACCTAACAGTAGCGGTCAAAAGATGAGATAAGATTAATTAATCTCGGTTATTGTTAAATAAATTTCTGAAAAGTTTTTGCATGTATTTAGGGTGCAAAATATCGTTTAAATTGTATCTTTTTAGAACCAGGTGGCCAGATCGGAAAAGGACGAATTTACAGACAAGCCTTTGAACTGACAAAGGTTATCTCCATGGAGGAAATCAAACCTTTAATAAAGTCAAAAATACTTATGAATCCTATAACATAAGTCAGTATCTTTTTGGTTTCTTACCAGGTAAGGGTTCAATTAAGAATTCAGTTGCAAGCACTAAAAACTACGTTAGTGATTAGTTATCAAAAATATATGAAAAATATGTCGATTTTATATATAAACTATTGTATTGTAGGTATATAATACCATTTACTGAAATTAGAAATTAAAAATGAAAACCTCACATCATAGGTTGTGCTGTTATCTTAAGAGGGATGAAGAAAAAGTGACCTTAATATATGTAGATGTAACACTTCCTAGTTTTAAAATGAGCAGTGATGCGGCCAAGTGATGTATTGAATAAAAAGTAATAATGGTAAATTTATCGAAAGATAAAGACGCAAAACTATAGGGGCTAACATCGAAAGATTATGCCAGCCAGTTACCGAAGATATTAAAAAAGGCTAATCGGTATCCGTTTAGTCTTTTTAATGTTTTAAAATATGAACTAGCAGAAAATATATTTTAATTTTTGGGGGGCAATATGGAACTCATGATTGGTCTTGGTGTTGTAATTTTGATTCTGTTCACTATTATTTTCCTTCAGGCCCGTATTCAAAAAAAATGGGCAGAGAAACTGTTGGATTTTAAAAAAAATGAGCAGTATTACCAGTCTCTTTATCAACAGAATCCAGATTTAGTGATAACGTTTGACTTGGAAGGAAACTTTTTAGATATAAATAAAACGATAGAGCTTTATGGATATACCTCAGAAGAAATGCTCCATCAATCTTTTATTCCTTATATTGTGCCAGGCCGGCTACAAAAGACTTTAGAGCATTTCCAAATAGCTGCAGAGGGAAAATCAATAACCTATGAGACTGCTATATTTAGTAAAAGCGGTGACATCTTTGAAATAAGGGTTACAAATATACCTATAATTATTAATGATCAAATTGTTGGCGTGTATGGGATTCATAAAGACATTACTGTACTTAATCAAACACAGGCAGCTTTAACAGAAGCTGAGTCTCACTATCGAAGCCTGGCAGAGGAATCTGTAGTGGGTATTTATATTATCCAAGATGAAGTCATTATGTACGTTAATCAGAAAATGGCTGAAATGCTGGGTTACACAAAGGAAGAACTCATCGGATCGAACGTTATGAATTTTATCCATACGGAAGATCGAATAATCGTCAATCAGAATCTAGGAAAGAGGCTGGAAGAAGGATTTTCAAATGTCCATTATCAATATCGGGCTATAAAAAAAGATCAAACACTTCTTCATTTGGAGGTGCTTGGATCTAAAACAACCTACAAAGGGAAGCCTGCTATAACAGGAACCCTTTTTGATATCACTGCCCGGAAAAAAGCAGAGGAAAAGATTGAATACCTGGCTTATCACGATGCCTTAACGGGATTGTCTAATCGGTATCAATTTTATACCCGTTTAAAAAATCATTTGTTACAAGAAACGACCAAGGGTTTAGCTGTTCTTATGATTGATCTAGACCGCTTTAAGTTCATTAATGATTCGCTGGGGCAGGAAACAGGTGACCGCTTAATACAGAAAGTGTCAGAGAGGCTAAAAAACTGTATGGATACCGAGGAGGATTTGGCGCGAAACGGCAGTGATGAATTTCTTATTTCTCTTTGTAATATGAATCGACAAGAAGTGTCTGCAGTGGCGGAACGTATTTTGGCCAGCTTTACAAAGCCTTTTCAGGTCGACCAGTATGAGCTGTATTCAACGCCAAGCATTGGCATAAGCTTTTATCCGCATGATGGAAAAGATGTCGATACCTTAATAAAAAAGGCTGATTCGGCCCTGCATCAAGTAAAGCGGAATGGAAAAAACCATTATCAGTTTTATGATGCTGATATAGCAGAACATACGTATGAAAAGTGGGAGATAGAAACTGATCTTCGAAAAGCACTGGAACAAGAGGAGCTGCTTTTACATTATCAGCCTAAGGTGGATTTGTCTTCAGGTAAAGTGGCTGGAGCAGAAGCACTATTACGCTGGCAGCATCCCGAAAAAGGGCTGGTTTCCCCAGCGGCGTTTATTCCTCTTGCAGAAGAAACAGGGCTTATTATCCCTATTGGTGAATGGATTTTGTACACTGCATGTGCACAAAATAAGGCCTGGCAGGAAGCGGGACTGCCTCCTATGGTCATTTCGGTCAATCTCTCTGTCCGCCAGCTGTATAAGCCTGATTTAGTTGGAATAGTGAGGCGGATCTTAAAAGAGACGGACCTTTCTCCTCAGTATCTTGAGCTTGAGATTACAGAAAGCATGTTAATGGACATGCAGCAGGGGCTTAAAATTTTAGAGGAACTAAAAAAGATCGGTGTCCAAATCAGTATGGATGACTTTGGGACAGGTTATAGCTCCCTTCATTACTTAAAAGCACTTCCCATCGATAAATTGAAAATTGACCAGTCATTCATTCGTAACTGTACAGCAGATTCAAATGATGCGGCTATTACAAAAACTATTATCACGATGGCTCATCAGTTAAAAATGAAGGTTGTGGCTGAAGGAGTTGAATCAAAAGATCAGCTGGCTTTCCTTCAGCGTCATCTTTGTAATGAAGGTCAGGGATATTTGTTCAGCAAACCGGTGCCAGCAGCAGAATTTGCACAAAAAATCGGTAAAATCGAGCAAATTATCCCGCAAAATGGCATTCCAACAGCATTATCTGATCAAATGTGGATGGAAGAAGCGTTAGAAACGGCCCGCCAAGAGTTATTGGATACGGTTCGTCAGCAGCAAGGGATGATTTTTAAGTTTGTTGAAGAAGATGGTTTATTTATTCATACATTGTGTGATGGCGAGCTATTGTATCGACTAGGCTTACTGCCTGAACAAGTTGTCGGGAAGAAACTGAGCGATTTTCTGCCTTCCGAAGCGGCAGAGCAAAAAAATGAACATTACCAGCGGGCATGGAATGGCCAGGAGCATGCAACATACGAAGGAATTATAAATGGCGTCTATTATGCCGCCTCTCTGCGTCCTATCCGAAGAAGCGGACAAGTGGTGGAGGTTATTGGCTCTTGTATTGATATTACCGAAAGAAAGCAGGTTGAAGAAGCCCTAAAACGGAGTGAAGCCAATTATCGTCTGATTACAGATAATATGGAGGATTTAATAAGAGTTTTGGATGTGGACGGAACCATTCTCTATGCTTCCCCTTCACATGAAACGGTATTGGGATACCCGCCAGAGTTTTACGAAGGGAAATCGATTTTTGACAGGGTTCATCCTGATGATATTTCTGACAGTCAAAGAGAATTTCTTCACATGATCTCTACCCAAAAACCAAGCCAATTCGAATTCCGAATGAAACATGCGAATGGCGATTGGGTGTACGTGGATTCAAAGAAAACGCCTGTACTTGGTGAAAATGGAGAAATAGAACGTATTATTGTGGTAGCAAGAGACATTTCGGAACGGAAAAAGACAGAGGAATTTATACGAAGAACAGAAAAGCTGGCTGTTGCTGGCCAGTTGGCAGCAGGCGTTGCACACGAAATAAGGACTCCTCTTACTTCACTAAAAGGTTTTCTTCAATTAATGCGGGATGAATTAGATGATCCAGGCTATACAGATATTATGTTGTCTGAAATCAGCAATGTAGAAAAAGTTGTTGATGAATTTTTGGCATTTGTTAAGCCGCAAGTAAGCAAAGTAGCTTCAATTGATATAAACATGCTTTTAGATCATGTTATGACATTAGCCAGTACACAAGCTGCACTGAAAAGTATTCAAATTGTAAAGAAGACAGATGCCGAGCTGCCAGATCTCTATTGTGATGGACAGCAGATCAAACGGGTTTTTATTCATATTCTTCAAAACGCTGTGGAAGCCACGTCTAATGGCGGAATTATTAAAATTCAAACAGTAAGGCACGGACCAGACCATATCAAGTTTAGGTTTATTGATCAAGGCCATGGTATTTCTGAAGACCGGATGAAAAGTATAGGTGAACCATTTTACGGCTTAAAAGAAAAAGGCACTGGATTAGGCTTAATGATCAGCCACAAAATTATCGAAGAACATGGCGGAAATCTCCATTTAGAAAGTATTGTAAATAAAGGGACCGTTGTGGAAGTTATCTTACCACTTAACCAGTTACTTATTTCTGAAACACCAAATAATCTATTTAATAAAAAACCTTTTAAATATTAATTAGTCTCGAGAAATCTCTTTTTTCTAAATAAAAATATAGATCCCATTTGGTATCTGTATGGGCTCTTGTAAAAGTCGTCATGTCGTCGGTGTTTCCATACACATCATAATCAAAAGAATCTTTTGCAAGGGAGTACAGGGGTGTCCTCCGCACTATTCTATGTAGAAAGGTTCTCGAAACGAGAACTTTTTATGATTATATATTATATTAATAGCTATAAATAAATAAGAAAGAGGCCCGTAATTATTAATAGGGACTGACTCGATAGAGTGAGACAAATAAAAAAACACTGACTGGAAATACTTCGACACAATTTAATTGATTGGTAATGATAAAGGCAAACTTTTCGAAAGGGAAGGACGCAAAGCCACGGGTCTACGATCCTTAAGGATTATGACAGCCGGGTTGCCAAATAAGAGTTTCTAACTCCGTATTTGGACCAATAACTACTTAAGGTGGGATTGGAAAATGCGAGGAGAAATAACTGAATTAAAATGGAATACCGGAAAGTCTTTTTTATGGTTGCAAAACTATCTAGATGATTTTGATTCAACTTTAGTATTTGTACGATTCTTACACTCTTTCAAAAGGGAAAATGACCAAGAAAAAGGGCTGCCTTTTATTAAATGTATGACATTGCTAAAAGAACCTGAACCCAATGTATTTCGTTTATTGAGGAAATATAGAGAAGACGATCCCCTTTTCTCTTTTCTGAATGCTGTACCGGCAAATCCTCAACAAGCAGCAAGCTGCCTCCAGCCTATTTACGAATGTAAAAGGGGAGAACGGTAAACATGGGAAAAAGGTGGACAGAAAAAGACCTTTATTTTCTACAAAAACGTGTGGGCAACTGCTCCTTATCTGCCATCGCCAGACAACTTGATCGAAGTGAGACAGCAGTATCATTGAAATTAAAGAGAATGGGTCTCGGGAATACTAAACACGCTACAGGTCTTTTAACCGGGAGTGAGCTGGCTAAAGCCTTGAATGTGGACAGAAAAACCGTATACAATTGGGTTCAGTTTTATGGACTGGAAGCCATATCACGTATAACATGCTGCGAACGAAAATTTCACCTTATTGATGTCCATTCTTTTTGGAACTGGGCAAAACACAATCAGCAGAAAATCGATTTCAGTCTCATTGAAAAACATGCCCTGCCTCCTGAGCCGGACTGGGTAGAGGAAGCTCGCAATACTCCTGCAGGTAAAACAATAAAGACTTATACACGCTGGACAACAAAAGAAGTTGAACTCCTTTTAAAGTGGAGAGAAGATGGATGGAGTTTTGATGAGATTGGCAAAAAACTTAATAGAAGTCGAATCAGCGTAGAGCGTCGTTACGCACGTGGAAAATCGTTATTTGATAAAGGACGGTCATAATAACTTTTTTGTTTCCTTACTTTTTTTTTCATTTTATTGTCAAGTAAAAGTATGGCTCATTTTAGGAGCCCTTTATTTCAATAATGCCCAAATAGAATTGGGTGCGGAGACTAGGATTGGATGTTATCGGCATCATTTGAAACACTGAGATGAGGCCTTGAGCAAAGCAAAAAAAATTTTCAAGAGCGAATATAGAATGTATTACTAGACAAAGATACTCGGTTTAACATAGTAATTATCTGTAAATGAAATTAAAAAAGATAATTATTTTTATATAATGTTGAAAAAATATCCAAATAAATATATAATCACCACATAAGGAATATATTATTAAATACCTATAACAATAGTTCTACGATAATGGCAAACTTATCGAAAGGTAAGGACGCAAAGCTACGGGTCTAAGGTTTTAAAAAGCTATGATCGCCGGGTTACCGAAAGAATTGGATAATTTGAAAAAGGGATTATTTTAAAATATAACAAATAATCCCTTTTTCGAATATGCCTGCCATTCTTTTGGCGGGCTTTTTTTGTATTTAAAAAATATTAAGGAGAGAATTTCATGACAATTGGCCTGAACAAACAATTGGTAGAAGATCATATTCACTCAATTTTAGAGTTAATAGGTGAAGATACAGATCGTGAAGGACTCAGGGAAACGCCAAAAAGGGTAGCAAAAATGCTGGAGGAAGTATTTTCAGGGGTAGGGATTGCACCTGAATTAGCTTTAACAACAACATTTGAGGAACAGTATGAAGGAATGGTTGTAGTAAAAGATATTACCTATTATACGTTTTGTGAGCATCATTTGGTTCCTTTCTTCGGAAAAGCGCATATTGCATACATTCCAAATGGTCAGGTTGTCGGACTAAGTAAATTTGCCCGACTTGTAGAATTGACGTCTAAAAGACCACAGGTTCAAGAAAGAATGACACAGCAAATTGCAGAAGCAGTAATGAATGTACTTCAGCCGGAAGGGGTTATTGTCAGTATTGAAGGCCAGCATCTTTGCATGTGCGCGCGGGGAGTAAAAAAACCAGGCAGTTCCACTGTTACAACAATTAAAAAAGGCGTATTTAAAGAAAATACATCGCTCGTTCGGGAGTTTGAGCAGGCTCTTTTAAGAAGTGAATAGGAAGGGGACATCCAGTATGCTATATCTTTCAAGAAAAATGTACTTTTCTGCTGTTCATTCTTACCGAATTAACGAATGGACCGAGGAAAAAAACAGAGCTGTCTTTGGTCTATGCAGCAATCCAAATGGTCATGGACACGATTACCGACTTGAAGTCATGGTAAAAGGAACAATTGATAAAAAATCCGGCATTGTTGTAAATATTATGGATATTGATAAAGTTGTTAAATCCTTTGTAGAAAAAGAATTAGACGGGAAATTTTTGAATAAAGAAAACGAATATTTTAAAGAAAAAATTTCAACTACAGAAAATATAGCGAATTATATATGGAAGTCAATAGATGGGAAAATAGCAGGCTGCCGCCTTCACAAAATTAGATTGTATGAAAATGAATATTTATATTCGGAAAAGGAGGATGAAGAAGTGGTTCGATTAACGAGAAAGTATCATTTTTGCACGGCGCACCGATTACACAGCAATCTATTAACCGATGATGAAAATAAAGGAATTTTTGGTAAATGCAATAATCCATATGGCCATGGACATAACTATTATTTAGAGGTCACAGTCAGAGGCACTCCGGATCCGGTTACGGGAATGATTGCCGATCTTGCCGAATTAGACAGTATTGTAGACCAAGAGATTGTGAAAAAATTTGATCATAAACATTTAAATTTAGATACAGAAGAATTTAAAGAGTTAAATCCTACATCAGAAAACATGGCGGTTGTAGCCTGGGATCTGTTAGTACCAAAACTTAGTAACCTTTATAAAATCGGACTGTATGAAACAGAAAAGAATTATTTTGAATACTACGGACCTGATAAGGAGTAGGGAATGATTTTGAATCCATCATTAAAAGGAAAAACTATCGTTATTACCGGCTCAAGTAAAGGAATTGGCAAAGAAACAGCTGAATTGCTTTTAGAGAACGGAGCTAATGTTGTGCTCGAAAGCCGAAGCAGCAAAGTAAATAGAAAAGAACATTCACTAGAACTGCCAGTAGGTTTAACCAGTGAAGGTTCCGTTGAAGCATTTTGTAAACAAGCTATGGCTCATTTCGGCACGATTGATGTGTTAATTAATTCTGCAGGTACTGGTACATCTACAAGCATAATAGATTCTTCAACAGAAGATTTTGACCAAATGATCGCGGTTAACTTACGGGGAACATATTTAAACTGTAAATGCTTTGGACGGCACATGGAAAAGAAGCAACAGGGGCATACTATAAATTTAATTTCTATAGCAGGTACAACTGCATTAGCTGGTGGAGGAGGGTATTTTGCTTCCAAATTCGGCCCAATTGGTTTAATAAAGGTGCTGCAGTTTAAACTCCGAACAAAAGGCGTTCAGGTGACAGCTGTGTTACCTGGAGCTTTCAGCAGCAGTTTTTGGGATCAAATTAATCCGAAACCGAATTTATCAAATATCCCCCCCAAAAAAATAGTCGCGCAGCATTTAATGAACTTAATTAATCAACCTTCCGGTGCATATATAGACAAATTGACTATTATGCCTCCTTTGGGAATTGTGTAAAAGGAGGCTGTGATTTGAGGCGGTTTATTAATAAAGTTTTTAAAGATTCTTCCAGGGAAACGATTATTGGTGCTCCGTCTTTTCCTTTACAAATGTCCTATTCAGACTTGGACTATATGACAAAAAGAGGATTTCTTGCAAGAAAACTAGGCCAGTATATAGGTTTGCATTCAGACGAGACAGCCATATTATTTTATCTATCATTCTCACGACTCTCCTTTGCTGATTCAGATAAAGAAAACCAAAATGAATACCTTATTTATTTAAGTGAACAAATGCTTAAGTGGAATAAATTAGAGGAAAACATTCCAGCCGAAATAAAAAACATGGATGTAAGTCCTGATATTCAAAATATATTGCTAAAAGCTTATGAAATGCATAAAACGGATTTGTTCGCTCTCTCTTACGAAAAATCTGTTCAAGAAAATAAAGTGAATGTAAGTTCGCAGATGGATGAGAAATGGCTTATATACAGGGATGTTATTTACGCAGCGACCCAGGAGAAGTTTTTGCTTATTTCCAAAGAGGAAGCAGATAGTTATCGAAAAGGAATTGTCTTTTGTGAAGGAACAATTAAGGCCCGTTCTGATATTCCTGTGTGCCGTAATCTAGCCAAAGCAAGCCTTGAATTACAAAATTTAGGCACATCTTCTATTATGAGCTTGCTGCTGGTTTTGTCAGAAGCTATCACGAATACAATCAAGCATGCTGAAGAAGGAAAAATGACGCTGATCAAGGATGAAAAAAATCATGAGATCCGATTTATAGTTGAGGATAATGGTCCAGGGTTTTCTTTGGAAGACTTACCCAGAACCACTTTATTAGCTGGATTTTCCACAAAACAATCTCTTGGACAAGGCTTTACTCTCATGATGAAAATGTCAAAACGTATCTTATTGTATACGTCTTCCAAAGGATCAACAATCATTTTGACATTTGATATGAACAAAAATAAAGGAGGTGAATTAAATGCAACAGGATGATAAAAGAAAATATTTATCAACAATTGATAAAACTCTTATAACGGCTTCTTTAATAGATGGGTTTTGGGATAGATGGAAAGCCCATGGTTTAAAAGAAGCTCATGTAAATAGCATGCGTAAATCTTTCTTAACTAAAGACATATGGATGGAAGGCTGGAGTGAACTGGCAGCGCAATCGATTTCATTAGCAAAGGAAACAGACTGCAGGCAAGAAGCAGAGCATTGTTTTCAGCTGGCAGGACTTCACTATCAGTTAATGTATTGGTTGATACCCGAAAGGAATGAAGAAAAAAGCGTGTGTCTGCATAAAAGTTTACATGCTTTTTTTCAGGCTGACCACCTTTCACAATTTAAAACCAAGCACGTTCAACTTTCGATCGAAAGAGAAAAATATTCAGGCAGACTGCGAATTCCACATAGCCCAGCTGGGATTGTAATCATTATTAACCCAATTGACTCAGCAAAAGAGGAACTCTTCACATATGAACTGGATTTTCTAAAACATAATTTTATCACAGTCAGCTTTGACGGACCTGGGCAAGGTCAAACATACACAGACTATGAGATAAGAGGTTCAACGGAGCGATGGGGAAGGTTTATTGATGCATTAATCGATTATACACATGCTCAATTTCCACGTGTGCCACTGTACTTATTTGGTACGAGTTCGGGCGCTTCTTGGGCTATCTATGGAAGCTGTAATCCTAAAGTGACCAAAGCTGCAGCTGTCTCACCTGCCTTTTTAAATCAAGAAATACAGATGCCGGAATATTTCATTGAACGGACAGAATATATTTTGGAAATGGGAGAAAAGAATATGCTTCCTTCCTTTGATCACCTGCATTTTTTAAACCCAGTTTTTTTAGTACATGGCAAAAAAGATGTAATGGTGGCTGGGCAGGATATTGATAATTTATATAAGAAGCTCCCTAGAAGTAGTTGTTTAAAAGTATATGAACAGGAAGGCCATTGTTGCAATAATTCACTGCCGGAAATAAGAGAAATAATAGCAGATTGGCTACAGAAAGGTGCTGATCCTCATGACGTTTGACAATTTAAAACATGTAATTTCGGAGATTTCCAAACTGCCCTTAAACGAAATTCAGGAACACTCTTCTTTTAAAGAAGATTTGGAAATCGATTCACTTCAAATGGTGAATTTAGTAATTGAAATTCAAACTAGATTTGGCATAGACATAAGTAAAATACAAAGTAATGATGACTTGGTATCTGTGGGAAGCATGTTTACTGCTTTTACAAGGGAGTAAGGGAAATGGAAACTTTTTATGACATCATTTTTAATAGGACTGATAACCTGGTAGTCGAGAAGGAAAAAGCTAGTCACAAAACCGCTTTGTCTACGTTAACAAATTCTTACACGTATGGGGAACTAAAAAAGGAAATAAAAAAATATAAATCAATGTTAAGCGAATATGGGGATTTAACTGGCTACAGAGCCGCCTTAATTATCCCGTCAGTATTTACTTATACAGCATTATTTATTGCAATAAACAAACTAGGTGGGACAATAGTACCCATAAGTCATCAATTTAAAAATCATGATTTAACATCCGTACTAGAACTAACCAAACCTCATTTTATATTTACAGCTCAAAATAACGATCATACAGAACAAATACAATTAGTGAAAAGATGGGTCGACAAAGAAGGAAAACAAGTGAATTTTTATTTCCAAGAAAATAATCAATGGAAATTAAATAAAAGTAATGGAGAAAAATACGAGCAGGATAAGGAAAAAATTGACGTGATAGGATGCTCGTCTGGAAGCACCGGCGCTCCAAAGGGAATTATGATCAATATGAACTCATGGAAAAGCTGGATAAACCAGATTGAAAAAGAGTTTAAATTATCTGAGGAGGATGCGATATTTTCTACTTTCCCTTTAAATTCGCCTTACGGGATTGCCTGGTTACTTACAAGTTTAAAGAATGGGACAAAGATAATCTTTCCAGAGAGTTTTGATGTTTTTAAAATTATCAATTATTTGAGGAATCACCATTGCAACAAAATAGTAGCTACACCTTCCGCGTACAATTCATTGAATTTATTTTTACAGCAGGGAAATAGAGACGTTTTAGAAAGACTTGATAGAATTATGATCTCTGGAGAGCCGGTCACGCCTGCTTTTATTGAGTCATTAAAAGGAATGGAGCATTGCATGTTGACGGCGTGTTACGGAATATCTGAGCAAGGAATTTTACTGGTAAAAAAGGATATGAAAGAATTGTATAAATCCGGATGGGATTTAGTGGACGGTATAGAGGCGAGAATAGGGCACGATGATGAATTAGTTTTTAAATCTCCCGCTGTATTGAATGGATATTATAAAAGATCAGATTTGACAAAGGAAGTATTAGAAAAAGGTTGGTATTATACAGGGGATTTAGGAACCAGGCTGGAAAATGGAAACATACAACTGATTGGAAGAAAGAAAGACATGATTAAAAAGGGTGGACAGCAAGTAATACCAGGTGAAGTGGAAAAGGTGTTGGCTAAACATAAACACGTAAAAAGTGTGAGTATAGTAGGCGTACCACATCCAATTTTAGGAGAAAAAGTAGTGGCATTTATTACAGGAGAAGTGCTGGTTCCACATACAGAATTATACAATTTATGTAAAAGGGAGATAGCGAGATATAAGGTACCCGATGAAATTTATCAATTAGAAGAATTGCCGATGAACCAAGGAAAAATAGATAAATTAAAGCTAAAGAAGCTGGCAGCTAACAGCGGGGCTTCGGAGGCAGAGCAATGAGACCTGCATCATTAAAAACACAGTTTATTGTCAAAGCTTTTATTATTCTTTTAGTCATATCGCTTGTCTCCGGCGTATTTCAAATTTATTTAATTCAGGAACAAGTACAAAAAAGCGTCAATAAAGAAGCCGATTTAATTGCTAAAAGTATAGAACAGGGAATAACTTCAACTAACTTAGCGGCCTTAAATATAGAAAAACAAATAGATTTAAAAATGGAATCTTATGCAGTGCATATTGCCGATTTGATAAAGAATCAAACCATTGACGAAATCACAACTGAAGAACTAATCAGCATAAGAAACGAATTAGGACTTGCAGGCATTACTTTATTCGCAAGAACAGAGGATAAAACTGATATCATTGGAACAAAATCAAGTGATAGAAATGAAATAGGGTTTAGTTTAAAAGAGTTTAGCGAAGACGGGTACAGCAATATGGATGATATGCTGAAGGATAAGCCACCGACAAATGATGGATATTATTCATACATGACAAACAATCTATTTATTATTCCGATCTCTCAATCTGCATCAAATGAAGAGGAATCCGTATTTTTCAAATATGCATATTACCACGTGAAAGGGACAGACTATATCATTAACCCGTATATAGAAGCAAATGAGGTATATAAATTCACAAACGCGACAGGGCCTGACGCTTGGATAAAAGCCTCAAGAAAAGATAATCCGTTTGTAGAAGAAATTGCCGTGCTAGATAACAGAGTTTATAAAGATCCAAGCTTAGCAGAAAAAATATACCCACCTTTGAATAAAATTGTACATGGAAAGTTTGAATATGAAACAAAAAAGGATGTAGAAACGCTAATAAACTCAACAAAAAGTAAAAAAGTTGTGACGTACATTCAAAAAAACAACGGCAAAAAAGTATATAAAACGTTCTTGCCAGTAAATGAAAATAAAGTGATTTATATTGCGCTGGATTATGAAGAAATGAGTGCTCCTATCTACAAACATTCAATTATTCTAATTTTAACTGGATTAATTTCGTTATTATCATTGTTTCTACTTATTGTGAAATTTTTCAATAGAATCTATGGAAATATACTAAAAATCATGAGACAGATTAATCTTTTAGAAGAAGGCAATCTTACAGCAAAAAGTAAAGTGAACGATGGAAGTGAGCTGGATACGTTATCAAAAACAACCAATAGAATGGTAGAAAAGTTAAACCAGCTTGTCACAGACACCCAGGAACAAGCAAAAAAAACACAGCGGCTTTCTATGATTTTGGAAATGGAAACGGCGCAGTCTTTGGATAAAATGTATGCAGTATCAACAGAAGCGACAATGAAATCAAGAGAGCAATTGTATGAAATTACGGAATTTTTAAATGATGTATTAAATGCTTTAGAACCAACTAAAGAAAACTCGTCCGTTATAGAGAATGTCGAGAGGATGAAAAAGGTCGCAACGGACCGTACTGCAGCTGTAACGAATGCAACCATTACGTTATCGGATTTAATGCAGTCTCTTCATGAACAATCAAGCGAGCTTTCTGCCATCTCTAATATCTTACTCAAGCATATCAGCAAATTTAAGCTTTAAGGAGGTTTAAAAATGCTCACTATTGAAAAAGAAGTACAAAATGTTACGGCAATTCTTAAAATTAAAGGACTTATTGATATTACTACCACTAATATTATTGACCTTTATATGGAGGATATAGGCAATGTAGAAACTGTTTTAATAGATTTCTCAAGTCTTGAGTTTATAGATTCTACAGGAATTGGCTCTATAATGAATGCCATTTATTTATCCAAAGAAAAGAATTTCAAACTTAAGCTTCAGGGTATTGATGAAATAACAAATGAAGTATTTGAAACAGTAGGGCTGTACGATATCTTAGAAGCGTTTGACGGGGAGGTTATCTGATGTATAAAGATAGCGCGACATTTATACATCAGAATAGCCATGACCCAACTGTTTTAGATAAAACGCTAAAGCGGGAAATCAAATTGGCAAGAAATATTCAATTGCAGCTTTTAAATGGGAAAACACCTGTTTTTGAAGGTGGAGAAGTTTCCGGTTCTTCTATTCCTGCCCGTCTTATTGGCGGAGATTACTTTGATTTTTATCCACTGGTAAATGGAAAAATTCGAATTGTGGTCGGTGATGTAATGGGAAAAGGCATTCCCGCTGCTATGCTGATGATTTTAACAAGAGGCGCTTTTCGAAGTGCGGCGGAAACGACTAAAAGTCCAGCTGATACGTTGAAATCCATGAACCAGGCGCTTTACGATGATTTGAGGACGCTTAAATCCTTTGTAACATTAATATGTGCGGACTGGGATCCTAAAACTTATGAACTCACCTATGCAAATGCGGGCCACACTTTGCCGCTTTATATTAAAGGAAAAGAAAAAGTAGTCGAGGAATTGCCGAGAGTTAAAGGAATCATGGTAGGGGGATTGCCCAACCAGGTATATCATAATCAGACGGTCCACCTAGACAAACAAGATATCATTTTCTTTTATACAGATGGCATTATCGAAGCACAAAATAATAGCAGTGAACAGTATAAATTGCACCGTCTTATTGCTGCTCTATTGGAAAACAAGCAAAATAGTGTAAGCGAGATTGAAAAAAATATTTTAGCATCGATTGAAGATTTCACTGAAGGTGCTCCTCAAAGAGATGATATTACAATGGTTTTATTAAAGATTGGTGAACAGGAAGCGGAAATATCCAGTTTAAATTCTCCAGTAATGAAGTAGGGGGGGAAAGTCGATGCAAAGTATTGTTTCAAAAGGGAAAACAATTCAAGAAGCCATAGAGACAGGTCTTAACTTACTGGAAGTTTCGAAAGACGAAGTTAATATTGAAATTATTCAGCAGGAATCTAAAAGTTTTTTTAAAATGAAATCAAAAGCCGCAATTGTGAAGCTTACAAAATTAGAACAAAAACCTATTCAGAAACAAGAAAGTGAAGAAAATCAAATAGATGTTGATCCATTTGAAGTAATCAATGACTGGATTGATAACATTCCAGATTCAAAAAGCATGCCTGAGTTTCTTACAGTAGAACAAGAAAACGAATTAAAACAAGACGAGTGGACGAAACCTCAATCGGAAAGTCTGACAGGCAATGCCTGGGTAAAAAATGGAGTGCTATTGTGCGAGTGTTCTCCTACACGTTTTCCCATGGTCACAATACCGGATGGAGTGAAAGTGTATAGAAACAACCAGATAATTCAAGAACGCACCTTTGTCATGACTGAAAAAGATGAGTATAAAATACAGTTGGAAAGTGAAGAAAAAGAAACTAGTTGGGAACTAGTAATGGATCCACAAAAATTACATGTAGAGCTTCATATTGAACCTGGTTATAAAATTACCCGATCCTTGTGTGATACTGAGCCAGCCCAGCACATTGATCTAGTGATTGAAGAAAGAAAAGAAGTGCAAAATACGTTATCTTACGAAGATGTTGTGAATAAATTAGCAGATTTGGGGGTTAAACATGGTTTTCATCAAGGTGAAATTATAAAAGCAACAGAAGCATCTGAGCCAGTGGTTTTTACCATTGCCTCAGGAATAGAGGCAATACCCGGAAAAGACGGATACATCGAGCTTAAAATTAATACTAAAACAGAGAACAAGTTAAAAGAAAATGAAGATGGCCGGGTGGATTATCGGGAATTTAAAACCATTCCAAATGTAGAAGTTGGTACAGTCATTGCCATATTACACCCTCCCATTCCAGGAAAGCCAGGAAGAACCGTAACCAATGAACCTATTCCTCCAAAACAAGCAGCTCATGTCTTTGTAAAAATAGGACGAGGAATTACCGTAGTTGATAATAAAATCATTGCTATTAAATCAGGACGTCCATACTTTGAAGAAAGGGGGAATATTGTAAAATTTTCTGTAATGCCAAAATTAATACATCAAGGAAATGTAGATCTTTCTTCTGGAAATATACGTTTTATGGGTGATGTGGAGATTACAGGAGAAGTATGCGAGCGTATGAAAGTAGAAGCTGAAGGAAATATTGTTGTGCATAAATCTGTAAATATGGCTTCTCTAACTGCATCCGGGGCAGTCGTTGTCAGTGGGAACATTGTTAGCTCGGAGATAACAGCTGGAAAAAATAATATAGTTGTTGCAGAAGTCGGAAATTTATTAGAGCCTATTAATAAAGATTTAATACGCATCATTCAAATAATGAAGCAGCTAATGTCATCGCCTGGATTTAAAGCGAATGATCTTTCTAGAAATGGATTGCAGCCATTAATAAAATTACTATTAGAAAAAAAGTTTAGCACATTTCCTGCTTTGATTAAACAATATGTAAAGACAGTCAAAAAGGGAGAAAACTATTTAACGGATAAAATATGGATGGAAACAGCGGCATCATTATCAAAGCTTTTTTTATCGTTATCTAAAGAAGTGATCTCAATTGAATGGATTATGGAATTGTCAAAGAAATTACAAGAGCTGCATGAATTAAGCCAAATGCCTGTAGAGCCTAACTCTTATATCGTTATCCCAAATGCATTAAACAGTCGTTTATATTGCAGCGGTGATGTAAAAGTAACGGAACAGGGAAGTGTCAATACAAAAATAGTTGCTGGCGGTAAATTGAATATTAAGGGTGCATTGCGAGGAGGAGAAGTATTTGGCCAATTAGGTGCAAAAGTTAACGAAGCAGGGTCTGAGAGCCGAACGCCTACCTTAATAAGTGTGCCGAGAGACCAGAAAATTTATATTGATACAGCAATGGACGGAACATCGATAAAAATAGGAAATGCCCAGTACAATTTTATAGAAACAAGGAAGCATATTATTGCCTATTTAGACAAGAATGAGAAAATTTCATTTGAATAACATGGAGGGAACTGCGTGATTGATTTTTTACTGAAAGAGACGGCAGATGAGAATCTTATTGTGTTGTTCAATGGTGATTTAGATATTGATTCCACTGAAGTAGTGGAAGAAGAATTACTGCCTGCTATAGAGAATTACAAGCTAGTGAATATTAATTTTGAAAACGTGCCATTTGTCGATTCATCGGGAATGGGTTTACTGTTAACTATCGTTCAATCTTTGAAAGCAAAAGGAGTTAAAGTCACTATTTCTCAAGTGAATGAGGATGTTCAGTTTATATTCGAAATGCTTCAAATTCCTGAAATTTTAGGGGAAGACACATTTATTTAAGTACGTATTTTCTTAGAACGTTAAAATGTACATTAAAAGCCTCCTCTATGCCGAGGGGGTTTGGTTATTGTTATTGAATTGTAAAAATGCTGTCAGCCTTTCTATTTGTTTTCCATAATCTTAGAAAGACAGGTACGGACAAACAAGAATAATCACCTGCGGCTCCTTTCTAAACTTGGGGGGCTATAAAACAAAGAGCTAATCCTTACTGATCAGCTCCGTTTTGCTTTATAAAATATAATTGTTAACGGGTAGTACCGCTGAAGTTTCTTTCTCTGTGACACAATTCTTCGAAGATTTCCGCGGCAATGTCTTGCATACTTTCGCTGGTCTGTTCCTCAGCCAAGTCCTTAATATCCACGGACAACAATATTGACAGTAGTTCCTTTTCCGGCTCGATGCCGAGTGCCTCATATTCTAGTGCATGCCGTACATGCCCCTATTTAACGGAGCGCTTAATAAATTCCGCTAACTCAACAGAAACACCATTTAACCGGGCATCTTTCATGTGTGAATGATCCATCGATCTTTTTTACTTCATTTTTTAGCTGGGCATGCATAGGGCAGCAGCACCGTTTTTTGGCCTGTAACTTCTGCAAGTTTATTAATTTTTTTCTGATAAAATCTACGGTCGAGTGAAAGCACGTTTTTGTGATCCATTCCTTCAATTAAATAAAGCTGCATATCCCATAAATCGGAATAAACTTTTGGGGAGGAGAGCTCGGCGGCAATTGTTAAGGCATCTGTAAACCATCCAGAAATTGCGTAACCCGTCGTCTGCAACTTTACCATTTCGAACAACGTAGGAACTTCCAGCACAAAAAGGATAAAAGGGTCTTTCATAATTGCCGTAAGACAGTTCCGAAGGGTCGGACACATTCGGCTTGTTGTGTATAAAGAATTAAGTAAAGAAAAATGGCAAGTTAATCTTAAAAGATTTTCCTGTACCATGATGGATTTGACACTCCCACGGCTAAAGCCGCAAGCCCTTCACCTTGCGGTGAGACGGGTGGGATTCTGAAGTGCGGAACCATTCACTGTCCATTTCTGTTTAGAATTCGCCTTCAGTTAGGGGCGGTGTCATCAGCCCATCCTGCTTCGTTATGTATGCCTTCGGCATACATGTACCTTACAGGCGGTCCTGCTGTTACCACAGGACTAGGTGTTAAGCTGCTTGCTTGTCTTTCTTTTTTGCAAGGCCGCTGATGGCTTTCGAAATATTAATGGCCGCATTTACATCAGCGTGAAGTGTGTACTGGCATTTGACACACGTAAACGTGTGTCTTTTTCGATTCTTTTTGTCTACATGGCCACATTTACACGTTTGGGAAGTGTGATATGGATTCACGTACTCAACTTGAATACCAGCCATTTTTGCTTTGTATTCAATAAACTGTTGAAGCTGATAATGTGCCCAGGAATGCAGATTTCTGCCTGCGTCTTTTTTTGATTTTGCTTTACGACGAATACCCGTCAAATCTTCCATTCGAATGCAGCGAACACCGTTCTCTGCAGCGAAACGAACAATTTGCCGGCTCATTTTATGATTTAGATTTTTCATCCACTGTGATTCTTTGTTTTTCGATTTTTTAATAACGGAGAGAAGCTTTCGCTTTCCTAACTTTTTTCTTCTTGAAGAAAATGTTCTTCGAATGAAAGCAGCCTCGTTTCCGCGAAAGAAGAGCGTTTTCGTACCAACCGAGGCAGCAGCTAAATAGCTCAGCCCTACATCGATGCCCATCACTTTTGATGAAGAAGCAGCTCGTTTTGGTTCAAACGAAATAGAAAGCGAGATATACCATTTGCCTTTTTTCTCATACAGCTCAGCGGCTCCTTGTTTTGCCTGCCCGGAAAGAATGTTATCCAGCCAGTGCTGCTGATACACTTCTGCGATAACCGGTACACCAATTCTCTTTTCTAATGTAGGGAAAGACAGCTTATATAAACCATTTTCCTTTTCGATAGCGAGGTTTTGATTGTTAAAACCGCACCAGAAACGGCGAAACGTTTTTGCTTTTTGATTCTTTTTCTTGGATTTCACTTCACGGATGGTTTGATTCACTACTGCCGAAGGTAGTTTTTCTTGCGAAAAAAGCTTGTAGACCTTGGACGTTGCTTTAGACAGTTCTTCATAACTTAGCAGCCAGTTTGAAAAAGAAGTATTTAATTCGGTCATTTTTTGATACATCTGTTTCTTTGTTTCCGTTGGTTTCATTAGCTCCAACCTTAATGAAATAGTTTCCACTTTTAAGCCTCCTTTCCAATTTTCTTTTATAGAACAAGTATACAAAACCTATGTTCGTTACGCAAATGCTAAAATTTTAAAAAATAAAAAAATCGAACCTTTGACATACCTGAAGACATGTCCGGTTCGACCTCGCTCTCATCCCACCTCTGAAAAAGTGGGCTTTCCCGCTTGGAAAGTCTGTAAAAAAAACAAAGCAGGTGTTTATTATTTCTATTTAGGGTATTAAATGAGCATCAAAGAAAAAGGAGGAAATGAACATGGATCATGTAAAAGCACTTATTATTAAATTTGTGATGGTCACAGTCGTACTTGGGATTGTACTTACTGGAATGTACGATGGGGAGTTCAGCGATACGCTCCTTATCAGTGCTGTTCTTACAATTCTCGCTTATGTAGTTGGGGACTTGCTTGTATTCCGCAAAGCAGGTGATGATCGTGAGCGTAATGCAGATCACTCTAAGAGAAATGGTATTGCGACTGTATCGGATGCCGTATTAGCTTTCTTTGTCGTTTGGCTTATGGGTAAATCACTATTTATCAATGATGGAGATGTTCTAGCAGCTTCTTTTATCTCGGCAATTGCTATTGCAGTTGGTGAATGGTTCTTCCACAAATATCTTGATAGACACGTTTTTGATGAAAAGCATGCTCACTCTCGTGTTGAGTAACATGTAAAGCAGGGGATTCTTATGACGGTACGCATTATCATAAGAAATTCTATTCTTTTATTTTACAATCTAATGAATAAAAACTTAAAAAGAACAACGAAGTAGCCCGTTCGAGAACCTTCGACGGGCTTTTTTACTGGTCTTGTCGGTCATCTTTTCTCAAACACACACACGTTCAGATACAGGTTTTTGAGCCGAGCCATGTGTAAAATTACTGCTTTATGGACTAACCTGAAAAAACGATAATGTGTGAAATCAGCACCGGCTAATAATAAAAGCACCCTCTAAACCTAATGAAGTATGAAAAATAAAAGGTAGTTACAACTGTTTTTATAACAAGTATGTAAAATTTCTTTAGCTTAAATAATTTCCTTGTCATATTTAAGACACGCTGCACTTCATTAATATTTCCCCATGTAACTCTCCAATACACGGGCGGGTACCGGAGTTTATTTTCAATATTTCCCCTTTTAAATGCATTTTTTCATTCCAGCAATGCGCCTATATGGATTCATATTCATATTCACTTTTACTAACGGTTAGTTTATTATCATATTAGCCGTCTTATCTCATGTATCAGTACACTTCATTCCTCTAAGGATTGATTATGTAAGATACTAACCTCAATCAATAAAAAGCGGATAACCGCTAAACGGATTATATACGCTTTTTGTCGACACGGGTCCAATAAACAAAAGTTTTTTATTAGAAAGTATAACATGATACAAATTTTCCCACAGTATATTCATGATACGAAGTTTATAATAAGTTAACGACTAAAGAAAAAGGCGTGATGACGAATGGCTTCGTTTATAAATTTATCAAAATATATGGCTGAAAATGCAGAGCTTCTAGCTGGTGAAGTAGTTGAAGCTGTTCTTCATAAAATGAATTTAAATATTCCACTTTGGGAGAAAGAACAAGCTATCCACATGTATGTGGAGCTTTTGGGCTTTTTGGGGGAATCACTTATGGATGAAGATCAAGATACAGTTCCGAATACCCTCATCGAATGGAGTAAGAAGAATGCAGCTATGCAAGTATCATCAGGAGGGAAAATCTCGGAAATTGTTGTCCGTTATCCTCCAACCAGAACTGTTTTTAACGAAATCTTCACAAGAGTTAGTACAGAGCTTGGGTTATCTTTAAAAGAAAATGCTCTGATCATAAAACAAATCAACATGATGTTAGATATCAGCTTAAACGAAACTATTTTTGCTTTCGAACGCCTTTCAGATCAATTTAGAGAAGAAACTCAAAAGGAATTGGCTGCATTATCGGCGCCTCTCGTACCCGTAAAAGATGGAATTGTGATTCTTCCGTTGGTTGGTGATATAGATGCTTACAAAGCAAATCATATCATGGAACATGTTGTTCCTAAAATTCCCATCCTGGAGGTAGACCATGTGATTGCTGATTTTTCGGGTATTTTAACAATCAATAAACAAATTGCAGAGTATCTTTATCAAATAGGAGAAATGCTTCGTTTAATGGGAGTGCATGTTATTACCACAGGTCTGCGGCCTGAATTAGCACAAACTGTGATAAATAGCGGGATCAGCTTGTCTACAATTGAGTCTTATGCGAATGTAAAGCAGGCATTAGAAAGTATTAAGTAGTCTTAGTACTTACAGTTTTTAAGTACAATTAATTTGTTCTTGGATAAACGCTTTGTCCGTTTAAAAATAGGTAAAGAAACGAACAGAAAAGGGATCGTTTTTTCTTTATAAAAAATCCCGTTGCATTAAAAAGGAATAAAGAGTAGAATTTGAATCAAACAAACCGTCGGGAGCCTGTGGGATCAGGCTGAGAGTACAACTAACCCGTTGTAGACCGTGATCACCTGTTGGGTAATGCCAGCGTAGGGAAAGTGGGAAGAATCATACCTATCGACACTTTGCCTGCGCAAAGTGTTTTTTATATTTATACAAAATGAGTGAATTAACAAACATGAATCAACAGCAAAACAGTATAAAACAAATTATCCTAAGAAAAACACAGTGATATATAGAAAGATATTAATTTAAGTAACCAGATATTCCGTAGAGTATAGATCAAAAAAATAAAGAATTGGAACAGGGATAAATTAAAAACATGATGTATTTATTACAATTTACCTATTCTAAAGGTATTTAGCATGTTATTTTTAAATAAAATATAAAATTTTCATTGAAATATATTATCGGAATGAGGCTAGGCAGCCATTCGGAGAGGAAGTGAAACTTATGCCTTTGAGAACGCTTTCAAAAAAGGATTTAATTGCTATTATCGAATACCAGACCAGTCTTATTGAACAATTAGAAAAAAATAGCTCGGGCGGCCATAACTCTGCTGTTTCTAGTGGCAAGTCCGGTTCTAAAGAATCTCAACCGCTGCTTTCTGTTGTACCATGCAACGGAGCTTTAAGCCAAAAGTTAATAAATATAGAAAAGTTAGAAATGGTCAGTCATCTTGCTGCAAGCATTTCTCATGAAGTAAGAAACCCGTTAACTGTAGTAAAAGGATTTATGCAGCTTTCCTTAGATGATAATCTGTCTTCAGCAGATAGAAGCAGCTACTTAAATACGGCAATTGAAGAATTAGATCGCGCTTCGGAAATCCTTACTGACTATTTGAGCTTTGCAAGGACAGAAGTTGACAAAAAGGAAATAGTGATTGTTTTCAAAGAAGTCCAGCGTGTGATTAATGTTCTGACTCCTTTAGCGAATATGAACAATGTCCAAATAAGCTTTTCCTTTGAAGAAAATAAAGATTCTTTCATTTGGATTGAAGGGGGAAAGTTCGGGCAATTTTTGCTTAATATTATGAAAAATAGTATTGAAGCTATGCCGGACGGGGGCAGATTACATATCAAGCTTACTGAGTGTATAACTGCTGTGCAGATCGATATCAAGGATGAAGGGATAGGCATGACAGAAGCGCAAATCAACTGTCTTGGGAAGCCATACTTTACTACAAAAGAAAATGGAACAGGGCTCGGTATGCTGGTTTCGTTTAAAATTCTAAATGAGTTGAATGGGAAAATAAGTGTAGAAAGCGAGGTGGGGAAAGGAACCTGTTGGAAGGTCGTTCTCCCTTTTAATAAGCAGAGAACAAACTGATTGGACAAAATACGCAGCAGTTTCGTTTTTAATTTAACATACATCTAATTATATTGTATTCGGATTTATAGCAAAAAATAGGGATGGTCTTTTAATCAAGAAATAGATCCTGTCTTTTGCTATACACCCAAAATTTTATCAGTAGTAAAGATATAGAAGAATATTAATTCTCTTTGTCGGCTTTTGCAATATACTTTTGGATTTGATATGTGGCACTAAATATCAATGTATTCCTGTCTAATCGGTAGTACAGTAAGATCAAACAATCATGATGGAATCAATTAAGTATGTGATAGAGGTGGTGGGCTTTAAGGCGATATAATCATTTCAGCAAAGTAAAAATTGAACAAAAAATTAGCGCCGTATTCCCCTTCAAAATCTTTGATTTAGGTGGAGAGGTTCACGAGCAATTGTTTCTATTATCAAAGCAATTGGTGAAGAACCAAAAGGAAGAATATATGGAGGATTTACAGACTTTCTAAGCGGGAAAGCCACTTCTTCAGAGATGGGATGAGAGCAGGGCCGAACCGGGCATGTCTCTTGACACGTCAAAAGTTCGAATTTTTTGTTTTTAATTTTAGTATTATGATGCATAAAAATGTAGTGTGAATGTATTTTTCTAATCCTACTATTTCTAACGATTTGTGTGTCACTTTTGATGGTATTTTGCGCAGATTTTAAGTGTTAATGTGTGTAATAGAAATATAAGAGGCTCATGATTTTCTTGGGGGCAGTCCCCGGGTATAATCATGAGTCTTTTTCTTCTTAATTTTGTTAAATCGCTGATTGGAATTTATTTTTCTACAATCTAATTTTTTCTGTATGTGTCCAAATAATGAATTTTCCTACCTTTTTAAAAAATATGAAACTAAAATAAAGACTAAAACGTAATACTGTATACTTGCTTCAAGATATAATAAATCAAGTAAGGTTTAAATCATGAATAAGGAGGCGTGTACATTGGGAAGGCGTTATTGCGTATTGGCGAAGTGGCGAAATTAAGCGGACTGTCGTCTCGGACGATTGATTACTATACACAGTGCGGACTGCTGACTGTACAGCGTTCTTCGGCAAATTACCGTCTGTATTCAGAAGATATACTCCAGACATTAGAAAGAATTAAGCTGTTGAAAAATCAGCGTTTGTCTATTTCTGAAATTAAACAGGTTCTTCAAGTACCTGAAAATAAAGAAATTGAACCGATCATCTATGAAGTACAGGATGAAATTGACTGCCTGCAAAAAAAACTGGCGGTATTGGAAGAAAGATTAAAAAACGCGCCGCAGGATGAGAAAAAAAGGGTGCGGTCCATGATTGAACAAAAACTAGCAGACGTTATGACCCTTTTAACGATGCTGTAACTATTTCTGGAGGTGAATCCCTCAAGAGAGGGAAATAATTGGACATTATAACCATAAACTTGTTTTTGCTTGTACTTTTGCTCGGGCTGACGGCTTTCTTCGTTGGTTCAGAGTTTGCGGTGGTCAAGCTGCGGATGTCACGCATTGACCAGCTGATTGCAGAAGGAAATAAAAAAGCAGTACTGGCCAAAAAAGTAGCCAGCGACCTAGATTATTATTTATCGGCGTGTCAGCTTGGCATTACTGTGACGGCACTCGGGCTTGGTGCGCTCGGAAAGCCGGCAGTAGAGAGCCTGCTTTATCCGGTATTTAACTATTTTAATGTATCAGCTGCTGCAGCATCTGCTTCTTCCTATGCGATTGCATTTATCCTAGTGACGTTTCTCCATGTCGTAGTGGGGGAAATGGCACCGAAAACACTGGCTATCCAGTTTTCCGAGAAAATAACACTTCTCCTGGCCCCGTGGCTGTACCGGTTCGGCAAAATGATGTTTCCATTCATCTGGGCATTAAACGGGTCATCACGTGTGCTTCTCCGCTCATTTGGCGTAAAGCCGGCAGGGCATGGTGAATCATACTCTGAAGATGAACTGCGCATCATTATGGCGCAAAGCTTTCAGGGCGGCGAAATCAACCGGTCGGAGCTTTCGTATATGGAAAACGTCTTTACATTTGACGAGCGTGTGGCAAAAGACATTATGGTACCAAGAACAGCGTTTATAGCGCTTGATAAAGGAATGCAGTATAGCGACATTGTTCAGGTACTGGCTGAACATAACTATACACGCTACCCTGTGACAGAAGATGGCGATAAAGACCGCATTATCGGTGTTGTCAATGTGAAGAAAATGCTGACGCATATCGCGGCGGGCCGTGAGCGCAAGCTGGAAGAGTTTGTGCGGGATCTTCCGTTGGTTCATGAAGTGACAAGCATTCAAGAAGCGCTTTTAAAAATGCAGACTGCCCGCGTTCACATGGCACTGGTCATTGACGAATATGGCGGCACAGCCGGTATCATCACAATGGAAGACATTCTGGAAGAGCTCGTTGGCGAGATCCGCGATGAGTTTGATGCAGACGAAGTGGCAGACATTGTAAAAAAAGGCGAAAATCAATATGTGATTAACGCTCTTGTTCTTTTAGAGGAATTAGAAGACCGGTTTGGGATTGAATTTGAAGGAAGCGAAGATGTCGACACGATTGGCGGCTGGATCCAGTTCAAAAAGATGGAGAGTGTCGAAGTTGGGGATACCATTGAGCAGGGAAGCAATATCTGGACGGTCGCTGAAATGGATCATTATCAAATTAAACAGGTCCTCCTGGAGCGCATTGAAGTCGAAAACGAGGAAAATGATTGATAATTACACGGTACAAATACTTTTGGAGGTGAATCCCTCAAGAGAGGGAAATAATTGGACAGTATAATATTATTAAACTTGTTTTTAGTGGCAGTGATGATTGCACTGACAGCATTTTTTGTAGGTGCCGAATTTGCAATCCTGAAAGTGCGTATATCCAGAATTGACCAGCTCATATCAGAAGGAAATAAAAAAGCGGTGCTGGCCAAGAAGGTAGCCCATAACCTGGATTACTACTTGTCTGCCTGCCAGCTTGGCATTACAATTACGGCCCTCATTCTGGGTGCGCTCGGGGAGCCGACGGTTGAAAAAATCCTTCACCCGGTCTTTGAGAGCATGGAGTTATCGGATGCGATGGCGACGGTGCTTTCGTACGCTATTGCTTTATCACTCGTCACGTTTTTGCACGTGGTGCTTGGAGAACTGGCTCCGAAAACGCTGGCTATTCAATTTGCGGAAAGAATGACGCTGTTACTGGCGCCTCCGCTTTATTGGTTCGGTAAAATTATGTCTCCGTTTATCTGGGCATTAAACGGTGCTGCACGTATTTTTCTCCGCCTGTTTGGTGTAGAGCCTGCAGGACATGATGAAGTTCACTCCGAGGAAGAATTGAAACTTATCATGCACCAAAGCTTTGAGAGCGGTGAAATTAACCAGACAGAATTAAATTACTTGGAAAATATCTTTGCATTTGATGAACGCATGATTAAGGATATTATGATTCCGAGAACTCAGATCGTCACCCTCGAAAAAGATATTTCTTTTGAAGATATGATTGCCGTTTTTGATGAAAACGATTATACACGCTACCCTGTCACAGAAGCACATGACAAAGACTATATAGTCGGCTTTGTGAATACAAAAGAAATGCTGACGCATGTTGCAGCAGGGAACGATCGTGAATTGGAGCGTTTTATACATGAAATGCCGCGCTTCCATGAAGCCACTCCGATCCAGGCTGTTCTCGTAAAAATGCAGCAGAGCCGGACACATATGGCCATCGTAACCGATGAGTATGGCGGTACAGCGGGTCTTGTGACAATGGAAGATATCCTGGAAGAAATTGTGGGCGAGATCCGGGATGAATATGACATAGATGAACAGCCGGACATTTTAGAAAAAAGTGAAGAGGAGTATGAAGTAAGTGGGCTTGTCCTGCTTTCAGACTTAGAAGAACGATTTAGATTCACGTTCCCAGACAGTGAAGATATTGATACAATCGGAGGGTGGATCCAAGTGCAGAGTCCGGATTTGCCTAAGGAAGGAGATACAATTGCCCTCGATTCGCATCTCTGGACGGTCACTGAAATGGAAAATTACCAGATAAAGACAGTCGTGCTCCATCTGAATGCAGATCCATCACCCTTAACTTCTTAAATAAAAAGCATGATTCCTTAAGGGAATCGTGCTTTTTTTAGCTATACGAAGAGAATAATTTTATTTAAACAAATACTTAACCAGTTAACATTTTGTTAAATGAAGTGTACGTCATTTTAATGATAAGGTACTATTTAGGAACGAAAAAGAGCTGTCCAAACAATTTTAAATATACATAACTTTTTAATGATGTGATCTTTTGACTTTAAATAGCCTTTGACTATGTAGCTTAATTTTCGGGTTTGGATTGTCAACACTAAATTAAACAGCTTTTTTAAGGGGGCGTTTTTTGTATTCAAGTGGACTTACCTTGCCGGGGGTTCCATGAATATGCAGCTTATTAAACCAATTAACGTAATCGCTGAACTCAAGCCTAAGCTGCTCCAAACTGTCAAACTTCATTTGGTGAATGAATTCCGTCTTGATAATTTTAAACGTAGCTTCCGCTACGGTATTGTCATACGAGCAGCCTTTCATACTTAAAGACCGTTCAACTCCAAAGGTTTTCAGTGTTTCATCGATCAGGAGAGGACGGAGTCAGATCATATTCATTCATAATAGCTCGTTTCGTTTTTTCGTTCCGGTACAGATGCACCATTTTTTTTTGAACTCAGGTGTAAATGTGCGGCGTTTTCGCTTTGCCGTAGTTGGAGCTCCTCATCTGTTTTAGGGTGACCTTAATTTTTCTGTCCAGATAAGTGTAGACGCTCCAAATACCCGGCATACTCTTGACAGTTGCTCTTCCTTTTTTCGCAGTCAATCATTCATCATTCATATCGACTGAGAGGGAAACCAATAGCAATTGTATGCAAACTTAGTAAGCGTGAGTGTTCCTATACAAAAGTGTACCTATGCAAAAGTATACATTTAGGCAGGTACACTTTTTATAATAAAGTATAGGCGGATTGAACCCCGCATATCCTGGCTTCGTGCTGCGCTTGCCTATATTAATGGAATAGTCAGGTGTTAGTTAAACTTCATAATTACATTAAACATTTGCATGAATATCCGATTTACAAGACCTGCAAATAATTTTATATTATTCAAATTAGCCGAGATATTGTTTTAATATGTTTAATCCCGTTTTTAGCTCGTGCAGTGAATTTGTAGCAGAAAGCGCAATACGCAGATACTTATCATGTGTAGTCTGCCCGCTGAGAAAACGATCGGAATGAAAAACGCCAACACCATGCTTCTTCAAATCTGTTTCCAACTGAATAGAATCATGAGGTCCCTCGATAGGGAGCCAGCGAAAATAACTAAGTGGATGTCCAGCATTCTTCTGTGACGGAAAATATTCTGAGTAAATATCATTTGCAGCCTGGGCAAGCTGTTTCTTTTGAGAGGCAATTTCATAAGCTTTGCCTGATAAAATAAGCTCTGTAATCACCTCTACATCTAAAGAGGACGTTTTCACATTAATATTAAAAATGGCATGCAAAATCTTCTTGCGTAAAGAGTCACCGTAAACCATATAGGCGACCCGGAGTCCGGAGCATATGCTTTTGGATGTTCCGCAAATATAAACACTTTGTTCCGGGAGTAAATTAAACATCGGCTGCTTGTAGTCAGAAATAATTCCAGCTGTTAAAAATGCATGGACGTCGTCTTCAATTAAAATTAACCCGTGCCTGCGGATCACGTCTGCTAACTCGTGCTTCCGAAAGTCTGAAATCATCACGGCAGTCGGATTGCTGCAGGAAGGCATAAGAAAAATACCGTGAATATCTACTTGACTGCAGTGTTTTTCCAGTTCATCTGGCAACATCCCATATTCGTCTCCTGGAATTGGGACAAGCTGGATATGAAACATTTTGGCCATCTCGATAAAATTTGAAAATGTATACAAATCCGTTGCAATACGATTGCCCGGCTCGAATAGAGCTGATAATGTGATTGCCAGTGCATTTTGTGCGCCTGACACAATGGCAGTATGTTCCTGATCTGCACGGATGCCGAACGATTCCATCCAGTTCAGCCCAGCCGTTTTTTGATGCGGGATACCTGTGGGATCGTTATAATTCAGCAGCTGATTCAAATACTTTTTCCCGGCCACTGTTTGAATGGCTTCTGTTACAAGCTCATTGGTCTGCTCAAAAGAAGCGCCAAAACCAAGGTCGATCCAGCTTGTGGTTTCATTCGCTGAAATGGTGATAGAACGGGCAGCGTTAGGCGCAACAAAGGTTCCGCTCCCAGTGATTGCGTATATCAATCCTTTTCGCTCGCATAATGTGTAAACGCGGGTAATGGTCGTAAAATTTAAGTCCAGAAAATCGGCTAATTCCCGCTGGGGAGGCAGCTTGGTGCCCGGTGCTAAAAAGCCGTTTACAATATCCTGCTCAAGCAGAGATGCAATCGACTGATAAAAAGGGCGCTTTAGTGCTTTTTTATCCGGTTTCCAGGACATAGGGTAGTGTTCAAATGAATTTACGGGCATGAGGAATCCTCCTTTAAAAATTCCATACAACCGTATCACAAATTGTATGGGTTGATAAAGGGAACAACAAATGTAAAAGCGATTTAATAAGTACAGGCAAGATAGGAAGAAAAAGAAGGCTTAAAACCTACATTTCACCAATATAATGGCTTTTATTTTGATTAAAGAGAATTGTAATGCATACAATTCTCTTATTTTTTGTATGGTTTCTTTATGTTAAATTAAAAAAAATCAATCTATAAGGAAGTGAAGGACATGAATAAAAGAATACAGATAGGAAGTGCCTTCCTTGCGGCTTTTCCCTATACAATTCCCATTTTTGCAGGTTTCGTGTTTTTGGGAATTGCCTATGGCATTTATATGAATTCGCTCGGCTTCAGTGCTATTTATCCCATCTTGATGAGTTTATTCATCTTTGCAGGATCGATGGAGTTTGTGGCAGCCAATTTTCTGCTTGCCGGGTTTAATCCAATGAACGCACTGTTTCTCACTTTGATGGTCAACGCGAGGCACTTGTTTTATGGTCTTTCTATGCTGGACCTTTACAAGGGAACCGGGAAGAAAAAGTTCTATTTGATTTACGGGCTGTGTGATGAATCGTTTTCGATTAATTACACAGTGAATGCCCCAAAAGGAATAGATAAGGGATGGTTTATGTTCTTTGTCACGATGCTGAACCATTTGTATTGGGTCATAGGGGCAACGATTGGGGGTCTTTTTGGATCTCTTGTAAAGTTCAATACGGAAGGTCTTGAATTTGTAATGACGGCTCTTTTTGTGGTGATCTTTATTGAACAGTGGATGAAAGAGAAAAAGCATCATAGTGCTCTTGCGGGACTTGGGCTTTCAGCTCTTAGTTTAATATTTTTTGGCGGGAGTGACTTTATTATCCCTGCTATGATTGCGATTTTGGGTGTACTGACCCTTTTTAGAAAGCCTTTAGAGAAAGTGGAGGTTGCGGCATGACAATGAGTGTAGCACAGCAGATCATCATGATAGCCATGGTTGTATTGGGAACGATGCTTACCCGGTTCCTGCCATTTGTTCTGTTTCCGGCGGGTAAGCCCACACCGGATTATATAAGATACCTCGGCAAAGTGCTGCCATCAGCTGTTTTAGGGCTCTTAATTATTTACTGTTTTAAGGATGTGAGCTTTTTATCTGGAAGTCACGGTATTCCTGAACTGATCGGGGTGGCGGTGGTGGCACTGCTTCACTTTTGGAAGAAAAAGATGCTTCTATCCATGGCGGGCGGCACCATCGCCTATATGTTATTGGTGCAGCTGGTTTTTTAATGAGTAGAAAAAAGACTCTTCAAACTGGAAAAAACAAATGGCTAGGATGCAGAAGCTTCATGCCAAGGTGGCGAACCAGCGGAAGGATTTCCTGCATAAAACAGCGTTCCGCCTTGCAAATACCTGCAGCGTCCTTTGTGTAGAGGATCGGAACATCCGGAATCTGGTGAAAAACCGGAAACTGTCTAAATCAATACATGATACAGGGTGTGGAATGTCCCGCCAGTTTCTGGTGTATAAATGCGAACACAATGCCGGCCAGCTGGTCAAAATGAAGCCGCATTTCACCACCCAGGACTGTTCGAACTGTGGAAAAAGAGTGAAAAAATCTCTTTCCGTTCGAACGCATGTCTGTCCGGGTTGCGGACTTGTGCTGGACCGTGACTATAATGCCGCCTTGAACATTGAAAAAGCCGGGCTGATCCAGATAGGGTTCATTCCGGCAATATAATCCTTTACAACTGTAGGTCGAGGTCCCGCCCGAACAGTATAAAACAACGCCTGTGGAGATGGTGTAAGACCCTGTTCGGAAGATAGGGCAGATATCGGTGAAGCAGGAAAATCAATGAAGTCAGAGCATATTTTTTTCATGTCTCTGGCAGAGATGCTCCATCAAATTGCGCAGCAATTAGTTGGAGAGGTTCACATCCACTGTCACATCTCAAACCTTATCTTTGTTCATTGGTCCCCACCATGCACTTTGACTTCTGAAAGAAGCTTAATCCGCAGACGCTATACCATATTCAGGATAAGAGGTATTCATCAAAACCTTTAATTTGGGAGAGAGGTTCACAATGAGCATCCATTTTCCCGCATAATAGGCCTCCTGTTTGTTCATTCTATATTTATGATATCTGACAAGATGAAAGGAGCTTTTTAATGCAAAATAATCAAGCACCCATTCCATATCCGCCCAGAGCTCTCTCAACAAAAGATGTACTCTATTTAAAGGATGCATTATCATGGGAACTTCTCGCATTTAAAAAATTTCATTTCTTTGCCCAACAGGTAAGTAATTCAGAAATCAAACAAGCACTCGAAAAAGCAGGGAAAATGCACCAAGATCACTTTCAGAAGCTGCTTGCCCACCTGCAAGTCGATAACAATGCCGCATTAGCCAGCCTGCCTAGCCAGCAGAAGAACCAGCAGTCGTAATGAACTAAGCGGAGGTGGAATAAATGTCAAACCAGCAAAACCCAAATCAAATTGCCAATCCCCAAACAGGGCAATTACCGAAAGTAAAAGGTCCAGATATGAACGACCGGGATTTTATTAATGATGGTCTTAGTACATGTAAGTATTTAACTGACAGTTTAAACATTGCTGTACGCGAAGCAAGCCACGAACAATTATATTCAGATATGCTTCAAGTTCTTACAGAAACACATCAAAGCTGCCGCGAGCTTTATAATTTGATGTTTCAAAACGGCTGGTACAAGCTTGAGGCCGAGGAACAGCAAAAAATTGATAAAGCTTATAAGCAATTTAACAATTACTCTTCACAATTTCCTTATTAATATTAACAGTCCGGTTGGTCTTCATACCGGGCTGTTGATTTTTTGCTTCAAGACAAAGAAAGCTTTGTTTTTAAGCGTTTAAACTGTACAGAATCTGGCATTTCTTTGTTACATCGGAAGGAGGCAATCAGCCTGCATAATTTTCCCGGTCTGTTCTCCCTGATTATGCAGCCAGTCCTTAATATCCGCTGACAAGGATACCGACAGCGGTTCTTCCTCCGATTTAATACCGAGTGCCTTATATTCCGGAACATAACACATACGCCCTTGTTTAGCCGAACGTTTAATAAAGTCAGCTAATTCAACCGAAACACCATTTAACCGCGCGTCTTTCATATGAATAATCCATCGATTCTTTAACCACTCCATATATAGATTGTCCACGGAAACCTGATGGTAAAATAAATGCATCGTTTGATAGGTAAGGGAATAGACAGCCGGCAGATTCAGCACTGCATATCCAGGCTTTGTGCTGTACTTGCCCATTTCAATGGAATTGTCTGTTGTCAACCTGTGTGTATAGATCCCTTCCATATAACTAAAAGTATCCTCGGTTCCCGGCACAATAAAGTCCCAGTCGCCTAACTCTTTGCGCATAAGCCTTGCTTCTGGTATGGAAGAGGGAGAAAAGCGCTGGTACACGGCTTCTTTAGCCTTTTTATTATAGTATTGACGCTGGGAAAGCCAGTCTTTCTAAATAATATCTAAAATGCCCATTTTTATTAATGAGGACAAAGAGAAGCGAAAAAACCTTTTGTGAGCGAATATAGAATACACCAATAGAAAAAGTGATGATCATTCTATAGGAGGTTATCTGCCATTGAACTACCACCCACTTACCTGACGGTTGAAGTGGGGGTATTCTCGCCAAAGATGATAAAATTAAAGGAGATACCTACTTTTAAAATAGTCTTGAATAAATATCCAAATGGATATATAATCACGACATAAGTACTATAATAATAAATACCTATTATAAAGTTCTACGATAATGGCAAACTTATCGAAAGGTAAGGGCGCAAAGCTACGGGTCTAAAGTTTTATGAAGCTATGATCGCCGGGTTACCGAAGGAATAGGATGATTTGAAAAAGGGATTGTTTTAAAATGAAACAGATAATTCCTTATTTGAGTAAGCCTGCCATTCTTTTGGCAGGCTTTTTTGTGTATACAACATATATTATATTAAGGGGAAGATTTTTGAATGGACACTCTTTTAGGTGCTCATGTAAGCACACAAGTATTAGATCCGGTATCCGTTATGGCCGCATTAGAATCTAATTTAGGGATGATAGAATTTAACTTAAACAGGGAAGTTATTTGGGCAAATGAAAACTTTGCAAAAGCTTTAGGGTATTCATTATATGAGATGAAAGGTAAGGCGCATAAGCAGTTTTGTACAGCAGATTTTGTAAATAGCAAAGAATATAAAGAACTATGGATTAAACTTGAAAAAGGAACAAAGCACCAGGGGAAAATTCAACGGGTTGATAAAAAAGGGAACCTGCTTTGGCTTGAAGCTACGTACATCCCTGTTCAAAACGAAGAAGGAGAAGTAACTGCTGTACTTAAAATTGCAACGGATATAACAGAACGTGAAGAAAAAGGGATAAAAATTGTTTCTCAACTTAAAGATTTGTCTATCAATTTAGGCAACGTGATTAACGATAATTCTAAAGAGAACATGAAGGCGTTTCAATCATTAAAGGAACAGGTTGATTTAATAAGCGATACAGCTGAAAAAATACGAAATATCTCTTTACAAACTAATATCCTGGCATTAAATGCAGCTATTGAAGCAGCAAGAGCGGGGGAACATGGACGTGGTTTTGCCGTGGTGGCAGAAGAAGTACGAAAACTAGCCGGCTATGTTAATACAGCCATTGAACAAGTGAATTCAAATGTGGAAAGCATCACAAAAGGAGTCGCGGTGGTTAGTGATATAACTGAAAAATCACAAAACGAAGTCATGAAAACACAATCTGAAATCAGCAAGAATATGGACGAATTTGAAGACATGTCTAATTGAGAGGTTACTATACTGTATGTTGTATGCAGACCAAATCTAGTTGATGGTTAATATGCTAGCACTTTAAACATAAAACGCAGAACCTGCGCAAGTCCTTTTATAAGACTGCTACGCAGGTTTTTCTGCACGCAAATAATTACTCTCCCAAGTCTATTTCAATTGTATTATCATAAACCTCTATTGCCGTTTTAAATACAGGATCACCAGACATATCTTCTGTATCATAAAGTGCTACATCATAACGCTTACAATTGTTTTCCATATTTTCAATATGTTCTACATCATATACTTTCCACATCGGAATAGTCTTTTGTGATGCTAGTACAAATAATTTGTTAGTAGCTACTTCAAGAGCATCGGTAAAACCAATTTCTTTAATTTGGTTGTTGAATGATAACTTCATAGTGATCTCTCCTCCTGCCGATTTAGTTGTTATCTGCTTTATTTTTTGATTACAGGAAACTTCCAAATTAAATGCTGATAAAAATTACTTCAAGAATGAAAAATGTCCATAAACCTTTATTGATCGAAGTAACAAATTCACTAGAAATAAGCACTTTATCTAAAAATTCCATTTATCTACTTCCATTTTATTTAGAATCCTTTTCATCTATTTGAACAACTACCCACTTCTGTGGTTCTTGTAAGCATACTTTTAATATACATTCGTGGTTCCTCTGTTAAATTGGAGATTTTGAAGGGGAATGCGGCGCTAATTTTTTGTTCAAATTTTTTATTGGTGCCTATGCTAAAATACGCTACGGTAATCTCATATAGCTCACTATTATTTATTAATACGAAACTTTGTTTATCTACTAGACAAACAAAGTTACCCCTGCTATACTCAATTCCAAGATTAAGAGTATTCAAACTCTTATCTGATAAAAAAAGGGGGGCAAGCAGATGAATAAATGTAAGGGGTTTCTAAACGTTTTAATGATATCGTTACTGGTATTTATTCTGGCAGCCTGCGGGCAAGATGCAGGAAAAAATGTAAGCGGTAGCAATTCAGAGCAAGCTGATAAGGAGATTAGAATTGGTCTTTCTGTATCGGACTTATCTTTAGAAAGATGGCAACATGACAGAGATATATTTGTTAAGAAGGCCGAAAAACTCGGAAGTGAAGTCTTAGTTCAATCGGCAGATGGTGATGAGGCAAAGCAATTGTCACAAATTCAAAATATGCTTTCACAGGGGATTGATGTACTTGTTATTATTCCTATAAACTCTGATTCTTTGACACCTGTTGTCGATCAAGCAAAAGCGGAAGGTATTCCGGTATTAGCATACGATCGTTTAATCAATAATTCAGAAATAGATGCATATGTTTCCTTCGATAATATACGCGTTGGAGAAATGCAGGCAGAATACCTGGTAAATAAAGTTCCCAAAGGTAAATACTTTTTAATGGGCGGATCACCGACCGATAACAATGCAAAGATGTTTAGGGAAGGACAAATGAACATTATCCAGCCTCTGGTAGATAAAGGTGACATTGAAATTATAGGGGATCAATGGGCAAAGAACTGGGAAGCAAACGAAGCACTCAAAATAATGGAGAATGCGCTTACAGCTAATAAAAACCAAATTGATGCTGTTGTGACTTCAAATGATAATACGGCTGGCGGCGCCATTCAAGCTTTATCAGGTCAAAACCTGGCTGGAAAAGTAGTGGTTTCCGGACAAGATGCTGACATTACAGGTGTTCAACGTATTGCAGAAGGTACGCAATCAATGACAGTGTATAAACCAATTAAAACTATTGCAGAAATGAGTGCAGAAGTCGCGGTTAAACTTGCGAATGGGGAGAATATTGTGGCTGAGGGTTCTGTTAATAACGGGAAAATGGATGTACCATTCATTAAACTAGATCCAATTATGGTAGATAAAGAAAATATTGTTGACACTATTGTAAAAGATGGTTTCCATTCCTATGATGAGATTTACAAAAATGTCCCTGAGAATGAGCGTCCACCACGTCCATAAAAATAAAAGTTGAACAGGATAAGGGGAAATACCCCTTATCTTTAATAAGGAGGCCATCAACATGGGTACTTTCGCACTTCAAATGAAGGGTATTACAAAAGTCTTTCCTGGTGTAAAAGCATTAGATAACGTGACTTTTTCTGTACGTAAAGGGGAAATCCATGCGTTGTGCGGTGAAAATGGGGCTGGAAAATCAACATTAATGAAAATTTTAAGTGGTGTATATCCAGTAGGTACATACAGTGGCCAGATCTTAATCAACGGAGAGGCCGTGTTCTTTAAATCCATAAAGGAATCGAGACAAGCCGGCGTATCCATTATTTATCAAGAACTTGCACTTGTAGAAGAAATGACAGTTGCTGAAAATCTTTTTCTTAGCCACGACCTTATGAGACAAAAGGTGATTAATTGGAACAAGATAAATGCCGAGGCGCAGAAGTGGCTCAGCAACATTGGGTTAAATATTGATCCGCAAACAAAGGTTGGTGACTTAACAGTAGGAAAACAACAATTAATCGAGATTGCAAAGGCACTTACTAATAAAACAGACATTTTGATTTTAGATGAACCAACTGCTGCATTAACAGAGAGTGATGTCGAGATTTTAATAGGACTCTTAAAAGATTTAAGGTCAAAAGGTGTTACGTGTATTTACATCTCCCACAAACTTGGAGAAGTTATGACACTAGCTGATACCGTAACCATCTTGCGCGATGGGCAAACAATCAGCACAGATCCAATTAAAGAGCTTTCAGAGGATAAAATAGTAACAAAAATGGTTGGAAGAGAACTGACGGAGCTTTTCCCTTATCAGGCTCGATTAATAGGAGAATCAATCTTACAAGTAGAAAACTATTCTTCTTTTGAAGCACATAGTGGAAAATCAATCATAAAAAATGTGTCATTTACATTGAAAAAAGGAGAAATTCTTGGATTTTCTGGATTGATGGGTGCTGGAAGGAGTGAGCTATTCACCAGCCTATTTGGAGGACTTAAAGGGAAAAAGCAAGGGAAAGTGATTATTGATGGAAAAGAAACAAATATTCAAAAGCCGGCCGATGCCATTCAAGAAGGCTTAGCCTACGTTTCAGAAGACCGAAAAAGATATGGGCTTATTCTGGGAATGGACATTGCAAAAAACTCGACGCTTGTTGCGTTAAACAAAGTCATGAAGTTTAACATTATTGACGATGCGCTTGAAGTAAAGCGTGCAGATGAGATAACAAGAAAAATGAAATTAAAGGCCCCTAGTCTTGAAACTAAGGTTGGTCAGTTGAGTGGAGGTAATCAGCAAAAGGTTGTCCTCAGCAAATGGATATTAAATAATCCTAAAATCCTTATTTTAGATGAACCAACAAGGGGCATTGACGTAGGTGCAAAATATGAAATCTATAAAATTATTAATGAACTTGCAGAGCAAGGGGTTGGAATTGTCATTATATCTTCTGAATTGCCAGAGGTTCTTGGAATGTCAGACCGAATATTAGTCATGACAGAAGGAAGTATTAGTGGTGAATTTACAAGGAAAGAAGCCACACAGGAAAAAATTATGGCATGTGCCACAGGAGGGAAGATTCGTGAACAATCCATTGCCTACTAATGCTAATGTAATTCCTAAAGAAAATAAAAAACTGAGCTTTAAACTTGATTTTCAAGCTTATACATTGATCATTGCACTCGTTTTAATTGCACTCATTTTTGGATTTTTTACAAATGGTGAATTTTTATCCTCTCGTAATCTGTCAAATTTGTTTACACAGATGTCTGTTGTCGCCGTCCTTGCAATTGGAATGACTCTTATTATTGTCGCCGGGCATATTGATTTATCTATTGGATCTTTAGTAGGTTTAACTGGTGGAATCGCAGCAATTCTCCAAGTTTGGTTTGGAATGAATACAGTTGTTGTTGTCATTGTTGCCGTTGCAGTTGGTGCTCTTGTAGGTTTATGGCAAGGTTGGTGGGTTGCCTATCGTGCTGTACCCGCTTTTATTGTGACATTAGGTGGTATGTTGATTTTTCGTGGAATTTTAATTGGGATTAGTGAAGGACAGACAATAGCTCCGTTAAATAACAGCTTTAAACTTATCGGAAATAGCTACTTACCATACAGTATAGGTTATATAATTGCCGCAATCAGTGTTGTCCTTCTCTTTGTGTCAACCGCACGTATGAGAGCGAAACGCCAAAGCATGGGCTTAGCCGTTCCATCTACTTTTGTTGATTATGGTAAAGTTGCAGTTTATTCCTTTTTTACTTTATTAATTACTTATATGTTAAATCGTTATTTGGGAATTCCTATTTCAATGCTGATTGCTGTTTCATTTGCTGGATTGTTCCTTTTTGTATCTCTGAAAACATCTTTCGGACGATATGTATATGCGATCGGCGGTAACGCTGAAGCTGCAGCGCTCTCAGGGATTAATATTAAACGAAATGTATTGTACGTCTTTATCTTAATGGGCGCACTAGCAGGAGTAGCAGGAGTGCTTTTAACAAGCAGATTAAATGCGGCAACGGTAAGTGCCGGTAACATGCTTGAATTAGATGTAATTGCGGCCTGTGTAATCGGCGGAACAAGTTTAATGGGTGGAAAAGGAAAAATTATGGGTGCGATTATTGGTGCCCTTATCATGGCTAGTATTGATAACGGAATGAGCATGATGAATATTGAGACGTTTTGGCAATACATCGTTAAAGGCTCTATTTTGATTTTTGCTGTGTGGCTTGACATTTCAAGCAAAAAATAATTGTCGCAAATTTCAAAAAAGACAAGCTGCTATTAGTAGCAATATTTCGTTCATACTAATAATCAAGCCTAGAATGAAAAAATAAAAAAGCCCGATTGACTGGTCATATGTTATATCACTTAGACGTATATGCTGGAAGCCTTGATCTGAATGGATAACGGCTCCATATACGTCTTTTTTTTATAGCCAATTCGGATGGGGTATTTGTAACATTATATTATTTCGGCGGGAAAGATTCCAAGTAACGACTTCATTATTAGACAGGTCTTAGGCGACCGTTGAGTGAATTTTTTCATTTGAACCCGGTCCCTTCCCACTCCGATCAAAGGCTTCTTCTATTTTGTCCTTTTCATCCAATCTTTTAGTAGAGAAGGAGACCGAAGGCCAAGATCAGCCGCATTAACCCGATAGCTTTCTTCTTTTGATAACACTGCAAATTTTATCAATGAATTAAACTTATAACAATTTCGATTGAGTATAAAAATAGTTGGTTCGCTGGACAAACTAAGATTCGGCTGTTATTCTTAATGTAAGATTATAGTCACATATTTCATAATTGAGGGGAGGCTAATCACTTTTTGCTTATGGTGAAATGAATACGGTTACATATGATTAGGCATGATCACATTCAGGGGGTAACTGGGTTGTTCAAAAGCAAGTTGTTCCTATTTACTTGATGACAATCAACCTCGGCACTTATGACACGAATTAGGCACTGATTGGTCTAGGAGTGGCATTTGCCCTGCCGATTTCGGTCGTGATTTTCACTCTTTTCTTACAGGATCTTCCGAAAGAATTAGGAGAATCCGCTAAAATGGATGGATGCCATCACTTTATGTAGTTTTGGCGAATTTTGTTCCCATCACTGACCCCTGCCATTTCGACAGTATCTATTTATCACTTCATTCACATTTGGAATGAGTTCATTTTTGCCCTGATCTTGACTGATTCACCCGAAAATTATACGCTGCCGCTCGGCTTGCGTGACTTTTATGGAGAATTCTCTATTAATGTACCCATGATTATGGCTTCACGGACAATGACCAGCCTGCCTTTGCTACTTGTTTATTTCTTCGCGCAAGAAAAAATTGTAAAAGGCGTGGCTGCAGGTTCTGTAAAAGGATAATATTGATTTCATTTTAGAAAGAAGGAAAAGAAATGAAAAAAGTACGTGTAGGGTTAATTGGATGTGGATTTATCAGCGGCATTTACCTTGAAAATGCAAAAAAGTTTAATTTTTATGATATCACAGCATGTGCGGATTTGGATTTAAGCCGGGCAAAAGAAATAGCTGAAAAACATAAAATCGAAAAAGCCTATTCACCGGAAGAATTGATCCAGGACCCGGATATTGACCTAGTTTTAAACTTGACGATTCCGGCTGCCCATGCCGATATTGCTGTTCAGGCGTTAAAAGCCGGGAAGCATGTATACAGTGAAAAACCGCTCGCTGTAACACGTGAAGAAGGACAAGCCATTCAGGAAGCCGCAAAAGAAAGCGGCTGCTACGTCGGAAATGCACCGGATACATTTTTAGGTGGAGGCATTCAAACCGCGCGCAAGTTAATTGAAGATGGATGGATCGGGCGACCTGTATCTGCAACCGCTTTTATGATGAACCATGGCCACGAGCATTGGCATCCAGACCCAGGATTTTACTATCAAAAAGGCGGCGGCCCGATGTTTGATATGGGACCTTACTATATTACAGCACTTATTTCAATGATAGGATCTGTGAAGCGGGTGACAGGTGCTGCAAGCGTGACATTCCCAGAACGGACTATTTTAAGCGAGCCAAAGCGTGGAGAGAAAATCCAAGTCAATACGCCAACGCAGATTAACGGCATTATGGAGTTCCATCAAGGAGCCGTCGCTTCGATTATTACAAGCTTTGATACGTGGCATCATAATTTACCTTACATTGAAGTGTACGGAGATGAAGGCAGTCTTGTTGTGCCAGACCCAAATACATTTGGTGGCCCTGTGCGGGTGCGTCGAAAAGGGCAGGAACAGTGGTCAGACATTCCGCTGACACATGGTTTTTCAGAAAACAGCCGTGGGATTGGCCTTTCGGAAATGGCGTATGCCATTTTAGAAGGCCGCTCACCAAGAGCAAGCGGCGACCTTGCCTATCATGTACTTGATATTATGCATGGGTTTCATGATGCTGCCGAACAAGGAAAGCATTATGAGTTGAGCAGTACATGTGACCAGCCGGCCCCGTTTCCAACAGGCATTGACCAGGATAATTTTCATGATCTCATGTCGGGAAAATAAGGAGGAATTGCTATGCAGTCAGCCGTATTGCAGAAACCAAAAGAAATTGATGTGCAGGAACAGAGCAACCCGGTTCCTGCTGACAATGAAGTCTTGATTAAAGTGAAAGCAGTTGGTTTGTGCGGATCGGATATTCATTATTACGAGCATGGAAAAATCGGCGACTTTATTGTAGAAAAGCCAATTATTTTAGGCCATGAAGTGTCGGGGGAGATTGTAGAACTTGGGGAGGGTGTCCAGGGTTTTCAAAAAGGCCAGCGGGTTGCCATTGAACCTGGTAAAACATGCGGCACATGCGTTCAGTGCCAAAGCGGGCGCTACAATCTATGCAAGGAAGTGGAGTTTTTAGCAACGCCCCCATATGACGGTGCTTTCTGCCAGTACATTGCGATGCGCAGCGATCTTGTGTTTCCAATCCCAGATAGTATGAGTGACGAAACCGGTGCGTTAATAGAACCGTTTTCTGTGGGCCTTCATGCCTGCAGCAGGGGAGAAGTAAAGGCCGGTGATACGGTGCTTATTTTAGGTATGGGCCCCATTGGCTTGCTGACGGCTGCAGCAGCAAAAATGAGTGGTGCAGGATTAATTATTGGCGTTGATTTAGAACAGACGCGCTTGGATAAAGCAAAAGAGCTGGGTGCAGACCGAGTGATTAATGTAAAAACTGAGTCGTTTGAGGAAAAGATCTTAGAATATACAAATGGACTCGGCGTGGATGTGGCCATCGAAACAGCGGGAAGCCCAGCAGCGTTAAAAAGCATGATCTCGGGCGTGCGTCGTGGCGGTAAAGCAGTCATCGTTGGGATGTCTTCGGAAGATGAAGCATCGCTTAACATTGCCCAAATTATTAACAAGGAAATCGATATAAGAGGGGTGTTTCGCTATCACCATACATACCCAAAAGCGATTCAGTTGTTGTCAGAAAGCAAGATTGATATCGAGAAAATTATAACGGATCACTATGATTCGCTTCAGGATGTAGAAGCAGCTTTTGAAAAAGCCATTCAAGATAAGAAAAACACACTAAAAATTATGATTTATCCAAATGGGCGCTGAAAATAAGAAGGAGGGCATTCATCAATGAAAGAAATTCGAATTGGCATGGTCGGGTATAAGTTTATGGGAAAGGCACACAGTCATGCGTATCGCGATTTGCCGATGTTTTTCCCCGACCAGCCCCGTCCAGTTATGAAAATGATTTGTGGAAGAAATGAAGAAAATGTTCAAAAAGCAGCCCAGCAGTATGGCTGGGAAAGGAGCAGTACGGATTGGCGGGAGTTAATGGATAACCCGGATATAGACTTGATTGATATTAATGCACCAAGTGATGCCCATAAAGAAATTGCGCTGGCAGCTGCAGCAGCTGGAAAGCACATTTTTTGTGAAAAACCACTGGCATTAACCTTGAAGGATTCCCGGGAAATTTTAGAAGCGGCAGAAAAAGCAGGAGTTAAGCACATGATCGGTTTCAACTACCGATTCGCACCAGCCGTTCTTCTTGCGAAAAAATTGGTTGAAGAAGGCCGGCTCGGCGACATTTATCATTTTCGCGCATGGTTTTTGCAGGACTGGCTTGTTGATCCAGATTTTCCACTAACGTGGCGCCTGCAGAAAGAAATTGCTGGGTCGGGTTCACATGGAGATTTAGGCGCACATTTAATTGACCTGGCTCACTTCCTAGTTGGTGACATATCAGAAGTCATCGGCATGAGTGAGACTTTCGTAAAAGAGCGGCCTGTTCCCGATAATATGACGGGCTTAAGCGCCCAGGCAAGCAAAGATTCACCAAAAGAAAAAGTAACGGTTGATGACGCCACGCTGTTTATGGCCCGATTTGAAAACGGCGCGCTCGGAAGTTTTGAAGCAACACGCTATGCTTCCGGACACCGATGCACGAATTCATTTGAAATTAACGGCAGCAAAGGCAGCGTGAAGTTTGACTTTGAACGAATGAATGAGCTGCAGGTGTATTTTCAGGATGACGCAGACGATGTCCAAGGATTCCGCCGTGTTCTGGCAACGGATCCTGCTCATGCTTATGCAGATGCATGGTGGCCGCCTGGACATACAATCGGTTATGAACACACATTTATTCATGAAGTGGTGGAGCTGATGAATGCCTTTAAGGAAGACCGTCAGCCGATTCCTGATTTTACAGCCGGTGTAAAGTGCCAGCAAGTATTGGAAGCAGTAGATTTATCTATTGAAGAACGCAGCTGGATTAAGCCGAGCGATTTGTAAAAGTAAAAAAAAGGAGCGAATAAAATGAAGAAAAAAGCGCTAATCGTATGGGGCGGCTGGGACGGACACGAACCGGACCAGATTGCTGGGATTTTTAAAGGCATATTAGAGGATGAAAATTTCGAAGTGGAAGTATCAGATACGCTTGAAGCATATGCGGATCCGGAAAAGCTGAAGTCACTGGACTTAATCGTGCCGCACTGGACAATGGGTGAAATTAGCAAAAAATATGTGCTGAATATTTCGGCAGCAGTTATGAGCGGTGTTGGCATTGCCGGCTGCCATGGCGGAATGTGCGATTCATTCCGCAACAACGTTGACTGGCAGTTTATGACCGGAGGGAATTGGGTAGCACATCCAGGAAATGACGGAGTAGAATACATGGTGAATATTAAGCATTCATCGAGTCCGCTATTAGAAGGGTTTAATGATTTTAAAGTCGTTTCAGAACAGTATTACCTTCATGTAGATCCGGCTGTGGAAGTACTAGCCACAACGAGATTCCCAGTTGTGGACGGGCCTCATAAAGCAAATGGAGCAGTTGATATGCCGGTTGTCTGGACGAAACGATGGGGGCTTGGCCGTGTGTTTTACAATGCACTTGGTCATAAAGCAGACATCGTAGCGATGCCAGAAGTTTCATCCATTATGCGCAGGGGCTTTTTATGGGCTGCTGAAGGAAAGAAACTTTATAGCCGCTCAGATGCACCGACATATGGAACATATGGAAATGGTAAAAATAAAGTATATACGGGGATGGGTGATAGTGAGTAATAGTTAAAGGACAGTATCATTTTAATCTAGGGGTTACTATTTGGAATTTTAAGAATGAATTGTTAATTAAGATGAACATACAAGTTCTACTTTTCCTCTTAACTGTAAAACATATTCTAAAACAGTTTTCATGAAAAAGGATGGTCCTCTCCCATCCTTTTTTCTTATTATTATAGCTAAAACAACATCACATATTTTTAGTTAAGGCACATGGGAAATATAGAATTCAGCATTCTATATTCTTTTCCCGGATATTGTGCCAAAAAGATAATAACAAAATCCATAATGAATAAGTTACGGATTTTGTTATGTAGTCAGCCCATTAATAAAGCGGCCAACCATCATTGAACATGCACCGAGTGCAGGTGCATTTTTGCCCAGGGAAGAAGGCAAGAAGGCACATTCCGCCTCAAATCGGATGTTCATTCGGGACGAAAGCGTGTTTTTGACAGCGTTTAGTACGAAAGGGTTTGACTCAATAAGTGGATTTCGTAAAATAATAGCTTCCGGATCAAATGTATTTGTAATGTTGACAAGTCCGATCCCGAGGTAATGGCCGAAATTTTCAAGTGCGGCGAACAGCTCGACATCGTTTTGCTTGTAGCGTGCCTCTATCTCTGCATCATTCCATGCAGCAGGCAGGGACTGGCGGAACGCTTTTTCAGAAGCGTACAGCTCCCAGCAGCCGCGGTTTCCACAATTGCATTTTGGGCCGTTAAAATCAATCGTCATGTGACCCATTTCGCCAGAAAAGCCGTGTATGCCCTTGTACAGTTTATTATCTAGGACGAGACCGAGACCAATCCCAGTGCTCACACTTACATAAATGAAATTATTGTATGCTTTTGCAGCTCCATATATATTTTCTCCATAGGCGCCGGCATTTGCTTCATTTTCAATCGTAACTGGTACATGGAAGGCGTCTTCAACTATTTTTTTTAATTCAATGTTGTCCCAGTGAGAGTTTGGTGTTAAAACAATTTGTTCGGAGCGATTCACTAGACCGGGAACACAAATACCAATGCCGATAAGCCCGTACGGGGAACCGGGCATTTTATCAATCACTTGCTGAATGGTTTTTAAGAGAAGTTTAATTGTTTCATCTGGAGAAGACTGGTTTAAGTCAAAATAATGCTCGCTCACAATCGATCCGTCCAAATCTGTTAAAAGAACGATCATATCGTCCACACCGATGTCTACGCCAATAGCGTATCCCGCTTGTTTGTTAAACATAAGCATCACAGGCCGGCGTCCGCCGCTTGACTGGCCCTGTCCGATTTCAAAAATGAATTTCTCATCAACCAGCTCTTGAATTTGAGCGGAAACCGTGGATTTGTTTAACCCGGTTGTTTTGGACAAATTAGCGCGTGAGATAGGAGAGTGATGAATGACCTCCTGCAAAAGCCGCCGTTTATTCATTTTCTTTACTAAGTTTTGATCTGCTATCATTATTCATATCACTCACTTTGTTGTTTATTTAAATAAAGTTTAAATTAATTATAACAAAATGCTTGAAAAATGAAAGCGGATTCTGTAATATATGAGTTAAGTTAGTTTATCCAATCAACAAACATGGAGGGAAAAAGAAATGACATACTTTGAAAACGTAAATAAGATTCAATTTGAAGGGGCAGGTTCTAAAAACCCGTTTGCTTTTAAGCATTACAATCCGGAAGAAGTTGTAGGTGGAAAAACAATGGAGGAACAGCTTCGTTTTTCTATTGCTTACTGGCACACTTTCACAGCAGACGGCAGCGATCCATTCGGTGCTGGCACGATGCAGCGCCCATGGAATAAATATTCCGCTATGGATCTTGCCAAAGCACGTGTTGAGGCATCATTTGAATTATATGAAAAATTAGGTGCCCCTTATTTCGCATTTCATGATCGGGACATTGCCCCTGAAGGCAGTAACTTAAAAGAAACCAATGAAAATCTGGATGTTATTGTTTCGATGATCCAGGATTACATGAAAACAAGCAATGTGAAGCTTCTTTGGAATACAGCCAACATGTTTACCAATCCACGTTTTGTTCACGGGGCGGCAACAAGCAGCAATGCGGATGTTTTCGCATATGCAGCAGCGCAGGTGAAAAAGGGATTGGAAACAGCAAAACTCCTTGGTGCTGAAAACTATGTGTTCTGGGGCGGCCGTGAAGGGTACGACACATTGTTAAACACGGACTTGAAACTGGAGCTTGATAACTTGGCGCGCTTCTTCCATATGGCGGTCGACTATGCAAAAGAAATCGGCTACGACGGCCAATTTTTAATTGAGCCGAAGCCAAAAGAGCCGACAACACATCAATATGATACGGATGCGGCGACAACATTGTCATTCCTCCGTCAATATGGACTCGACAACCATTTTAAATTAAATCTGGAAGCCAATCACGCAACGCTTGCCGGACACACATTTGAGCATGAGCTTCGTACAGCCCGCATTAATGGCATGCTTGGTTCGGTTGATGCAAACCAGGGTGACCCGCTTATCGGATGGGATACAGATGAATTTCCAACGGATCTTTATTCTACTACGCTTGCGATGTACGAAATTTTGCAAAATGGCGGACTTGGCAAGGGCGGTTTGAATTTCGATGCGAAAGTGCGCCGCGCTTCTTTTGAAGCAGACGACTTGTTCTTGTCGCACATTGCCGGCATGGATGCATTCGCCATCGGTTTAAAAACAGCGCAACGATTAATTGAAGACAAAGCGTTTGAAAACGTAATCGCGGATCGTTACAGCAGCTATACAACGGGCATCGGTCTTGAAATTGTAGAAGGGCGCGCTAATTTCCAATCGCTTGAAAAATATGCGCTTGAGAATAGCCAAATTCAAAATCGTTCAGGCCGTCAGGAAAATTTAAAAGCAATCTTGAATCAGTATTTGCTAGGCAGCAACTAAAAACGGCTTGAACGGCCGGAAAATATAAAATGGATCGGAGAATTAACTTGAGCAGCTAGATTATTACAAATCTGGTTGTTCGGGAAAAAATCCGATCCATTTTTCAAAGGAGCGGAAAAAATGAACTATGTGATTGGGATTGACCTTGGAACGAGCGCCGTCAAAACCATCTTAGTCAATGAAACAGGCGAAATTTGCGCGGAAGCATCGAAGAGCTACCCGCTTTTTCATGAGCGAGCTGGCTGGAGCGAGCAAAATCCGGACGACTGGGTAACAGGGACGATTGACGCTCTGCAGGAAATGATGAAAGAGGCCAATGTTCCGGCGGAAAATATTAAGGGTATCAGCTATTCCGGGCAAATGCATGGGCTTGTCCTTCTGGACGAGCAGCATAACGTCCTCAGAAAAGCGATTTTATGGAATGACACACGGACGACAAAACAATGCGAAGAAATTACGACAGCGCTTGGAGCAGAAATGCTTTCTATTACAAGGAACCGTGTATTGGAAGGCTTCACGCTTCCGAAAATTCGCTGGGTGCAGGAAAACGAACTGGAGCTGTTTCAAAAAGCGGCCCTTTTTTTACTGCCAAAAGATTACGTTCGCTTGAAAATGACTGGCGAGGCGCATATGGACTACTCGGATGCGGCGGGTACACTGCTTCTGGATGTGGCGAAGAAAGAATGGAGCGCTGCTATTTGCAAAACGTTTGATATTCCCCTTTCTCTTTGCCCGCCACTTGTTGAGTCTACCGGACAGACAGGCACACTACTTTCATCCATTGCCGAAATAACCGGGCTGCGCGCGGAAACGCCTATTTTTGCGGGTGGAGCAGATAATGCGTGCGGAGCGATTGGCGCGGGGATTTTAAGTTCAGGAAAAACAATGTGCAGCATTGGAACGTCGGGTGTCATTTTAGCTCATGAAGACGATTCGTCACGGGATTTTGAAGGGAAAGTTCACTTTTTTAACCATGGCAAAAAGAATGCATTTTATACGATGGGTGTCACGCTTTCTGCTGGACATAGTCTGCAATGGTTTAAAGAAACCTTTGCGAAGGATGAATCGTTTGATGAGATGCTGAAGGAGGTAGGCAGCATTCCACCAGGGTCGGCCGGTCTTCTATACACCCCATATTTAGTCGGTGAACGTACGCCTCATCCCGATTCTGTTATCCGTGCGAGTTTCATTGGCATTGATAGTGCCCATACAAGAGCGCATTTCGCGAGGGCCGTAATGGAGGGCATTACCTTCTCATTACAGGAGTCAATCGATCTATTCCGGAAAGAGGGAAAAAATATCGACACGGTTATTTCAATTGGCGGAGGTGCCAAAAGTGATGTGTGGCTGCAAATGCAGGCGGATATTTTTGAGGCGAAAGTAGTAAAGCTGCAAAATGAGCAGGGGCCGGCGATGGGAGCTGCGATGATTGCGGCGGCCGGCAGTGGGATGTTTGAATCACTTGAGCAGTGCGCGGAGGTCTTTATTAGAGAAGGCCAGACATTTTTACCGGATACAGAACGGGCAGAGCAGTATAAATTATTGTTTTCTATTTATCAAACAGTATATGATCAAACAAAACCGATTAACGAACAACTGCAGTCATTTCGTGTATAAAGGAGTCTTATGATGATTAAACAGGTGCTGTTTGACGGGCAAGAAGCGATACAAGCATCAAACGGACAGCTTGAAATGATACTAATTCCGTCATTCGGAAGCAACGTCATTTCGCTCGTTGATGTAAAAACGGGCCGGGAGTTGCTGGTCAAGCCGGATTCTTTTGCGGCCTTAACGGAAAATCCAATTTTGCATGGCATTCCGGTATTGTTTCCACCAAATCGAATCAAAGGTGGAACATTCCAATTTAACGGCGTTACGCATGAGTTTCCGATCAATGAAATCGGAAAACATCATATTCACGGTTTTGTGTATGACAAGCCCTGGGTCGTAACAGCTCAACACGAAAGAAATGGCATAATTACAATTGAAACCGCTATTCAACTCGAAAAACCAGCGATTTACAAAAATGCGTCGATTCATTTAACCTATGAGCTTGACGGGAGTGTCCTGCGTCAAAAAGCAGTTGTGAAAAATAATGGCAACGAGGCATTTCCCTGGGGAATTGGTTACCATACTGCTCTGTTATTTGACGAAAAAAATTCGGTATTTTCTTTAACGAAAAAAAGCCAATGGGCGTTAAGTGATGAAGCGATTCCGACAGGTGAACAGGTTCCAGGTGAGCCGGTGGAAAAGAAAAACTTGCAGGGCATCCCACTTGACGATGCGTTTGCTGCTGCCGAACAAGGAAATGAAGCCGTGCTCCACAACAATGAAACGGGCTGCACCATTACGTATCGAACGGATTCTGCGTTTAAACATTGGGTTGTTTACAATGGCAACGGCCGTGAAGGTTTCCTTTGTCCGGAGCCGTATACATGTATCACCAATGCGTTTAACATGGATATGCCTGCTGAAGTGACTGGCCTCCGGGTACTGGAGCCGGGTGAAGAAGATGCCGTAACAGCTGAAATAGAAGTAACCCATCTGCAGTGATATCACTGCAGATTTTTTTAGTACAATAAGAAAAAAGAGGAAGAAGAGGATTAAGTGACTTGTATCAATAGCCAGCTTGAACAAAAAATTAGCGCCTAATCCTCACTAAATCGAAGATTTAGTAGGGGATGCGGCGCTAACTTTTTGTTCAAAAGTTCATAAATATTCACTAAAGGAAAGAGGTTAAACTTATATTTTATTAAACTCGTCAGGATCTGCAAACATACGTTTATCCTGATTAAGAGCGTTTATTTTATCCATATCCTCTTGCAAAAGTTCAAAATCAAATATATCGACATTTTCAGCAATACGGTGTGGTTTTGTTGATTTCGGTATGGTCACTACTCCAGTTTGTAAATCCCAGCGGATAATGATTTGAGCAGTTGATTTATTATATTTGTTTGCAATTTCGACTAGAGCGGGTTCGTTAAGAAGACCGCCTTGCATTAATGGAGACCATGCTTCAAGCTGAATTTCATTTTTTCTACAAAAATCATGTAATTCCTTTTGGTTAAATCGCGGATGGTATTCAACTTGATTGACCATCGGTTTAATTTCACAGTTTGCCATAATGCTTTCAAGATGATGAATTTTAAAATTACTAACACCAATGGCACGAACACGTCCATCCTTATAAAGCTTTTCAAGCGCTTTCCATGTCTCTACATATTTCCCTTTAGAGGGCAGAGGCCAGTGAATTAAATAAAGATCTAAATAGTCTAAACCTAATTTCTTCATACTCTCATCGAAAGCTGCTAATGTAGAGTCAAATCCGTGATGAGCATTCCAAACTTTAGTTGTAATAAATAGCTCTTCTCGAGGTACATTTGATTCAGCAATCGCTCTGCCTACGCCATCTTCATTTCCGTAAATTGCTGCTGTATCAATACTTCTATAGCCAACTTCAAGAGCAGCTTTTACCGAACTAACAACTTCCTCTCCGTCTTGTACTTTAAAAACCCCTAAGCCAATCCATGGCATTTCTACACCATTATATAATGTTGTCGTGCTTTGTAAATTCTTCACCATAGTTTTTTGCCCCTTTATGAGTTAGTAGTAAAATACTAAAAAGCAAGTGTTAAAGCTCTACGTAATTTCTCCATTTGTGAATAGGCTTCCAATTTAAAAGCTTTTTAGCTTTTTCATTGTTTAACAATGTTTCAAAACCTGATAAATCTTTGCGAAAATCTTTTACAGTGGGAAAACAAGTTTCCATTAGTTGTTTACTCTCAATATTCATACTCGTATCATCAGCCGCAATATTAAGGGCGACTGAACCAAGTCCGTCTGTCTCAACTGCTAATCTAAAAGCTGTTGCTGCGTCTCTTGTGTCAATATAACTCCACAGAATTGTTTTTCTTTGCTCAGGATCATGGATGAAATTCGGGAAATTTTTGTACATTTCAGGAGAAATAACATTTCCTAATCTCATGGATACTACCTGCATACCTTTTCTTTGGTAGATCATATCAGCTGTTTTCTCATTTACAATCTTAGATAATCCATAACTTTCTTCCGGCATTTGTGGGTGGTCTTCGTCTATAGGTACATACTGTGGTGTTAAGCCTTGCTTTGAAAAGCAAATACCATAAGAAGACTCACTAGAAGAGATAACAGCCTTTTTAATTCCTAGGTTCCCAGCAGCTTCTAAAATATTATAGGTGGACATGACATTATTTTGAAAGGTTACTTCATTTGGGTGTGAGTAAGCAACTGGAATTGCAGCAAGATGTACAACTGCATCAGCACCTGCTAATACTCCGTATACTTCACCAAGGTTTGTTAAATCTGTTATTACCGTTTTACAAAGAGCTTCTTTTGGATGTTTAATATCTGCATTGACAACATGATAATCATGTTCTAAAAATTCTTTTATTACTGCTGGACCAAGAAGGCCGCTTCCACCTGTTATGACCACATTTTTCATTTCTGTACCTCCGTTCTTAAATAAATAGCCTGTCGATTCTTCAATCAATACATAACCAGGATACAATCGCTAGAATACCGGCTGAAAGCCAAAATAAGTAACTAAAATTGAAAATAGCCTGTAACTTAGTTTGTTGTGTAGCAAAACTAAGTATAAATAGATAATTTTTAAATTTCAAGTAATTAATCTCTTAAATTTTTTAAAAGGGGCCAGCCAGGGTGATTAGCTATTATTTACATAAAGCGAGAGCTCTGTAATGTTGACTGCCACTTGATTTATTAGATCATAAAAAAAGGGAGGGCTTAAAGAAGGATTTATCCACACAAACTCTTTTTCTGTTTATCTTTAATTAAGGAGGTATATTAGAGTGGTTTAAATCGACTTTTCAAGGTTTTGGAAAGTCAAAGAGAAGGGAACACTTCGAGTAAAATAGAGCCTGTAGGCGAAAAACTTTTCCGATTTTTTATCTGACTCTTTGTACAGTTTTCCCGTGAAGTTGAAGTGTTTTTTCCGAATACTTGTAATTCAGTGAAAAGAAAATTCTTAAAATCTTTATATAAATTAAAGATTTTGTTGAAAAATGTAGCTTTTTTTTGTAAGATAGAGTCAATTAGTTTGTTGAGTCAATAAACTAAATGATTTATATGCTAATGCATAGGTCATCCTAAACATGAGCAATTCAGTTTAAAGCTGCACCCACAAGAAGGAGGAAATAATATGGCCCAATCTTATACTGGTACAAGTCAAAATTTTGGAAGCGTGAACAAAGTTACCTATGAAGGAAGGAATTCTAGTAATTCGTTATCCTTTAAATACCATAACCCTGAAAGGGGCTATACGCGGAAAATGATGAAAGAACAGTATTGCTTTTCGATGAGTGAAAATTTTTTTAGTAAAGAAAACTAACCATTCAAACCAGAAAAGAGTATAAGAGATTTTGTGAAATTAAATTAAAGATAATCAAGTTATTAAGAATCATCTTTTACCCATATTGTTTCTTATAATTTTAGTTGAAAGTGCTTTCAGATGAACAGGGCGTTTTTCGCTCACAAGCACATTTAGAGGCTGTGATCTATAAAGGAGGAAAAATCATGTCTAGTGAAAATTTAAAGAAGGTTAGCATGATTGAAAAGGTTGGATACGCTTCCGGAGATTTTGCGTGTAATTTAATTTATGCAACCGTTTCTACATATCTATTGTTTTTTTATACCGATGTATTTGGTTTATCGGCAGCAGCTGCCGGTACGATGTTCTTGGTTGTTAGAATAGTTGATGCTCTTGCCGATCCTTTTATTGGAACGTTAGTGGATAGAACGAATAGTAGATTTGGGCGTTTTAGACCGTATCTTTTATTCGGAGCATTCCCGTTTGCTATATTAGCAATACTTTGTTTTACAACTCCGGACTTTTCAGATATGGGAAAATTAATATATGCCTATATTACTTATGTTGGTTTGTCGCTTACATACACAACTATAAACGTTCCGTATGGTGCATTAACTTCTGCCATGACCAGGAATAATCAAGAAGTTGTTAGTATTACATCTGTTCGTATGTTCTTTGCAAATCTTGGTGGATTAATTGTTGCTTTTTTCGTTCCATTATTATCTACTTACTTACGGGATACGACTGGAAACGCAGTTCTTGGCTGGCAATTAACCATGAGTATTTTAGGTATAATTGGTGCATGTCTATTAATATTCTGTTTTAAAAGCACAAAAGAACGGGTAGTGCTTCAAAAGTCTGAAGAGAAAATTAAATTCTCAGATTTATTTGAGCAATTTAGAGTTAATCGTCCATTAGTTGTACTAAGCATTTTCTTTATTATTATCTTCGGCGTCAATTCAATAAGTAATTCTGTTGGGATCTATTATGTTACGTATAACTTAGGCAGAGAGGATTTAGTAAAGTGGTATGGTTTATTGGGAAGTTTGCCTGCTTTGGTTATTCTGCCGTTTCTGCCGAGAATTAATAAACGGCTAGGGAAGAAAAAACTACTAAATTATGCGTTATTACTAAATATTGTTGGTCTTTTAGCGCTCCTCGTCGTACCACCTAGTAATGTATTTCTTGTGCTCCTGTTTCGTTTAATTGCAGCTGCCGGAAGCCTTACGGCTGGAGGTTATATGTGGGCACTTATTCCTGAAACAATCGAATACGGGGAATATAAGACAGGAAAACGAATGGGTGGATTGATTTATGCTATTATCGGATTCTTCTTTAAATTTGGTATGGCACTCGGCGGGATTGTACCAGGATTAGTGTTGGATAAGTTTGGATATGTTGCGAATCAGGTACAGACTCCTGAGGCATTAACAGGAATTTTAATTACGACAACAGTTGTCCCTGTTATTTTCCTTATTTTGGCTATGATTGATATTAACTTCTATAATTTAGATGAAAAAAAATATGCAAAAATGGTACGCGAATTAGAAAATAGAGATAAAGTATATTTGGATAATATTCATGAATTTAAGAGTTAAAAAAAGAAGGCAGCCTGGAGGCAGAAGCATCCGACATTCCCGAAACTAAATTTCCAGTGACTTATCTAGAAGTTGATGAATTTAAAGATTCAAAACTAAACATTAATTTCCAAACACTACGGATTCCATTTACCGAAGAATTAGGACCGTTAACTGAAAAACCAAACCATTTACGGTTATTCGGTCATGAATCATAGACCTCCACATTTACTCAGGCATTTGTAGCAAGGCGCTGGGCAAAGTCTCGATTTTGTAGCGGAAACAGCTATTGAATTCTACCCAGAAAGTTTTCAACAAGCAGCAGGATTGGTGAACTATTACAACACTGAAATTTGGACAGCTCTTCAAGTAACGCATGATGAAAATCTTGGGTCTATTCTAGATTTAACAATATGTGATAACTTTTCTTTTTCGCAACCGTTAAAAGACAAAATTGTCATTCCGGGTGAAGCTAACTGTGTTTATTTAAGAGTAAATATCGAACATAAAAAATATTATTACTCCTATTCTTTTAACCAAAAAGACTGGCATAAGATTGAGCTAGTATTAGAGACCAAAAAACTATCAGATGATTATGTCCGTGGAGGAGGTTTTTTCACAGGAGCCTTTGTAGAAATGCAATGCCAGGATACAAGTGGACAAAATATTCCGGCTGACTTTAAAAATTTAGCTACAAGGAAAAGTAATACGAGTGCGGAAAAAGGAGACTTCTATTTTTGATAGAGTCTCTTTTTTCCATATTTGATAAAGCTGCATCAGAGTACTATAAAGAAGTCGAGCGCATTTTAAGTAACTTTAATTAATTACGAGGGGGAGATGGACTGCTGATGTATAGTCGGCCATCTCCTTCCTTCTACAAAACGAGAAGAAAGAGCGTGAACAGTATGAGTAATACGTTAAAAAGCTGGGCAGTGTCTGTAGGCAAAAAGAAAAAATGGATGAGAAAAGAATATATCAGTATGTATTTATTTTTTAATGAAATTATGCTTCAAGTTCGTTGAATGAAAGTGAATATCCTTTGACTAAATTTTTCATCGAGCATTTCTTGTTTATATATCTCAAAATTACAGGCCCTTAGCATGTTTGTTAGCCTACTCCCAAAACAATCATTCTACTCAATACATTCCTAATTATTAGAATATATAAAAAATTTAGACTTTTTATATTGACGTTGTATCATTTCGGTATTATTATACATCTAAAGGTCAACCAATTAATGAATAGACGTTTAAAAGTGGTAAAGGGAGAAGCGGATAAAAAGATTTTTTCATTTTGTCTAGGTAGTTTTAATGCTAGTTAACACCGATCTAATTCATTGCCAATTGATAATAAATGAAATATAGATGAATAAGAACCACTTTCTTAGTTAAAGTGGTTCCTTCCTTTTTATCACTTTTAATAAAATCCTGAGTTATTATGTTTCACATTAGAGCTACTATACACGTATAAAAAGATTAATATAAAGTGATATCTAAAGAAAGAAGGAATGTCATATGAGCGAGAATTTTGTTTTTGAACCTATTAAAAAAAACTCACTTGTTACGGAGCTTACTAAACAACTGCTCGATTATGTATTTTCAGGTAATATTCAACCAGGTGAAAAGCTTCCTACGGAAAGGCAGCTTCAGGAAGTGCTACACGTTGGAAGATCATCTATTAGAGAAGCCATTAAAGTGTTAAATGTTTTGGGCATTTTGGACGTCCGTCAGGGAGACGGCACTTATCTAGTAAAAAGAGATTCCCATTTTCTAATGGAATCAATCGAGTGGGGACTTTTATTAGGAGAAAAAAATACATTGGATGTTATCGAAGCGCGTCAAGAAATCGAAATTTCTATTGTAAAATACGCAGCCAAAAGAGCCACTGACCAGGAAATTGAAGAGTTATGGTCGATTTTAGAGGGTCTTAAGGAAGCCTCAACTAAAGAATTTATTGAAATTGATGTTAACTTTCACTTGAAACTAGCAGAAATGGCCAAAAACTCCGTATTTAAAAGTTTGTTCCTAAGCTTGCAGTCTTTATTAAGAACATGGGTAAACCTCGTAATTAGCGATGTTTCAGATACTACGTTTTCTTACAATGACCATTTAAATATTTATATAGCCGTTTCCCAAAGAGACCCCGAACAAGCCGAACAAGCCATGAGGACTCATATGGAAGATGCAACACGAAGACTAATTGAAGTGATCAAAAATAAAACAGAGTAAAACTGACTTTTTTTATTGGTTGACCAATTGATAAAAAGGAGGAAATCGATTGAATTTTTATTTTCACATTCCTACTTCTATAAAAATGGAAAGAGGCATTTCTAAAAAAACAGGCAATTTCTTTAACGATTTAGGTTATAAAAAGCTTTTTTTAGTAACAGATTCAGGGGTGAGAGGCGCCGGAATTCTTGATGATATTGAAGAATCTTTAAAAAACGCCTCTATTTCCTATCAAATCTTTGATGATGTGGTTCCCAATCCTACATCAGAAAACATTATGGATGGTGCAGACAGAGTAAAAAGTTTTGGAGCAGACAGTATATTGGCAGTTGGCGGCGGAAGCAGCATTGACACAGCCAAGGGCATTTCTATTATGGTTCACAATGAAGGGGATATTCTTGATTATGAAGGAGTTGGAAAGATTAAAAATCCGGGGCTTCCGCTGATCGTCGTTCCCACCACAGCAGGAACGGGCAGTGAAGTTACCGCATCAACGATTGTAACTAATACAGAAACCCATTTTAAAACAGCCATTATAAGCCCGTATATTTTTCCTACTTACGCATTGCTGGACGCCGAGCTGACAGTTAAACTTCCCGGTAATATCACCGCTGCTACAGGGATGGATGCGTTAACACATGCTATTGAATCTTATACTTCAAAAACGACCAATCCAGGAAGTGAGGCTTTCTCTCTTCAGGCAATACGAATGATTGGGGAGAATATTGAAAAAGCTTATTTTGTTGGAAATGATATGGCAAGCCGTGAACGGATGCTGGCTGCATCATTGCTTGCTGGCGCTGCCTTTTCTCAATCCCGGCTTGGCAATGTTCATGCCATTTCACATACTTTGGGCGGTGTTTTTAATATTGCCCATGGAATTGCGAATGCGGCCCTCCTTCCTTTTGTAATGAAATTCAATTTACCTGCCTGTCCGGAGAAGATGGCTGATATTGCAAAAGCACTTGGTGTAAAAACAGATCATTTGTCGGTACAGGAAGCAGCGGAGTCCGCAATTGTTGCAGTGATTCATTTAAATAAACAATTGAATATACCATTGAATATTAAAGAACTGGGAGTCGATTTAAACCAGCTTCCCAAGCTTGTTGAAGATTCAATGAGAAGCGGGAACGTACTTATCAATCCCCGTCTTACTACTGCACAGGATATTCAAAATATTATAGAGAATGCTTACAATGGCAGGTTGTAATGGAGGATAGCTGGGGTGCAATCTGTCTATCATTTTGTTCATCTAAGTAAATCTAATAATGTGGCAGTTGCTTTAGATAATATTCCAAAAGGAGAATGTATAAAACTCAACAGGGGTACCATTGCATTGAAGAAAGACATTGAATTTGGCCATAAATTTGCCGTTCAGCCTATTGAAAAAGGAGAATTTATTGTAAAGTATGGCGAAGTAATCGGCAAAGCAACTTCCTTTATAAAGATCGGTGAACATGTACATCTTCATAATGTAGAAGGCAACCGGGGCAGGGGGGATAATCAATGAGCATTCAGGGAAATGATAGTTTTCAATGATATCGCAGACCAAATGGAAAAGTAGGCATACGCAAACATATGTTAATTCTTCCCACTATCACATGCGCTGTTCAGGTGGCCAAACAAATTACAGAACTTGTACACGGAACAGTAACGTTTGTCCACCAGCACGGCTGTGCTCAAGTGGGGTGCATCGCTTAGTTTCCAGCGATCAGAAACATTGTATCAAAAGAATAAAAATGCATATCTAAAATTAGATTGAACTGCCGCCCACTTACCTGACGGTTGCAGAGGGGGATTCCTGAGCAAGAGGATCTTCGACTCCCGGTAACCCCGTATTCCAACGGTTTTATGACCAAGCTTAATTAGACTGAAGTGAAAGGAGCCGTTCAAAATTGTTACAGCTCAAGGTTATCAAAGCTATCTTGTTGTGGATTTGTGGAAAAGGTTCATTCCGGCAAGAATTGCTAAGCTTCAGGCTATGGACAAAATCATGGGTAAGCCGTGGAAAACTGCAGAGGGTTTCCCACAACTTTTAGTAGCAATTTTAAGCCACGATAAATTTTACCACAAGCTCCACAACAACAACTGCTACTGCTATTTAAAACTAAAACATGGTAATAAAAATCCCTGATCGATTTTCAATTTTCAGGGGGGATATAGAAACAACTGGTGAAAGCGAGTGAAATAAAGGTTTTAGCTCAAAATTCATTTAGAATTTTGACACTGCGTAAACCAGAAGGGGGGATGTAGACAGGGATGATAACAGAAATACACTTTTTAGAGAGGGTGTGCATGAGTACAAAAATGTATGCGGTTTCATGGGTAGGGTGTATGATCAAACAAAGTATTCGTATAAATCCAAAGTATGGCAGGGTCGTCGGAATGAATTATTGTATCAAGTAGTGATGTACCATTAAAATACCAAGTTACCAAAAAAAAAGGGATCAAAGTTATGAAAGGAATGATTATTTTTGAAGAAAAAAGCTAGAAACCTACTGACGTATTTTTTAGCGCTGGTTTTTACCATAAGTTTTTTTAGCGGTACCGCAATGCCGATCACCAATGCTTCAGCGGCAGAGGTTGTGTCGCTGAAAGAAGTCTACAAGGACCATTTCCTTATCGGCAATACTGTAAGCCCGGCCGACTTAACCAATGCAGCGAAGTATGATTTTATGAAGTTCCACTATAACGCGCTGACGCCCGAAAACGCTACGAAGCCGGATTCCATATGGAGCGACCCAACTAAAGATCCGGCATTCACATCAGCCGACAACATGTTAACTCAAGTCAAAGCCGACGGTTTCTATACGATTGGACACGCGTTGGCGTGGCATAATCAGTCGGCGGGCTGGCCGCAGAGTGGTTTGAATTATACCGAGGCAAGGGCCAGCTTGAAAAGGTATATTTCGACAATCGCCGGGCACTATAGTCAGGGTCCTTATAAGCTCGACACCTGGGACGTTGTGAACGAAGCGATGAGGGATAATCCAGAAAATCCGACCGACTGGCGGAACGCGCTTCGCTCCGACATTAATCCAACAGAACGGCCGTCCAAATGGTTTAAGGCTTACGCTAACGGAGGAAACGGGTGGGATTATATCTATGATGCCTTCTTGTTCGCGCGTGAGGCTGCCCCGGACGCCATTCTGTATTACAATGACTTTAACGACGAAGAACTCCCCAACAAAGCAATCGCGATTGCCTCAATGGTTAAGGAGCTCAACGAAAGATATGCGAATGAACACCCTGAGGCAAACGGGAGGAAACTGATCGAGGGCATCGGGATACAAGGGCATTACAACCTCAGACTCAATGTAGATAATTTAGAGGAAGTTTTAAAGATATATAGTGAAACCGGGTTGGAGATTAGCATAACCGAACTCGACGTACAATTCAACGGTACTTCAGCCAACGTTCCCCCTACCGAGGAGCAATTGAAGGAGCAGGCGGTATTGTATGCCAAGCTGTTCATGCTATATAAGAAGTACTCCGATTATATAGAACGCGTTACATTCTGGGGCGTGGGCGATAACAACAGCTGGCGCAGTACGGGTTACCCGCTGCCATTCGATTCCAATCGTGCACCAAAAGAAGCATATTGGGCCATAATAAATCCGGAGGCTTATCTCGGGCTCAATGAGTTGCCGCCAAAGCTCACGTCGTTTAACTTCGGCGGCGATGTTTTCAATGTCGCGGGCAAAACCGAGTTTGATGTTAACGTGCCAAAGGACGTGTCAAACATTGACTTCTCTGCCGCGAACCTCGCACACGAATACCCCGACGATGATGTTGACGTCAGCGTTACGCTCAACCCGGCAAGCGGCGCGGTGAGCGCCGGGAAGCCAGCCGTGGCGACGGTAAAAATAGCCCGGAAGGAATCTCCGAACATATCGACGACGTATACGGTAAACTTTGGGCATATGACCGCCGAATGGGAGAATGACCAAAACTATACGGATACGGGCTACCGTTCATCCGTCAATATCCGCTTCAGCGACGGTGAAACCGAACCCAAACTATTTCAGGCGTTCTATAATCAGGACGACGGTAAACCAGCGATGCTTAACAGTAAGGAATTCCAGCCCTTACCAAAACATACAGGAGGCACGCTCACTATTAATACAGATAGTAGTATAGACGCGGATGATTTGAAAACATTGACGTTGAAGAAATCCCTGTGGGATCAGAACTGGGCTCCCATTATTCCAGCGCGTGTTACAGACTTCAATGCTCCGGAAAATTTTTGGAGATTGGCCAAAACTATCAAATCCGGTAAGACTTATATCGTTGTTTCCGTCAACTCAGGTCTGGCTCTAACCAATAAGAACGTATCATCCGTTCCGACGACCGACGGTGTAACCAACGCCAAACGAGGGCTTGCAGGTACTCCTGTCACCATAGAAGACGACATTATTATAGCGCCGAAGCCGATCCAGGACAATATGAAATTTATCTTTAATGAGAGAACCAGCCCCGATCCGGGACCATACACAAGCACGAACGGGTACACTGGATACACAATGTTAAGTCTGGTTCACGGCGGCCTTGTCGCTCCCTCTATTTTGTGGCGGGATTTGAGCAGCGATAATACGGCTCCTTTACGCACAGACACAACTATTGGAGATAGTGCATTAGATCGAGCGGTCTGGTTTAACACGGGTATAGATCCCGATACAGGCGAGACGACACTATTTTCTCATACTGGTTCCAGCAATTACACGTATACGCTTCACGGAAACGAAAACGGTTTCGTCGGCAAAGGAGGTACGGATCCACTGGAGGACTACGCAGCCGTTAATCGTGTTAAGCTGTATGAGTACGTGTCCGACTATTCATACGAAGACTTAACGAGTCCGGGCGTGGAAATAAGCCTCGCTCCGGTAGAGCGTGTCGTGAGTGAGCGTGACGCCAATATCCCTGTCACGGCGGATGTCCCTGACGGTTCCAAAGCGGTGTTGGAAAAGGACGGCGTTTCGGTGGCTACCGCAACATTTGCAAACGGCAAAGCGATGATCAGCGTTAAAGACAGCGATATTGATGCCGGCGCGAATTATGCAGTCGTTGTCTATGATGGTTCCGAAATACTTGGCGCGGTAATTCTCCCGGTAGTCACTGTCGACAGCGCGACGCCGCTGGCTACGGTAGAGAGACTCAAAGGTAATCAGAACAAACTGACAGTTAGCGTTACAGAATTATACTCCGATGGCTCGACGGAAGCTTTCATTGAAGAGATACTAATCAGGAACAACGCGGCAGACGTCTATCAGGTGGGATCATATAAGGTTTATGTGGACACTAAGGGCAACAAGACTCGAGAATGCTATATTGTGCGGGATCAATCAGCAACTGATTAAACAACATCCGATGACGATGGTAGCCGGCTAGCTCCCTTTGTAAGCACATAACCATAATGCCAGTAAAAAAAGGCTGTCTCGCGGGAATGAAGTGAACCTGAGCAAATAGACAGAAATAAAAGAGCCTGTCGTAGAAATAGGAAGAATTACAAAGCGAGACGCCGTTTTTCAAGCGGCGTCAGCTTTGTTTTAAGCTGAATACGCTCATAATTGGAAAAGTGAATATATTCATTAATCAGAAAGCGTGCCTGCTCGATGGTTTGGAGTTTGGATCTGTTAATACATTCAGCCTTGAGTATTCCAAAGAAATTTTTCAGCCAAGGCATTAAATACAACAAATAATAATGCTCAATGTTTTATATGTTATTAAATCAAGCTTCATCAATTATGATTTTTTTCCGTTTTACTTTCTATTATATAGTCATATAGAAGAACGTAAAAAATGCGGTCTTAGAGGAGCGCAGGAGGATACAAACAATGAGAGGGCCGTTGCAGAGTTCAAGCTGTATACATTAGCATATTATTAAAAGGATAGTACCAAAGCCGAGCAAATTTTATTTGTCCTCGGCTTTGTCCTCTTGTAGGTTTATAACTATTTATAATTATGGAGAAAATTCGATTTCCAATGGTTAATTTCTTTTTACTTCGATTCCTGCTAATTCTTCATAACACTTTATTACTGCGCTCATATCTTCGGCTCCATATCCTTTAGCTCTTGCCATTTGAAACATTTCTTTTACTAAGGATAAAACAGGGGTGGGTAATTCAAGTTCTTTTGCAACATCAGCTGCTAATCCTAGATCTTTATAAATAAGGTCCGTCATAAAATGAGGAGAAAAATCTCTATTTAATACTTTAGGGCCTTTATTATCCATCATCCCGCTTCGAGCACCGCCGCCGCTGACAACTTTTATAAATAGCTCAGGATCAACCCCGGATTTTACCGCCATCGTTATAGCTTCGGAGAAAGATAGTAAATTAATAGCCCCCATCGTATTGTTAGCCAGTTTTGTGTATGAACCTGATCCGTTTTCCCCCATATAATAAGCTTGTTTTCCCATCACATAAAATAAAGGCTCACATTTTTCATAAATCTCTTTTTTTCCACCAACCATAAAAGTTAAAATGCCTTCAATGGCTTGAGGTTCACTGCCTGTAACAGGTGCATCTAACATTTCAACACCCTCGCTTAAAAGGTTATCTGCTAATTTTTTACTTGTATTTGGAGAAATTGTACTACTGTCGACAACAATTAAGCCGGCATGAGCTCCTTTTATAACGCCTTCTTTGCCCAAAATAACTTCTTCAACTGCCTGATCCGCAGTCAGCATAGTAAAAACAATTTCGCTTTTTTGGGCAACTTCTTCAGGCGAAGATGCAATGATCGCTCCTTGTTTTTCAAGGGAGTCGGCTTTATTTCTCGTGCGATTATACACAATAACTTCATAGTCGCTATTTAATAAATGTCCTGCCATTGGAAGACCCATTGTACCTAATCCAATAAAGCCAATCTTTTTCATTTCATCGTCCCCTTACTATATTTTGTATTAACTGATTCTGCTCAAACACAGCTTCTCTATGAATAAACAGGCTGCCGGTTAAGTAGTTCTTTCTATCCTCCCCTTTGTGCAAACATATCAAATCCATACTACTTTTATTAAATCACACTATTCAGAAAACTCAAATTCTACATCCTGCTAAATTTTACAATCGGGGAAGCGTTTTCGAAGCTTTTCCGCCTTTTGTTACTCGACAAACAGGTGCATTAAGTAAATCGTTGGTACTTGTTTTTAAGTACTCATCCTTCCTGAAAAAACAAATGAAGCTGTTAAAGCTGATTCCGAATTGTCGCGATTGGACAAGATATTTTACAAAAATTCACTTTGCTAGGATAACAGAGTGTGAGTCTCCAATATTATGGAGAAAATAAAGATAAGTTAAAAAAGGGAGGTAAGGAAATTGAAGTGAGTATGAGCGTTGGAGAAGTGATGAATCAAATTTCTGAACTAACACAAAGAGGCGGAGAACAACTTCGGAAGAAACAAATAAAAAGTCACATCCAGAGCTAATGAAAAATGCATTGTATCATTTTCCGAATTGGGAAGCTGCTATAGAAACGACAGAAGCACGTAAAACTGGTTCTTAATGATACCAATCATATCACTAGTAATAGAAAAGAGGCTGTCCCAAAAGTTTTATCCAGTCCAAAATGAATAAAATACAAAAAGCAGGAGTGTTTTCGAATCAACATTCTTGCTTTTGCCTATTATACAGCTCGTTTCTAAAAAGGTTTTTAGGATATCACTGTTTATAATTTTAACGTTTCTTCCATAAAATCCGGATTAATAATGTATGATTTCGGTCTTGATTTTTGTAATGTCACATATCCCTCTTGGCATAGTTTCTCAAGGATTTGATTTACTTTATATTTGGAAAAACCTGATGCGGACATCAAACGCGTTACGGCATTTTCCTCACTTTCTGCAAGTACGGTCAGGACAATCACATATTTTAATATTGCAAGGTTAACCTGCAGCACCGATCTAAGAAGTATTTCATGTACCTATAATAAATGGCGATTTGTACAAATGTAACGAAATAGTGAAAAGTGGAATTGCCCTCCTTTTTAAAAGGTGCTATGATTTGTCTATCATGTCTAAATAACAAAACTGTATTTTATAATATAAAATAAGAATTTATTTGCATAAAGTAAACAAGGCTGTGCTCCCCCGTTTTAATGGTTAAATTTATAATTAAAAATTATTGATTTTTTTACTTTTATTGAGAAAATCCATGATATTGCTGTAATGGACAAACTGCTGATAAGATTGTATCTGAAAGATAAGAGAAAGGAAGAAAGGGTGGAAAAGGATTCTTTATCATTAGTTAGTTTGTTCGATATACAAACTAAGCTTTTAAATAAGTAATTGTTTTCAATACGATCTCTGTTGAAGACGAGATTTCAAGGAAATGCTGAATGACTATAGTTCGAATCTATCAATAATAATATTATTTTAAGTTCCAGTTTCATTTTATCTATATGTAATTGATAAAAAAGGAACATAAACGAATTCTTTCTGTATTAAAAACGAGAGGATGATGACCAAATGAAAATCCAAAATCCAATATTAAGAGGTTTTAACCCGGACCCAAGCATCTGCCGAGTCGGGGATGATTATTATATCGCCGTATCTACCTTTGAATGGTTTCCTGGGGTTCAAATCCACCATTCGAAGGATCTGGTAAACTGGCGTCTTATATCACGTCCATTAAATCGGCTTTCCCTGATCGATATGAAAGGGAATCCCAACTCCGGGGGTGTGTGGGCACCAAGCTTAACTTACGCCGATGGTAAGTTCTGGCTTATTTATTCGGATGTCAAAATGCACACGGGAGCATGGAAGGATACACACAATTACTTGACCACTTGTGACACCATTGATGGTGAGTGGAGCGATCCAATCTATTTGAATAGTTCTGGCTTTGATCCTTCCTTGTTCCATGATGTGGATGAAAGAAAATATATCGTTAATATGCTTTGGGACCAAAGAACTTATAAACACTCTTTTGGAGGAATCGTTTTACAAGAATACTCCCATGAGGAAAGACGTTTAATTGGAAAGCCAAAAGTGATTTTTGAAGGAACAGATATTAGGCTGACAGAGGGGCCGCATTTATATCATATCAACGGTTATTATTATCTGATGACAGCAGAAGGTGGAACAAGATATGCCCATGCTGCAACTCTGGCAAGATCGAAAAATATTGAGGGACCTTATGAATTGCATCCTGATAATCCTTTGCTCACTTCCTGGCACGATCCTCGAAATCCATTGCAAAAATGCGGACATGCCTCTATCGTTCACACACATACAGATGAATGGTATCTGGCACACTTAACCGGCAGGCCACTGCCTCACGAAGACAAACCGGTACTTGATTATCGCGGTTTTTGTCCGCTGGGAAGAGAGACTGCCATTCAAAAACTTGAATGGAGAGACGGTTGGCCATATGTTGTTGATGGGAAACAGGGGTCTGTTGAAGTAGATGCGCCTAAAATGGAAGAAGTGAAATGGGAGCGGGATTACGATGAGGTTGACCATTTTGATAGCACAACCTTGAACCATCATTATCAGACATTACGTATTCCCTTAACTGGGGATATTATGTCTTTGACTGACAGACCGGGAAATTTGCGCCTTTATGGGAAAGAGTCACTAACATCTTGCTTTATCCAGGCATTGGTTGCGCGTCGTTGGCAGTCATTACATTTTGATGCCAGCACAGCAGTTGCCTTCCAGCCAAATACATTCCAACAGGCTGCAGGCTTGGTATGCTATTACAATACCGAGAATTGGACATCTGTTCAAATTACCTGGAATGAAGAAAAGGGCAGGATTATTGATATTGTAAGATGTGATAATTTTACTTTTTCACAGCCGCTATATGGTTCAGAAATCCAAATTCCGGAATCGGTCGAATATGTTCATTTAAAAGTGAAGGTCAGGGAACATACCTATCAATTTGCTTATTCTTTTGATAACGAAACCTGGACTGATATTCCGATAACTTTTGAATCTTATAAGTTATCGGATGAATATGTCCAGTTAAACGGATTTACTGGGGCGTTTGTTGGCACGCATTGTCAAGACACTAGCGGAACGAATCATCCTGCTGATTTTGACCATTTTACCTATAAAGAACTAAAGTGAAATACAAGTAATACCAAAAATGATGGCATGGGGAAATTGCCAAAAATCGTTCTCAAAAGGCACTACAGTTTTAATAAATGTAGAATAAAGGTAGTATGCAAGAGAACGGTTTGAGAAAGTGGCCGTTCTCTTGCTTTTTTGTGTTGTAGTACCTAGTTATTATTAGGATGGTCTGGAGTAAAAAGTATATTTAATCATATTCTATAAAATATATTCGAAAAGTTAGTTGTTTCGATATACAAAGATAGCTAGCATCAGCTATAATAAATTTGTAAGTATTCAAACTATTTTAATGGAGAGAGACTATTATGAAAAATTCAAAACCGAATGAACCTTTAGTTACGCATATTTTTACCGCAGATCCTTCCGCGCATGTCTTTGAAGGAAAGCTTTATATTTATCCTTCTCACGATCTTGATCACGATGAACCTTCTAATGACAATGGTGATCAATACAAGATGGAAGATTATCATGTTTTATCCATGGAGGATGTGGATGCACCATGTGTAGACCACGGGGAAGCGCTTCATTTAAAAGATATTCCTTGGGCAAGCAAGCAGCTTTGGGCACCCGACGCCGCTTACAAAAATAATAAGTATTATTTGTTTTTCCCTGCAAGAGATAAAGAGGGGATTTTCAGAATTGGTGTCGCAACAAGCCCTAATCCTGCAGGACCATTTACGCCAGAGGAAAATTATATACCTGGCAGCTTCAGTATTGACCCCGCTGTTTTAGTTGATGATGATGACAGAGCCTATGTTTATTTTGGCGGCCTTTGGGGAGGGCAATTAGAAAAATGGCAGACAGGGACATTTAATTCAGATGCTGAAGGTCCCGCTCCAACAGAACCAGCTTTAGGACCAAGAGTAGCTGAATTAAGCAATGATATGCTGACTTTTAAAAACGAACCGCAGGAAATCTCCATTGTGGATGAAAACGGCAATCCTATTCTTGCAAGTGACGAAGATCGCAGATATTTTGAAGGACCGTGGGTTCATAAATACAATGGTCTTTACTATCTATCTTATTCAACGGGTACAACTCATAAAATTGTTTATGCTGTAAGTGAAAATCCACAGGGACCATTTGTGTTCAAAGGAACGATTCTTACACCTGTCATTGGCTGGACCACACATCATTCAATTGTTCAGTTTAAGGATAAGTGGTATCTGTTCTATCATGATTGCTCATTATCAGATGGTGTGAACCATAAGCGCTCGGTGAAATTCACTGAATTAAAATATAATGATGACGGAAGCATTCAAACGATTGACCCTTATGCAGATAAATAATAAAATTGACCGCTGGAACGGTATCTTGACTCTGAGCTTAATACCAAAGCAGATGCTGGGGAGTTTTTTCTAAGTTATTCGTTTGACTAAACTGCGTTAATAGGACAAGGCCCAGGCAGTGCTGACTACAAAGTGAATTTAGAATTTTACAAAAAAACTCATTGGTCACATTAACGAATCATTCCTATTTTAATTTAAGTGGCAAGTTGAAGAGAGATATCTTGATTCACACATTAGCAATAAAAAGCGATAAATTTCTTGAAAGTGATCAGGAATTTATTTCAACCGGAAAATGTATTGAAGTAGATGACACGCCATTTGGTTTTAGAAGTAAAAGGGTGATAAAACACTGGAACAGGATCGAGCCATCCTCAAAACGTACTGGCAGGGGAAGGCTGCGATTACTCGTTTCTCTTAGATACAAATCATGATTCGGAAATTGTCTTAAAGGTTAACGAAAGCAGTCATACTTTAACAATTAAAACGGATCAGGCCAGTGTTGTGGTATACTCGAAAAATTTCTTGAAATCAGATGGTGAATTCCGAAGTACGCCATCCAGAAAATATCTGGGTATTTGCCTGCAGACGCAGGCTTTATCTGATGCCATCCACGATCCTCATTTTCCATCAGCGGTTCTGGATATCGATCAGAAGTATTCTGCTGTAACAGTATATAAGTTTGGGGTTGAAAAGAATTAAAATAAGGAGTGATAAACTTGAATTATCGTGAACTGGGCAACACAGGGATCCTGATCAGTGAGGTCAGTTTTGGAACATGGGCAATCGGTGGTTCATGGGGAAAGACAAATGACACAGAAGCACTGAAATCTTTAGAGTATTCAATTGAGCAGGGTGTTAACTTTTTTGATACAGCGGATGTATATGGGGACGGACATAGTGAAGAGTTATTAGCCAAGGCCACTAAAGGCAAGGAAGACAAGATTCATATTGCTACAAAGTTTTGCCGCCAGGGTGATATTTTTGACCCGAAAAATTATAGTTATGAAACCGTTAGCTCTTATTGTGAAGACAGCCTCCGCCGTTTAAATAGAGAAGCGATTGATTTATATCAAATTCATTGTCCGGCAACGGAGATTTTAAAAGATGGCAGTGTATTTGAAGTACTGGATCGTCTGAAGAAAGAAGGAAAAATCCGTCACTATGGAGTAAGTGTGGAAACCGTTGAAGAGGGCCTTATTTGCCTGGAATATCCAAATGTTAAGAGCCTGCAAATCATCTTTAATATGTTCCGTCAAAAGCCATTGGAAAAATTAATTCCTGATGCTTATCAAAAAGGTGTGGGACTTCTAGTCAGATTGCCGCTTGCAAGCGGGCTGCTAACTGGTAAATTTACCAATGATCATGTATTTGAAGAAGATGACCACCGCCGTTTTAATGAAAATGGGGAGGCTTTTAATGTCGGAGAAACCTTTGCAGGCCTCGGGTTCCACAAAGGTGTTGAATTAGCTGACCAGTTAAAGTGGATTGCAGAAGGCCGGAAAACTATGGCTAGTGCAGCATTGCGCTGGGTTTTGGATCAAAAAGAAATTACATGTATTATTCCTGGTTTTAAAAACGCTAAACAAGTCGAGGATAATCTTTCAGCATTGGAAACAAAACCATTCTCAGAAGAAGAAAAGCAAGAGATTCAACGTTTTTATCATGAAAAGGTAAAGGATTTTATCAGAGGCCCTTATTGATAAACGAAGTTTAAACTTCACAAGGCTATCAACTTGTGACCGTAAGTAAACTATAAAAACGATCTGATTTAAAGTAAGGGAAGCACAATAATTACTTTGTGCTTTCCTTTGTTTTTTTATAAAAGATTTATCTACTGAAG
>NZ_JAKGCR010000016.1 GCF_022668875.1 Domibacillus sp. PGB-M46 | reverse complement strand
CGAACACGGCCGTTAAGCTCTTCAGCGCCGATGGTAGTTGGGGGTTTCCCCCTGCGAGAGCAGGACGCCGCCTGGCAGCATAATGATCTGTATTGAAAACACGCTCATTCAAATGTAAAATTTGAATGAGCGTGTTTTTTTGTTTTGTTTGTAAGATAAAGATACTGGGTGTGGTTTCAAAGGAATAAACGTTTTAACCTAATAAGTGCAGGGTAGAGTAAATTTGAATACATGTGAAAGTAACACTGCCTTCCTCCTGGATTCCGCTCATTTAAAGGAATTATTTCGTTTATCTTTTATTATGTCTAATCGGGGTGTAAAAAGCATAAAAGGTGGAGGTGGATGAAGCATAGGAGCAATCCTCTTTTTTATTTTCCTTTTGATTTCTTTTCAAAAAGAATGTTCAAAGCATTTTTAGCTAATAATATAAGGAGTTGATACCTATACCTTCACATCGGATAAGGTCACCTAAATCATGAAGCGGGCGAGTGGACTACCCACCTGCTTGAAAAAAATGATGAATTAAGACGTAAAAGAGACGGAGGATGACAGGATGAAACCAGTCAAAATTTCATATATTATTCCAGCTTACAATGAAGCTGAAAATATCCCTAAAGTACTTCAGGCCATCAATCAAGAAATGAATGGTCAATTCTACGCATATGAAGTTATTTTTGTTGATGACGGAAGCGCTGATGATACCCTGGATGTTATAAAGCAGCTGGCATTTCATTGTAATGAAGTTCAATATATCTCCTTTACCCGCAATTTTGGAAAAGAGTCTGCTATGCTGGCAGGTCTTCAGCATGCCCAGGGTGATGCGGTTATTTTGATGGATGCCGATTTGCAGCACCCGCCTTCTCTCATTTCTCAGCTGTTAAAAGGATATGAAGAAGGATATGACCAAGTTATTGCCAAGCGGAATCGAACTGGTGATTCTCCTGTTCGTTCTATTATTTCTTCTTTCTTTTATCGGCTTGTTAACCATACAGTCGACGTAAAACTGACAGATGGAGAAGGCGATTTCCGTCTTTTAAGCCGCAGAGCAGTGAATGCCTTGTTAACGCTAAGTGAAGGAAATCGATTTTCTAAAGGATTGTATTCATGGATTGGATATGGACAGAAAACCATATCTTATGAAAATGTAGCCAGAGAATGCGGCGAAACAAAATGGTCTTTCCCAAAACTTCTGAATTACGCCATTGATGGGATTGTTTCGTTTAACCATAAGCCTCTTCGTGCCTGCTTTTACACAGGAGCGCTTGTGTTATTTATGTCGCTTGTTTATATAGCCATCACTTTTGTTCAGATCATGCGGACAGGAGTAGTTGTTCCTGGATACTTTACTCTTATCTCTGCTGTTCTTTTTTTAGGCGGGGTTCAGCTTGTCTGTATGGGCATTATCGGAGAATATATTGGAAGAATTTATAACGAAACAAAAAAGCGGCCTCATTATTTGATTCAGCATACGAGTATCGGGGCACCAAAAGAAAAGAGAGAAAAACATGCCATTTATTCCTAATGAATTTTTGAAATTTATTATTGTTGGTGTTATTAACACCGGTCATTATTATGCGGTATACATACTTATGCTGCATGGATTGGGATTACATTTTTTTGCCGCGCATATGATCGGTTTTATCAGCAGTTTAATCGGCTCTTTTTTCTTAAATACGCTATATACGTACAAAGTAAAGCCGACTTGGTCCGCGTTTATCCGGTTTCCGTTAACGCAGCTGTTTAATACAGGGATGACAGCTGTGTTATTATATCTATTTGTTGAACAGTTTGGTATGAACAGTAGTATCGCGCCGCTTGTGGCCGTTTTCTTTACGCTGCCCGCTACGTTTATTCTGACAGGGAGAATTTTAAAAAAGCCATGCAAAAAAGAGAAAACACATCTACATTCTTACATAAAGTAAGCCCTTCAGGAAAAAAGGCTTCTTTTTTCTTTTTCTTTTTATCGAGCTTAATTATGGCTCTTTTGAGTCATTTGTTTTTTATTATGCAATGGTTTGATGGGCAGTACATGACAGGCATGAATGATGGCTTGTCACAAATGCAGCCTTTTAAGGAACTGCTTTACAATGAATTTAAAAAAGGCGAGTTTTTTTATTCTCCCGATTTTGGGCTGGGAGGGAGTATATACACACAGCTTAGTTATTATTTTTTTAATTCGATCATTTTTCTTCTTACAGCGGGTGTAACATTTGTTCTGGAGAGTATAGGACTCATTGGAAAGCCGGATCTTTTTTATTGGGCGGATGCCATTTTAGTTGTCAGTGTTCTTAGGCTGACCGTCATTTTGATGATAACGACGTTTTACTTTCGGTACATGACTCTCTCAGCACTGCCTGCTTTTGTTGGTGCGGTTGTTTATGGTACAAGCATTATTTACTTTCGGTATGTGACCTACTGGGAATTTTTTTCGGATTCGATGATTTGGCTTCCATTGCTTTTAATCGGTGTCGAAAAACTAATACGGGAAGAAAAGCCATGGTTTTTTCTTGCAGCTGTTTCGGTCAGCTTATTTGATAATTTTTACTTTTCGTATGTTAACTTTTTGCTTGCAGGCATTTATATTTTGTTCCGGTGGATTTTCAAGCTCTCAGAAGGAGAAACACCTGTAAAACAACAAATTAAGCTGTTTTTGCTGACTGGTATTGCGGGGTTTGGCATTAGTGCTTTTTCTTTTATTCCTGCTGTATATGGATTCTTAAATAATTACCGGCCGCCTTACACGGAGCAAATTCCTTTTATTGGTTTTACTGATAACTTTTTAATCAACGGCCTAATCGTATATATACCCGCTTTTGTCGTATTGAGTCTCATGCTTGTTTCTTTATACCAAAATCCGTTGTTCCGTTTTTTTGCTTTTATGACGATTTTTTTAGTCCTTTTACATATGAGCCCGTTTGCGGCCAGTGTTTTTAATGGTTTTTCAGCCCCGCAGTATCGATGGGAGCATCTTTTGTCTCTTACAGTGGGCGGTACAGCTGCGGCTGCACTCTCTATTCCGATTCAAATTAAACGAAAAAAGCTCATGATTGCTTTTGCCTGCGCAGCTGTGTTGTATATTCTTTTTTATGTGCTGGACCCTGTCATAACGTTCCAGCGTGCAAAAGATGCCTGGATGGGTGTTTCCGCATTTATAGTGGTGGCTGTCTTTTTTGTTCTTGTTATCCGGAAAAGCCGGCACATAAAATTAATAATGGCGCTGCTCATGATTTTAACAAGTATAGGGGTGGCGAACGCTTATCAGGAAAACCGCCTGTCGGTTTCAGGAACATCTTTTAAAGTGTCCAAAGAGTATATGAATAGTGATCAATACCGAGGTGCTGACCAGCAAAAGGTCATTGCCTTGATTCAGGAGCAGGAAACCGACCCGCTTGCCCGGATTGATTGGACACTTCAGCGCCGGAACAATACACCAATCATTCATGGCTTCAAAGGAATGAGTGCTTACTCAAGCATTTTAAATGAGCATCTTTTATTCTTTTACTTAAAAGATCTCTATATAGATATGGGCTGGGAAAGTGTCAGCCGGTATGGAACACTTGGGGATCGTGCTAATTTAGAAAGTCTGTTAATGGGCAAATATTATATCAAGAAGAAAGAAAAAGAAGCTGTTCCGTATGGATTCAAGGAAGCTGCCTCCGCCGGCGAATACGTTGCATATCAAAATGAAAATCTCCTTCCGTTTGTCCGCACGGCAAGTACCGTATTTTCAGAACGGGAATTAAAGAATGCTTCGCCCGTGGCAAAAGAACATGCTATGCTCTCGGGGATTGTCCTCGATCGTAAAGAGCCGGGAGCTCCTGTACCGGAGAGTGCATCCATTATAAAACGCACATCGGTCGAGCCTGTTCATGCCACTTATGAAAAGGATATACTCAAGGTACCCGAAAAAGGCGGGATTGATATAGTGGTCAATCAGCCTAATCCGTCTGTTAAAGATTATTACCTTACCTTTACTTTAAGAGGAATCGATAACAAGGATTCGTATGTACTTCAAGTCAATGAGTATAAAACAACCCGAAAAGCGGCCCGTTCTATCTATAAGACGAATGTGGATCAGCTGGTGATAAGAGTAAAAGCGAACAGCCGCATTTCCCTTCGTGTGCCAAAAGGAACTTATGAACTAAAGGATGTGCAGCTGTACGAAGAAACATATGAAGTTCTACAGGAAGCAAAAGCCCAAAGCCGTCAATCATCCGTCGAAGGGCTTCGCTGGGAAGGAAACCGCCTTTCTTTTACGTACAACAATACGAATCATAGTCAATACGCAGCCATACCGCTTCCTTACGAAAAAGGCTGGCGTCTAACGGTAAATGGTGAGAAGCGGGAAATCAAAAAAGCAAATTACGCATTTACAGGCATTGAACTAAAAGAGGGAAAAAATAATGTTGAGCTTGTGTATTATCCGCCTTTCTTTTTCCCGCTTCTCGCTTTATCGGCTTGTACTCTTTTTCTTGTTCTTCTCTTGTATTACCGAAAAAAACGATCCGCTTCTTAAAAGAGCGGGTCGTTTTTTTGTATAAAAAAAGTATGGAATGGCAATGAAAAAGGGAGAGGGTTCCTGAAGGGAAGGAGGAGCGGCATGAAAATGTTAAGCTTGGTATTGGCAATAGGCTTTGCTGTTCTTCACTTTTCAGCCAAGTACATGGTTTTTTTAAAACGTGTTCCAAGAAGCCGGTTTTTATCTTTTGCTGGCGGTATCGCCGTGTCATATGTATTTGTGCATCTTCTCCCGGATTTACATACGCATCAGCAGGTGCTGGAGAAAGCTCAAAATGGTCTGTTTCGTTTCATTGAGAATCATGCTTATTTGATGGCGCTTATGGGCCTGGCTCTTTTTTATGGCCTTGAAGAAGTAGTATCGCAGTCCATAAAGAAAAAGGAAACAAAGGCAAGTTCAGGTATTTTCTGGCTTCATGTGGGTGTTTTCTTCTTTTACAATATGCTGATTGGTTATTTGCTTATTCAAGAAACATTTGATCAAGTACTTGGAATGCTTTTTTATTTTCTTGCCCTGTCCGTTCATTTTATGACGATCGACCAAAGCATGCGTGAAGCGCACCAGCACGTATACGACCAATATGGCCGCTGGGTTTTAATTTTTGCCGTGTTAGTCGGCTGGGCTCTGGGTGCTTTAACGGAATTAAAAGAAGCGGCAGTGTCCACAATGCTGGCTTTTTTGTCGGGTGCGCTTATTTTAAATGTCTTAAAAGAAGAACTGCCAAAAGAAAGTGAAAGCAGCTTCGGCGCATTTGCTGCCGGATTGATTACTTATTCTGCGCTGCTGCTGGCCGTTTAAAAAGCTTTGCTTTTGTTTTGCACTGTTCCAGTCTGCGGCTGATTGTTTAAAAAAAGAAAGAGAGGGAACGATAAACAAAAAAGAAAAGTGGGATAAATATGCCGAGTATTGTTTCTGCCAGTACGCACTACCCTCCGCATATTGTTGAGCAGGGTCAAACTGCCGCTTTTGCCCGTGAATTATTCAAGGATGATTTCCGGGATATTGAGCGGCTTTTAACCGTTTTTCAAAATGGGCAAATTCAAAAGCGGCATTTTGCCATGCCGTTAACTTGGTTTGAGCGCGACCACAGTTTACAGGAACGAAATGATTTGTATATTGAAAAAGCAGTTGAGTATGGAACCGAAGCTGTTAAAAAGTGTCTGGCTGACGAACGCTTTTTACAGCAATCGCTGACAGCAGGCGATATTGATGCTATTTTTTTTATTTCCAGCTCAGGCATGGCAACGCCAAGCATTGAAGCGAGAATTATGAACTGTCTGCCGTTTCCTGATGAAACAAAGCGGATTCCGATTTGGGGGCTTGGCTGTGCGGGCGGAGCGGCTGGGATCAGCCGGGCTTATGAATATTGCCTCGCCTTTCCACAGGCAAAGGTGCTCGTGTTAGCGATTGAATTATGCAGCTTAACGTTCCAGCGAAACGACCGGTCAAAAAGCAATTTGGTGGGAACGTCGCTGTTTGCAGATGGGACGGCTTGTGTGCTTATGGCGGGGGACGAAGCCGGGATAGAAACAAAACGGCCTGTACCGTCTGTTTTAAAAAATGCATCCAAATTAATGCCCAATTCTGAAGATGTAATGGGCTGGGAAGTTAAAAACAGCGGTCTTCATGTCGTTTTTTCACGGGATATTCCTGTAATTGTCCGGGACTGGCTGGGAGGATTTGTAGATACTTTTTTAAAAAAGGAAGGGTTATCTATGAAGGAAATCACCCACTTTGTTGCACATCCAGGCGGAAAAAAAGTGCTGGATGCATACGAAGAAACACTGAGGCTTTCAAAAGAAAAAACACTTCATGCCCGGAACATTCTTTCATCGTTTGGCAATATGTCATCTCCAACTGTTTTATATGTGCTAGAACAATTTATGCTTGGCAATGTGAAGCAGGGAGACTACGGATTGATGACTGCTTTAGGACCCGGCTTTTCCGGAGAATTAGTACTGCTGAAGTGGAGGGAAACAGTATGAGTAGCATTTTTTGGCTGTTTATTCTTTTTCTTTGTGTACAGCGAATTTCTGAGCTTTTTATCGCCAAACGAAATGAAAAGTGGATGCTCAGTCAGGGAGCCTATGAAGCGGGGGCACGTCATTATCCATTTATTGTGGCACTTCACACGCTTTTCTTCATCAGCTTAATTGCTGAAGTGACCATGATGGAAAAAACGCTCAACTCAAACTGGCCGATGTGGCTGACATTATTTTTGGTTACGCAGCTTGGTCGGGTATGGACACTTCGCTCACTCGGCCCTTTTTGGAATACAAAAATTATCGTGCTTCCCGGCGCAAAAGTTGTTAATAGAGGTCCTTATCGCTGGGTTCGCCATCCAAACTATATCATTGTTACACTTGAATTTATTGTAATACCGCTGCTGTTTCAAGCCTACTACACAGCAATTATTTTCACGCTTTTAAATGCATGGATGCTGTCTGTCCGCATCGCTGCAGAGGAGCGGGCTCTTACAGATGCTACGGATTTCGGGAAAAGCTAAAGAATAAACAGACGGCAAAGCAGTTGGCTCTGTCGTCTGTTTACCGAATAACAGCGAGCCTTTCATAAACTTGTGACAGTGTAGTGATACCTATTTCTTGAAGTTTTTCAACATACACCGCCCAAAGCGCCGCAGTAAGACGCGCATCACCAAGAGCATGATGCCGGCCGGTTATAGGAATTTGATTGTGTTCACAGCAGTCCTCCAGGCGTACATAAGGATTGTCGGGTTCTGCGATCCGGTACATAAAGGATGTATCGATCAGCCGGTGGGAAAACGGCGTCCGAAAATATTTACGGCTTGCATACGTCATAAAAGCTTTTTCATGGCTGGCGTGATGGGCAACGAGAGGAGAAGCCCCGGCAAATTTAAAAAATTGTGCCAGCGCTTCAGCCGGCTCAGGAGCCTTTATCAATTCTAATTCCTCAAGTCCTGTTAATTCCTTTACAAGAGGCGGGAGTGGTTCAGTAAATCGGACCAATGAATAGAATTCATCTTCAACGTGTCTTCCACATACTTTTACAGCGCCAATCGATAAAATTTGATCCCCTTTGTCTGGATGAAATCCGGTTGTCTCCAAGTCAAATACAACTACCTGCAATTTGTCGAGCGGGATCGAGGCTGCCTCCTTTGTTTTTAAATCCCGCTGCAGACTCCGCATAAAAGCGATATCATGACGGCCGCCCTGAAGGCCTGTGAAGCGGTTTCCACTTAAATTTTTCATAAAATCATTAAAGCCCATTCGGCATCATCCTTTTGCTATGAATCGCTGTACATAATGATGAAGGGATTCTGCGGTTTTTAAAATATGGCGCAGTTCCCGCTTGCGGACCGGTCCAAGTGAATCAATGTTTATATAGTGAGAGCTATCATAGTCGGGCGCGTTTCTTAAGACGCGCAGCCTGAATTCGAGCAGCAGCCGAAACGCTTCCTCATATTCCTGCATGCGGCCGTTATGAGCAGGAACAGCTGTTAAAGCCTTCATACGCAATAAAGTAGAAGAAGCATCAATTCCTTCTTTAACGGCAAGCACGCGAATAGCATTTACGTAAGGAAGAAAAGCGGATTGTTTTAAATTAAGTGACCCGGCATGCTGGCCGTTTTGTTCCGTGAAAATTTGTCCAAAAAGGCCAATCGATTTTTTCATAAATTGAATGTTTTCAAAAAAGCGCTTCAGCTTGTGCGGATTTTTTTTCATGTTTGCAGCCACTTGTTGTTTCAAAGTGGAAACGGGTTCTTTGTCGCCATGAATCACACGGGCATCATAGATCATATGAAGAGAACGCATCGTATCTAGTGTTTCAGATTCAATCCATAAAGCGATTTGCTGCTTCCAATCCTCTGCTGACCGGCACCAGACTGGATTAGAACTCATGACTTTTCCTTCACAGTACGGGTACCCAGCTGTATGTAATCCATCTGAAAAAGTTTGGCCTAAATCTAAAAAATAAGCAGCGGCTTCATCTGTATGGGCCTCGAAGGCAATGCCATGATCCTGGTCGCTGATGGTGCCTTGTTCAGAACGGCCGGCGCTGCCGAGCAAAAAAAGGGAATAAGAACAGGGGGGAGGGCCATACTCGTGCTCGTGAATTTGCAAAGCGATCGTAAGAACCTGCTTCATAATTTCATCGTGAAAGGCATTCAAGCGCTGTGTGGAGTGAAGGTGCCGATCCATTTTCGCTTCTTTTTCCTGGCGAATGTTTGCATACGTTTGCTCCCGCGTTGTCATGATTTTTCACATCCTTTTAAACAATAATACGCAAAGCGCTGCCGCTTTGCGTATTATTTATCTTATTTATCGCCTGCAGCCTTAGATTTTGTGTCAGCAAACACTTCGGGATAGCCATATGTGCCGTGTTCACTGATATCAAGCCCCATAATTTCTTCTTCTTCTGAAACACGGAGCCCGCCAAGAAGCTTCTTGATGGCGAAAAGAATGACGAACGAAGCAACAAACGCAAATGCGCCGGAGACGAATACACCCATCGCCTGAACCCCGAGCTGTTCGAATCCGCCGCCGTAGAAAAGACCCGGACGGCCAACAGCAGCAAGATCAGGTGTAGCGAAGAACCCAGTTGATAATGTTCCCCAGATACCAGGAATACCGTGAACAGAAAGAGCAAAGATCGGATCATCAATCCCCATTTTTTCCATCCATTTTGCCCCATAGAATACGAGAACGCCGGCAATTAAGCCGATTACAACGGCTGCCCATGTGTCAACGAAAGCACAAGATGCGGTGATGGCTACAAGACCAGCCAGAGCGCCGTTTAAAATAGTCGGAATGTCCGATTTTCCAAGGGTTACCCAAGAGATAATCAATGCAGCAACAGCACCTGCTCCAGCCGCAAGCTGTGTATTAAGGGCTACAAACCCGAAGAACCCGGCATCAACAGATACTGTACTTCCGGCGTTAAAGCCAAACCAGCCTACCCATAAAATCAATACGCCGAGTGATGTGAACACTTGGTTATGCCCATGAATGGCATTGGCAGAACCATCTTTATTAAAGCGGCCGATGCGAGGTTTAAGAAGGATCGTAGCTGCCAGAGCCGCCATAGCGCCTGTTAAGTGAACAACGGTTGAACCGGCGAAATCCTGCTTGCCATGCTCCGCAAGCCAGCCGCCGCCCCAAATCCAATGTGCAACAACGGGATAAACAATTGCTGAGAAGAGAATGGTGAATAAAACGTATACAGATAACTTTGCACGTTCCGCGAAACCGCCCAGAGCGATTGTAATCGCGATCCCTGCGAATGCCAGCTGGAATACGAAGAATACAGTAGATGAAAGCCCTAAATCTAAGTCAGCGCCAGAGTAGAAAAAGTTCGACATTCCTACAAAGAAGTTCGCGTTATCACCGAAAATGAAAGCAAATCCGACAGCCCAGAAAACGAGGGAAGCGAGTCCGAATGTGAAAGCTGTCTTGCCGGCAATATGGCCAGCGTTTTTCATACGAGTTGATCCAGCCTCAAGCATAATGAATCCGGCAATCATGAAAATAACTAAAATAGCACTAACCATGACCCAGAGGCTGTTCATTAAGTACAACATATCTTCCATGTTAAAACCCTCCCGAATGTTATTTTTGATAACTTATTATGTCACTTTTTATAACATGTACTTATCTTATGCGGAAAACTAAGATTCGTCAATAGAATTTTAAGGATTTTATTCATATATGTAATAAAACATTACATAAACAAGGCGAATAATGTATAGAAGAACTGATTTTGATGTACGGATTCATAAGATTTTCAATAGACAGTAGATATTTGGGCATGATAAAGAAGTTTCTTTCATAGAAATAAAACAAACAGAAAGAGAAATTACAAAAAAAGGATTTAGCAGCTGATGTATGATACACTCATTAAAAAAGGAGGCGTAGCGATGGGCTGGTTCGGCGGGAGCTATCAAAATTATGACTTCACGATGTTTTCAGGAAGCCATTTTATTGTTGTGGCAGCCGTTAGTGCAGCACTGGCCGGATTATACGTCTTTCGCCAGCAGCTGGGCAGATTGGTCGGGAGAAAGATGGAAATAGGTACAGCTTTCTTCTTATTATTAATAGAAGCCGTTTATCATGTCTGGATGGTTACCACAAACAGCTGGAAGCTGAGTCACGCTATTCCGCTGGAGCTGTGCAGCATCAGCTTATTTTTGGCGGTTCTGCTCCTTGTAACAAAACAAAAAGGCATTTATGACATTTTACTATTTACCGGTTTACTTGGAGCTTCACAGGCGTTATTAACTCCTTATTTGAATTTTGACTTTCCGCATTTCCGTTTTTTTCACTTTTTCACGGTGCATGCTTTTCTACTAATTGTTCCTCTTTACTTTACCTGGGTAAAAGAATACAGGCCGACGCTTTATTCGGTTGGGAAAACATTGCTGTTTTTAAACTTGCTCATACCGCCTGTAATGGTGATTAATAAGTGGACGGGCGGAAATTATCTTTATTTAAGCCACAAGCCGTCAAGCGCCAGTTTGCTGGATTTGCTTGGACCTTACCCGTGGTATATTGTATCTCTTGAAGCGCTGGCACTTATGCTCAGTCTGCTGATTTGGGTGCTGTTTCGCGAAAAGCCATCAGGCCATCAAGCGGAAGGGATGTTTCGGCGTAAAACAGCAAAAAGAGCAGAATCGTCTTGATCTGATCTTAGAGGAAAGACAAAATAAGAAAGCGGGCGTTTGCGCATAGCAAAAAGAGCGGAATCATCCTGATCCGCTCTTTTTGCTATGCGCAGGCTGCTGTTTTAATAGAAAGAAAAAAACACCTGCTAAAATAAAAATGCCGCCTGTTATCTGCCAGCCCGTCAGCCGTTCGTTCAGCAGGAGAACAGCGAGCAGGGTGGCGCCGACTGGTTCACCGAGAATGCTCATTGAAATCGTTGTGGCATTCACGTAATTCATAAGCCAGTTATTAATGACATGGGCAATCGTCGGAACAATCGCAAGAAGAAGAAAAATACCCCATTCGTGTTTGCTGTAGCCGGTTATCTGCGTACTGGCTGCTAAGTTGTAAAGACACAGAAAAAGGGCAGCAAAAGAAAAAACACAAAAGCTGTAAATCCAATGAGATACTTTGCGCACGGTCTGCTGGCCAATGAGCAGATAACCGACAACGGCAATGACGCTTAAAAAAGAAAGCAAGTCCCCCAAAATAGCCTCCCTGCTTAATCCGAAGTCACCCCAGCCAATCATTACTGCGCCAATAATAGCAATGCCCATCGTAGCAAGAGCTGCGGCATTTGTTCGTTCCCGAAACAGCAAAAAGCCGCCCGCCAGCGAGACAAGCGGCTGCAGAGCTAAAATAATCGTCGAGCTGGCAACAGTGGTCAGCTTTAACGAGCCGAACCACAGCACAAAATGAAAAGCCAAAAACAATCCGGAGAGAATTAAAAGCATCCAGTCTTTTCTTTGGATACGCTCAAACTCGGATCTTTTTCTCCATACAATGGGCAGTAAGAAAAAGCTGGCCAGAATCATGCGGTACATACTTAAAATAGAGGCGGGGGCATCTGACCATTTAACAAAAATCGCTGAAAAGGAGATAGCGACAATCGCAATAAAGAGGGGAAGCCCGATCGATCTGTTTGCCATTACCGCTCAAACAGCTCAATCCACTCGCCGTCTGGTCCGTAGAAAAAGACATATTTTGCTCCGTTTGGAAGTGTTGTAACAGCTTCGTCAACAAAAACAACGTTATGTTCCTTTACACGAGCGATTTCTTCTTCGACATTATCGACCGTAAAGGCGATGTGGTGCACCTTTCCTTCTGCCGGCAGATTTGGATTATAGCCTTCGATGATTTCAATTAACGTTTCATCTGACTGCTTAAAGCCGAGAAACGCAATGCGGAGATTTGGATCGGGATGACCCTGCTTCTCAAGAAGCTCAAGCCCGAGAACTTTTGTGTAAAAATCAATTGTTGCTTCTAAATCCTTTACTTGAATACCGACGTGTTCTAATTTTGAAATACCCATATGTATACCTCCTTTTTTCTCCATTATCCCCCTGCCTTGACAAATACGCCAGCAAAAATAAAGATAAAAGAAAAGCAAATAGAGAGAAGGATCTTTTTGATTTATATATGGATTGGACTAGGGGGCGTTATGGGTGCACTGCTGCGATATAGTGTATCGGCCGTAATAGACCACGGAGCGGCTGGCGTTTTTCCGATTGCGACTCTTTTGGTGAATTGCCTTGGCTGTTTTTTGCTTCCGTTTTTAAACGAAAAAGTAAAAGACCGTATTCCGGTACCGATACAAAAAGCTGTTACAGCCGGAGTTATCGGCTCCTTTACAACGTTTTCTGCTTTTAGCGTAGAAGTTATAATGCTCATCGAAGCAGGAAGGGCAGCTTCAGCTCTTTTGTACATAGGTTTAAGCATAGGCGGCGGGCTTCTGTTTGTACGCCTCGGCCGTAAAGGAGCGAAAGCAGTATGATACTGGTCGCGATTGGTGGTTTTTTCGGGGCGATAGCCCGTTTTTGGCTGAGCGGCCGGTTCAACAGTACGGCTTTTCCGTTTGGAACTTTGGGTGTCAATGTACTTGGTGCCTTTTTGCTTGGGCTGCTTATAGGCAGCGGGGCAGGAGAGAGCGCTCGTTTACTGTTTGGCACAGGGTTTCTTGGCGCCTTTACTACCTTTTCAACATGGCTTTTTGAAGCGGAGCAAATGAAAATGAAAAAAGCTTTTCTTTATATATTCCTTACATGTGCGGCCGGTTTTTTTGGTGCATGGCTTCACTTGTAAGTCGTTTCAAAGGAAATCCATATAAAGGATATGCTATACTTTCAACGTGAATAATTTATTTGATGAAGGGATGCGGAAACATGCAATTTGTAACGTTAAACAACGGACTCAAAATGCCACAGCTTGGCTATGGTGTATGGCAGGTTGAAGATGAACAGGCAACACCAGCCGTTTTAAAAGCGATCGAAACAGGCTACCGCTCTATTGACACAGCTGCTGTCTACGGAAACGAACGCGGCGTTGGCAAAGCAATCAAGGAGTGCGGTGTACCCCGTGAGGAGTTGTTTATCACCACAAAAGTGTGGAACTCGGACCAAGGTTATGATGCTACGCTAAAAGCATTTGATGCGAGCCTTGAGAAGCTGGGCCTTGATTATGTGGATTTATATTTGATCCATTGGCCGATGCCGCAGGAAGACACATATGTGGAAACCTACAAAGCGCTTGAAAAGCTGTATGCAGATGGACGTGTAAAAGCAATCGGTGTCTGCAATTTTGATATCGACCACCTGCAGCGCCTGCTGGATGAGTGCGATGTAAAACCGGTTGTAAACCAGGTGGAATGCCACCCGCACCTCGTTCAAAAAGAACTTAAAGCGTTCTGTAAGAAGCATGACATCTACGTGGAAGCGTGGAGTCCGCTTATGCAGGGCGGCGTTGTGCTTGAAAACAATATTGTAAAAGAAATTGCTGAAAAGCACGGTAAAACTCCGGCACAAGTTATTTTGCGCTGGCATTTGCAGAATGACTCGATCGTCATTCCAAAATCTGTTACACCATCTCGTATCGAAGAAAACTTCAATGTGTTTGACTTCGAACTTACACAGGAAGAAATCGATCAAATTACGGCTCTTGACCGTGGTGAGCGTACAGGCCCGGTGCCAGCAGAGTTTAACCGTAAATAATGGGTATAAGAACATTAAAAAAAGACCAGCAGATTCAACTGCCGGTCTTTTTTATGTTTACACACTGTCTCGTTCAATTAAGCGAAAGGGCACTTCTTCGTGGGAATTGTTGGGAGAAATAACCTGTTGAAATGCTGTTTCCCCGAGCAGATGCAGCGGCAATTCAATGGTTGTAATGCCGAGTGCACCAGCAATGGGGTGATTATCAAAGCCGATAAGAGCCGCATCCTCCGGCACAGAAAAGCCAAGCCGCCTGCATTGGAGCAAAAAACCGGCTGCCACGAAATCGTTTGTAATCACCATGGCCTCAGGCCGCTCGGAAAGCCCTGCCCATTCGCCGGCGATTCTGATGCCGTCATCAATGGTGAGTGCCTGGTTAAATACCCAGCCTCGCTTTGCCTTGCCATACTGTTCTTCATACGCCTGCTTTCTTGCCAGGCTGCTTTTTCCCTCCGTCCGCAAAAGGGTGTAACCAACTTTCTGATGACCTTTTTTCTTTAAGAAAGACAGAGCGGCCTGAAATGCTTTGTACTGGTCGACAAATACAGAAGAAAGGCCCGGGTCAGCCAGTGCCTCGCACAAAACAATTTGTCCGTATTCACTGTAATCCTTCACGATATCAACAGGACACTCCCGTGAAACGATAATCACTCCGTCAACTTGTTTTCTCTTCAGCATATCCAGCGCCTCTATTTCCTGGCTCACCTGATAATTGCTTTGCGTAATCATCAGCTTGTAGTCGCTTTTTTCGGCAGCTGAAGCAATTCCGCTTAAAATCACACCGAAATAAGGATGGCTGACAAATGGAAGAATCACCCCGATGATCTTTGTTTTCCCTAGTGAAAGGTGAACAGCATTAATGTTTTTCACGTAACGAAGCCGCTCGGCTGCTTCAAGGACTGCCTTTCTTTTTTCCTCTTTTACGTAAGGGTAGTTATTTAACACTCTTGAAACCGTAGCGGCAGAAACACCAGCCATTCGAGCGATATCATGAATATTGCCCATCTTTCTCCCTCTTCCGAAAAAATACTTGTTCTGAAACGCGTTTCATCCTTTACATTGTAAAAAAGAAGGGAAGGTGTGGCAATGATGTGGGGGATTTTATCTATAATCTTTTTGTGTACAGTAGAACTTTTATTAGCGGGTGCGGCAGTAAAGGAACGGGAAAAGCATTCTTATTGGGAATAACACGGTTTTGGTTAACGAATGGAAGGGAAGGAAATCACTAATGAAAAGAATTCGGCTTTAAAAGCCGGATGTTTCTTGCCAAATAGAAATACCTTTTATATAATTAGTAATTATATAACTAATAATTAGAAAGGAGGCGGAGCAATGACATGCTATGACTCCTCCAAATACCGGACACCAGACGGTTATACAGCAGACATCGCGATCTTTACCATTTTATCAAAAAAAAGAGAAGAAAAAGCGCCTCCTGACATGAAGCTTTACATGATGCTTATTCAGCGCGCGGCAACAGACAGTGAAGGAAATCCCAATATCGAAGCTTTAAAGTGGGCAGTTCCTGGCGGGTTTATCCAGCCGGAAGAAACAGGCATCCAAGCTGCGCGCCGGGAACTGCTAGAAGAAACAGGCATTAGCGGTCTTCATATGCGTCATTTTGGCGTATACGATACACCAGGACGCGATCCGCGCGGCTGGATCCTTTCAAATGCCTTTTATGCCATTGTGCCGGAAGCGGTTCTTGTAAACCGGTCAGCGTCAGATGATGCGGCGGACGTACAGCTGTTTCCGATTGAAGAAGTGCTGAATCTAGACCTGGCTTTTGATCACAGGCAGATTGTTCAGGACGCGCTTGAATTGATCCGGTCAGACATGCTGAGAACAACACTGGCGAAAAACTTTTTGCCGAAGGAATTTACACTTTCTGAATTGCAGCGGGTGCTTCTGACCGTAACGGATGATGCGAAAATCACTTCTGATCCGGTTTTCTTCGCTCGTGCACCGAAGCTTCCATTTTTAGAGCTGGCACTGGATGAAGACGGACAGCCGAAAAAAACAACCCGTCACTCGTACCGGCCGTCCCGATTGTATACTTTTAATGATTTAGATGTAATTGAATCCATTTACGGATAAGAAAGGCGGATGTGTATGAAAGCATTGCTGAATATTGATTATACGTATGATTTTGTTGCAGATGATGGAAAATTAACGTGTGGAAAGCCAGGCCAGGCCCTTGAAGGAGCAATTGTCGATATAACAGAACAATTTATCCAAAACGGCGACTATGTTGTTTTTGCAATTGACGTGCATGATGAACGCGACCCTTATCACCCGGAAACAGGGCTGTTCCCGCCGCATAATATTCGCGGTACGAAAGGGCGTGACCTGTATGGTTCTCTTCAATCCGTATACGATCAAAACAAAGGCCGGGATAACGTCTATTACATGGATAAAACGCGTTATTCTGCTTTTGCCGGAACAGACCTTGATATGAAATTAAAAGCGCGGGGAATTACAGAGGTGCATCTTGTCGGCGTATGTACAGATATATGTATTTTGCATACAGCAGTGGATGCGTACAATAAAGGATACAAAATTGTTGTATATGATCACGCGGTAGCGTCTTTTAACCAGGCAGGCCATGAATGGGCACTTGGGCATTTTGTCGATACACTTGGCGCCAAAAGGAGGAAAGAATTATGATGAAGCATCCAGATGACAGCTTTATGCTTCATACCGATTTGTATCAAATTAATATGGCGGAAACGTATTGGAGAGACGGCATTCACGACCGGAGTGCGGTTTTTGATCTTTATTTTCGCCGGCTTCCGTTTGGAAACGGCTATGGCGTTTTCGCTGGTCTCGAGCGCATTATTTCGTTTATCCAAAAATTTGGCTTCACAGACAGCGATATCGACTATTTGCGTAAACTTGGCTACGGAGAAGATTATTTAGCTTTTTTAAAGAATATGAAGTTTACGGGAACGATCCGTTCCATGCAGGAAGGAGAAATCGTTTTTGGAAACGAGCCTATTATGCGGATCGAAGCCCCGCTTGCGCAGGCGCAACTGCTTGAAACACTGCTTTTAAATGTAGTGAACTACCAGACCCTTATTGCAACGAAAGCATCGCGTATGATGCAGGTTGTAGGTGGGGGAACGGCACTTGAATTCGGAACACGGCGGGCGCAGGAAACCGATGCCGCTATCTGGGGAGCGCGGGCGGCTTATCTAACTGGTTTTTCGGGCACCAGTAATGTGCGGGCAGGCAAACTGTTCGACATTCCGGTATCCGGAACGCATGCCCATGCTATGGTGCAGGCGTACCAGGATGAATATACAGCATTTACAAAATACGCTGAGACGCATGAGGATTGTGTATTTCTGGTCGATACATATGACACGCTGCGTTCTGGTGTACCGAATGCAATCCGAGTTGCCAAGGAATTTGGTGATGCCATCAACTTTATTGGTATCCGTCTTGACAGCGGCGACCTTGCGTATTTATCTAAAAAAGCCCGCACGATGCTTGATGAAGCGGGCTTCCCGGATGCGAAAATTATCGCTTCCAATGATCTTGATGAAGAAACGATCATGAGCTTGAATGCACAGGGTGCAAAAATTGATGTATGGGGCATCGGCACAAAGCTGATTACCGCTTTTGACCAGCCGGCCCTTGGCGCCGTGTTTAAGCTTGTTGCAATTGAGAACAATCAAGGAGAAATGGTGGATACCATTAAAATATCCGGCAACCCGGAAAAAGTGACAACACCGGGGAAAAAGAACGTTTATCGTATTATTAACAATGCAAATGGAAAAGCCGAAGGAGATTATATCGCACTCCAGGAGGAAAAGCCGCAGGAAGAAAAAAAGCTGAAAATGTTTCATCCTGTTCACACGTATATCAGCAAATTTGTCACTGATTTTACCGCTGTTGATCTGCATAAAGATGTTTTTGTAAACGGAAAGTTTATGTACCATCAGCCGTCGCTTGCCGATATACGAGAACATGTGAAAAAGGGGTTATCGGTTTTATGGGATGAATACAAGCGTCCCATTAATCCAGAACAGTACCCGGTCGATTTAAGTCCAGCCTGCTGGGAGCATAAAATGAAGAAAATTGAAGAAATGATGCCGCCATCCGCGCGTTAAGAAAAAGCCTGCTCTTAAGCAGGTTTTTTTTTAGTAGTACATTTTAAGCAGGAGGCAGCGTGCGTATTGTGAATGTTTGGCTGGTATCCTGTGTCAATGAGTGTTTCTTTTTACCTATTAACTGGTAAGATTAATAGAAAAGGAGCAAAGGTACATGACAAACAACCTGATGAATATTGCTTGTGAGTATATTCGTACATATTTTAAAGAAACCGCTTTGCAGGAGAAAACACTTGTGTATGTAAGATACACGTTTAATAAAACCGGTTTTTTTGCGAAGCTGTCCGGTCTTCATTATGACGTTTTCTGGCAAAAAAAGAACACGGGAGAAAAAGAGCAGCTTATGGTGATTGTCGAGCTGCTTTTTTTAGCACTCGACATTATGGATGATATTCAAGACGGAGACGGCCATGAACATCCATGGGGAGAGGTGGGGACCCCACAAAATTTAAATATATTGACGGGATTACTGATGATTTGCTTTTTAGAAGTAAACCGTTTGCAAATGGACGAAACGATTAAGGGCAGGGTTCTTCATATGATTCAATCCAACGTAGTCAAAGCGATCAACGGCCAGGCAGTTGATTTGCAAAATCGCTTAGAAACCGAAGAAGACTACTTGAGCATGGTATCTATGAAATCCGGCTCTTTGATCGAAATAGCCTGCCTGCTCGGAGCGGGAGAGGTAAAGCCTTCTATCGAAAAAGAAATGAAGGTGTATGCCCATTATCTCGGCATTGTCGAGCAGCTTCGAAATGATGTGTATGATCTGTTTCAGCCGGAGAAAAAAAGTGATCTGTGTTATAAGAAAAAAACATTGCCCGTGCTGTTTTGTTTAAACAGCGAACAGTCAAAATACGAAGCAGTAAAAAGATATTACGAGAGTGGAAGAGAGGAGCCATCAACAGAAGAAGAAAGGGCTGCGGTGCAGTCGCTGCTTATTGAAGGGGATGCCCTTTCCTATTGCAGTGTAATCGAAAAGCTGTATCTTTATAAAATTCGAACCTCTGTCGCCCGGATGCCAATCAGTGAAAAACAAAAGAAGCAATTAATGGCGGGTCTATTTCCATAACTTATCTCCATCCTTGAGGATGAATAGGCTGATGCTCAATAGATTCAAAGATAACGGCTAGTTCTGACTCCGAATAGGGTTCGAGCAGACGGCGTTCCTCTTCGCTCCAATCCGAAAGCGATGGTTTTGCCAGCAGCAGCTCGACTAGTTTCATTGCCATATTTTTCTTTCACCTCCTTTATTGGTGTATAATGATATATATTACAAAAAAATGCAAGAATCGTCACTTATTAAGCAATATGGGGAGAAAACATATGTTAAAACATTATTGGCAGCTGGTTGTTGCTTTTGCTGTTTACATTGTAAGTCACGCTTATCTTATGATAAAAATGGCGGCAGAGAAACAAAGCTTTTCATCGGATATGGTCGATTTATACATACCTGGCTTTTTTTCACTGCTGTCCCTTATTTTAATTGCACCGATTATCCGCAAGCAAACGAAATCCGCCCGCCGGTTTATTTTATTCCTGCTTGCAGTGTCCCTCAGCTTGTTTGCTTCTAAAGAGTCTGGTGAAGGAGATCCTGTATCCGTCACCATCTTAACGGTTGCTTTTCAACTGGCTGCTCTTTATTTTCTTCTCTTTGTAGAAGTGATTTTAAAGGAAAAAAAGCTTGATCTCGGTTCTCTATCTGCGTGGCTGTCCGTATTCAGGTGGGTAACACTTTTGTTTATCGGGTTTAATGTTGGCAATTATTCTGCATCGTGGGTCCCATCTTATGTAGTGAATAACAGTATGCTCGTTCATTTTAGTTTTTCTATTTTTGCTGCTTTAGGTATCATCGCCTGGCAATACAGTCGGACAGAAAACATGGAGCACAAAAGCTTTTTGAAGTGGATGATGATTGTGCCGGCTATTGCATTTGTCCCTTTTATTGTGATTTATGTTCTTCCATATGTGGTGGCAGGAGTGGATGGGCTGGATCGAATCGCCGTCTTTTCTCTTTTTGCACTTCCATATGGCTATACACGCCTTTTGATGAACCGGCAGCTGTTTGATTTCGATTTTGTCCTCAGCCGTTTTTTCTACTACAGCGTGCAATCCGCTATTCCGGCTTTTTTACTGGCAGTGATCATATACAGCGTCGCGGGGAAGTTCATCATTCCTTTTGCTGCTGCTCTCTTGATCATGGCTCTTTCTTTTTTAATGAAAGAGCAGTTTGATTTTTTTATTCGAAACAGCTTGTTTCAAGATCGAAAAAATATGGTGCAGGGCATTGAGATTCTAGCAGGGAAGCTGTCGGCTGTCATGAAAACGGATGAGCTGGAGCGCATGTTTGCACTGGAAGTTCTTCATGCCCTGAATCCGTCTGCCTTATTTATTACCGAAAAAAGAAACGGAGAGTGGCTGATTCGGCACGCAGAAGGAACGGTTCCGGCTGTACCATCAGAAGCGCAGCGCCTGTTAATGGCAAGAGACCGTGAAAAAGGGCTCCTGGTTCATCAGCAGTGGCTTGGCATTCAGCTGTTTGAGCGGTCAGAGCAAAATATTTATCTATGGATGGGTCCAAAAAAAAACGGATTAAGGTGGAATATCAGTGAAAAAGCATGGCTGCTTGCTGGAGTTCCCTATGTCCGGCTCGTAGCCGATAATCTGCAGGTGGCCCAAAAGAAAATGGAGGAATTAGAGGTGCAGGCGATGGATCACTCACCGGGCACGATTCGGCTTCTTTTAGCGATTTCTGAAAAAGAAAGACGGAGGCTCGCCGCTGATCTCCACGACTCAGTGCTCCAGGAGCAGTTCGTTGCACAGCGGAAATTAGAGCGCCTCGCCCGGTCAGAGCATCTGAAAGATACGCTTTTAAAAGATGTAAAAGAGATTCAGAGGGACATGAAACAAGTGACTCGCCATATTCGGGAAACGTGCCAGGAGCTGCGTCCGGTTTTTCTTCAGGAGGAAGGGCTGCGCGGTACATTAGAGGAGCTGTTTTCCCGGTTTAAGCTAACATCCGATATTTATTTGCAATGTGATATTGATCTGCCGTCCCATTACAGGTCGGATCAGGACAAAGAACTTGCTGTTTACCGGATTGTGCAGGAGCTTTTGAATAATGCCCGCAAGCATTCAAAAGCATCCCGTTTGTCTATTTCCGTGTGGGAGGAAAGCGAAACCTTATTTTTGGATTATCTGGATAATGGGATTGGGTTTGACATGAGCTGTATGGATGAGCAGGGAAACCAGATGGGGATATCCGGGGTAAAGGAGAGAGTGGCCATGCTTTCAGGGTATGTAGAGTGGGTGACATCGCCCAACAGCGGTGTGCAGGTTCAAATGACACTGCCGGGGTGGAGAGAATGACACGAATGCTGCTGCTGGATGACCATCAAATGGTCGGGCTGGAACCAAAAAGCATGATTGAAGCGTATTCGGGTTTTTAAGTCATATATGTATGCGATCATCAAACAGCTATTGAGATGAGCGAAGCTGTCATTAAAACAAAGCAGCAGCCGGTCAAATCAAAAGCAGGATAGCTCTTATACACTAACAGAACAAGAGCTTCAACTGCTAACGGCTCTGGCAGGCGGAAAGAAAAACGAGGAGCTGGCAGAACAATTTTTTACAAGCAGCCGGACGAGTGAGTACTGGTTGTCCAAGCTATTAAACAAAATGCAGGCACAAACAGCGTCTCAAGCTGTTACTGAAGCGGTTCGACACAATCTTATTAGTCTTTAATTTGCGCGCTTTCTTGATGGAAGCGTGTTTTTCTTTTGAAAAAATAAAAGACCTGTCCTGCAGGCCTTTTGTCATTCATTATTCGTTTTGCTTGAGTGTTTCTTCTTTTTTGACTGGAAAACGAAGCGTAATCGTTGTTCCTTTTCCTTTTGTGCTTTGTATGTCAATGGAGCCGCCGTGCTGTTTTAAAATACGCTGTGTAACCATAAGGCCAAGCCCTGTTCCGTCTTTTTTTGTTGTGTAAAAAGGAGTACCCAGTTGTCCGAGCTGTTCATTCGTCATGCCGACGCCTTTATCAGACACCACTGCTACAGCTTCTCCCTGTACGTTCATATGAACGTCAACCGAAAGGGTTCCTCCGCCCGGCATGGCGTCCATGCTATTTTTAAACAAGTTAATAAACACTTGCTTCAGCTGGTTTCCATCTCCATATATAAAAACAGGAGAGGGATCATCAAAGCATTTTTCAATCTGCACATTGCTCATGCTCGCCTGCGGCTGTGATAGGGCAATCGTATCATGAAGAATCTGTATTAAGTTTTGTTCGCCGAAACAAGTGGCCTGCGGCTTTGATAGAATAAGAAACTCGCTAATAATCAAGTTAATTCGGTCAATTTCCTCCAAAACGAGATTGAAATGCTCCTGGTCGAAAAACGATGGCCTCAGCAGCTGAATAAAGCCCCGAATTGTTGTTAAAGGATTACGGATTTCATGGGCAGCACTGGCAGCCATTTGACCGACAGCAGCGAGTTTTTCAGTGTTAAGCAGCATCTGTTCTGTTTCTTTTCGCTGGGTAATGTCACGGAGCTGCGCGAAGGCACCGGCCAGTGTATCTGTTTGATCGAAAATCGGCAGCGCATCCAGCAAGTACGTTGTTTCACGGCCTGATGTGCTTTTAAATGTTCTTTCAATGTCTGTAGAAGAAAGTCCGTTTGACAGCGCCTGCTCAAGATAATCGCCAACGAATGGGCAGTCCGCAGCCGTCTCGGAGAGCAGTGACTGTTTATCCTGCTTCACCATCCGTTCTGCCGCCTTGTTAACGTTAATAATATTGCCTTCCTTGTCAGAGACAATCAAGCCGCTCGTAGTAGTCTCCATAATAAGCTCATTCAGGAGGCGCAGATTCTCATTTTGCTTCATTAACTGAAGTTCACGCTCGATGGATTCCTTCATTGTCATAAGCAATGATAGAAAGAGAGGGTGGGCAAAATCAACAGCCGTCATAAATGAAAGTGTGCCGATTTCTTCATTTTGAGTTCTGTTCCAAATAGGGATGCTGTAGCACGCAGCATTATGCAGATAATGATGATAATGCTGCGAGCCGACTATACCGACTGGCTGCTGGTAATCCAGCGCCAGGCTGACAGAATTAATACCATTGTACTCATTTGTCATTTGAACTCCGTTTTGAATTCCCAGCTTCATAACCATTTCTTTAATGCTGCTGTCCCCAATCATATGAAGAATGTAGCCATGCTTATCCGTTGCTGTTGCAAGAATAGGAATGCCAGGCAGCGAAGCAATAAATTTATCAAAAAAGTACGTAACCGCATGAATGAATTCAGCGTGTTGGCGCTGTCTTGCCGCTAATGCCTCTGCATCTAATATATGTTTAAAAGAAGGAATGCTTTTTGGATCAAGTCCCCTCGCTGCACATTCCTTTTTTAATGTATCAAAACAAATATTGTTTTGCTTCATTTGTTGTTATCTCCTCGCTATTTTCCTTCATATTCCCATCTATTTCTATTATAAACGAAACAGGCCTATAGGGAAGGAGGGAAGAAGAAAACTCGTTCAGGGAAAATATTTTTCTTAAAGCCTGTGATACGCTTGTTCATTGCAGATGATAAATAATGGAGCATGTTGAGAAATATACTCGCCCAGTTTTTCCATAATAGAGAGGTCACGGCGGCTGGCGACAAGAAGAATCCCTTTTTCACCTAACGCCTGCTTAGCTTCACGATACGTCTGCCAGCCAAATGTATTTTCAATCCGGTAAAGATTGTATCCATCACTGCATGTTAACGGACGGATAATCTCACTGGATCCGTTAAACGAAATGAAACGTACAGCTAAATGAGCTGCTGTATTATTTGGCGTAATAAACTCTTCTACATTCGCATGTGAAAAAGCGGGCAGGTTAGCTGAATTCGCCACTTCGCAAATCATGTACACATTTTGCTCCTGTCTTTGAGCAGCAGCTTCAATACTTGAAGCGGTCAATAGAGTCAGGCCGTCTGCCGTCGAGGCATTCGGCGCATGATCCGGTGAAAAAATCATAATAGATTTAGCTTTTAAAAAGTTTGCCTGCCGCAGCGTTTGCTCAGAAGCTGGAGCCCCTTTAACAAAATCGACACGTTCATGGAGGAAAGACGTTTTCGCTTCTGTTTCATCTATAATAACGATGCAGATGTCGGGAAAGGTGTCGAGCAGTTCTAGTAAAGTAATCCGTGCCCGGTTCGTCCAATTAATCAATATAATGTGCTGTTCACGTGTAATCGTCAATCGTCCTTCCTCCTTCAATCGTTTTTGCGCACTAAGTGTGTCAATGGCTTTTCCGATCAATACGGTCATGAGGCCAATGCCGAATACGTACAGCAGCATGGCAAAAACCTTACCAGAAACAGATACTGGCAATAAGTCACCGCAGCCGACTGCCGTAACGGTTGTCATCGTCCACCATAGTCCGTCAAAAGGGGAAGTGAACGTTTCAGGTTCTATATAATACATAAAAAAGCTGCTGAACAGCACAGGGGACATGCTGGCGAAAAAAGGTGTCCAGCTGCCCATGCGCATGGCTTTAAAGAAAAGTCTTCGAAAAAAATCATCTCCAGGTTCCTCTTTTCAGAGTAAATCTTCTGTATAAGATACGAGTGGAAATAGGGCGGAATACTATAAATCGTGTATTTCGCCAGTAATCGAGGGTATTCCTCCAAATTCGGTCTATTAACCGATTTACATTTCGGCCAATTGCCGGTATTTTGAACATAATCCATGAAAGCGGGAGGGTGAGAATATGCTGTTTCGAAAAGGAAAGCTGTCTGTCCGAGAGCTGGAAGACAGAGATGAAGGCCGGCTTGTTAAATGGTTATCGGATCTGGTCGTACTGGAATTTTACGAAGGCAGAGACAACCCGTTTGATGCGGAAAAAGTCCGGAAAGAATTTTACACAGACGAAGAGGGACTGGTTCGCGGTATCATTGAATTTGATCAAAATGAGATCGGTTACATTCAATATTATCCACTTGGAGAAGAAGAAAGAGCGTTATATGGCTATGAAGCAGATGAAGTGGTTTATGGAACAGACCAGATGATTGGAGAAGTACATTATTGGAACAAGGGTGTTGGCAAAGTACTTGTTAAAGCACTAGTAGAGCATTTGATCCGTACGAAACAGGCACAAAAAGTGGTGATGGATCCGCAGGAGTGGAATGTGCGGGCGATCCGCTGCTATGAAAAATGCGGGTTCCGGAAAGTGAAGCTGCTGCCAGAGCGGGAATGGCACGAAGGAAAACACCGTAATTGCTGGCTGTTGGAATATAAAAAATAAAAAGTGGAGCCAGAGGGCCCCGCTTTTTTAATTGATCATTTTATTTGGCGGCGGTGTTATAGTAAGGTCAGCCGGCGGATGAAATTCATTTTCCATCTTAGATACTACAACCGTTGCTACGCCATTTCCGATTAAATTTGTAATAGCGCGTGCTTCAGACATAAAGCGGTCTACACCAAGAAGAAGGGCGATGCCTTCCACCGGAATCATTGGGAAAGCTGCCAGTGTAGCGGCTAGTGTAATAAATCCAGAGCCTGTTACGCCGGCTGCGCCTTTAGAAGTCAGCATCAATACGCCAAGCAGTGTCAGCTCCTGCCAAATCGTTAAATCTACTCCGTAAGCCTGGGCGATAAAGATCGCGGCCATAGAAAGGTAGATTGAAGTGCCATCCAGGTTAAACGAGTAGCCAGTTGGCACAACCAGCCCGACAACCGGCTTTGAACAGCCGTAGTCTTCAAGCTTTTTCATTAGCTTTGGCAGGGCAGATTCAGAAGAAGATGTTCCAAGAACAAGTAAAATTTCCTCTTTAATATACGCGATAAATTTAAAAATGTTGAATCCGTAGAATTTGGCAATACCGCCTAAGATGACGATAACGAAAAGAGCACATGTAATGTACACACCCAGCATTAGCTGGCCAAGTGACACGAGAGACCCAAGCCCAAATTTTCCAATTGTGTAAGCCATCGCTCCGAATGCAGCGATCGGAGAAACCTTCATAATCATGTTGACGATTCCAAAGAAAATATCTGTTAAGCGTTCAAACAAGTCTACAACCGGTTTGCCGCGCTCTCCAAGAGCGGCGAGTGAAAGGCCGAAGAAGATTGCAAAGAATAAGATTGGCAGTAATTCGCCGCCTGCAAGAGCAGCCATTGCGTTGTCAGGTACGATTCCAAGAACAAAATCCATAAAGCTGTGACTGGATTCTTCTGCTCCTTTTGTATATTCAGAAATATCACCGCCATCTACAGAACCAGTATTAAAACCTGAACCCGGCTGAAGAAGGTTGACGACTAGGATACCGATTGCTAAAGCGAAAGTGGTTACGATTTCAAAATACAAAAGGGCTTTTCCGCCGATCCGGCCGACTTTCTTTAAATCACCCATGCTGCCGATTCCAATGACAACTGTGAGGAAGATAATCGGTGCGATGACCATTTTAATCATTTTAATAAAAATGTCCGCCAGTACTTTCAACTGCTCCCCGAAAGCAGGAAAAGCCAAGCCTACCGCGATCCCTAAAAGAATACCGATGATAACACGAACCGTTAAGTTATTTAACGCTTTCTTCATATGAAAACCTCCTTTAATGAATTTGATAGCGTTTTCATTTCCTTGATAAAATCATATCAGACTCCAACAGGAATAAATATTTTTGGTTTTAATGGTTTTTTTGGTCTTTTTGGTCAAAAAAAGAACGCTTATTCAGCGTTCTTCATCAGGAGGAAATTGAATTCGTTTGATTAAGTCAGAGCCGACTTCGGTTTCAACCTGTTGATACAAAGGGTTGAAAAGACGAAGCCACTTTTTCTGCTGTTCGGCTGTCAAAGAATGAATAGTAATCGGAGAAGTCCGCTTAATTTCTTTGAACTGCTCCGCATTCATCTGGCCTGCTTTTTTCATATTCCACTCGGTCGTTTCGTTCATGGCTTCCGTGATCTTTTCCTGAATTTCTTTTGGAAGCTCGTCCCAGAATTCCAGATTAATCATGACTGCGTAACCAAGATAGCCATGGTTGCTGATCGTCAAATGCTTTTGTACTTTGTAAAGCCGTTTAGAATAAATATTGGAAATCGTGTTTTCCTGCCCGTCAATTTGTCCGGATTCAAGTGCCTGATACACATCGTTGAACGGCATAACGGCAGTATCCGCCTTCAAAAGACGAAACTGTTCTGCGATAATTGGGCCTGGCATCACACGAAATGTCTGGCCTCGAAAATCATCCGGCTCAAGCAGCGCATTTTGGCTGCTGGTCATCTGCTTAAATCCGTTCACCCAAAAGCCAAGCCCCTTCACCTGCGGATCCTGGATCATCGAAAGAAGTTCTTTGCCCGTTTGTCCGGTAAATACCGCTGCCGCTTGGCTTTCACGCTTGAAAATAAACGGAAGGTCGAGTACCTTCCATTGGGGAACGGTATCAATCAGCTTCGGGAATGAAGCCGCTATCATTTCTACTTTTCCGTTTTGCAGCGCTTCATATTCATTATCATCCGAATAAAGAATGCCGTTCGGATAAATTTCAACTTTCACCTGGCCTTTTGTTTTTTCTTCTACCAGATCGGCAAATTTCCGAACTGTCAATCCTTTTGGTGTGTTTTCCGCTACTACATGCGAAAAGCGAATCGTAATGCTTGTCCCAAGCTTTTCCTGTTCATCATCATATGAAAGCAATTGTGTTTTGGCGGCTTCATTATACTGGTAAAAATAGTAGCCGGTCAGTATAAGGAGAGTAAAAAGGCAGAAGCTGATGTATTTGGCCATAGGCACCACCTGTTTTAAACATCTTTTTTCTTATCATATCACGTTTTGACCGTCCGGCTTGTTTTCTTTAACATGGTAAAATACATATACACGAGAATCTTTTAGAATGGCGGCGTTATGAATGGTACGTATTCCAATTCAGTGGAAAATAACAGGGCTGATCATATTTATACTCCTTTTCTCTTTTTTTGCACTTGGCATTGCCCTAACCGGCAATTACCTTCAAACGAGAGAGAGCGAGCTGCGGGACCGGGCCATTTTAACGGCGCGCACAGTCGCTGAACTGCCTGGTGTACCAGGCGAACTCGCTTCGTCGGGCAGTGTCACAAAAGAAGCGGTGGAGGCAGTGGAAGAACTGCGGGTGATTAATGGAGCGGATTATATCATTATTTTAAACATGAACCGTATCAGGCTTACTCATCCGATCAACAGCCAGATTGGTAAAGTATCGGAAGGGGAAGATGAAGGGCCCGCTTTTGCTGAGCATGCGTATGTATCAAGAGGAAAAGGTGAAGCGGGTACGATGATCCGGGCTTTTGTGCCAATCATGGATACATCACACAATCAAGTTGGCGTTGTAATCGCAGGATACAAACTGCCAGAAATTGTAGATATGCTGCTGTCTGTAAAAAAAGAGATATTCATTGCGACTGGTGTCGCATTGTTTATTGCCCTGTGGGGAGCGTATATGATGGCAAGGGACATCAAGCGGCAGATGTTTCAGCTTGAGCCGCATGAAATTGCGCAGCTCGTTGTAGAAAGAACTGAAGCATTCAATGCGATGCATGAAGGAATCATCGCAATTGACAGGGATGAACAGATCACGATCTTTAATCATAAAGCAAAAGAAATGCTGGGTATCAGTGGAGAAGTGATCGGCCGCAAGATCAGGGACGTGCTTCCGGACACCTACTTGCCGGAAATTCTTATGCTGGACCGTCCCATTTTAAATAAGCAGCTGCATATAAGCGATAGAGTCATTGTCTCCAATCGGATTCCCATTCGGGTAAAAAACGTTGCCGTTGGGGCCATTGCCATCTTTCAGGACCGAACACAGGTCACAAAGCTTGCGGAAGAGCTGACCGGAGTGAAGGCTTTTGTGAGTGCCCTGCGTGTGCAAAATCATGAGCATATGAACAAGCTTCACACGATTGCCGGCTTGATTCAGCTCGGGAACCGGGAAAAAGCGCTGGAGTATGTGTTTCAAGTATCGGAGGAGCAGGAAGAGCTAACCCGCTTTTTAACAAAGAACATCCGCGATGACAGCGTGTCGGGGCTGCTGCTCAGCAAAGTAAGCCGGGGAAAAGAGCTTGGGGTTCAGGTGACCATTGACCGAAACAGCGCACTGTATACGTTTCCGCCCCACATGGATCATCATGATTTTGTACTCATACTTGGTAATTTAATTGAAAATGCTTTTGACTCGTTTGAGGATCCTAAAGAAGACAATGAAATTTATGTAAGTATTCAGCAAACAAGTGATATTGTTTCGCTTTTAGTTGAAGACAACGGATCGGGGATCAAGGAAGAAGATCAGCCATTCATCTTTAAACAGGGATTTTCAACGAAAGCGCATACAGGAAGGGGAATTGGCCTGCATTTAGTGAGCGAAATCACCGCTAAAGGAAGCGGGCGCATTCATATTGAGTCTGCGCCGGGTGAAGGAACAACTTTTTCTCTTGTATTTCCAATGAAGCCAAAAAAGGATAGGGGGACTGAAATGTGATCAAAGTGCTGCTTATTGAAGATGATTTAATGGTTCAGGAAGTAAACAAGGAGTTTATTAACAAAGTAGACGGATTTGAGGTAATCGGCATTGCGGGCAACGGAAGAGAAGGAATGGAGCTGATCCGCCGCTTGTCTCCGGATCTTATTATTATTGATTTATATATGCCGTTAATGGGCGGGCTAGAGACACTTCATTTACTGCGGCAGGAAAACATTCAAGTAGACGTAATCGTGATCACGGCCGCAAGTGATATAGATACCGTCCGCCAGGTGATACAGCATGGCGCATTTGATTATATTATGAAGCCGTTTAAATTTGAGAGGATGAAGCAGGCACTTGAACATTATCAATCTGTTCAAAATCGATTAAGTGAAAAAGGAAGAATCAGCCAGGAAGAGCTCGACAGCCTTTTGTTTCAAAAAGCAGGCGGACCGGATGAAGCGGAGCAGCTTCCGAAAGGGCTGAATGCTGTTACATTGCAAAAAATTGTTTCACACCTGCAGAAAACGGACCAGCCTTTGTCAGCGGAAGAAGTCGCGGAGGGAGTCGGCGCTGCCCGGGTTACCGTGCGCCGCTACTTAGATTATTTAGAGAAAAGCGGAAAGGTAAAAATTAATATTCAATACGGCGTGATTGGCCGGCCTATCAACCGTTATAAGCTGGCATAACCTAATGCGCCGAATTCTTTTCATAATGATACAATAGAAGCAAACAAAAAGAATGGAGTTCCTTTGTATGCTTCGAGTAATGAACATGTTTTTAACGCGGTGGATGCCGCTTTTAACACCCGTGAGTGTTCTTGCCGGCGTTTTATTAGCGGAATGGATTCACTCATGGGTTTTTATTGTGCCATGGGTCTTTGCTTTTATGACGTTTACTGGCAGTTTAAATTCAAATTTCCGGATGCTGCATCATACAATGACTCATCCGTTTCCTGTTTTTCTGGCGCTTGTGATTCTTCATATGATTACGCCGCTGTTTGCCTGGACAGCCGGACATCTATTATTTCCTGATGATCCGCTGATTGTTACAGGCTTTACACTGGCGCTTGTGATTCCGACTGGGATTACAAGTGTGATCTGGGTAACGATGTACCGGGGCAGTGTACCGCTTGCACTTGTAATTATTTTACTTGATACGATTCTGTCACCCATTGTTGTGCCGTTCAGCATGTCTGTGCTGGCCGGAAGTAAAGTGGAAATGGATGTTTTCGAGATGATGAGCGGGCTGTTTTGGATGATTGTGCTGCCGTCTTTGCTTGGCATGCTCGTGAACGAGTGGGTAAAATCAGAAAAAGCAAGCCAGATCAGCCAGACGCTGTCGCCTTTTTCAAAGTTGTCGCTTCCACTGGTTATTGCGATTAACAGTGCTGTGGTCGCCCCTTATTTACGTGATATTGATTTGAAATTTGTTCAGATTCTCACGACTATTTTATTTGTCGTGTTGTGCGGCTATCTGCTTTCCTGGGCCCTTGCCGTGGCGTGCAGACAGCCGCATGAAACCATTGTGACGCTTATTTACACAGGCGGTATGCGCAACATCAGCGCAGGCGCTGTCATCGCCGTTAACTTTTTTCCGCCGCAGGCAGCAGTGCCGGTTGTGGTATGCATGCTCTTTCAGCAAATGCTGGCGGCATTTCATGGGTTTCTGCTTAAAAGAGTGTACCCTAGGGAGGTCAGGGCGTGAGAAAAGGAAGATGGAAGCTGCAGACCGTTATTATTGCTTTTGTTTGTGCAGTCGTTGCTTTTTCTCTGCTTGTCACAGATATTTTAGTTACAAAAACCGTTACCGATTCCGTTGAAGCAGGACAAGCAGAAAAAGCGCAAAATGCATCGCGCATGGTGGCGCATACGCCGCTTGTCACTCAGGCGCTTACGGGAGCACGAAGCGAAGAGGACATTCAGGCCTTTGCTAGCGATATCCGCAGGGAAACCGGTGTTCAGTTTGTTGTTGTCATGGATATGAATGGGATACGCAAGTCACATCCAGACCCTGACAAAATCGGCCAGCCCTTTACTGGCGGCGATGAGGAACACGTACTCGCTGGTGAGGAATATGTGTCTACAGCTGAAGGGACACTGGGACCCTCTGTCCGCTCGTTTACCCCTGTCTTCGATCCAGGTGGAAAACAAGTTGGAGCAGTGGCCGTCGGCATTTCATTAGAAAGTGTTCAAAATGCGGTTGCCAGCAGCCGAAATAATATTTTGGCAGGAACAGCTGCTGGTATTTTGGCTGGTATTCTCGGCGCTGTACTGCTGGCTCGTTACATCAAAAAAGTGCTGCTTGGCCTAGAGCCTTTTGCGATTGCCCGGCTCGTTGAAGAACGTGATGCCATCCTTCAATCCGTGCATGAAGGCATTATTGCAGTAGACCGCGATTCGGCGATTACGCTCATGAACAGGGCAGCCATGTCCCTTTTTAAAGAGGGGAAAACAGAATCGATTCCTCTTCATTCTCTGCAGCGCGTAATGGAAACAGAGCAGCAGGAAATTGACAAGGAGCAGCGGATCAATGGGGTTGAGCTTCTCGTAAACAGCGTACCGATTCACGTGGATGGAATGCTTGCCGGAGCAGTTGCTACATACCGTGATAAAACAGAAGTGAAACTGCTCGCTGAGCAGCTGACAGGAGTTCGTTTATACGCAGACGCCCTTCGGGCACAGACACATGAATTCATGAACAAGCTTCATGTAATCCTGGGAATGGTTCAAATGAAGTCGTATGAGGAGCTTGCCTTGTTTATTCAAGAGACGGTTGATTTTAAAAGCAATGAGATTCAAATGATGACAGAAAAAATAAAAGATCCGGTACTTGCCGGCTTTCTCGTCGGCAAGCTAAGCTATGCGCGTGAAGCAGGTGCTTCTTTACACCTGAAAAGCGATTTTCCTATTCCGCAGCCGGAAGATCCAGCGCTTACACATGATTTGATTACGGTCGTTGGCAATTTAATTGATAATGCGATCGACGCGGTACAAAAAAGCCAGAAAAAAATCATTCATGTTGCGTTCAGCTATGGAGATGATATTCTAACAGTCGAAGTCGCCGACTCCGGTACCGGCATTGAAGAAGAAAAACAGCATCTCTTATTTGAAAAAGGGTTTTCGACGAAAGGAACCGGCCGCGGGATTGGACTGTCACTAGTGCAAGATATTCTTGCCCAGCGGGACGGTGAGTTTGATTTGTTATCAGAACCAGGAAAAGGAACAAAATTAACCGTTTATATACCATTCCAGGAGAAAGGAGAGGAAAGGAAAGCATGATACGCGTTTTATTAGTAGAAGACGAACAGCGGGTGGCTGCTCTGCACGCAAAGTATGTAGAAAGCATCAGCGGTTTTTCACTGGCCGCATCGGCTGGAACCGTGGAAGAAGCTATTTCGGTTATAGAAAACCAGGAAATTGACCTTATTCTGCTCGATATTTTCATGCCGGGTCCACACGGATTATCATTGCTTACGTATATAAGAGAAAAGGAAAAAGAAATAGATGTAATCGTCATATCTGCTGCTTCCGATATGGAACGGGTACAAAAAGCGATTCGCTATGGCGCAGTTGATTATTTAATTAAACCGTTTCAATTTGACCGGTTTGAAGAAGCATTAAAAGAATATCGTGATAAACGAGCATTTATGACACAATCCCGCCAGGTCAGCCAGGAAGAATTGGACCGCCAGCTGCTTGGCAGGGGAGAACAGGATATGCCGAAGGATATTCCAAAAGGGCTGACAAAAGCTACACTCAATCAAGTGTGGGAAGAGATTCAAAAAATAGAGGATGCTTTTTCGACAGAAGATATGGTTAAAAGGGTTGGCATTTCCGGTGTGTCTGCACGCAAGTATTTAAAGTTTCTCGCAGATATCGAAGTGCTTGATGTAAGGGTGGTTTATGGCACGGTAGGACGCCCGGTTTATCAGCATACACGCAACCTTTCCAAGGAGTATATAATGAAAAACTTTCTGTAAGCAGTTTGAAACTGCTTACTTTTTTTAATTAAAAAACAATTTAAAAAAATAAATAATATATGATAACGCTTTAATTCCGGATAAGATGAAGCAAGAAATAAACAGGAGGTTATCACCATGGGAGCAGAACGAAAATTGGAAACGTTTCCTTCGAACGAGCAAAAGCCATCTTTTTTTCAAAAATTAAATAGTATTACTGTAGGACCAGTTCCACTGCCGCTTTATGTGGTGCTGGCTGCTGTGATTTATGCAGCGTCTGTATACAATCAGCTGCCGCCGGACATGATTGGCGGGTTTGCCGTTATTATGATTATGGGTATGCTGATGGGCGATCTTGGAATGAAAATTCCCATTTTAAAAGACATTGGCGGTCCAGCCATTTTAGCACTTCTTGTTCCATCTATTTTAGTTTTCTTTGATTTAATTAACCCTAGCGCCACAGAAGCTGTTACAACGCTTATGAAAACATCGAACTTTTTATATTTATATATTTCGGTGCTTGTTGCCGGAAGTATTCTTGGGATGAACCGCAAAGTATTGATCCAAGGGTTTACACGCATGTTTATCCCGCTTGTATTAGGGACGCTGGCATCGGTTGTGGCAGGCTGCCTTGTCGGCATGCTGTTTGGCTACAGCATTAAGCATACATTCTTTTATATTGTTGTGCCAATTATTGGCGGCGGTATTGGCGAAGGTATTCTGCCGTTGTCGCTCGCTTACGCGCAAATTTCTGGCGGTGCAGCTGAATCATTTGTTTCTCAAATGATCCCTGCAGCAGTAATCGGAAATATCGTCGCCGTTGTATGTGCCGGCCTTATGATGCGTCTTGGAGAGAAAAAACCCGAATTAACAGGAAACGGTGTCCTTGTTAAATCAAAAGAAGGGGACCAGATCTCCTCAGAAACAACGATTAACAAACCAGTTGATTTCTCGTTAATGGGTGCGGGACTGTTAATTGCGTGCAGTTTCTTTATCTTCGGAAGCTTTGCCCACTTGTTTCTTGGTATTCCGGGACCTGTATTGATGATTGTCGGGGCAACGTTAGTAAAAGTCTTTCAGGTTATGCCGGCACGAATGGAACAAGGCGCTTATCACTTGTACAAATTCGTTTCAACAAGCTTAACATGGCCTTTAATGGTCGGTCTTGGCATGCTGTACATTCCGCTTGAGGATGTAGTGAAAATTGTAACACCGGCTTACGTGATCGTATGTGCAGCCGTTGTTATTTCAATGGTTGCAACAGGCTACTTTGTCGGAAAGTTCATGAAAATGCATCCAATTGATGCAGCAATCGTAACAGGCTGCCACAGCGGTCTTGGCGGAACGGGTGACGTCGCGATTCTCTCAGCTTCAAATCGTATGTCACTGATGCCATTCGCGCAGGTAGCAACACGCTTAGGCGGCGCCTCTACGGTTATTTTAGCGACATTGCTAATGAAAATGTTTGGTTAAGAAAAGAAAAACGCTTGTCTCAATCGAGACAAGCGTTTTTTACTTTTTTCTTCTGTTTTGGCGATCCCGGTGGGCGGCAGCCAGCTCTTCTGCATCACCTTTCAGTAAGAAAAATGAAATTACACCGGAAAAAAGGGCCGCCCCCGCTGAAATAAGCAGGCGGGTATCACGTGCAATCATCGCATAATCCTTGTTTAACATCCAGGTGGCAATGGAAAAAACAATCACCATAACAGGAACGACGAAAATAAATCGCTTCAGCATTCTGGCCGCGTCCTTTCCGCTTTTTTCTTAGTGTAGCATATTCTTTTCCAAAAAAGCGGGCCGCACTGAGCTAAAGCAGAGGAGGAAAAGCCCGCCTAACATTTCGTGACACGAAGTTTTTTTGTTATAATAGTGGAGTAGAATAAATAGAAATCGGGTGTAAAAACGTGGAAGGAAAAAAGGAGACGGCCTTTTGGTCGATTATTTTTGCAGTTTTCTTCGGCAATTTTTTAGCTGTGATGAATACTTCTACCGTAAATGTAGCTGTCCCGGCGTTTATGAATCAATTTCATGCGGATCTGCCGGCAGCACAATGGACGGTAACAGGGTTTATGCTGGCAGCCGGAGCAGTAGCGCCGGCGGCAGGCTGGTTCGGTGCGCGCTTTGGCTTTAAGCGTGTGTATTTGGCTGCACTTATTGGCTTTTTTGTCTGTTCGCTGATCAGTGTATTTGCCTGGAGTATTGAAAGCTTGATTGTGCTGCGTATTCTACAGGGGATATTCAGCGGAATGATTATGCCGTCAACGATGACACTTGTTTATAAAACGATTGAAAGAAAAAAACAGGCATACGGTATCAGCTTATGGAGTTTATCTGCCGTACTTGCTCCAGCTCTTGGCCCGGTACTGGCCGGCTTTTTTATCGATGCCGCGGGCTGGCCGGCGCTGTTTTATCTAAACCTTCCAATTGCAGCGGCAGCTATCTGGGCAGCTATGGTATTTATTCCCGGGACCGATGCAGGAGCGAAAATGCCGTTTGATCTGCCGGGGCTCCTTTTATCTTTTATCGGCAGTATTCTTCTTTTAACCGCTTTTGCTGAAGGGGAGTCATGGGGGTTTATGAGTGCAAAAACGCTCGGCGTTGCCGGAATCGCACTCCTTTTGCTGTTTTTATTTGTACGGCGTGAGCTCCGTGTCCAGTTTCCGCTGCTGAACTTTGAAGTGCTGAGGCACCGCCGTTATGCTTACAGTCTTTTGCTTAGTGCCGTCATGTCTGTTGGGCTCTACGCAGGGGCATTTCTCGTGCCGATTTTCCTGCAAAGCTCACTTGGATTTGGCGCCCTTGAAACAGGACTAATTATGATGCCCGGTGCGCTCGTGATGGCCCTGTTTACACCGGTAACCGGCAGGCTGTATGACAAAACAGGACCGGCGCCTCTTATATTATCAGGCCTTGTCATTATGATTATGGGCAGTTATATGATGGGGAATCTGGATATCGGGACAACGATCGCTTATGTCATCATCTGGACATCGGTGCGCTATCTTGGAATCGCTCTTTGTAATATGCCTATCACTAATGCAGGCATGTCCGCCATCCCAGTGGAGATTGCCGGGTATGCCTCTGCACTCAATAATTGGGCGCGCCAGTCGATTGCTTCTTTGTCTATCGCTTTGTTCTCAGCTCTGCTTGCTTTTCGTTCTTCGATTTATGCAGGAGAAGGAACCGAGGCTCACGCTTCTTCTGCTATGGCAGCAGGGGATGTGTTTGTATACTCGCTCGTTCCGCTTGTAGTAGCATTGCCGCTGTCATTTTTATTAAAAGAAAAACGCGCTTTGGCTGAGAAAAGAGGCTAGTTATTGGAACAGCTGAAAAACGAGAGAGCAGACTTTTCATCCTTGGCGGGTTGAGATTGTTTATTAAAGATAAAAAAACGATCCGGGGCTTCCGGATCGTTTTTTTATTGGAAATATTGATAATAAACCCGCTTGCTTTCTTCGACAGAAGATACCCCTTGAATCAAAACGCGGCCATCGCGGAAAGCCGTAACCGTATAAGGTGTTTGCTGAAAAGAAAGCAAAAAGCCGTTTTGGTGCGTAATCGTGGTTGTTTGTTTAATATGATCTGCCAGCTTGGCCAGGTTTCGCTTCGTTACATCAGCCGGCCGGATTTGTACCGTGTCGCGTCCGCACAAAACCGCAAACTTGGTTGTCCGCTCGTACGATAAAAACGGATAAACAGGTTCTGTGCCGCAGGAAGGGCAGTCTTGTTTTTTCATACGCTGCACATCAACCGATGAAAATTGGTTTTTCCATAAATCAAAAGAAAAAATGGTTCCACGCAGTGCCTCCGTGTTTCCTGAAAGCCATTTAAGCGCTTCCGCCGTTTGAACAGACGCAGTCATTTGCACAGCGGGTGAAATAATGCCAGCAGTGTCGCAGGTGGCGCCTGTTCCCGGCATCGTATCCATCAAGCAGTGGAGGCAGGGTGTTTCGCCCGGCACGATGAGCATGGATAAGCCGCCTGATGCTACACAAGCTCCATACACCCAGGAAATGCGCTTTTTTTGGGCGACATCGTTTAAGATAAAACGTACATCAAAATTATCAGTGCCATCCACAATCAAATCGATATGGTTCCGGGTCGTGACCTGCTCCAAAAAAGCCGCGTCGACGTCCTGGGTAAGGGCGGTGATGTGAACGTCAGAATTAACTTCAGCCAATCTTTTTCGTGCTGCTTCTGCTTTAGGCATCCGGTCTACAGCATCTTGCTCGGTGTACAAATTCTGCCGCTGCAAGTTAGAAAAATCTACGTAATCCCGGTCTACAATCGTTACCTGCCCGACACCAGCGCGGACAATCATTTCTGCATTAGCCGCACCAAGAGCCCCAGCGCCAATGATCAGCACATGTTTTGTCCGCAGAGAATCCTGTCCGCTTCGTCCAATGCCTGGAAACAGCACCTGTCTTGAGTACCGGTCCGTCAAAGCACGCTCATTCCTTCAAGCGGGCTTGAAGCATTCGCATGAAGTTTTTTCGGAATCCGTCCCGCCTGGAATCCGCCCCGTCCGGCAAGCACCGCGTATTTCATTGCTTCGGCCATTTGAACCGGGTCCGCTGCGCCGGAAACCGCTGTGTTAAGCAGTACACCATCCGCCCCAAGCTCCATCGCTTTGGCTGCGTCAGATGGTGTGCCGATGCCAGCATCCACAATAACGGGTACATTCGCCTGCTCGATAATGTAATGAATATTGAGCGGATTGACAATTCCAAGGCCGGTGCCAATGGGGGATGCGCCCGGCATAATCGCATGGCATCCAAGGTCTTCGAGCCGCTTGGCCAAAAGTACGTCATCTGATGTATACGGAAGAACAATAAATCCTTCTTCTAAAAGCATTTCAGATGCACGCAGGGTTTCAACGGGGTCAGGCAGCAACGTTTTGTCGCAGCCAATGACTTCCACTTTGATCATATCACATAAACCGGATGCTTTCGCGAGCTTGGCGATCCGTACTGCTTCTTCCGCCGTTTTGGCGCCCGCTGTATTTGGCAGAAGGGTATATTTTTTAACGTCAATTTTTTCTAAAAAGTTCGGCTGGTTCGGCTCGAAAATATTCATTCGCCGTACCGCAAACGTTAAAATTTCCGTTTCAGACGCTTCAACCGCCGCTTTTTGTATATCAAAATCAGGGAATTTGCCCGTGCCGAGCAGCAGCCGGGATTCAAATGAGTAAGGTCCAATCTTTAACATGTTTATCCGCCTCCTACAAATTGTACAATTTCTACACGGTCGCCATTTGCCAGCTTTTGATCGTCCCGCGTTGTTTTATCTAAAATAGACTGATTCAATTCCACAATGGCCAGATCTTTATTTAAATCAAAGTGATCCAGCAGGTCACGTACCGTTCTTACATTTTCCGGTACCTCTACTTCGCGTCCGTTTACAGTCATTTTCATACAGGTGCTGCCTCCTTTTGGGGTAAAAAGCGCGCCGGAGAAAACGGCGCAAGACGCGCCGCCGTTCTTGAACAGCCGCTCAAATATTTTTCCATTAACAGCCCAGTGGCAGGGCTCAGCAGGATGCCGTTTCGGTAATGCCCGGTGCATATGTATAAGCCGTCAATAAAAGGGTGCGCACCGATAACAGGAAGATGGTCTGCCGCCTGGGGGCGGACTCCGGACCAGGTGCGTTCGACCATGCCCGTATCTAAAACCGGGAGCAGGCGGGCTGCGCGGTTTAACAGCGAGCGAATGCCGCCGGCTGTAACAGACGGATCAAATGTATTTGGCGTGGAGGTCGCACCGATCAGCATTTCATTATTTCTTTTTGGCACGATGTAGCAGCCATCAACTGCAAATACCGTTTTAACAGGCGCTTTTTCTGTCAGCTTCACAGATACACATTCGCCTTTTACAGGAATAACGGGCAGAGAGAAGCCGGTGTCCGGAAGAAGAGAAGAACTCCACGCACCCGCTGCGTTAATGACACGATTCGCATAGACATCACGTGATTTTGTTTGGACGCCAAGAACTTGTTCATTTTTGATAAGCAGCTTTTGAACGGCGGTGTGCTCATAAACGTGAACGCCTGCATTGGCTGCTGAACGAAGCAGTGCGAACGCAAGCAGCGGCGCTTTTACTTGATTGTCTTTTTCTAAATAAATCGCACCGGCTGTACCGCCCGTTAACTGAGGTTCTATTTTGGGAATCTCTTCAGGCTCAAGCCAGGAAACAGTCGGATCTTTTTCTGATAGAAAATGGTATTGATGGGCTAAAGCATCCCGATCTTCTTCGGATGCGGCTACTTTCAGCAGGCCGGCTTTTCTGAGCTCGATGTCAACGCCGGACTCTTCAAAAAGCTCATCACGCAGGTCGGGGAACAAATCCCTGCTCTCAAGAGCGATTTCCATAAGCGGGTTTTCACACTCAAATTCATTTTGCGCTCCAAGCATACCGCCTGCAGCCATCGACGCTTTCCCGGCAGCACTGGAATCAAACAGTGCAACTGAATAACCTGCTTTGGCAAGACGGTAGGCAATGGAACAGCCAATGACACCGCCGCCAATTAAAATATACTCATACTTGTTCATATACAGTTTCACACCTTTCTGTTGAAAAAAGCAGAAATCATTGCAACACCGGAAGCCCCTGCCTGCCGGACTGCTGGAATATTGCTTTGATCAATTCCGCCAATAGCGATGACCGGAATGGCAACAGACTCGGTTACTTTGCGAAGAGCGTCGAGTCCTCGTCCAGGCAGGTTTTTTTTGGAGTTTGTGGCAAACACATGTCCAAAGTAAAGGTAATCAGCTCCGTCGGCTGCCGCTTTTTGGGCAGAAGAAACAGAATGAACGGACCGGCCGGCAAGCTTGTCAGGATGCTTCTGTTTAAAATGTGTCAGCCGTTCATCATATTCAGAAAAGTGAACGCCTAATACCGGCAGAAAGGGCACCAGATCGGGTGATGAGTGAAGAATCAGTTTTTCGGGCGGCATTCCCCGCTCAATCAAGCCGGTCAGGTGAGTGAAAAGCTGTTGTACAGACAATCCTTTTTCCCGGATACAAACAGCATCGATTTCTGGAAAAAGAGAAAGCAGCTTTGTTTGTACATGATCCGGCAGGCCGGCTCCATCAGTTACAGCATGAATCAGCTGCCTCACCTCCTAAAACAAAATAAAAAGCGCTGCTTTCTATAAAAGAAAGCAGCGCTGAATGCACAAAGATAAACCGTTAAAAAGGTTTTCGCCACTTTCCTACGCCAGTATGAACTGGATCAGGTTCCAGGAATCCCAAAGTCACTCACTTTGATCTCAGCCTTTTTAAAAGGCACCTCCAGTGGAAGAATATTCAGTTTTTTTTAGGATAGCACAAATGAAAACAGGTGTCACGATAAATTCGCAAACTAAAAAAGCGCTCTCTTTTTCTTGTCCTTATTTGTCGCAAGGTATGTTTCATAAAGTTTATTACGGGGGAATAAAATAAAAGCAACAAGAAAAAAGGGGAAGAACACCATGCATACGACAGAAAATGAACAGATGATCTGGATCGAAAAGCTGATGGCTCAAGGGATTTTCAAGCATGGCGACCGCCAGCTTTATGAATTATCAATGGAAGAATTAATGTATTTAAGTGACCAAAGTGAATCATAGATAATTAAAAACCGCTCAAGCGTTTCCATGCGCTTGAGCGGTTTTGTTTTTCCGGATGCAATAAACACCGGGCTGTTTGTGTTCAGCATAGAAAATAAGAGGGATCGACCCGGCCAGAAGGGAAAGAATAAAGCCGATGACACCAATCCAATTGAAATGCGCCCAAAACCAGCCGCCGAATGATCCAACAACACTGGAGCCAAGATAATAAAGAAGCAAGTACATAGAAGACGCCTGTGTTTTGTTAAATCCTGCATATTCTCCTACCCATGTGCTGGCGATCGAATGAGCGGCAAAAAAACCGAACGTAAAAACAGCAATGCCGATAATTTTCATGAAAAGAGAAGGGAAAAGCGTCAATACGGCACCGGATGCCATGATGCCAATCGACCATTTCAGCAAAAGGGGAATTCCATATTTGTCTGCTTTTTTGCCCATGTAAACTGCACTGAACGTTCCCATTAAAAAAACAACAAAAATAAATCCAATCAGCGTCTGGCTAAGCGAATAGGGAGGAGTAATCAGCAAAAAACCAATATAGTTATACAGCGTAACGAAGCTGCCCATTAACAAGAAACCAAGCGAGACAACAGCCAATAAGGGGCGGTTATACAAATGAATTCGGTATGTGAATGCCATTTCTTTGAAAGAAGGCTGCTTCTTCACGGAATGGCGCGGGTTTGGCAGTGAAGTTAAAAAGAGAACACTGGCTGACAGCGCCGTCAGGCCAATCAACAGCAAAGCGATTCGCCAGCTGAAGAAATCGGTTAAAAGCCCCGTTAAGATACGTCCCGACATTCCGCCAATGGTTGTGCCGCTAATATAAAGCCCCATAGCCGATCCGATGGCTTTCGGGTTGAATTCTTCCGCTACATATGCCATTGCAATAGCCGGTACACCCGCTAAAAAAAGACCGAGCAGTGCCCGGAAAGCCAGCAGCGTCCAAAAGTTTGGGCTCAAAGCTGTCAAGATCCCGATGATAGAGGCTGCAAACATCGAAACAGCCATCAGCTTTTTTTTTCCGTAGGCATCAGAAAGGGCGCCTGCTCCGATCATGGAAAGTGCCAAAACACCGGTAGACAGGGACAGGGCGAGACTTGCAATTGAAGCAGAAACACCAAATTGCTCCGAAAACAGCGGCATGAGCGGCTGTGTGGTATACAGCGTGGCAAAGGTAACGAAGCCTCCTAAAAACAAAGCAAAGCTCGCTTTTTTTTGTTCCACGGTTCCTTTTTCAATAAATGACATGTGCATCCTTCTTTCCTCATCATCCTATGTTTTACTATACGCTTCTGAAAATGATAGTTCCAATTTATAATTAACATAGGAACAATGCGTTTTAGTTATGGAGGGATTCGATGGAATGGCATCAAATTGAAAATGCCGCAGCCGTGGCGCAGACACGCAACTTTACAAGAGCAGCGAAAAAGCAGGCAATTTCCCAGCCCGCCCTCAGCCGGTCGATCATGAAATTAGAAGAAGAGCTTGGTACACCTCTTTTTTTGCGCGGAAAAAAAGAGGTGCAGCTGACGCAGGCAGGTGTCATTTTTGTTCAGAAAGCGCAGCAGGCACTTCAACTTATGAAAGAAGCAAAGGAAGATATTCAGGAAATTGTATCTCCCGACAAAGGCAATGTATCAATTGCTTTTTTGCCGACGTTTGGGCCGCATGTGCTGCCAAATTTAATTGCAGAGTACAAGCAGCTCTACCCAAATGTAACTTTTCAGCTTTCTCAGGGAGCAGGAGAAGCCAATATGAAAAAAGTACAGGAAGAAGAAGTAGATTTATGCATTACCGCACCGCCTTATAAATGCCGTGATATCGAGTGGACGGTTGTTCGGGAAGAGCAGTTGTATATAACCGTTCCCGCGAGTCATCCATTTGCATCACGGCCGTATCTTTCATTTCGTGAAGCAGCGGCTGAACCTTTCGTGACCTTTAAAAAGGGGTTTGGCCTCCGATTTATGTTTGATGAGATGTGTGAAGAGCTGGGAATCGAGCCGCAGATCACATTTGAAGGAGAGGAGGTCCCGACCATTGCCGGCTTTGTCGCGGCAGGGCTGGGCCTTTGTGTGCTTCCAAAAAAACCGGAAATTGCTCATGAGCCGCTTGTTTTTATCGAGATCAGCGATTATTCTCTTGTTCGAAAAATCGCGATCGGTGTAAAAAAGCGTGGAGCCTTATCACCAGCTGCCCGCCAGTTTAAAACATTTGCAGAAAAATATCTGCAATAAAATCATGGCGGCCAGGTATGAAAAAGAAAAAGACGGGGTAATAAGAAGAAATAGAATGAAATCGTAAATGTAAATGGAGGGATTAGCTGGTGAACCACACACTCTGGGCAGGCAGTTATGCCAAAAAAGAAGAGCCGGGTATTTACAAAGTAATCGTAGACACGGAGTCGGAAACGCTGACGATCACAAATCGTTTCAGCGGGGTAGAAAATCCGTCTTTCCTGGCAGAAGCAGATGGTTTTTTATATGCAGCGTCTGAATCAATGGACGGAAAAGCGGTTCTTTTTAGTATTGAGCCTGATGATCTCATTTTGAAAGCAGAAGCTGACGCAGGAGAAATGGCTCCCTGCCATATTTATGCAGAGGATACATATGCATGGACAGCGAATTACGGGGGATCGATAACGAAATACGAACGCAGCGGTGATACCCTTCAAAAAACCGCTTTTTCAAAACATGAAGGAAGCGGTCCAAACGAAGAAAGACAGGATGCGCCGCACGTTCATTCGGTTACGCCTTTCCCGGATGGGCGTCACTTGCTTGTCTGCGATCTTGGAACAGATACGCTTGTGGTTTACGACAAACATAAACTGGAGATTATAAAAGAAGTCAAAGCGGCACCCGGAGCAGGGCCGCGTATGGCTCTTTTTCATCCAGAGCAGCCCGTTGTTTATGTGATGAATGAGCTGGATTCTACGGTTTCCGTTTATAAAGTCGGAGATGGGGGCGCCATTACGCATCTCGATACACTTGCCGGGCTGCCGGCCGGTTACAGCGGCGAACATACAGGAGCGGATGTGCAAATAAGTTCCGACCGCCGATTTTTATATGGGGCCATACGGGGCTGGGATGGGCTGGCGGTTTTTGATATCGGCCCGGACGGTAGCTTATCTGAACCGCGTCATGTAAAAGTGGATGGGAAAACGCCGCGCAGTTTTTATGCATTGCCGGATGAGCCTTTTTTAGTAGTGGCTTTCCAAGAATCAGATGAAATCTGCTTGTTTAAAATTCAGCCAAATGGCCTGCCTGTGTTTACAGGGGGAAGAGCCGCTGTCACAAAGCCAGTTTGTGTTATTAAGAGAGGAGAGAGGTAAGATGAATACGTCCTTATCAGGTAAAACAGCACTTATCACAGGAGCGGGATCAGGAATTGGCAGGGCCACCGTGATCAAAATGGCGGAAGCTGGCGCGAACGTTATCCTGCTCGACCGCAGCCGGGAAGATTCAGACGAGCTTGTGAGTGAAATTGGCGAAGATCGCGCTTTTCACGTAACGGCTGATGTATCAAAAGCGGATCAGATGGAAAAAGCCATTCGAGAAGGTGCAGAAAGATTTGGCGGAATCGATATTGTTTTTGCCAATGCAGGGCAAAATGGAACTTTTACGCCGCTCGAGCATTTAGAGCCGGACGATTGGAATTCGGTGATGATGACCAATTTAACCGGCACCTTTTTAACATTAAAATACACCATTCCTTACTTGAAAAAGCAGGGCGGCAGCATTATTATCACATCGTCCATCAACGGGACGCGCACGTTTAAAAACTTTGGATTTTCAGCTTACGCGACTACGAAAGCAGGACAGGTGGGCCTTGGTAAAATGGCTGCGGTCGAGCTTGCGCAGTTTAAAATCCGTGTTAATATCGTCTGCCCGGGAGCCATTGATACGAACATTGACGACAGCACAAACAAAGAAGAAGAAAAGCTGAAAGAAATTACAATTCCGATTGAATACCCAGAAGGCAATCAGCCGCTTGCCGGAGGGTCCGGACAGCCGGAGCAGGTAGCAGACCTTGTTCATTATCTGGCTAGTGACGCGGCCAGTCACGTAACAGGATCTGTTGTGTACGTTGATGGGGTTGAATCGCTTCTGTAAAGGACTTCAGTCATATTTTCATAAAAAAAGAAAAACCGGTACAAGCTGGTTTTTCTTTTTTTTATGGCCCTTCTTACTTATTAGGTATTTTTCTAAAACTTTTTCTTCTTTCTCCGTATGTAGGTTGAGAACCGATAAAAAGGAGAGAAAAAAATGAAAAAGTGGGCTCAGCTGACTTCAGCGTGTTTTCTGACAATGGGTCTTGCATGTAGACAAAGAAACCTTTCAGACTACAGCGGTTGATATGACCATGGATATGACGATGGAAATGGAAGGAGAGTCCATGAAAGTTAATCAAGTAGTGAACGCGGACTACAGCAGCTACAACAAAGTGAAAGGGATCACTGTTCCCGAAGATATTGTGAAAAACGCACAGGAAATACAGATGTAAAAGAAACCTGCCCTTAAAGGCGGGTTTTTCTTTTGGGGAAAAGGGAAAAATGAGTAAAAAAAGAAAGAAGCGATCGTATGAGAATTCCCGAAGAGCTTGCTGAGCTCGGCAAAAAAAGAATCGAGCCGTATCCGGTTGAAGGATTTGTCTACGGAAGCGGGCCGGAGCACCCAAAGCTTATGCTTGTTGGAGAAGCACCCGGTGAAACCGAAATTGGAAACGGCATTCCGTTCAGCGGCCGGGCAGGAAAAGAGTTAATGAAATTTTTAGCGATGGCAGGGGTTGGCCGGGAAGAGGTGTATATTACAAGTGCTGTACGAAGCCGCCCGTACAAATGGGGTGAAAAAAGGGAGCCGGACGGTACGGCCGTGAAAAGAAAATACAACCGCGCCCCGACCAGCCGTGAAATTCTTGCGCACGCGCCGCTGCTTGATTATGAGATTGAGCATGTAAAGGCGCCGATTATTGTCACACTGGGCAATATCGGCTTAAAACGGCTGGTCGGAAATGACAAAAAAGTATCTGATCTTCATGGTAGACTGCTCGTACAGCCGGTACTGCAGTTAAAGGAAGAACAGTTTGAATGGACTAAAAAGAACTATCGGATTTTCCCCACTTTTCATCCAGCGTCCATCTTTTATAATCGCCGCCTGCTTGAGCTTATTCATGAAGACATGGAAAAGCTTCGCCTGCTACGCCGGGATTTTCCGATGTACGATTAAGCCAATCAACACAAACAGCATCAATGATGAAAGAGCTGCCCGGCTGGCAATGTCACCATGGTCAGCGAGCAAGAGCGTGATTGTGCCATACATAAGCGGGCCGACAATAGCGGACAGCTTGCCGGAAAAAGCAAACAGCCCAAAAAACTGGCCTCGCTTGTTTTCAGGGGAAAGCTCGATAATCAGCACGCGGGATGTGACCCAAACTGCGCCGAGTGCCAAGCCGAATAAGCTGCCTGTTATCCAAAACATCGGCTGATTGATGGCAAAGGTCCCGAGCAAAAGAGCGGCGAACAAAATGATCCCGACGTAAAAAACAGCTCGTCTTGCACCGGCGGAACGCGTAACATAGCCGAAAATAAGTGAACCGATGATGCTCGAAATGGTTGAAACAAGGTAAAGCAAAATAAATTCGCCCGATGAAAAACCGACAATGGCTTTTGCATACACGGCCATCATGGCGATGGCCGTGGCAATAGCGTCATTGAGGAAGAAGTAAACGATCATAAACAAAAAGATTGGGCGGTATCTTTTCATATCTTTAAATGTTTCCCACACATCCCGGTAACCGGCGAAAAAAGACCGTTTTGCCTGCGCAGGACGCGGCGTTTCTTTGTAAAACAGAACAAGCGGCAGCGTGAAAAGTAAAAACAAGCCGGCAGTCGGTAAAAAAGCATCCGCATACGTACCGCCGCTGGCGAGCGGATAAACAGCCAGGCCGGCAAGTGTACCCATATAACCGATGGCTACTCCGAACCCTGACAGAAGCGGCATCGTTTCTTTTGAACTGATGTCAGGCAGCATCGCATCATAAAAAATTAAGCTGGACTGGTAGAAAAACTTGGCCGCCACAAACAGTACAACAACCACTATGAAAGCTGCCGGCAGCCCGTGCCAGTTTCCAAAGTTCTGCGGGGCGGCCAGCCCCATAAGAGCAGTGGACAAAATGGCAGCAAAAGCAAAAAACATGACGCAGCGCTTTTTATGTCCGCTTTGATCAATCCATACACCGAATAAAGGAGAGAAAATAACGAGGAAAAAACTTGAAACAGCATTGGCATAAGACAAGAAGGTACTGGCAATTTGATCAAGCCTTTCGCTTCCACCCGCGATTTCCTGTACATAAAAAGGGAAGAAAATCGTTGTAATATTCGATGAAAAAATCGTATTAGCGAAATCATATAAAGCCCAGGAAAGAATGGGCATGGTAAAATACCATTTCCAGCCCCCTTTGTTTCGCATAGAAACACCTCCATAGTAATATAATTCCAATCCGCATTCTTTCATTCCTGCTCTTTACAATAATTTAACGTTTAAACCAATTAATCTTATAGGTTTTTAAAATCATTTCCGCTATACTGTAATTAAAGCAGGACACTTTTTTCGTTTTACGTTAAAATGAAACGGAATACTCTACATAAAGCGAGGGAAAACAATTGGGAAAAACATTTATTTTTGGCCACAAAAACCCGGATACGGATTCGATCTGCTCAGCAATCGTTTATGCTGACTTGAAAACGAAGCTTGGCTTTGACGTGGAAGCGGTTCGCCTTGGTGATATCAACGATGAAACGGCTTTTGCGTTAAAAACATTTAATGCGGAAGCGCCGCGTTTAATTGAAAAGGCGTCACCAGAAGTAGACTCTGTTATTTTAGTGGACCACAATGAGCGTCAGCAAAGTGTAGATGACATTGATGACGTACATGTTCTTGAAGTTATCGACCACCACCGGATTGCTAACTTTGAAACAGCGGATCCGCTTTACTACCGTGCAGAGCCAGTTGGCTGCACAACGACTATCCTAAACAAGCTTTACAAAGAGCATGGTGTGGAAATCGAAAAAGAGATTGCCGGCTTGATGCTGTCAGCGATCATTTCTGATTCTCTTTTGTTTAAATCACCAACATGCACAGAGCAGGACGTAAAAGCTGCACAGGAACTGGCCCAAATCGCTGGGGTAGATGCGAGTGAATACGGCCTTAATATGCTGAAAGCGGGCGCAGATTTAAGCGGCAAAACAGCAGAAGAGCTTATCGGTATCGATGCAAAAGTATTCCCGATGGGCAGCAAAAAAGTAGAAATCGCACAAATTAACGCTATTGATCCGGCTGATGTGTTAGCGCTGAAAGCGGAGCTTGAGCAAGCGGTAACAGATGCGATCGTAGAAAAAACACTTGATCTATTCCTTGTAGTCATTACGGATATCTTAAACAGCGACTCTGTAGCTATCGCGATTGGTGCAGAAACTTCAGCTGTGGAAGAGGCGTTCAATGTAAAACTTGACGACAACCAGGCGCTTTTAAAAGGCGTCGTATCCCGTAAAAAACAAATCGTTCCTGTGTTAACGGAAATTCTTCAGAACCGTTAAGTTCAAATGCCCTTGTTATGCAGGGCGTCAATGAACAGAAAAGCGTCTCTTTTCAAGAGACGCTTTTTTTGCTTTTGGGAACTTGCTATAATAGAAAGAATAAATATAGGAATAAAGGGGTGAGCGGATGGAACAGCTGCAAGCAGCACCACAAGAACCGAATCGTCAAAGGCAGCATCAAAAAGCAGGGCCGAGGCGCTTGTTAAAACGAACATTATTTATTTTTATCGGCGCTGTATTAATGGCTATCGGCATTGAAATTTTCCTGGTGCCCAACTCGATTATGGACGGTGGCCTTGTAGGGATTTCGATTATTTTATCTAGTATAACTGGTATCAAGATAGGTCTTTTTTTATTTTTACTGAATATTCCGTTCTTTTTCCTCGGCTATAAACAAATCGGCAAAACCTTTGCGCTTTCAACGATTTTTGGGATTGCTGTATTAGCGATTTTTTCCACGTTTCTGCATCCGGTAGCAGCTTTTACAAGCGATATTCTGCTGGCTTCTGTGTTTGGCGGCATTGCGCTTGGGGCAGGAGTAGGAACAGTTATCCGGTATGGGGGCTCTCTCGACGGCACGGAAATTTTAGCAATTTTGATCAATAAGAGGCTGCCATTTTCAGTTGGTGAAATTGTCATGTTTTTTAACGTATTTATTTTTTTATGGGGCGGCTTCGTATTCGGCTGGGACCGGGCTATGTATTCTGTGCTCGCGTACTTTGTAGCTTTTAAAACAATTGACGTAGTAATTCAAGGGCTGGATGAGTCGAAATCAGCCTGGATTATCTCTGATCAGTACAAAGAAATCGGTGAAGCGATTATTGCCCGCCTTGGACGCGGCGTTACGTATTTAGATGGGGAAGGTGCTTATACAGGCGAAGATAAAAAAGTCATTTTCTGTGTCATTACCAGGCTTGAAGAAGCGAAATTAAAATCTATTGTAGAAGATTTGGATGAAGGAGCATTTCTTGCAGTGGCAGATATTGCGGAAGTCCGGGGCGGACGCTTTAAGAAAAAAGATATTCATTAAGCCAAAAGCTCGGCTAATGCCGAGACTTTTTTATTGAAAAAAATTGTGCTATTATCTTGAATTCGAAATATATATAATGTATATTAAAGTTATAAAGTTACTTTTATAAATTAATGGGGGGGTATGCAAAATGGCAGTATTAACATTTGACCAGGTACACAGCGGGATTGCGTTTCAAGTAAAACATATGATGGTATCGAAAACAAAAGGTGAATTTACAAGCTTTGATGTGGAAATTGATGGTGATGTCAATCAATTAGAAGCTGCAAAATGGACGGTATCGATTGATACGGCATCGATTGATACAAATAACGAAGATCGGGACAACCACCTTCGTTCAGGTGATTTCTTTAATGCAGAACAGCATCCGAAAATCACATTTATCAGTGATACGATCCAAAAGATATCTGAAAATGAATACGAGGTAACGGGTCAGCTTACATTAAAAGGTGTTACAAATACAGAAACATTTACCGTTGAATATAACGGAACATCAAAAAGCCCATTGGATGGCAGCACAATTGCCGGTTTTGATGCAGAAGGCAAAATAAACCGCGAGGCATATGGTTTAACATGGAATGCTCCGCTTGAAACAGGTGGCGTTCTTGTAGGAAAAGACGTGAAATTCAGCGCGAATTTTGAATTTGTCGTTGGTGAATAAAAAAGAAAAAGCATGCCCTTTAAGCAGGGGCATGCTTTTTCCTTAGCAGTCAGTACCGTTATTACGATTTAGGACTGTTTTCTGAATGTGAAAAAGTGTATCCATGCATAAGCAGGCCTGAACGAAATAGTTGCGGATAAATGATGTTAGACACCGGTTTAGAACACCAAACATATGGAAGACGGGAATAGATAATCCCAAATCGAAATGGCACGCTTATCGTCACGAATTATTTTTAGCCGTTAAAATGCCCTCCTGGTGAATAATTGAACTCTTTCTTGAGTAAAAATAGTTTGTCGTGAGAGGGGCCTTTAAAAAAGTGAAACCTTTAGCGAGAGAATAGCGTATGCATTCATATACTTCGTTATAAAAGGAGCTGGTATATCGTGTTTGGAAAAGTAGCAGCAGATGTATTAGGATTGAGCGATGTCGGAGCGGTTATTAAGCCTGCAGATTATGACAAGGTTGATGCAGACGATTATATTATGCATGAAGATGATGAAAAAATTTATTTTCTAATCAAATCAAGAGCAGATGAATATTGCTTTACCAATCTCGGGCTTGTGCACGTAGATGGCGCGAATGCTGTCAGCAAAAAGCGTCTGCTTCGCCGGTATAACTATGTGGCAAACCGTATTTCAAATGTGTACCTTGAAACAGCAGGTACTGTTGATCTGGATGTGGAAATCAAGTTTACGCTTGGAACCCAGACGTATTCGATTGATGTGCATAAAAAGCACCTGGAAGAGCTAAAGGATTTATACAAAGCGCTATTGAAAATTGCTGAAATGCAGCAGGAAAACGAAATGAATTTTGGCTATGCGCAGCAAAGCTTAGAAATGTCCGCCAATTCTATTAAAAACATTACAAAAACACAAATTGATTTGGCTGCCGAGTTTGAAAAGGTGAATGTATATGCTTTTGACTGGCTGAAAAAATCGAGTGATACGTACCGGGTAAAAGACTTCGGTGCCGTATTTGAAAAATATATCAACAATTAAAAAATATCCCGCCGGTAACCGGCGGGATATTTTTTAATATTCTACAGTCACGTTTTGCAGGTCAGCTTCTTCACACGGAAGAATGGTATAGCCAAGCTCTTTAACTTTCTCTTTCATGCTGGCGGAGCAATCCGGCCCGAGCACAAGAAACGTTCGGTCGCGCTGTACGTTTTTGCGAAAAGACGACAGCATGCCAAACAGGGCAGATGCTTTTTCTTCCGACAGGGACTGAGTAAAAGAGGAAGTGGACTCTATTACCGGAACAATCCATAATTCACATGCGTTTTCCGTTTGAAGAAGCTGTTCGAATACATCAGCTTTTTCAAGCGGTGTGCGCATCGTATCGTCCCGAAGCTCATACACTTCTTTATTGTCTAATGAAGCCTCCGCGAACGGGCGGCTGTTTTTTTTATCAAAAATTTTAATATCCAGCTTGGATGGTTCAAGATGCTTTTCCATTTAAGTCTCTCCTCTTAACAGGTAACTGTTTCTTTTCAACATTATTTACCCGTTTTTCGTCAGGATAAACCTATTCGATCAGTGAAAGAATATCTTTTAACCGGCTGAGTGTGTGTACAGGATTTGCTCCTTCAACGATTTTTCCTTCTCCGCCATGATTAATCCAGGCTGATTCGATGCCGGCGCGGGTTGCACCTAAAATGTCCGTGCCTTGATTATCGCCTACCATCAACACATCACCCGGCTCCAGGTCCATTAAGCGGAGGGCGTGGTCAAAAATTGCTTTTTCCGGTTTTCCAAAACCAAAATGTCCGGAGATAAGCACGTGCTCAAAATACGGGACAAGTTCCGGCGTCATCGTCAGTTTTTCCAATTGAAGCGAAGGAGCTCCATTGGTTAAAAGCAGGAGGCGGATGCCTTTATCGCGCAACGTGTTTAAAACATCAAAGGTTTCTTCGTACACAAAAGCAGATTTGCGGCGGACATTACGGAAACGATCGCGTGCCCATTCTGCTTCGGACGCAGGGATCCCGGCTTGCTTCAAGCCATTTTCCCAGGCTTTTAATTGATAATCGGCAATTTGATCTCCCATAGACCGGAAGCCGTTATGGTGCACGTCGCCGAAATTACCCCAAAGACCTTCGAACGGATTAATTCCGATGGAAAGAGTGACTGGGTAAAAGTCATATGTTTGATATTGCGCATGAGCAGCGGTGCGGACGTGTTTTTCTATCTCGCCTGCATCTTTTTCATATTTTTCCGCCAGCTCGCCGCAAGTCGCATCAAATGCGGTTTGGATGCTTTTTCTGTCATCCAGCAGTGTATCATCAAGATCAAAAAAAACAGCTTTTTTCAACGTAATGTTCTCCTTCTTTTTAGCATAGTTCTGTACCTATTTCGACAAAAAATTCAAAAATCCTGCTTTTCGGCGCGGCAAAAGAAAAAAAGAAGGCGGTGAATAATCAGGAATATGGTGGGCAGGCAGGCGTGCAAGCTGGGAAGAAAGATTATCGTATAAATGAATTAAATGCTCCTGACGCTGTTCGATGGCAGACAAGCGGTCTTCAATCAAAGACAGATAGGCGGTTTGTCCAATCATATTGGCTGCCTGGCCGGGAGGAAGGTCTTCGGAGGCGGCGGTTTCGATCATCTGGCGCAGCGTGGCCATTTCCTTTTCATCAAACATCCGGACATTCCGTTTTCCAGACTCGAACCGGAAGCCAGCTCCCTCAAGAGCAATTACATATTTGCCTAAGGTTGTTGGACTGATGTTTAAAGCAGCGGCCGCTTCTTTTGTAGTATGCACAGAAAATCCCTCCTTTGTTCTTTTTAAACTCATTCTTCACCGGACGCTGATTTCCTTTCACTAGTTTTGGCGAAAAAGGGCAGCCGGCTATGTTCTTTTCGTCAAAATCCGGGTATACAAGCGGTAGGTGACTTATTATGAAATTAATCAGCTGGACGTATACAAAGCGGTATAACGTTAAAGCCGTATTTAATCGGTTTCCGCAATCGAATGTGATTTTCCGGCTTATAAACAAATATTATTTTATTTATATTGTGAACTGGTCGGAGCAGGATCCGCCGGTTTGTAAGCAGGATTTGGAGAGGATGGAACTGCTGCTGAACGATGAACTTGGAACCGGACAGTTTTACCGGAATCGCCGATCGAGTAAACAAGGAGGCAAAGGAAGCATGAAAAGAGCCATGATAATCGCGAATCCTTCTTCTGGAAAAGAACAGGCGGAGGAATATATTGACTCTATTTATAAACAGCTCCAGGTGTCAGGATATGAGGTAGAAACCCGTTTAACCAGAGGTGAAGGAGACGCCATGAGTTTTGCAAAAGAAGCCTGCGAACGGCATTTGGATGCAGTGATTGCAATGGGCGGAGATGGAACGATGAATGAAACTGTAAACGGCCTGGCTGAACAGCCGCACCGCCCTGTTATGGGGGTAGTTCCGCTCGGTACCGTCAATGATTTTGCGCGTGCGCTGCATATTCCGCTTGAGCCGGAGGAGGCTATTCGGGTATTAGGAGGCAGAACAAAGCCTGCTGATATTGGCAAAGTAAATGGCCGTTATTTTTTAAATATTTTAGCTATTGGCGGGATTGCAGAAGCAACCGGTGAAGTAACGTCGGCTCAAAAAACAACGCTGGGCGCGCTCGCTTATTTCGTAGAAGGCTTTAAAACCCTGCGGGATAAAACACCGTTTCCTCTGACAATTGAAACGAAGGACCGGACATTTGAAGAAGACGCTCTTATTTTTCTGGCTGCTCTTACAAATTCAGTGGGCGGATTTGAAAAGCTTGCGCCTGAGGCAAAATCGGCAGATGGCTTTTTTCATTGCTTTATCGTTAAAGATGTGGCACTGCCAAAATTGATACGTATCGGTGCGAATTTATTAAAAGGAGATCTGGGAGAAGACCCGGATGTTCTATATTTCCGGTCCGAAAAACTGAATGTCCGCTCTACAACGGAATTAAAAGCAAATGTAGACGGCGATATGGGGGATGCTGTTCCGCTGAGCCTCGAAGTACTGCAGGGCCATATTAAGGTGTTTATTCCATAAGCGATGGCTTTTAACAAAAAACGCCTGCTTCCGTTTGTGGATAAAAATGACTTTTTCTTCATTATAGTTAAAAAAGTGAAACGATTCTGCCATCAGTCCGTACATAAATAGAGAGGTGAGCAAAGATGGGGTTTTGGAAGAAGCTTTTTGGAAGCACCGCAGAAACCGTACCGGAAACAAAAGAGCGGACTCTGTTGAATTTACGGGTTGGCGATTTTGTCACGTATAACTTAGCCGATTATGAAGTAACGGGAAAAATCCATTACAATGACAGCGGTTATACGTGGGATGCTTATCAGCTTGCTGCGTCCGGCAAAACCCTTTGGCTGAGCGTAGAGCTCGATGATGAGCTGGAAGTTGGCATGTATGAAAAGGTCCGGATTTCCGGTTTGGAGCCGGGAGCGAAAAAAGTAACGCATGATGGGCGCACATACTACCTTGAAGAAAGTGGACGTGCTTATGTCAAAGCAGAAGGCCGAAGTGAAAACGTCCACGGCCGAAACGTTGATTACTATGATTATGCAGATGATTCGGAAGAACACTTTTTATCTGTGGAAGTATGGGGCGGCGATGTTGAAGTCAGCTATGGATACGAAATCGAAGAATATGAAATCACTATTTTAGCGGGAAGCTAACCAACATTGGAGGAGAGAATATGTTTCAATTTTTTAAACGTGTACAAACATACGTAGGCTCCGAGCTGAATGCGGCACTTGATAAAGCGGAAGACCCGGTGAAAATGCTCGATCAGTTTATGCGGGAAATGTCAGCAGATATTCGTGATGCAGAAACAGCTGTTGCCAAGCAGCTTGCCAACGAAAAAATGCTGAAAAAGAAATATGATGACGCAAACAGCATGGTGGAAAAGCGCCAGCAGCAGGCTGTTGACGCCCTTGAAGCAGGAAATGAGGATCTGGCACGCCGTGCGCTTGAGGATAAAAACAATCATGCAAAGCAAGCAGAGTCCATGAAAGAAGCACATAAGCAGGCGGCAGAGGATGTGGCTGTTCTTCGTGAGAAGCTGGCAGAAATGAAGCGTGAATATGAAGACATGCAGCTGCGAAAAGATTCATTAAAAGCGCGCGCTGAATCGGCCAAAACGCGTACAAAGATGAACCGCGCCATGTCTTCTATCGGCGGGGATGAATCAAGACGCGGCTTTGAGCGGATGGAAGAAAAAGTGATGCAGTATGAAGCGGAAGCTGAAACGTCGGAGGATTTACGTGCAGGTTCGCGAAGTCTTGATGACGAACTTGCTGCTTTAAAGAAAAACAGCGCAGTAGATGACGAACTCGCCGCCCTTAAGCAAAAACTCGGAAAAGAATAAGGAACCGCGGTCCGTCTGTTGCGGCGGGCCGTTTCTGTTCATTTGGAGTGTTTTCATATGAAAATAAAAAAATGGATGATTGTCACCACTGCATCGGTTTTTCTTTTTGCTGCCTGCGGCCTGCAGGAAGCAGATGACTATGTTGATGAAAATTATACATTTATTGATGCTGTACAAAACAATACAAACACAAACGACCAGGCGATGCTTTACCGCACGAATCAAAGCTTGCAGGAAACGGCCGCTGAGCTGATTGATGTAGAGCAGCCAGAAAAAATCGGCCAGAAAGTGGACGGCCGCCAGGTGCTTGTCTACGACAACGAATTTATTATTTTAACGGAAGATCCGGAAAATCCAGGCTCCACGCTTGTAGAAGTAGCAGAAGATGAATTTGTCCGTACACATTACAATCCCGGCTTTTTTTCAGGTATGCTGCTCGGTTCATTGCTGAATGGGCGTTTTGGTTCAAACTGGGAGCGGACACAAACGAACCGGTGCCGGTATAACAATGACGGCTGCTATTCAGGCGGTGGCTATTATGGGGGCGGTGCATTTTCTAACGGCTCTTATGGCCGTGGCTCGACATTCCGCGGCGGTGGACCGGGAGAAGGAAAATAATAAAGCGAAATGAGGGAATGAAGCTGTGAATCCATTTTTACTGACATTTTTATATTTTATCGTAGCCATTGCAGTGGTTGTAGTCGGATTGATTGTTTTTGAACAAATTACAAGAAAGTATAAAGACTGGGATGAAATAAGAGGAAACAATACAGCTGTTGCCCTGTCAATCGGCGGGAAAATTATCGGCATCTGTATTATTATTACTTTTTCTATTTTTCACAACGATACAATTACAGAAACGATTATATGGGGTTTATTCGGTATGGTACTGCAGCTTGCAGCGTATATCTTGTTTGAGCTGATGACAAGAAGTTTTTCTGTAGAAGAACAGCTGAAATCAGGCAATCTTGCGGTAGGAATTGTTTCCTTTTCTGTTTCAGTCGGGCTGGCGTTTGTTATTGGCGCTTCGATTTCATAAGGCGGTGTTTTGATGACTGAACAGCATTCCATCCGGCAAAGCCGGTCGATTTATTATGCATCGGGCATTGTCTCGATATGCGGAATTATCTTTGAAGTACTGTTCGGCGCACTCGGTTCGTACATTTTAGGAGATGGAGTGAAGCAGTATACACTCACCATCTCCCTTTTTTTAACCGGAATGGGCATCGGCGCATACATAAGCGAGAAAGTAACCCGCCGCTTAATTGCTTCGTTTATTTGGATTGAATATGGCATTGGTATCGTTGGCGGATTTTCAGCTCTTCTTCTATTTGGCGTAACGGCTTATTTGCCGGAGGGAACAGACGCTTTATTTTTATACAGTGTAACGCTCCTTGTTGGAACGTTAACGGGCGTGGAGCTGCCCATTTTAATCCGGAAAGCAAATGAAATCGGTGTGTCGCTTCAAAAAAGTGCAGCTAAAGTGCTGTTTTCCGATTATGCCGGCGGTTTAATTGGCGGTCTGTTGTTTTTATTTCTGCTTCGGCCATACTTTGGGCTTGTGAAAACGTCTTTTCTTATCGCTTTAATCAACATCGCTGTCGCACTGTGGATTGTTTTTCAATTTCGTTCTGAATTAAAGCGATTTAAGCTTCATGCGGCGTGCGGCATTGCGTTTTTAGGGATTTTAACAGCCGGGGCTCTTTTTGGTGAGGAAGCGGCATTTCATTTCGAGCAGAAATTATACAAAGACCCAGTTATGTTTTCGGAACAAACGGCTTACCAAAAAATTGTTTTAACGAGGGAACAGGGAGATACCCGTTTATACTTGGATGGGCAGCTTCAATTCAGTTCGTCTGATGAACACCGGTATCATGAAATTCTCGTCCATCCAACAATGGCGGCAGCTGCCCGCCACGAGCGTGTTTTAGTGCTTGGCGGAGGTGATGGACTGGCAGTAAGGGAGCTGCTGAAATATCAGGATCTTGGCCGTGTTACACTTGTGGACCTTGATCCTGCCATGACAGAAACCGCACGTACGAATCACTTGTTAACCGATTTAAATAAGAAATCACTTGATGATCCGCGTGTAGATATTGTCAATCAGGATGCTTTTCAGTTTTTAGAAAAAGCAGACGGGTTTTATGATGTTATCATTATCGATTTGCCGGACCCAAACAACGAATCACTGAACAAATTATATACCCAGGAGTTTTACTCTCTCGCCCGAAATCACTTGCAGACAGACGGTGCAATGATTGTCCAGGCAACAAGTCCCGTGTTTGCACCACAAGTTTATTGGACCATTGACCGGACCATCCAGGCAGCCGGATTGAAAACGGAAAACCTGCACGCGGACATTCCAAGCTTTGGCGGGTGGGGATATGTGCTGGCATCAAGAGAGGGCATAGATGTAGAAGGGCTTTCCTTAATAAAAGATACGCGCTATTTAACAGCTGACCTGCTGCCGGCTTTAACGAAATTCGGGAAGGATGAAGATGCAGAAATGGAAGACGGGGGCCAAATTGAGCCGAACACCCTTATTCGTCCAAATTTAATTGAAGTTTATGAAAAATCATGGCGCTACTATTAATAAAGAAAAAGCCGGTTCCTATTTAGGAGCCGGTTTTTGTTATGTTGTGATCCACCCCTTAACTGTATACAAAGGGAAGAGCGTTTTACTTTTCCACTTTTAAAAGCAGTTCGTTTAATTCTTTTAACTCTTTTTCCATTTCGACGAGTCTTTCTTCTGCTTTTGATACGCCGTGTCCGGTAGATTCTAATTTTTCAATGTCGCCTTGTACACGCATATAGTCCATTTTTAATTCCTGAATCTTGTATTCAATTTGTGACTTGTTCATGAATAAACCGCCTTTTTTCTTTTAGTTTACCAAATGAAAAAGCTGCCTGCATAGAGCAGGCAGCTTTTAATATTTAGCGGGAAACCATGAATTCAACAGCGAGGTTTAAGAAAAAAGCCGTATGGACCACCGCAAAAACGAGCCCGTGTTTATTTAACTGCCGCATAAGTACTTGATCCATATCAATCACCTCGTAATTAGTTTGTAAATATAATATATCATATGTTCACAAAATGTTCAAAACTTATTTACAAAATTTCAACAAAAAGAAAAAGAAGCGAGTTTCGCTTCTTTAAAGGATCGGCGATAGGAGCCGAGAAATAGATTCCTTGAATTTAATAACAGGAGAGCGCTGATAATACAGCTGAGGTGTTAATTCAAAACAGACCGTCATGTCATGACGGAAAATTTTTGCCAGCTGGCGGCCAGTTTCATAATCATACATAAAGGCGTTCACTTCAAAATTTAAACGGAAGCTGCGGACGTCAATATTTGCTGTACCGACCGAGCTCAGCTTTTCGTCTACGACAATGGTTTTAGCATGAATAAAGCCGTCGTCGTAAATATAAATTTTTGCTCCTGCTTTTAACAGTTCTCCGGCGTAGGAGTAGGTAGCCCAGTAGACAAAAGGGTGGTCCGGTTTATTGGGCACCATAATTTTTACATCGATTCCAGACAAAGCGGCGATACGAAGGGCGTCTAAAATGCTGGCATCTGGAATAAAATAAGGAGTCTGGATATAAATAGACTTTTTTGCTGTTGAAATAAGCTGAAGGTAGCCGCTTTTAATTTGATCCCATTCTGAATCCGGCCCGCTGGTCACAATTTGCATGGCGGTATCACCGGTTGTAGCCGGCACGGGGAACAGTCGTTCATCGTACATAAAATCATGCCGTTTAGATGCTTGGTTCCAATCTAGGATAAACCGAGTCTGCAGTGCATGAACGGCGCTGCCTGCGACACGCAGGTGAGTATCTCTCCAATAGCCGAAGGCCGGGTCCTTTCCTAGGTATTCATCACCAACATTAAAGCCGCCTACATAGCCGATCTGTCCATCAATGACAACAATTTTTCTATGATTTCGGTAATTCAGCCGTAAGTTAATTAAGGGAATGCGGGAAGGAAAAAAGGTCTCTACCACGCCGCCGGCTTCAATAAGCTTCCGAAAATGTTTACGCCGAAGCGTTCTTGAACCCATATCATCGTACAACACGCGTACCTCCACACCTGCCAGTGCTTTTTCCGTTAAAAGAGTAATAATCTCTTTGCCAAGCCGGTCATTTCGGAAAATATAGTACTGAACATGAATATGGTTTTTGGCTCTGCGCATATCGTTCATCAGAGAATCAAATTTTTCAGCGCCATCTGTATAGATATAAACTTGATTATCTTCCGATAAAACCGCGTCATTATAGCTTAGCAGCATAGAAATAAGTTTCGTATTTTCTTTTGTATGAGGGTTGGCAAACGGATAGATACCGCGTTTTATAGCTCTTTTTTGATGGCTGATTTGTTCTTCAAGTCCTATTTTTTTCTTGTCTTCCCAATCAAATAACCGCTTTCTGCTTAAATTCTGTCCGAATATAAGATAAAGAACAAAACCAAGAAGCGGAAGGAAAAACAAGACCATCAGCCACGCCCATGTTGCGCCTGCATCGCGCCGCTCCATAAAAATAATGGCTGAAGCGAGCACTATGTTCAATGTGAAAAGCACGTAAGCAGCCCACGGGAAAAAATACAATTCAATGATCACGTTCATCACCATTCCGTTCAATTTAAATAGTCACTTTCACTATACACGAAAAAGTCATAAATATCCGGATTGAAAAAGGAAAAAAGGGGAACATAAAGAAGGATTATAAAAAAATGAAACGCTTTTGTATAAAGAACGTATAAACCATTAAACGTGAAAAGGATGGATGACCATGAAGAGTGCGGATCGGACGAGAAAAATTGTCGATAATCTTACCAGGCTGGGTGTAAAAGCAACCGTAACCAAATCAAGAACAGCGCTATGGAATGCTTTGCAATGCAGGGAAGCACAGAGCCAGTTGAAGGCGGTTACCTCCTGCCACTCTGGATAAGAAGGGAGCGTGGCAACGGTGCGTTTTAAAAAAGGGCTTTTTATACACAACGAGCATGCCGGAAGTCAAAGAGAACCGGTTATTGAACAAGTAATATCGGTTTTGAAGGAAGCGGTCGGGCACGTTGAGCGGAAAGTGATTACTGAACCCGGAGAAGGAGAAAAACTGTGCTATGAGAACGTTCAGGATTATGATATTGTCATCATTTATGGTGGTGACGGAACGGTTCATGAATGTATCAATGGAATCGCCAGATTGGAAAAAAGGCCTGTTGTCGCCGTACTGCCAGGTGGAACCTGCAATGATTTCAGCCGGGCAATTGGAGTTCCGGAAGATTTGGACGCGGCCTGTCGCCTCTTAAGAACAGGTGTTGTCCGTAAAGTAGATGTCGGTGCCATGAACGATCGTTTTTTTGCAAACTTTTGGGGGATCGGCATGATTACCGATACTTCCAACAATATAGACGAAAACAAAAAGTCCATGATCGGCAAAATGAGCTACTATTTAAGTGCCCTTGGAACGGTCCGTCATCCATCCTTTTTTCATTATATGATCGAAGCGGACGGAAGGAAACTTGAAGGGGAAGCGGCAATGGTTGTGGCGTTGAATGGAAATTATATCGGGACAGTTGACCTTCCTTTTCAAGCGAATCATGAAGACGGTTACTTAGAGCTTATCATCGTAAAAGATTCGGGCTTTCCGCTTATAAAAGAAGTGATTCAAACAAAGAAAATTAAAGCAACAGGAGAACATGCCGCGAATCTTGAACACTACCATGTTCAATCATTCACAATTCAAACCGATCACCCAATGCTTATCGACATGGACGGAGAAGTGTATGCTGTGACGCCGGCTGTCTGCAACGTTAAAAAAGGGCATATTGACTGTCTTTGTTCCGCATAAAAGCGCCCCGCCGAAGAAAGGCAGGACGCTTATTGAAAAAGAGCCGGAATTTTGTTTTAAGCAGAGCGGCTGCGGAATTTGCGTATAAACCAAGTAACTGCTGCGATAAAAATAATAGCTAAAATCGCATAAACGATATTTGAGTACACATCCATATAGTCAACGATCGTATGCCATGAATCGGAGAAAGCGGCACCTAAGTTTACAAGAACCGTATTCCATATTAACGTTCCGGCAGTCGTAAACAAAACAAATAAAAGAAAATTCATATTAGACATGCCGGCAGGGATGGAAATTAAGCTTCGGATAAGAGGAACCATGCGGCAGAGAAAAACCGTCCAAACTCCATATTTATCAAACCAGGCATCCGCCCGGTGAATATCCTCGTTTTTTACACGAAGAAATTTGCCGTAACGAGCCACGATTTTCTCCATTGTTTGTACATCTAATATCAACCCGACACCGTATAGAATAATAGCCCCTACAACCGATCCGGCTGTTGAAACGAGTATAACTCCCGTAACAGTCAAATCTGTCTGGCCGGTCATTACACCGCCAAAGGTAAGAATAACTTCAGATGGAATCGGAGGGAATATATTTTCAAGTGCAATCAAGAAAAAAATGCCCCAGAGTCCATACTGCTCCATCATTGAAATAATCCAGTTTTCCATAATAACCCTTTCCGTGAAGAAATTTTTTCGTCTCGGTTGACATTATAGCATGCATCTTTATGCATTCACCAATAAAAACAGGACGCTTGCTTTTACAGCGGGACAGAAGAAGAATTTTTCCCGAAAATAGACAGCAGTGTTGTCGTTAAATTCTGCTCTTTCTCAAGACTGTATTGATGAAGCCTTTTTTTCCATTTGCCTCGTTCAATATCGCTGTCGATAATGGCAGTAATCTGCTGTTCAATGGGAAGATCATCCGTCAGTTCATAAATAAGTTCGCGCTTTTTTAAGTAGTCGGCATTAAACTCTTCCTGGCCGGGCAAGGCGCCTGAAATAAAAACAGGCAGCTCTTTTTCAAGCACTTCACTGACAGTAATGCCACCCGGTTTTGTAATAATGGCAGATGCTTCTTCATAAAACCGATTCATTTCTTCACGGCTGCTCATATAAGGCAGAGCTTTAATGCGCGGATTTTTCAGCAGCTCAATTTGTGTGCGCAGCTTTTCGTTATGACCGCACAGCACTTTATACGTGTAAGAAAGCGTTCTTTCGTTTAAATGCTGCAGCAATTTTTCAAGCTGTCCTAACCCGCTGTTACCGCCTGCAACAAGGATAGACTGGTGTTTAGTCCGGGCGTGTCCCGTTGCAAAAGAAGGATGAATCGGAATACCCGTTACGTAAATGCGGCTTGCAGAAACGCCGAGCCGGATAAGCCATTTTTTTGCTTCAAGATGAGGCACAAAATGGTAATCAATGCCGCGTTTTCCCCATACATCGCTGACAAAGAAGTCTGTATATACGTTGATCACCGGAACCGTAATTTTCTGTTGGCGTTTCAAGTGGTTAAGCAGCTTTGATGGGTAGCTGTGTGTACAGATAATATAGTCGGGACGCTCTTTTTCTATGAGCCGGGCAAGACGGAACTCGAAATATTTATCCCACACATGGAGGGGCATTTGATTACTTCTTCTGCCATCAGGTGTGTAAATAAAAGATCTGTAAAACTTGCTGTAGGATTCGGGTTTTTTGCTGATCCACTGCATGTACATTTTAGAGACAACAGATTCCAGTGATTCGTGGCAATAACTGAGAATATCTACAGTTTGAATGTTCGCATCCGGACAAACCATACTAATATGTTCAATAACCGCTTCCGCTGCTTTATGATGGCCCGATGACAGACGAAATAAAGGAAGCACAATAATTTTCATCTTAACTTGACTCCTTTAACCGCGGGAATGTGACGATTTTTTCCATTTTATAATAAAGTGAATAACAAACAAAACAAAAAAGACAGCACCGGCAATGGCTAGATATTCTGGTTTAATTTGAATATAAGAGCTGATTAAGAAACCAGCTGACATATACATAAGTACCCATACAGAACCGCCTAAAACAGAGAGCGCAAGAAAACCAGAAATGGAAAACTTAGCGATTCCGGCGAAATACGGATTAAACTGCCGAACACCCGGGATGAAAAAGCCAGCTAAAAGCGAGCGTGATAAATCCCAATGCATAATGGTTTTTCCAAGCCTTTTTTTCGTAACACCCAGGTATTTCCCGTAACGGTCCAAAAGCGGCTGGCCGACAATCCGACCCAGCGAATAGCTGACGGCCATTCCGACCAATGTGCCCGCAAGAAGGGACGCAAAAGCTTTAGAAAAAGAAAGCGAGCCGTTCTTAGCAAGCATTCCCACGTATACGTATAAACTTTCTTCCGGCACCGGAATGCCGACAATGCCAAAAATACCAGCTAAAAATAAAATGGCGTATCCATATTTCGCTAAATAGGCAATGACTAATGATTCCATTTAATCCCTCACTTTAACACGAAGCAGCTTACTTTACGACTTAGAGCGGTACAAAGTGCTAACTGTTACAAATGAAAAAGCAGCCGATTCTTGATCCGTTAAAAAAAGGCGCAGGGCTTCCAGCATAACTGCAGGAGCTTTTTCATAGGCACCAAAGGTATGTCCACTGTCATGCAGGGTAATAACGGCACCATTGGAACGGGCAAGGCGCAATTTTTGGACCAGCTTCTCGGGAGTCATTTTTTTCTTCCAGTCTCCCGGAATAGCTGTCCACATAACCGTCTGAAAAGGCTGTGCTTTTTGCAGCGTGAACGGGTTAAAATGCCCCCAGGGCGGGCGATACAGCTCAGCGCGATTCCCTGTAATCGCTGTAATATGGCTGGCGGCTTGTACAAGTTCCCGTTCCAGCGCGGCTGGTGAAAGCAGCCAGCTGGATATATGGCGGTTATTATGGATCCCAACCTCGTGGCCTTCTTTTTCCATTCTACGAATCAAATCGGGATAAAGTTTCGCTTTTTCCCCGATAACAAAAAATGTAGCTTTTACATTATATTGTTTGAGCAGGTCTAATAGAAGAGGTGTATAAACAGGGTTTGGACCGTCATCAAAAGTCAGGGCGATTTCTCGACGGTCAGGCCCTTGTTTCTTCACCCTTTTGGCATATGACCGACCGTATAGCGTCGGGAGCACTGTCCACGAAGCGGCAAGCAGAAGACCTGCAGCTAAAAGCTTTTTCATGCGAAAACTCCATTTCCGAATATCATTTCTTTCTCATTATAATAGCCCTTTTAGGAAAACACAAAAACCCGCCGGGAGGGCGGGTTTTTGCATTAGGCGTTATATGGTTCTATAACCGCAATGGATGAAGGCTCATCCCCGGTTTGTGCGGCTTCCCGGTCCGGTACACGCTGAATTTCAACGTGACGGATCTGCTGATCTTCCATTTGTAAAACAGTAAATAAAAATCCACTGTGCTCGATTGATTCACCGGGCTGAATATCATACTTCTCTGTTAACATCCAGCCGCCAAGCGTGTCAACATCCTCATCATTCATATAAATGCCGAGCAATTGAGCCGTTTCAGAAACGTGCATTTTGCTGCTCGCGATAAAGTGTAAGTCTCCAATTTGCTGAATAACGGGTGGTTCAGCCACATCAAATTCGTCATAGAGTTCGCCGACAATAACCTCAACGATATCTTCCGCTGTTACAATACCTGATGTGCCGCCGTATTCGTTCAACAGTATGACCATTTGTGTCCGCTCTGCCTGCATTTTCGTAAGCAGTTCATGAACGGGAGTGGAGTCAATCACCCGTGTAATGGGACGGACAAAATGTTTAATGCTTTTTGAACCGACAACCGGGTCTGACACATACTCAGCAATGACTTCTTTAAAGTTGACAAAGCCAATAATACGGTCCTTATCACCGTCCGCTACCGGATAGCGGGTATGCTTTGTTTCACGGAAAACCTTTACACAATCCCGAACTGCATCTTCCATATCAAAATACACCATCTCTGTTCGAGGCACCATCACTTCTGTTGCTGCCCGGTCATTCAACTGTGACAGGTGATTTTCAGGATCGGTCCCCGTTAATTCAGCGAGAAGAGCGGAAGAATGCTTTCTCGAGGGGGGTTCTCCTGTTTCGTTTGTTTCTTTCCGTTTTACGTAACGAATGGCTGTAAATGACAACGCCAAAAGGATAACAGCAATCAGCCCAATCCATATGTCCAATCAGATTTCTTCTCCCGCAAGCGGCGAAAGAAGAAGTCACCTCCTATTTAATATGATGATCAAATTCGAAAAACCGGCAGTGTAGAAAAAGCGAGCTGCTGTTAATGTCCCATTTGATCACCCTCTTCCTATCAGCCTTTTTATTAATATTATTATAATAAGAACAGATAATTCGGTCAAACAGCGGCATTTTTATAAAAGATGTGTTAAAAACCAGGATGCAATCGTAAAATACGTAATAAGTGAAAAAATATCATTAATGGTTGTAATAAGCGGACCGGATGCAACAGCCGGATCAATGTTTAATTTATACAGTATGAGCGGAATAACCGTGCCTGACAGGGTTCCGATGATCAATGTCAGCAAAAGAGACGATGCTACCACAAATCCAAGAACGGCGCTGCCCTGCCAGAAAAACGCAATAAAAAAAATCAAAATACTGCACACCGCGCCGATAATCAAGCCAACACCAAATTCGCGGCCGACCAAGGCAAGAACAGTCCGCATATCGACGTCTCGTGAAGCAAGTCCGCGCACGACAACAGCCAACGACTGCGTGCCAGTATTTCCGGTCATGCCTGAGATCATAGGCATAAAATAGGTGAGTGCTACTACTTGATTGATTGTATTTTCAAAGCCGGAAATAATGCTGCCGGACACAAGTCCGATAAACAGGAGCAGTACAAGCCACGGCAGACGCCTGAAAGCCGCGATGCCTGCTTTTGTATCAAAATCAATCGACTTCCCGGAAGCAGAAAGCTTTTCGATGTCTTCATTTGCTTCTTGAATGACGACATCAATAATATCATCAAATGTAACAATTCCAATTAAAATGCCGGCTTCGTTCACAACCGGGATTGCGAGAAAGTCATACCGTTCAATCAAGCGGGCAATTTCCTCCTGGTCGGTATATACATCAACGGAAATCACCCGCCCATACATGATATCGGCAATTTTCTCATGTGTATCTGCAAGAAGCATGTCCCGGTAAGAAACAACACCAACGAGTTTTTTTTCGTCGTCAATCACATAGAGGTAATTGATCGTCTCAGCAAACTCAGCGAACGTTTTTAATTTTTCCACCGCTTCCCGTACGGTATAAGAATGTTTAATCCAGACAAATCGGTTTGTCATAATCCGTCCGGCTGTTTCCGGTGGATAGCTCATCATATTGTGAATGATGGTTGACTCTTCTTCTTTCATGCCAGATAAAAACTGCTCCATGCTTTCTGGAGACATATCGTCAAGGAGAGACGCCAAGTCATCATTGTCCATATCATCGAGTACTTTACGAGAGCGTTCTTTTCCGACTTTTTTCAGGACGGCCATCTGCTCATCGTGCTCAAGCTCCTGAATCATGTCGGTTAAGATTGGAATCGTTAAATGAAGCAAAAAACGTGTCTGGTGCTTGTTCGGAAGGTTCCGATAAATAGCCGCCATATCATAAGGGTGAAGTTCATCGATCAGCTGCTGCAAATCTGTTTTCTTACCTTCTTTTAAATGCTTGATAACAAGCAGGGTCAGCTGATCCTCGGTTAAGTTCGAAATCACAGGCATCCCCTCCTTTGACGTGAAATTTAAGCTGCTTCTTCAGTATAAAGTGAAACTATTTAAAAAGTAGTACTGTTTTGTAAAGTTCCTTAAAATTTACATACGCAGCGAGGCGAATTTTGATAAGATAACAGTATAGCAAAAAAAGCTGGTTTCAGCTATGCACTTTGTCATGATGTGGAGGTAAGGCGATTGAAAAATCCCGGAAACGTGAAAGAGCTCATTTATATACATTTACATCCTATTAATCAGTATGTGATTTCATATGGAATTGAATTCCAGGAATTTTTGAGGTCTCTTCCGGCAACGCCGCCTCATCTGCTTTTGTTAAAACATAAGTTTGAAGGCAGCGACTTTAATATGCATACCCGTTTTGATTATATCGAAGCAGAAGAACTTCCGCGGCTGTTAAAAGAAGATGTCGGCGAGTACGGCGATTTCTGCTGGGTCGACTTTGAAGATTCGGATGGATTAAACGAAATGGAAGGGCCCGAAATTGCCGAACTTCTTTATTTGGCACACAGTAAAGAACATCTGCGCCGCCCCTTTTACAGCAAGCTGAATAATCGCTATGCATACTTATCGCACGATGATGAATGGTTTAATAAAACCTATTATCGAAATATGCAGGACTTTTACGGAATGCTCGGCAAGCTTATTGCCTTAAAGCTCGGACTTTTTCGAAGTGAGCGGTCATTTTTTGCATTAAAAAAGGGATCTGCTTTTCCGCCAATACCACCTGATATGATTGCGAGGCTCAGCAGCGGAATGAAGGAAGGGATTGTTATTTCTCTTTCTAAAGCGGAGCAAAGCCGTTTTAAAGTGGAGGTGCCGATGTGGATTGTTGGAGACCACACAAGCATGGACGATGTTTTTGATGATTACGTGACGAGCTTCCGAACACCACCGAATGCCCGGCTTATATTCGATAAGAAAACACACGAATGGAGTATTTTCTCTTGAAAAGCGGATTCTCTTTTTGAGAATCCGCTTCATTATTATGCAAAAGCTCGTTATAGATGCAAGTGACTAAAGCAACAGGCAAAAGAGGGTTATTTCTTTTAAACGTTATGCATATACATAAATTGAGTATGAAGTCGGATGGAAAGATTCTGCTTATTAAATGAAAGCATGGTAGAATAAGAGAGACCGACTTTTTTGGAGGATGACTATGAAAACAAAACTTGGATTGCTTTACGGGGGAAAATCAGCAGAACATAACGTGTCATTGCAAACAGCAAAAGCTGTTACAGCAGCGATCAATTTAAATAAATTCGATGTATATCCAATTTACATTTCAATAGATGGTACCTGGACAGAAGGAGAGAAGCTTCAGGGGCCGGCTGAAACAGTAGAAGAACTGAAACTGGCTGGTAACGGCGGAACGGAGCATGTTTTATCCATGCTTGCACAAAATAAATATGATGTTGTCTTCCCTCTTTTGCATGGGCCAAATGGGGAAGACGGAACGGTACAGGGCCTTCTGGAAGTATTAAATGTTCCCTATGTAGGAAACGGTGTGCTTGCTTCATCGGCGGGTATGGACAAAATTATGATGAAAAATGTATTTGCTCAAGCCGGCCTAAAGCAGGTAGATTATACACATATAACGAAAGTGAAATGGGAACAAAACAAGGAAGAGGCATGCCGCCGCATTGAAGAAAAGCTTGGCTGGCCGTGCTTCGTTAAGCCGGCTAACCTCGGTTCAAGCGTCGGGATCAGCAAATGTCAAAGCCGGGATGAGCTAATGACGGCGATGGAAGAAGCTTTTCAATTTGACCGGAAAGTGATCATTGAAGAAGGGGTAACGGCACGCGAAGTTGAAGTCGGCATCCTTGGCAATGACGAGCCGGAATGCTCGGTAATCGGAGAAATTGTACCGAAGAAGGATTTCTATGATTATAAAGCAAAGTATGAAGACGGTGATACCGGGTTGATTATTCCGGCGAACCTTACCGAGGCACAGCAAAAAGAAATGAAGGAACTGGCCATCCGGGCATACCAGTCACTTGACTGTTCAGGCCTTGTGCGGGCGGATTTCTTCTTAACCAAAACGGGTCATTTCCTTATTAATGAAGTGAATACAATGCCGGGCTTTACACCATTCAGCATGTTCCCGCTTCTTTGGAAAGAAGCAGGTGTAGACTATCCGCAGCTGATTGAGAAAATGATTGATCTTGGTATTGAAAGACATAAAGAAAAACAATTGATTAAATACACGGTTTAAAGGTGGGCGCTCATGATTGAAAAAACAGTCGAGCAAATAACAGACATGATCAATGTCGAAAATGATGTAACAAAATGGTACAACCAAAAAATTAAAGGTGTTTCGATTGACTCCCGCAAAGTGGACGGCGGCCGCCTGTTTATCCCGTTTGCCGGAGAGAATACAGACGGGCATCAGTACGTACGCCAGGCGATCGAAAGCGGGGCAGGTGCAGCTCTTTGGCAAAAAGACGTGCCTGGAATGCCGGAAGATTTGCCGGTATTAGTAGTAGAAGATACGCTGCTTGCTCTGCAGCAGCTGTCAAAATCTTATCGTGATTCTCTGGAAGTGAAAGTGATTGGAGTTACTGGAAGTAACGGTAAAACGACAGTCAAGGATATGACAGCTTCCGTTTTTGGAGAAAAGTACCGCGTGCAAAAAACAGAAGGTAACTACAATAATCATATCGGCCTGCCGCTTACGATGCTTTCTCTCCAAGAGAGCACTGAAGTTGCAATTTTAGAAATGGGGATGAGCGGCAGAGGAGAAATTGAACTTCTCTCCAAGCTCGCTTCCCCTGATGCTGCGATTATTACTAATATCGGTGAAGCACATTTGCAGGACCTGGGCTCTCGTGAAGCGATTGCAGATGCGAAGCTGGAAATAACGGCAGGGATGTCTGAAGACGGTACGCTTGTTTATTTAGGAGATGAGCCGCTCCTTTCAGAACGCGTAACAGAAGAAGCAGATTTCCAGACGAAAACATTTGGAATGGATAAAAGCAATGATATGCATCCGATTTCTATTGAGCAAACAGAAAGGGGCAGCCGCTTTACTATGAATCAAGCACCTGCTCTTTCGTTTGAGCTTCCTGTTCTTGGCCAGCACAACGTAACCAATGCGCTTGCGGCTGTTTCGGCAGCATCCTTGTTTGGTGTACCATTTGAAGCGGCTGCTGAAGGCTTGAAAAAAGTCGAGCTGACTAAAATGCGCATGGAGTGGGTAGAAGGCAAAAATGGCGTAAAAATCATTAATGATGCTTACAATGCGAGTCCTACATCTGTGAAAGCGGCCGTTTCTCTTGTGGCGGATTTACCGTCAACATCTAAAAAAATTGTGGTGCTTGGCGATATGCTGGAGCTCGGTTTGGATGAAGAGCTGTTTCACTATCAGACAGGGCAGGCAATCGATGCGGACAAAATTGATTACGTATTCACATACGGAACACTTGGGCAGTTTATTGCCTCAGGTGCAAAAGGTTCGTTTGGCTCTGAGCGTGTTTTTTCTTTCCAGGACAAAGATGAATTGGTGCAGTCCCTTCAAGGAATGCTCCAAGGCGGTGAGCTGATTCTTGTAAAAGCGTCAAGAGGCATGAAGCTTGAAGAGGTTGTGGAAAGTCTTTCACATTAAAAAAGGCGGTGGATCATCATGAACGGATGCTTATGCATTCATGGCTTCACTGGTTCCCCATATGAAGTACAGCCGCTTGCTGATTACTTGCGTGCCAATACGGATTGGAAAATTGCCGTGCCCGTTTTGCCGGGGCACGGCGAAACACTGTCTTTGAAAAAAATTTCCTGTAATGAGTGGCTTGACTGTGCAGAAGCAGCACTGCTTGAGCTTCTGGGGGAATGCGAGACGGTTTACCTAATTGGTTTTTCGATGGGAGGGCTGATCGCGGCTTACTTAGCGGCCCGTTATCCGGTGCGGAAGCTGGTGATGCTGAGTGCAGCGGCTAAATATTTGAACCCGTCCCAGGCTAAGCAGGATATCCGGGTGATGTTCCAGGATTTACGAGAGAAAAAACTCCATGAAAATGAATTGTTTTTAAGGTACCGGGAGAAGCTGTTAATGACTCCGCCAAGTGCAGCACGTCAGTTTCAAAAGGTAGTCGGGCTTGCGAGGCCGTCCTTAAGGAAAATTAATATTCCGGTATTTATCGCGCAGGGAACAGCAGATGGAATTGTGCCTGTTAAAAGTGCTGCGTATATTTACCGCCGCCTTTCCTCGGCTGAACGGCACTTGTACTACTCACCTGGCGCGAAGCATTTAATTTGCCATACAGGAAATACAGAAGAGCTTTTCAAGAAAGTCTTTACTTTTCTTTCCGGATAACGTAAAGTTATACAAATGCGCATTGAAAATTCGGACGTGAAATGATAAGATGGAAAAGACATGTTGCTCTTCGCATAAATGTAGAAGGGTATTTTTTTGTGCGGATGGCAGTTTAACATAGAAGGAGAAGAAACTATTGACAAAATTTAAAGATTTAAATTTAAGCGAAGCAACGCTGAAAGCAATTGACAAAATGGGCTTTGAAGAGGCGACGCCAATTCAGTCTGAAACGATTCCTTTAGGCTTAACTGGAAAAGACATCATCGGACAGGCACAAACAGGAACGGGTAAAACAACAGCGTTTGGTATCCCGATGGTGGAAAAAATTGATACGAAAAATGAAGCAATCCAAGGGTTGATTATTGCACCGACACGCGAGCTTGCGATTCAGGTTTCAGAAGAACTTTATCGAATCGGCAGCGGCAAACGTGTCCGCGTGCTGGCTGTTTATGGCGGACAGGACATTCAACGCCAAATTCGCGCGCTTAAACAACGCCCGCATATTATCGTTGGAACACCGGGACGTATTCTAGACCATATTAACCGCCGTACATTAAAACTTGAGAATCTTGAAACGCTTGTGCTTGACGAAGCAGATGAAATGTTGAACATGGGCTTTATTCAGGACATTGAATCGATTCTTTCAAATGTTCCTGCAGAGCGCCAGACACTCCTTTTCTCAGCAACAATGCCGGGACCAATCCGGGCGATCGCTGAGCGCTTTATGAAAGATCCGGAAATGATCAAAGTAAAAGCGAAGGAAATGACGGTTTCTAACATTGATCAGTATTACGTGAAAGTACCGCAGCGTGAAAAATTCGACGTTCTTGCCCGTTTGATGGATTCTCATTCACCTGAGCTTGCAATCATCTTTGGCCGTACAAAGCGCCGTGTTGATGAGTTGGCAAATGCACTTAGCCTGCGCGGTTACCAGGCGGAAGGTATTCATGGTGACTTGACACAAGCAAAGCGTTTAACGGTATTAAACCGTTTTAAAGCAGGAAAAATCGATGTGCTGGTAGCAACAGACGTTGCGGCGCGCGGTCTTGATATTTCTGGCGTTACACACGTTTATAACTATGATATTCCACAGGACCCTGAAAGCTATGTTCACCGTATCGGCCGTACAGGACGCGCTGGTAAAGAAGGTATGGCGATTACGCTGGTTGATCCACGTGAAATGAGCTATCTTCGTGAAGTGGAACGTACAACGAAAAAACGCATGAATCCAATGGAAGCTCCATCTTGGGATGATGCGCTTAGCGGTCTGCAGCAAGCGGCTGTTACAGAGCTTGAAGAAGCGATCGCTAAAAATGAATGGGCAGAATACCGCTCATTTGCAAAGGAAATGCTTGACCAGTACGGTGCAGAAGATGTTGTAGCGGCGGCATTAAAACTTATTACAAAAGAGCCGGACCGTACACCGGTTCATATTACAAATGAAGCGGCGCTTCCACAAAAACGTGATAAGTTCCGCAGCAAAAACTCAGGCGGATACCGCAAATCTGGCGGAGGTGGACGCCAGGGCGGCGGACGCTCTTACGGAAACCGTGACCGCAAAGGCGGATCAGGCAGCGGACGCCGTAAATATTCATCTAACTAATCAATGATCGACGAAAGCCGTTCCGGAAGCCCGGAACGGCTTTTTTTTTAAGAAAGGATGGCTATTATGATTAAGGGCATTGGGATGGATATTGTTGAAATTGACCGGATCAAGCGGCTGATTGATCGACAGCCGAAATTTTTAGAGAGGGTGCTGACACCGGCGGAGCTCGATTCTTATCTCCAAAAAAAAGGCACACGCCGCTTTGAATATGCCGCCGGGCGCTTTGCGGTTAAAGAAGCATTTTCAAAAGCGGCCGGGACAGGCATTGGCGGGGAGCTGTCGTTTCAGGATATTGAAATAGGTGCAGACGAGAGAGGCAAGCCGATTCTCATCCAGCCATACAGTGAAGGCGTTCATGTCACGATTACCCATAGCCAGCATTATGCCGCAGCGGTTGTAATCATTGAATCATAATTGTACAGGCCCCCTCATATAGTGCTAGTGAGGAAGGGGTGCGGGGATGAAAAAGTGGATCGGATTGCTGTTGATGGTGCTTCTTTTATCTGCGTGCGGAGGATCGCCGTCACAAGAAGACGTTGTAAAGGAAATTTCCGACAAAGCAAGAAATGCCGCCGGTTATAAAGCGAAAGCTATTTTAGAAGTGCAGGCAGGTGAAGAAAAGCAAACGTATAACGTAGACATTTGGAATCAGCGTCATACGAATTACCGTGTTCATCTTTCGTCGGTAACCAATAAGCACAGCCAGACGATTGTTAAAAACAAAACAGGGATTTATGTGATGACTCCATCACTTGGCAAAAGCTTCCGCTATGAAAATAATTGGCCGGAAAACAGCAGCCAGTCCTACCTGTTTGAATCGCTGGCTGCCGATATCCAAGCCGATGGAGAAGCTGTTTTTAAAGAAACAGAGGATTACTATGTGTTCCAAACAAAAACGCGCTATACAAACAGTCAAATGCTTCCAAAGCAAGAGATTTCATTTCACAAGAAAAATTTCACCCCAGCGCTTGTGAAAGTAATGGATACGAAGGGGAAGGTTGTTATTTCGGTTGTATTTAAAAAGATGGACTTAAAGCCGAAATTTGCAAAAGATGATTTTAGTGAAAAGAAAGCCGCCGCCAAAGAAACAGCTGGCGCATCGCCTTCGGAATTCATGATTCATTATCCAACAGAGACCGGAGGAGCAGAGCTGGCAGATGAAACCCGGATTGATAACCGTGTGATCTTAACTTATGAAGGCAGCAAGCCATTCACATTGATTGAGCAGCCTGCCGTTCCTAGTGAAGAAGGAATCGCCCGTGCGTCCGGTGACTTGTCCGATATGGGCTTTGCGGCCGGGGAGGCAGAAGACGGGTCACTTCATTGGGTATATAATGGTGTGGAATTTATGCTGGCGTCAGATGAACTGTCCCAGGGCGAGATGGCGCGCATTGCCGCTTCGATCTCACCGGAATCAGTTAAATAAGAGGCAGCGGTGCAGTTTACCGCCGCTTTTTTTTTGTTTAAAATAGGAAATGCGTAAGAATCCCGTTTAGCGCTGTATGGTCTGGAGCACTCTGACGAAGATAAAGAAAACACGAAGAGCGCCAACGATTCGATGTTGACTTATCGCTGGGAGGAGGGTGAAGAACAAAAAGCGGTGGGATACTGGAGCCGGACAATAGGAAATGCGTAAGAATCCCGTTTAGCGCTGTATGGTCTGGAGCACTCTGATGAAGATAAAGAAAACACGAAGAGCGCCAGCGATTCGATGTTGACTTATCGCTGGGAGGAGGGTGAAGAACAGAAAGCGGTGGGATACTGGAGCCGGACAATAGGAAATGTGCAAGAAACCCGATTAGCGCTATATGGTCTGGAGCGCTCCGGTTTGGATAAGAAGAACCACGGGCTGAGGACTAGGGAATAAAGAGCAAGACGATAAATGAACTGGGAAGTGACATCAATGGAATTCTACCGGGACACCTGGGCAGAAATTGATTTGGATGCAATAAAATGGAACGTGGAAAAAACATTAGAACAGCTTGATTCTTCCGTATTTTTATATGCAGTTGTAAAAGCAAACGCATACGGACATGGGGATGTGCAGGTCGCCCGGGCAGCTATTCAAGCTGGCGCAAAAGGGCTGGCGGTCGCTTTTTTAGATGAAGCGTTAAAGCTGAGAGCATCAGGGATTAAAGTGCCTATTCTAGTGTTAGGTGCAAGCCGGCCGGAGGATGCTCATTTAGCAGCAGCCCAAGGAATCTCACTTACGGTGCATAATGAAGAGTGGTTTGAAAAAGCTGCTGTACATAAAGGGCAGCAGTTGCATATACATTTAAAATGCGATAGTGGAATGGGCCGTATCGGTTTTAGAGATGAATCCGAGCTGCTTGGAGCGATCAGCCGGATTGAAGCGTCGGACCGGCTTGTTTTTGATGGGATCTTCACTCATTTCGCAACAGCGGACGAAGAAGAAACAAGCTACATGGAGGAACAGCTTATACGCTTTCAGGAGATGCTTGACGCATTAAAAGAAAAGCCCCGGTTTATTCATTGCTCAAATAGCGCAGCAACGCTTCGGTTTAAAGGAGCTGGCTTTAACGCGGTCCGGCTTGGTATTGCTATGTACGGGTTGACGCCTTCAACTGAAATATCCGCGCAGCTGCCTTTTCCGCTTAAGCCGGCTTTTTCGTTGAAGTCAAAGCTTGTTCATGTAAAAAAGCTTAAGCCTGGTGAAAAGGTAAGTTATGGAGCCACCTACGAAGCTGCTGGGCATGAATGGATTGGTACTCTTCCCATTGGTTACGCAGACGGCTGGATTCGCAAGTTAGGCGGGCAGGATGTGTTAATCGACGGCCGGAGGATGCCAATTATAGGCAGGATTTGCATGGATCAGTGCATGGTAAGGCTTCCAGAGGAATATAAAACCGGAACATTGGCAACACTCATTGGACAACAGCAAAATGAAGAAATTTCAATGGAAGAAATCGCCGAGAAAAGAGAAACCATTAATTACGAAATTCCATGTGTGATTACGTCACGTGTGCCAAGAGTGTATGTAGAGAACGGAAAAAAAGTATCTGTGACCAATCCCCTGTTGTAATAGATTTGACCGTCAAAGGTCCTGTTGTGTAACATTTTTTGAAAATGTCTTTCCAAACCCTTTCAGTGAATGGTATGATAAGTGGGACAGTAATAAGCAAAGAGATGTGTGCAGTGATTGGTGGAGGTGTAGTTCTTGTCTGAATCCGGTACGACGACAGATGTGTTAGTAAACTTGCCAAAGCAGTTTGTGAATGAACTTGACTGTTTTGCGGAACAGGAAGAAATTAGCCGCAGTGAATTCATTTACCGCGCAACAAAAATGTATTTACGCGAGCGAAAAAAACGTCATATTCAAGAATCGATGCGGCGTGGTTATATGGAAATGGCCAAGATCAACCTTGCTATTGCATCAGAAGCGATGCAAGCCGAATTTGAGGCAGGAAACACAGTCGAACGTTTAGTAAGTGGAGGATAAACCGTGTGATCGTAAAACGTGGTGACGTATATTTTGCAGACCTGTCCCCTGTTGTCGGCTCCGAACAAGGCGGCGTCCGGCCTGTTCTTGTCGTTCAAAACGACATCGGGAATCGGTTCAGTCCCACTATTATCGTCGCAGCCATTACAGCTCAGATCCAAAAAGCCAAACTGCCGACGCATGTGGAAATTAATGCGGAGCGGTATGGATTTGAAAGAGACTCCGTTATTTTACTCGAACAGATTCGAACGATCGACAAGCAGCGGCTTACAGATAAGATCACGCAGCTTGACGACGGAATGATGGAGAAAGTGGACGACGCTTTGCAAATCAGTTTAGGTCTTATACAATTTTAACAAAGCACCTCTCGTTTAAGCGGAGGTGCTTTTTTCTTTAAACCATAATTTTTCACGGCTGTCAGATGATACGGCTTTTTAATTATCCAAATAACCTTTATAATAAAAATAATGAACGTTTTTGACGAAAACCGCAGATTTGGAGCGGAACGACGATTGGAGAGAACCGAATGCGGAAAAAGATTTTTCAATATGTACAGTCTCATAACGATGACATATTAAACGAGTGGATTGAATTGATGCGTACAGAAGCTGATGAGCGCGCTGTTCAGGCTATGTCTGACCATATGTTTGTAAAAACAAGTTCAGAGTTTATCCAGCTCGTTATGTCGAACTTTTCAGATTCCGAGGAAAAATTCCAAGAGCGTGCTGTTGACTTCTCAGAAAAGATTGTCCGTCTTGGATGGCCGTTGACAATGATTACAGATGGTCTTCGTGTTTTCGGGAAGATTGTTGAAAACGGCATGCAGCGCTCAGGCGTAATTAACCAACAAACTTATATTGATTTTACAGCAGAAATCAATAACTGGATTTTTCCGATGTATAAAACTATCACAGAAGCGTACACCACATCTTGGGAACGGACGATTTCTCTTCAAAAAATTGCCCTTCAGGAACTATCTGCACCACTGATTCCGGTTTTTGACAAAATCTCTGTTATGCCGCTTGTCGGTACAATTGACACGGAGCGGGCAAAGCAGATTATGGAGAACTTGCTTGAAGGGGTCGTCAGCCATCGAGCTGAAGTGGTATTAATTGATATTACCGGTGTACCGGTTGTGGATACAATGGTTGCCCACCATATTATCCAAGCGGCCGAAGCGGTCCGTCTTGTTGGAGCGAAGTGCACCATTGTCGGTATTCGTCCAGAAATTGCTCAAACGATTGTGAATTTAGGTATTAATCTTGAAGATGTAACAACGACGAGCACAATGAAAAAAGGCGTAGAGCAGGCGCTTGCATCGACGTCAAAACAAATTGTGGAGGTAAAAGAATGAACATGAGAATTCCGATTTTAAAACTGCACGATTGTTTGCTCATTTCGATCCAATGGGAGCTTGATGATCAAACAGCTCTGCAATTTCAAGAAGATCTTCTTCATAAAATCCATGAAACAAGTGCAAGAGGAGTCGTCATTGATTTTACATCCATTGATTTCATCGATTCATTCATTGCAAAAGTACTGGGCGATGTCATCAGCATGTCTAAGCTAATGGGAGCTAAAGTGGTAATTACAGGTATTCAGCCTGCCGTTGCGATTACACTGATCGAGCTTGGTATTCGTCTGGAGGAAGTGATGACCGCACTGGATCTCGAAAAAGGTTTGGAGAAACTTCAACGGGAACTGGGGGACTGACACGATGGACTCTAGTGTGAAGATTATAAATGAATGGGATATCGTAGCGGCGAGACAACTTGGCCGGAACGTAGCGAAAGAGCTTGGTTTCGGTACGGTTGACCAGGCTCGTATTACGACTGCGATCAGTGAACTGGCTCGTAATATTTATTTGTACGCAGGCCAGGGAGAAATAACGATAGAGAAAGTAGAGAATGGAGCAAAAAAAGGAATGACCATTGTTTCCCGTGATGAGGGGCCGGGTATTCCGGATCTTCGAAAAGTCATGGAAGACGGTTTTTCAACTTCGGGTGGACTTGGAGCTGGACTTCCCGGTGTAAAAAGGCTGATGGATGAATTTTCTATTGAATCTACGCCGGGCGAAGGGACGCTTATTAAGTCGGTGAAGTGGCTCCGTTAGGAGGACAAGGATGAATTTCAGAGATACGATGCTCGATGAATACAGAGAAATATTAAAGACGTATATTAATGACCAAACTGAACAGGCTTTATACATGAGCCAAAAATTCAGCCGGAAGTCAATCGAGTATAAAATATCGCCGGAGGAAATGATCAGCCTTCATAAAACATCCATTATGGATCTTGAACCGGACCTTCCGGAATCGCTTCTTTTGTCGCTTGATATTCTGCTTGAGGTGATGATGAGTTATGGCCTGGCGTATCGTGAGCATCAAAGCTTGCGTACGATCCAGCGAGAACTGATCAATGAAATCGAAGTAGCTGCGAGCATGCAGCAGACACTTCTTGGCACACAGATTCCCTGCATTCCCTCTATGGACATCGGGGCAATCAGTGTGCCGGCCAAGCAAATGAGCGGAGACTATTACCATTTTGTATCACATGAAAATGGCGCGATTAGTGTAGCGATTGCTGATATTATTGGCAAAGGAATTCCTGCAGCCCTTTGTATGTCGATGATTAAGTATTCGATGGATAGTATGCCGGAGGATAGCCAGGCCCCGGGCGATGTACTTGAGCGCCTAAACCGTGTTGTAGAGCAGAATGTAGACCCGACAATGTTTATTACGATGTTCAGTGGTTTGTATAATCCGGAAACACATGTTTTTTCTTACTCATCTGCCGGCCATGAACCAGGCTTTTTTTATCATGCCGATACAGGAGAATTTGATGAGCTGCAGGCAAAAGGCCTGCTGCTGGGCGTAGACAAGAAAACAAAGTACAAAGAGTACGAACGGAAAGTAGAAGTTGGAGATATTATTCTGCTCATGTCAGATGGTGTAACAGAATGCCGAACAGAAGAAGGTTTTTTAGAGGTAGACACACTTATTGGGTATATTAAAAAATACATACATCTTGACGCGCAGGATATCGCCGACAAAGTGTACAAAGAGCTGGAGTATTTACAGGATTTTCAGCTTCGTGACGATTTTACGCTCATTATTTTAAAAAGAACTTCTTAATGGGTTTAATCCTTATGTGCCAAGGGTATAAAAGGGATATTGAGTAATGAAGCGATTAATATGTTAAAGGTGGTTTATCCTAAATGAATATTTCAATTGACGTACAAGAACAGGAACAACAGACAACGATCAAACTTGCAGGTGAAATTGATGCCTACACGGCACCAAAATTGCGTGAAACAGCGTTTCCTTATACAGAGAAAAAAGAAGCGGATCTTGTCGTTGACCTGTCTGGTGTTACATATATGGACAGTACAGGTCTTGGCGTTTTCGTCGGACTTTTTAAAAGCTTAAATGCGAATGATGGAACCATGAAGCTAGTTGGGTTATCTGATCGCTTAAAGCGTCTTTTCGATATTACAGGCCTTGCGGACATCATGAACATTAATTCTGGATCAGAAGGTGGCGTGTAAGAATGACGTATGCTGATTATGTAGAAATGAAAATCCCGGCCAAGCCAGAATTTGTCGGTATTACAAGATTGACGCTCTCCGGTATTGCCAGCCGGATGGGTTTTTCATATGACACGATTGAAGATTTGAAAATTGCAACAAGTGAAGCGATTACGAATGCTGTCCAGCACGCTTATAAAGGGGAAGAAGGAGAAGTGCTTATCGGCTTTCGCCTTTATGAGGATCACCTGGAAGTAATTGTATCGGATAACGGAAATAGTTTTGATTTTAAAGAAACAAAAGAGGCACTGGGGCCCTATACAGAAAAGTCAGTTGAATTCCTTCGTGAAGGAGGGCTGGGCCTTTATTTGATCGAAACACTGATGGATGAAGTGAAAGTACATCAAAATGAAGGGATTACTTTGTTTATGACAAAGTATCTCGAAGGAGAGCAGGTGGAGAGGGATGCAGAAACCATCTCGACCTAACCAAGCTGCAAAGCTTCAGGCAATCGAATGGATCAAGGCTTTTCAGGAAAACGGAGACCGGGACGCTCAAGATAAGCTTGTGAAACATTATCATGGATTGGTGGAGTCTATTGCCAGAAAATATTCAAAAGGGCGTTCCCACCATGAAGACATCGTGCAGGTAGGGATGATGGGACTGCTGGGAGCAATCCGCCGATACGACGATTCTTTTGGGAAAAGCTTTGAAGCATTCGCCATTCCGACTATTGTAGGTGAAATTAAGCGATTTTTGCGCGATAAAACATGGAGTGTACATGTACCGAGGCGTATAAAAGAACTAGGCCCAAAAATTAAATCAGCGAATGAAGAATTAACCACTTCTCTTCAACGGTCACCCCGCGTTGATGAGATCGCCCATTATCTTGATATTTCAGAGGAAGAAGTATTGGAAGCAATGGAGATGGGCAAAAGCTATCAGGCGTTATCAGTGGATCATTCCATTGAAGCCGATTCGGATGGAAGTACGGTAACGCTTCTTGATATTGTTGGAAACCGTGAAGAAGGATATGAGCGTGTCGACCAGCGTCTTGTTCTTGAAAAAGTCTTACATGTGCTATCCGACCGGGAAAAGCAGATTATACAATTTACCTATCTTGAAAACCTGAGTCAAAAAGACGCGGGGGACAAGCTTGGTATTTCCCAAATGCATGTTTCCCGGCTGCAAAGAAGGGCTATTAAAAAGTTGAAAGAAGCGATCCATGCTGAAGCCTATTCGACGGAGCACCTTTCTTAATGGAAAAAATACAAAATGAACAGCTGGAATTAATAGCAGGTACACATTCAAAAAACAGAAATTCTTTTTGCGGGGATACCTATTATTTCGCGCAGGAGGGAAACTCGTTTGTTTGTTTGCTTGCAGACGGCCTTGGAAGCGGACGCTACGCCTATGAGTCATCACAAGCAGCGGCGGAAATTGTGAAACGGGATTGGCAGGAAGAATCGGTCGAAGGAATGATGAATTTAATTAACACCGCCATGTTTCAAAAACGTGGAGCGGCGGTTGCACTGTTTAAAATTGATTTTAAAGCACGAAGTTTTGAATATACGTGCGTGGGCAATATTCGTTTCTACTTATATGCTAAAGATGGCAAACTTACGTACCCATTGCCTGTCACCGGTTATTTATCCGGCCGTCCGCAACGGTATAGAATGGAACGCTTTACATATGAGCCGGGCAGCAAATTTCTTGTTCATTCAGATGGCGTTAATTTGCTTAACACAAAAGAGCTGATGCGCTACCGGAGTGCAGAACAGATTGCGGCCGAACTGGACGCTGTCGCTTTAAAATCAAATGACGATGCAACCTTTTTAGTTGGCAACCTGCTGTGAATCAGCGGGTTTTTTCTTTTTTTGCTACAATATGAATATTCAAGGAAGAAGCGGAGGCACCTGTATGGAGGAACACTTAATTAAAGCAGCGGCAGCAGATACAAAAATCAGTGTGGAACAAGTAAAAGCTGTTATTCAGTTAACAGAAGAGGGGAATACAATTCCCTTTATCGCCCGGTATCGAAAAGAAATGACCGGATCACTGGATGAAGTAGAAATTCGAACAATCTTAGAGAAATATACATACCGCAAAAATCTTGAGCAGCGGAAGGAAGAGGTTGTCCGTTCGATTACCGAACAGCAAAAAATGACTCCTGAGATCGCAGCAGTTATTGAGGCGGCAGCAACATTGCGGGCTGTAGAGGATATCTATCGTCCGTTTAAGCAAAAAAAGCGTACAAAAGCGTCCGTTGCAAAAGAAAAAGGTTTAGAGCCTTTAGCCAAGTGGCTTCTATCCTGTCCTAAAGATGCGCAAATCGATCAAGAAGCTCAACAATATATAAATGAGCAAGTAGAAAACATAGAAGCCGCTCTTCAAGGCGCAGCGGATATCATTGCAGAGACTATTGCAGATGATGCAGCGGTTCGGGAGCGTATACGGCTTGACATGACGAAATACGGAAAAATAAAAACAGAGTTAAAAGGTGAGGATGAAAAAGAAGTCTTTAAAATGTATTACGAATATGAAGAGCCCATTAACAAAATTGCTCCTCACCGTACGCTTGCTGTGAACCGAGGCGAAAGTGAAGGGGTCCTAAAGGTTGCTGTCTCTTTTGATGAAGAGCGTGTGATCCGCTATTTAACAAAGAAATTCATTCAAAATGAACAAAGCCCTGCAGCCCCGATTCTATTGGATGCGGCCCGGGATGCATACAAGCGTCTTATTCGCCCCTCTGTAGAAAGAGAAGTGCGGAATGAACTGACAGAAGCGGCAGAAGAACGGGCTATCCACATTTTTTCGGAGAACTTGAAAAATCTTCTGCTCCAGCCGCCGTTAAAAGGAAAAGTGGTTCTTGCAGTCGATCCGGCATACCGAACAGGATGTAAAATGGCGGTTGTAGATGAAACAGGAAAAGTTCTAGCGATTAAAGTCATGTATCCGCACACAGGGGAAGGAAAAAGAAAAGAAGCGAGAGAGCTGTTTAAACAGCTTGCAGAGGAGTTTGAAGCAGATATTATTGCCATTGGAAACGGGACGGCTTCAAGGGAAACCGAACAGTTTGTAGTAGAAATGCTGCCGAGCCTCAAGAAAAAAGCCGCTTATATTATTGTAAATGAAGCAGGGGCCAGCGTGTATTCTGCGTCTGATATTGCACGCGAGGAGTTTCCTCACCTTCAAGTAGAGGAGAGAAGTGCTGTATCGATTGGGCGCCGCATTCAAGACCCGTTGGCGGAGCTGGTAAAAATCGATCCGCAATCGATTGGCGTAGGCCAGTACCAGCACGATGTATCCCAAAAGAAATTATCCAGCTCGCTTGCATTCGTGGTAGAAACAGCCGTAAACCGTGTGGGTGTAGATGTGAATACAGCTTCTCCTTCGCTGCTTGAACACGTAGCGGGGTTAAATAAAACAGTAGCCAAAAATATTGTTCAATATCGAGAAGAAAACGGAAAATTTACGAAGCGTTCTGTGATCAAAAAAGTGCCGCGTCTTGGCGGGAAAACCTTTGAACAGTGCATTGGCTTTCTGCGTATTACAGATGGAGAAGAACCGCTTGACCGGACACCTATTCATCCGGAAAGCTATAAAGAAACAACCGCTCTGTTGAAATCGCTTAGATTTAAAACGACGGATATTGGTTCAGAAGAGCTGGGAGCTGCTCTTCAGACGGTGAATACGGAGCAAATAGCAAAGGAGCTTGGCATTGGCGAGCTGACATTAAAAGATATTATTGACTCACTTCAAAAGCCGGGACGCGATCCGCGTGACGAAATGCCGGCGCCGCTTTTAAAAACAGATGTCCTGAAAATGGAGGATCTTCAAAAGGGAATGGAGCTGCAGGGAACCGTTCGGAATGTAACAGACTTCGGCGCTTTTGTAGATATCGGCGTAAAGCAGGACGGACTCGTTCATATTTCAAAATTGAAAAAAGGATTTGTGAAAAACCCTTTCGATGTTGTGTCGGTTGGGGATATCGTAACCGTCTGGGTAGATGCTGTAGAAGCTGGAAAAGGAAGAATTTCATTGACGATGGTTAAAGACGAATCCAAATGAAAACGAGCGATAAAATGATTCAAAAGCTGACAGAAGAGCTGTCAGAACGTTTTTTTAATCGGCCTTTTCTGCACCGGGCATATATTAACAAGCGGCTTCGGACAACCGGAGGCCGCTACCTGCTTGTATCTCACAATATTGAAGTGAATGAAAAATACATTGAAGCATTTGGAAAAGAAGAACTCATTGGTATTCTAAAGCACGAGCTGTGCCATTACCATCTTCATCTGCAAGGGAAAGGGTACAAGCATGGAGATGAGGACTTTAAAGAGCTGCTGAAACAAACCGGATCGCCGCGTCACTGCCGGACACTTCCAGAACAGGAAGGGAAGCAGAAACAAAGAAAGATTGTTTTTTATAAATGCTCAGGATGCGGAATAAAGTATAAAAGATACCGGCGTATTAACACATCAAGATATGTATGCGGGGCATGCCGGGGAGCTTTAAAAGAAATTATCGAATAATGGTGTTGACAATTGCTGCTTCAATTGATATTTTAATTGAGCAGCTTTTTTTATAAAGTTGTTCAAGTAATAAATATTGAAAAAAACTAAAAAAGTTGTTGACTATAAATGAGTAATTGGTTTATAATACTAAGTGTCGATAAGATAACATTCATTATTCCGCAGTAGCTCAGTGGTAGAGCAATCGGCTGTTAACCGATCGGTCGCAAGTTCGAGTCTTGCCTGCGGAGCCAATCTGGGGAAGTACTCAAGAGGCTGAAGAGGCGCCCCTGCTAAGGGTGTAGGTCGGGTAACCGGCGCGAGGGTTCAAATCCCTCCTTCTCCGCCAGATTTTACTTTTAAGGCCCCTTGGTCAAGCGGTTAAGACACCGCCCTTTCACGGCGGTAACACGGGTTCGAATCCCGTAGGGGTCATCGTCGGGAAGCCGGCTTCACCGGTTTCCCTTCTTTATGTTTAATATTCCATGGTCCGGTAGTTCAGTTGGTTAGAATGCCTGCCTGTCACGCAGGAGGTCGCGGGTTCGAGTCCCGTCCGGACCGCCATTTTTAAAAAAGTATTGGGCTATAGCCAAGCGGTAAGGCAACGGACTTTGACTCCGTCACGCGAAGGTTCGAATCCTTCTAGCCCAGCCATTTTTTTTGAGCCATTAGCTCAGTCGGTAGAGCATCTGACTTTTAATCAGAGGGTCGAAGGTTCGAGTCCTTCATGGCTCACCATTCCTTCGAAACCTTCTAAAAAAGTGTTGACAAGGCAATGAAGTTCGTGTAAAATACTAATTTGTTGGCAAGTGACAATTTGGTGCGCGGAACGCTTTTATGCGGTCGTGGCGGAATGGCAGACGCGCTAGGTTGAGGGCCTAGTGGGGGCAACCCCGTGGAGGTTCAAGTCCTCTCGGCCGCACCAAATAAATAAGCGCCCGTAGCTCAATTGGATAGAGTACTTGACTACGAATCAAGCGGTTAGAGGTTCGAGTCCTCTCGGGCGCGCCATTTTATTATCTTATTTAACGGGAAGTAGCTCAGCTTGGTAGAGCACTTGGTTTGGGACCAAGGGGTCGCAGGTTCGAATCCTGTCTTCCCGATCTCCATTTTTATGCGGGTGTAGTTTAATGGTAAAACCTCAGCCTTCCAAGCTGATGTCGTGGGTTCGATTCCCATCACCCGCTCCAGAAAATTGAACATTGAAAACTGAACAAAATCAATAAAAACGTCAACGTTTTAAATTTTTATCTTCCATTAAAAACACCCCGTGTTTTAATGGAAACAAATGAGCAAGTCAAACTTTTTTGGAGAGTTTGATCCTGGCTCAGGACGAACGCTGGCGGCGTGCCTAATACAT
>NZ_JAKGCR010000015.1 GCF_022668875.1 Domibacillus sp. PGB-M46 | reverse complement strand
GGCATGCCGGCAACCGGGCCGATATCACCCAGCCCTAAAATGGCCGTTCCGTCTGTGACAACGGCCACACTGTTGCCAATGTTTGTATAGATTTTTGCTTTTTCCGGCTCTGCCTGAATCACTTTGCATACATCCGCAACCCCTGGTGTGTACACGCGGCTCAAGTCTGCGAGTGTCTGGATTGGCACCCGGCTTTTCATCTGTACTTTGCCGCCTTCGTGGGCACGAAGCACTTCGTCCGATACCGCCTGCACGCGGAATCCTTCCAGTTCGTTGATGCTTTCAATAATGCCTGCAAGCTGATCTTCCTGTTCAATCTGCACGGTGATGTTCCGCTGCGTGTAAGCCGGGCCTACTTTAATCGTTTCTACTTCCCCGATATCACCGCCACGCAGCCCGATAGCCGTTGCTACTTTTCCAAGGCTGCCCGGAACGGATGGAATTTCAATCATTAACGTACGAATTAACTTATTGTATGCCATGCTTATTGTACCTCCATTAAAATAAAAAACTTCCTTTCTCTATCATAGCGCTTTCAATCTGATTTTTCTGCATAAAAAACTTAAAAAATTATGTGAATTTTTTCACATATAAATCTATATCTCTTTCTTCTGATGATTTTTGCCTGTTATGTATAATGATTCTTCCAATGGAAAAACTATATTAATAAAAATGAGCTTGTTTTCTGCCTTATGGTTTTCCTTGAATGTACTCTGTTGCTATCAAAGATGCGAATCCATATGTTAAACTGCTTAAAAGAAGCCGGGTCCGTTTTAGGCCACACGCTCTTCCTGCTCAGCTGCTGCCGCTTTGCGTGAAAAATAAGCATATTTCCGTTAAAATAAAGAAAGAACGGAGTGTGAATGATTGAAAAAATTATTATCTGTTGTGTTGCTGCTTGTTGTGGCTTTTAATACACGGCCGCTGTGGGAAGAATATGCCGAGCCGTATGTGAATTTGGCTTTTATGGACGTGATCAGTGACGAGCTGGAAGACATAAGAAAAAGTTCTGCTGTAACTGGTACTGTGGATAGAGTGACAAGTGAAGTAAAAAGCCTCGTGGGCATAGCGCCAAAAACCGTAGAGAAAGCTGAACAGCCGGCGCTGGCTGCTCCGGAATCCCAGACGTTTTCCGTTTACAATATTCAAATTGGGGACAGCCGTTCAAAGGTGGAGCAGGAAGTCGGAGTACCGAAACGCCATTCTCAAAATGAGTATGGAACCGAATGGTATGCTTATCACGAAAATTATCAAAACTTTTTGATGGTGTCTTATGACGAAGAAAACCGCGTGAACGGGCTTTATACGAACCACAACTTGATTTCCTCGAAAAACGGTATTGCCTTGAATACACCTCAAGAAAATGTCCGTGAAAAGCTTGGCGAACCAATGGATAAAATGCGTAAAGGGCTGACGTATTATATCTTAAATGAAACAAATGAACATGATTACTACCATATGGACGACAGCTATGTAACCATTTTTTATGATGTACATGAACAGGATACCGTTACAGCTATTCTTATTTTAGATGAAGATCTAGAAGCGGAAAAAAAGGGCATGTACGGTGAAAACAGTCCGGCACTGCGCAAAGGGTTTGAATACCAGCTGTTTGATGTGACAAACGCCGCCCGGGTTGTGCACGGACTGCCGGTACTCACATGGGATGATCCGGTCAGTGGCACGGCACGGGAGCACAGCCAGGATATGGCTCAGCATGTGTATTTTGATCATACAAACCTTGAAGGCCAGTCACCATTTGACCGGATGGAGGAAGACCGTATTCACTTTACAACTGCCGGTGAAAACCTTGCTTATGGGCAATTCAGCAGTATTTTTGCACACGAGGGCTTAATGAACTCCGCCGGCCATCGAAAAAATATTTTAAATGGTGATTTCCACTACTTAGGAGTAGGGGTTGCGCTAAACGGCGAAAACCAGCCTTACTTCACGGAAAACTTTTTTAATAACTAAGCCTGACGTTTATGGGGCAGGCTTTTTTATGGAACGCTTTTTTTGCCCGTCATGGAACAGGAACATCCGCCCAAGCGAGCAAACAAAAAAGGCAGCCTCAAAGAGGCTGCCTTTTTATGATGTTATATAAAATTATGCTTTTTGTACGTTAGTTGCTTGAGGACCACGTTGTCCTTGTTCAACTTCGAATGTTACTTCTTGACCTTCGTCAAGAGTTTTGTAGCCTTCGCCTTGAATTGCTGAGAAATGAACGAATACGTCGTCTCCAGCTTCGCGCTCGATGAAGCCGAAACCTTTTTCTGCGTTAAACCATTTTACTTTACCTTGTTCCATGTTATGTTGCCTCCCGTTGTGCATCTGCACAAAATAATACTATTCCTGCTCAAAGCAATATCAAGACAATAAGCTTTTACAGCACTTGTACCTCTCGAACAAAAATAATTCTCATTTATCATAACAGCTTTTCAAAAAATAAGCAAGCGATTCAAAAAAGAAAATGTTTTCATTTCCTTTTTACGGAAAATCTTTTTACCCATAGGCGTGTGCACCGAGCAGGCTCCCGCAACGCTCAAAGGTGCGCGAAGTCCGGCCGTCTTCCCCTATCGGCTCTTTTTAAGAAATGATATTTCCCGAAAAGTCCCTGCCGGTTTCGACGTTGAAAACTTTCATAAAAAAGACTGTCGACACTGTCGACAGTCTCAGCTGTTCCTATTAAAGGAACAGCCTCATGAATTAAAATGTCCGCGCCGCTTCCGCTGCGAGCTTAATACCGTCTGCAATGATTTCTGCTGAACGGTCCGGGAATTGATTATGTCCCTCAATGACAATAGTCTGTACATCTTCTACGCCCCAGAAAGCCATAATGGTTTGTACATATTTTGCCGACATTTCAAGGTCTGCCGCTGGGCCTTCTGAATAAACACCGCCGCGCGCATTTAAAAGCATCACTTTTTTATCCTGTAAAAGACCGACTGGGCCTTCTGCCGTATATTTAAACGTCTGCCCCGCCTGGCCTAGGTAATCAAGGTATGTGTGAAGAACAGCTGGAATCGTGAAGTTCCAAAGAGGGAATGCGAAAACTACTTTGTCTGCTTCCAAAAATTGATTCAAATATTTTGTAACAAGTCCTGTTGCTGCTTTTTCACTTTCCGTTAATTCCATCCCGCGGGCTAATTTGAACATGCCGTTAATTTTATCGTTGTCGTAGTACGGAAGGTTTTCTGCAAAAAGATCTAATTCTGTGATCGTATCCGCCGGGTGCTCGGCGCGGTACGCCTCTAAAAATGCATTATATAGCTGCACGCTCACTGCTTGGTCCGCTGGGCGTGAATTGGCTTTTACAAATAAAACGTTTGTCATTTTTGTTTCCTCCAGTTATTTTGTTACTTTTAATCACTAAAAGAATTGTATCACACACTTAGTTGCTATAGCAACTATTTAGTGCGGACTTTTTTATTTCATATTGGTCCGCATTTTTGTTAAAATTCTGCGCACTTCCTCCAGCTCTTTTGCTGTAATGCCTTCTGTAACAGCACGATGAAAGGCTTCAACAACCGGTATCACGTCATCTTGAAGAGCTGTGCCGGTTTCAGTAAGAAAAATCCGTACGGAACGCCGGTCGCCGGCTTCGGTCACCCGTTTAATAAACCCTTTTTGCTCAAGGCTTGATACCATGCGGGTAATATTTGTTTTGTCCTTTTCAAGCTGCTCGGACAACTCCTGCTGAGTCCGTCCGTCCCGCTCCCAAAGCAGCATCATAATTAAATTTTGCTCCGGGGCGAGCTGAAATGGGGCAAGGCGTTCTTTTACACAGTTTGTGATTTTTAAATCTGTTTGGTGAATAAAAATGCTGATATAATCTTTCAATTTAATATCCATAATCAGTCCTCCATCATCCGGTCTTAAGAAACCGCACATGTACCAGCCCCTGGTATAGTCGTGAGCTGCATAATTTGCACTTTGTCTTGAATGCCAGATCATTTTTTAGCCGTGCTTTTCGCACTGAATGAAAATTCCTTCGCGATCCCGGCAAACGATTCCCGTTGCCATTCCTGGCTACTGACTATAATATCGCCGCCTTCGCTTTGCTGCTGAATACGTGCACCTGTATTTACAGTATAGCCAAAATAATCAAGCAGGCCATTCGCGTTGACCGCGATCGTCGGCCCCGTAAACAATCCGACTTTAATAACGAAGTCCATTTCATTCAGTTCGTTAAAAAAGCGACTTTCGACTGCTACACATTCTTGTTTCCCAGTTTCCCCGGCTGACGTTTAGCGGCCTCTCTCCGCTGGCTATCGCTTTTATTTTCCTCACTCATGTAATCATTGACCGACGAATCCTTGCTGCCTGGTGGCTGCGGACTATTATGAAAGCCTGGAGACCGGAATCGGGCTGGCTTGGGATTATTGTAGGCCAAATCTTTCATCTGCTTGTTCTAACAGCGGCATTGCACCTATAAGCAAAAGGGTTTGATATCATCAGCCGGTTTTCGGCTCTTTCCATATGATGAATCCACTCATAACGTACATAAGAGATGCCAGATAGAAAATGGTGGCAATCGTTAAAAAATCAACGAGGTAACCGGTAAAGATGACCGCCGCGGCTGCGGCAATAGAGGTCCAGAAGTGATAGCGGCCTATATCGGCGCCGGCCTGACCTTGGTCTGCATGCCGGGCCAAGGCCGCTTTTTCAGTGTTTTTTTGCACAGCACCCAGCACCCCCATGCACACTTGAAGACCATATACCTGCCATACGCTTGTGGCAAGCGGGAAAAACAGCAGCAGCACAGCCATGGCCATTGAATAAAAAATGAGCAGGACCCGGTCCCCTAATCGATCGGCCGCCTTTCCAATCACCGGATAAGCGAGGGCAGACGTTAATGCAAAAAGGCCGTACGCCCAGCCAAATTGTGAGTAGCTGTCCCCCACATTCCTCAGCAGCAAAACATAAAATGGAAAAATCATGCTTCCTGCCATTAAAACGAGACTTTGAGACGTGACAAACCGACGATAATTCATTGTTGATACTCCTCATAAAAATAGTTTGTAAACCGCTTCTTTGGATCCATCTCCTGCTTTTTCTTAAAAAAAGCAGGAGCAAGCGGATATGCTTTCCTCAGCTGTTCCTTCGTTGGAAAGGAGTAATAGGGCAGGTAATAGCTGCCGCGGTGGTTCAAGGTGACATCAATCATTTCCTGTATAACCGCTTTTGACTGCTCCACCTCCTGCTTTGACCTTCCTTGATTGATTAAAAGTACAAGTGCAAACATGTCTTCCTTTGCATAAGACAAAACAGCCTGATCATTTTTTTCTACGTAGCGGATGGTAATGTTCAAAAGGTTAAACTTGTCTTTTTTCTCAAGAAGGTTCCGCATATCATCGATATAAGAAGCAAATTCATCTGTCGGAATAAAGTACTCCTGCAGCACTTCGGTTCTCTCGCCGCTTTCATAGTCCATAAAATCCGTTTCCGAACGCATGACGTTATTTCTCGATTCAAGTGAACCATCTTCTTGAAGCATATACTGCTTTTGAATATCCCAAAACGTCTCTTTTCCCCATTCACTGTAACGGGACAAGCCGAGGAAAAGCTTTGGCAGCGCCACAATCCGCTCTTCCTTCAACTCTTTATAGCTTGTCAGCATGTCCTGATTTTGGGCTTTTATATAATCTGTTACATACATGCTGCGCAGAAAAGAAGAAGGGGCGACCGAAATACGTGCCAAATGCATTTTTACCGCTTCATTTTCTTTTACCTGCTGCCCAAAATAGCGGGTGTAGTCTCGATAATCAAGTTCTCTCGTTCTTTTTTGATACAGTTCATCTTCCGTCAAAGAAAGCGTAGCATCTAAAATAATGCCAAATAAGCCGTAGCCGCCAATCACGTAAGGAAACCATTCTGCATTTTCCTCTCTGCTGACGCGGATAATGGTGCCGTCCGGTTTTAACAGCCGAAATGATTTTACTGTCGTGATAAGGGCCTCGTTCCGAATATCCCGGCCATGTACATTCACGCTTAATGAGCCGCCAACCGTAAAAATGTTTTGGGATTGCATCACTTTTACGGAAAGGCCGTAAGGATTAATGTACCGCTGGATATCATCCCATGTCGCTCCGCTTTGAACAGTAATCCATTTTTCCTCCGGATCAAAGTCAATAACGTTATTAAAAGGTTTCATATCAATCATAACGGCTCCCGGATAGTAGGTCTGTCCGCCCTGGCTGTGCTGCATTCCTGCAATCGTCAGCTGAGTCCCCGTACGGTTTGCTTCCTGTACAATTTTCTTCAACGTTTGTTCGCCATCTGCCCGTTCAATTGTTTTCACCTGCGCAGGCAGAAGACGCCCTGCATCTTCAACGGCTGGCCGGGAATAAACATGGCTGTAAAGATAAACAGAAGCGGTGAATAAAACACCGTACAAGCAAACGAATAACCCTTTTTTCATGTTTTTGCGCCCCTTTTGCCAAACTTCAACTTCCATACTTTTCTACTTCAACTATACCAAAAAAAGGGTGCTGCCGGGCAGGCTTGTAAACAGCCAAAAAAGCGGATCAGCCCTTTTTTGGATGATCCGCTTTTTCAGTTATTTTATTCCAATTGACACGCCCATCTTCTGTAAAAGAAACGCCTTCTTCCCTCAAACGGCGGCGCTGTTCGGCTTTTGCTTCTTCACCCGGCACATTTATTTCACCCCGGGCATTTACAACCCGGTACCAGGGCAGGTTATGTTTCTCACCCATCGAATGCAAAATGCGGACTACCTGGCGGGCAGCACGAGGACTTCCGGCCAGGCGTGCTACCTGCCCATATGTGACAACAACACCTTCTGGAATACTTTTAAGTACACGAACGACGTCTTCTGTAAATGGCGTCACTCCGGAATTCCTACTTCAATATGACGGAAAGCATCTACATCAAACAATCCTTTGTCTGTCAGCTTTAAGCTTGGAATAACGGGCAGGCACAGGAAAGATAAAATCATAAAAATATTTTGTGACTCCTCCGCTACAAGAGACAGCTGTTCGTGCAGATGGTGCAGCTCCTCGATCACTTCTTCATACGGCTTTTCTGACATAATGCCGCCGACACGAAGAGGAACTGATGCCAGAACCTTTCCGCTTTCTACAATCACAAGGCCGCCCTGCATGCGCTCTGACGCTTCAATGGCTGCCAAAATGTCTTCATCATTTGTTCCGGCTGCGACCAGGTTATGTGAATCATGTGCGACAGTTGACGCAATCGCACCCCGCTTCAGTCCGAGCCCGCTGACGATACCTGCGCCGATGCTGCCGGTTGCATGGTGGCGCTCACACACCACAATTTTCAGCTGATCGCGCGCTGCATCCGGCACGAAAAAGCCATTTTCTACTTTGACATCAGCTTCTATTTTATTTGTAATAATCCGTCCCGGTACAACGCCGATGATCATGGCTTTTTGTCCGTCCTTCAGTGGAATCTGCAAGGATTCTTTCGTAACCTTTTTTATATTAAGCGATGATTGAACCGATTCTGGCACGGCAGCACGGAGGCTTTCAGAAGCAGCTAGATCCAGCACCCGGCCGTCCTTTATAATCGTTTCCGGCTGGAGTGTCTTCAAGCTGGCCGTGATCAAAATATCTGCTGTGTATCCAGGAGCAATAGCTCCTTTATTTTTCAAGCCGTGGCATACCGCATTATTGATCGTCGCCATTTGAATGGCAATCAGTGGATCGAGCCCATGCTCGATTGCCAGGCGTGCTGCAAAATTAACGGTCCCTTCTTCAGCCAGCTCATCCAAATGTTTATCATCTGTACAAAAAGAAAACCGGCTGCTGTTCCGCTCATGAATAGCCGGCAGGAGGGCAAGCAGGTCTTTAGCAGCCGACCCTTCCCGTACAAGAACATGCATCCCCCGGCGTACACGCGAAACCGCCTCCTCTGCTGTTACGGCTTCATGATCGTTGCGGATGCCGGCTGTGCTGTAAACGTTCAACGCTGCATCCGGCAATCCCGCCGCATGACCGTCTACAGTTAAATTTGCTTCCGTTGTCATCTCAATTTTGGCAAGCATGCCTGTATCTCCATTTAAAACAGAAGGATAATCCATAACTTCTGCCAGGCCGATCACATTTTTGTGAGGCAGGTATGGGCGCAGGTCATCCGCCGTTAACGTGGCACCGTTCTGCTCAAACGGGGTTGCCGGTACACAGGAAGGCAGCTTCATTAAAATATCAACATCTGTCCCGGCTGCATCCTCCAGCATAAAGTCGATGCCAACTCGTCCCGCCACATTGGCAATTTCATGTGGGTCTGTTACAACGGTCGTCACGCCGTGTTTAATAAGAGCCCGCGAAAACTCCGACGGTGTCACCATCGTTGATTCAATATGGATATGGCCGTCGATAAAGCCCGGCATCACATACTTGCCCGACGCATCTACGATCTTTTTTCCTTTCGGATACGTGCCGATGCCGACAATGCAGCCATCTTTGATCGCAACATCCGCTTGAAACGTTTCAAGTGAAAAAACGTCTACCAATGTCCCGTTTTGAATAATAATATCCGCTTCCTCCGGGCGCTGTGCTGTTTCGATCAATTTTTTTAGTGCATTTGTCATGCCGCTTCCCCCTTTATTTTTTCTGTTCTGTCGGCATTTGTGAATTCTCTCACTAGTTTTTCATATTTTACTCGGAAAAAAATATGGTTGCAAATAATTTTTTATTTAAAAAAACAGGCTCTTTTTTGTCAGCGCTGACAAAAAAGAGCCTGTTTGTACTTCTTCTTATAATAAATAATTTTGTTTATTTATATACGGATCGGTCATTTCCGCCACTTCCGGCTCGATCCCTTAAAAAGGGCAAAACCCGCTTTTAAAAAGCAATTAAAAAATCCATTTCAGAAAGTATCTGAAATGGATGGCCGGTTAAAGATCACCTGTTAAAAACTGCGCTTTGCCAAAGCCGAAGCTCCAATCGGCATCTCCATTGATGGAAAGAGAAATCATGACGTCTTTTGGATCGATCCCGCAGCTTTCCTGCAACTCTTCTACCATGTACTGATACAGCTTCTGTTTTTGTTCTTCGGTTCTTTGCTTGCTTACAATACTGATTACCACGACATCTTTTGACCGTTCAAACCCAAGTCCAGTGTCTTCAATAATCATTTCATGAGCCGGATGCTGGTGAACGATTTGATAGCGGTCACGTTCCGGTACTTGAAATGCTCTGAGCATCCCCCGGTGAGCCGCATCAAGCAGCCCTTTCAGCTCTTCTTCCGTTCTTCCTTCAATGACATCAAAACGAAGCAATGGCATAACAGAGTCCCTCCAATTCTTATGTACACTTTCACTCTATCATGGTTACCTTTCTTTCACAATGTTCATGCAATTCTAATTAACTTATCACTTGTTCATGCAAGTGATTTTTTTCCTATTTTTTCGACTTAAGGATTCTGGAGCAGAAAAGAAGGGTACGACAAATAAAGACACAACATTCTATTATGCTGAAGGAGGATTTTTTGATGTTCCGTCACCAGAAAGAATTACAGTTTGAAGTAAAAGTAGAACGTCCAGACCCGCTGCTTGCCCGCCAGATTCAAGAGGTGCTCGGCGGCCAGTTTGGAGAAATGACGGTCATGATGCAATATTTGTTCCAGGGCTTTAACTGCCGGGGAGAAGAAAAGTATAAGGATATGCTGATGGATATCGGTACAGAAGAAATCGGCCACGTCGAAATGCTTTGTGCCCTGATCAGCCAGCTTCTAGACGGGGCATCGCCAGAAGCACAGGCCGAAGCAGCGGAAGACCCCGCCATCGCTGCCATTATGGGCGGTATTAATCCGCAGCACTTGCTTGTGAGCGGACTTGGCGGCCTGCCAACCAACTCAAACGGTGTACCGTGGAACGGAAACTATATTGTAGCGAGCGGCAACCTGCTTGCCGATATGCGCTCTAATCTGCACGCTGAATCTCAAGGGCGCCTGCAGGTTGCACGCCTATACCATATGACAAAAGACGAAGGCGTCCGGGCTGTATTCCGTAAAATGCTCGCCCGTGACCGCTATCACCAATATCAATGGATGGAAGCCATTGCGGAGCTGGAAGAGAAAAACGGCGTAGCCGTGCCGGCCTCCTTCCCTCCAGAAGCAGAGCAGGAAGCACAGCCGCACGCGTTTGAGTTCTGGGATCTTTCAGAAGGATCGGAATCTGCCGAAGGACGCTGGGCAAAAGGCAGTGCACCAGATGGAACCGGTGACTATGTTTATTTAAAAGATCCAGCGCCGCAAGGTCAAAAACCGATGCCGGCTGTTCCTCCGACTGCGATTCACCATGATTTAGACGGAAAAGCAACCGATAAATAAAAAGGAGTGATGAGCATGGCCAAATCGTTAGCAATGCATGAGAAGCTGGAAGTTCATGAAGTTCTTTTATTTAAAACAGCCTGCTTGACAAAAAGCACCGCCATGCTTGACCTTGTCAAGGATTCAAATCTGAAAAAATTGCTGAAGGAAGATATTAAGCTTTCTAAAAAAGCGATTAAAGATTTGCAGTCTGTGCTCGAAGACGACCAAAAACAAACAGCGAAAGGCAGGTAAGCATGGATGGCAAAAAAAAATGAAAAAGATGTGGTACTCGACGACCTGGCCATCGCGACTGATTTTCTTATTACAGCTAAAGCCGGTGTACGAAATTTAGCCGTAGCCATTACAGAAACGGCTACGCCAGAAGTGAAGCAGCTGCTGCGTCGAGAACTTGATAACGCAATTGACCTGCATGATAAAATGGCCCAGTATATGATTGATAATGAAATGTATCATGCGTATGACATAGAAGAGCAGGTCACACACGATCTTGAGAAAGCAGACAAAGCACTGTCTATTGCTCCTTCCGCTCAATCATCCGGCGGAGGCAAAAGCAGTTCTGCGAAAAAATCATCTGCTAAGAAGGCAAAAAGCAAATAAAAAAGCATCCGGTGAAAGCCGGATGCTTCAGAGTTTAGACAAACCCTATTTTCGAAAAGAACTTCTGCGAAAATGGGGGTTTCGTCTTTTTATTTTAGCTTGTTTAGTTGACCTTTGACTAAAACAACACAAAATCTTGATCGCTCATTCAATATAAAAAAAGACTGTCGACTTTGTCGGCAGCCTCAAGCATCCGATGAAAGCCGGATGCTTTTTTCTATAAAATAAGCGCGATCGCTTTTTGAAGCAATTCAATGTCTTTGGCAATTTGTTTTTTGATAGCGCCGTTGTGGCAGCGTGCATAGTCCATGTACAACAACGTGAGCTCCTGCTTAAAAATACACCGATCTGCTGCTATTCCCATGGCTGTCACTTCCTTTGCATGACTTTTCTTTTTAGCCTTTTAGTAATAATTACCCAATCGAAAGGAAAATATTCACCGTCATGTAAAGTTTTTAAACTCTGTATTTTCAAAACACTTCGGTTAAATAAAGCTCACTTGGCGTGGTGGGAGGTTCTTTCGTAACCGGCGCTCTTGCTCTTTCCCCGCCGCAAGGCTTCATAGGGACCGGCTTTCCTCTTGTAGCAGGCGTGTTCGTATTTAGCCAGCCACTCAAAAAACCGTCCAACAGCTCTTAAGCCGGACGGTTTTTCTTTTAACCCACTGCAGGTTCTGCAGAGGGCTTTCCAAAGTAATATCCTTGCACAAGCGGGATGCCTGCCGCAAGACAATACTCATATTCTTCTTTGCGCTCAATGCCTTCTGCGAGTGTTTTAATTCCCAGATTTGACGCCGTTTTCAGCGCTCTTTCAATAAATAATTGTTTATCCCCGTCCTGATCACAAAACGAGACGTGCGTACGGTCAATTTTAATGTAGTCCGGCTTTAGCTTCTCAAGCATTTCAATCGTGGAAAAGCCGGCCCCAACGTCATCAAGCGCTACTTTAATGCCTTCTTGCTTATAAACATTCAGCACTTTTCTTAGGTGCTCAATATCTTCTATCTTCTCCGTTTCAACCACTTCAAACACAAGATCGCCAGGATTTACATTGTATTTTTCGATAATCCGAAACGTATGCTGCAGGCAGAATTCCGGATTGTAAATGGTGGAAGGCAAAAAGTTAATAAAGCTTTTCTGTCCATTTCGAATGTATTTTTTACGGGCAATGATGGCACTTTCTCTTGCCTGCTTATCCAAGTAGGAGTGCATACCCAGCTTTTGAGCGGCAGCAAACAGACGGCCCGGCGGGATTGAAGCTTCTTTGTTCGTCCGCAGAAGCGATTCATACCCGTATATGCTGCCGGTGCCTGCGTCAACAACCGGCTGGAGAAAGCTGACAAATTGGCCCTTTTCAATGACACGGATCACTTCCTGGTGAGAAAACCATTCTGCCACTTCTCCAATGGGTGCGGTGCGAAGCGGCGCCTCGTCATCCGGGCGCCCAATCCCGCCTATTAACGTCCCTTCCTGCTTCTCCTGGACAGTTTGAAGCTTTTTCTCCGCTTCTTTCATCGTTTGAAAATCGATAAATGACCACTCTTTCTCATTTGAAATAAACAGGCGGCCCGGTTCATAAAATCGAATGGGAACCCGGCATTCCATACAGCTTTCCCGCATATGTATATACTCCTTTTTATCAAAAATAAACACTAAAAACAGCGAACATTACTTAAGTCCCCTTTTTGGATGCTCCATAAACTTTAACGGAAAAATAATGAGTATTTTTTAATTAAACTTTTGTCCTGAATCATCTCCATTCTGGTCTATAGTTTGAAGAGGGGGAAAATCGGTTAGACTAATAAGAGCAGACTGCTTAAATGAGGAGGAATTTAATCATGACAGCAATCGTTTTATTCGACGGGGATTGTAATTTTTGCGATGCCAGCGTTCAATTTATTATACAGCGTGATTCCAAAGGCTATTTTAATTACGCATCACTTCAAAGTGATGTCGGCCAAAAGCTGCTAAAAGAGCACAATATACCGGAAGACCTTGATAGTTTTGTGCTTGTAGAGGATGGACAGGCTTATATTAAATCAACTGCTGCTTTAAGGGTAGCCCGCCGCCTGGATGGAGCATGGAAATTGCTTTATGCGCTGGTAGCCGTTCCAGCACCGCTTCGCAACCTCGTATATGATTATGTGGCGGCAAACCGGTACAAATGGTTTGGCAAAAAAAGCGACCACTGTATGCTTCCATCACCGGAAGTGCGCCAGCGATTTTTATAAAAAAGGAGAACCTGCCTGGGCAGGTTCTTTTTTCAGTTTGTAGCCAAATGATATGGATGACTGTGCACATGAATAGGACGGATCGGCGGCGTCCAGGCAGCTCCGCTTTCCATGGGGCAGGCGCTGAGTCCGATTTCTCCTCGTGGCTTCACCGGTCTCAGCTGCCCGCTCGTCCCATAGGAGTCTGCACCGCCCTCCCGCCGCCAAGTGGCTTGCGACAAGATTGTATAGGTCATATCTTTCTGTTTAAAAAAGAGACATGTCTATTTAGTCCATGCTTGTGGATCTTCAACACTACTTAGTGAAGCCTGCCGGACGAAGACTCCTGCGGGAAGTACAGTGAGTCGGGAGACCCCGCAGGCGCAGCCGAGGAGGCTCCCGCCTGCCCGTAGAACGCGAAGTCCGGCGGCTTCACTTATCGGCTCTTTTTTTAAAAGCAAAGACTTTGTCTATATTGAAAGAAACTGCTCAGGCAAGTTCTTTTTTTATGGACAGAAAACCTGCCAAACGGGTGTATTCTTTTTTCTTGTTCCACTATGATAGAAGCTGGCGGTCGGTCTTTTTCTGCTTAAAGGTTTATACACATAAACAGATCGTGATACACTAAACGCGCACTACTTTTATAATGGAGCTGACACAGTATGTTATCAAAATACAGCATTCCCGACTTGAATATTGACGAAATAGACAAACATATTTTGTCTATTCTGCATGAAAACAGCCGCATTTCCTACACGGACATCGCAAAGCAAGTGGACCTCTCCCGTGTTGCTGTTCAAGCCAGAATTAATAACTTAATGGAGCAGGGTGTCATTGAAAAATTCACAACCGTCATTAATCCGGCAAAGATCGGTATGCACGTATCTGCTTTTTTCAATGTAGAAGTAGAGCCTCAATTTTTAGAAAAAGTGGCTGACCACCTTCAAAATGAACCGGCTGTGACAAGCTTGTATCATATGACCGGTCCCAGCAAGCTTCATATGCATGGGATTTTTACTGACAATCAGGAGATGGAGCGCTTTTTGGCAGAAAAGCTGTATCCGCTTCAGGGCGTCGTAAGTGTTGACTGCCAGATTTTAATTAAACGGTACAAAAGCCGAATGGGCATGAAACTGTAATCAATAGCAAACGATTTTCACATATGAAAAAGAGGCTGCCTGCCCCGGCAGCCTCTTTTTTTGTTGTCTCCCTTCTTTACACCACTTTCTCGCTTTCTGTAAATTCTTGATCTTCTTGTTCCTGGCTGCCTTTATGATCGGTAAACAGGAACATAATCGCTCCGAAAATAAGCAGTGCCCCTGATAAATAAAAACCAAACTCCAATTTCCCGGTCACATCTGCAAAAAAGCCGGTAATGTAGGGAGCAAAAATTGAAGACAGCATGCCGCTGAAGTTAAAAAAACCGTACACTCTTGAATACATAGAAGGCGGTGTAATATCAGCCATATACGAGATCAGCACTGGATCCAGTGCCAGTTTTCCAAGCAGTCCGTACAGGGCAAGACCTACAAGCAAAAGCGAGTAGTTTTCCGTATATGGAATGGCGAATTGACAGATAGCCCCGGCCAGTGCCAGTGAAATAATCAACGGCTTTCTGTTTTTAATTTTATCGGACAAAAAGCCAAATAAGATAGCGCCTGGAATGGAAGCCCATGGCACCAATGAAGCTATGATGCCTGTCTGGGAAGCTTCTACGCCTCTGACCGTCTGCAAATAGTAAGGCAGCCATGTGAGCATGCCGAAGAATCCATAAAGCGAGCAGAAAATAAGCACATAAACAAGAATATGATTTTTCGTAAACAGTTTTTTCATATCCAGTTTTTCTGCTTTTTTCGCTGATGCTTCTTTTCTCTTATGTGTATCATCCCGTACAAAAACCGCAATTAAAATGGCAACGATAATAGTCGGTACCGCAAACACGTAAAACGGATACTGCCATCCTTTATTTAAGGTGTACGTAAAATAACTGGACGCCATAAAACCAAGTGAAATACCGAAGGCCATCCCGCTGTTGATCAGGGCCGATACAAGGCCCCGGTATTTTTTAGGTGTAATGGTGGAAGAAATACCATATTGGGAGCCGTAATACGTTCCTTCTCCAAGCCCCGTCAGCGCGCGCATCATTAAAAATATAAGAAAGGTTGTCGCCACCCCGCTTAAATAAGTGGCCACTCCAAACAGTAGATAGCCAATGACGAGCACTTTTACACGGCCAAACTTGTCTGCCAAAAAGCCGGTTGGAATCTGCATCGCAGCATAAGCAGCGAAAAACACCGTTGACATTAAGCCAAGCTGCGATTTATCAAGGCTCCACTCTTCGCCGATACTTCCCATAACAGGTGAAAGAATATTCCGGTCTGCATACATAAAGACCCAGCCAAGGAAAAAAAGAAAAATAACAACTGCAGGATGTGTTTTTTTCATGTACGGTGCCCCTTTTCATAAATTGATAGGAACAGCATAAAGAAAAAAAACCACTTCTTGTTCATTTGCGGCAGAAAATCTCCCATAGATTTTCTTCGAAACGTAATCGTTTTATCTTTTTTTATTACTATCCGAATGTTAATATGGACTAAACAATACAATTGGTTTGATAATACAAAATCTGTTCTGAACGTGTTTCACTTCCACTACGATGATAGAAAGGATGTTTTTATGAAGCAGCTCGATATTTTTATCGCTTTTTTCCGCAGCAGCATGCTCGGCTACGGCGGCGGCCCGACGACCATCCCACTTGTTCAAAAAGAAGTGGTCGAGCGGTTTAAATGGATGGATAATGAAGAATTTGGAGACATTTTAGCGATTGGCAACACGCTTCCAGGCCCCATTAATACCAAAATGGCCGGTTATATTGGATACCGGGTCGGCGGGGTACTCGGCACGATCAATGCCATTTTAGCGACCATTCTGCCGACCATTTTATTAATGATTTTTCTGCTGACGACCTTAACTGCTTTTAAAGACCTGGCCTGGGTGCAGGGAATGACAAGGGGCGTTTTGCCCGTCGTCGGCATTATGCTGGCCGTGTTGACAAAAGATTTTCTTCAAAGCTCGATGAAAGGCTTGAAGTGGGGAACGGTCGCTGTTCATGTTGTAATTGGACTTTTATTGATTGAGTTTCTTCATGTTCATCCTGCCATTTTAATTGCCGCTTTGCTGCTGTTTGCTTTCTTTAGGCCGGTTAAAGATAAAACAGCTGACAAAAAGAAAGGACGGCCCGCATGATTTATTTACATATTTTCTGGGTATTTTTCATGACGAATCTGCTCGGCTACGGCGGCGGCCCAGCTACAATCCCGCTTATTCAAAAAGAAGTTGTGGACCGCTATGGGTGGATGACCGTACAGGAATTTAACGAAGCTTTCGCAATGGGAAATGCACTGCCCGGCCCCATCGCCACGAAGATGGGCGGTTATATCGGCTTCCAGGAAGGAGGCTGGCTGGGTGCCGTACTGGCAGTGCTGGCTACCGTACTGCCTTCTCTTCTATTAATGATCTCTTTAATGGGCATTTTGTATAAAAACCGGACCTCCCCGCGTGTAAAACGAATGACCGCTTATGTAAAGCCGACCATTGCTGTTTTACTTGGCGTGATGGCGTTTCAAGCTTTTTTCGACTCATACGTTCAAATCAGCCCTTTGCATATTTTCATTCTGGCGGCGGGCAGCTACTGGCTGATGGAAAAAAGAAAAATCCATCCCGGCCTGGTCGTCCTGTCTTCACTTATTTACGGAGCTGTTTTTCTTTCTTAACCGAAAAGCGTGAATGAAGGCCTGCTGTCTGGCGGCCATCATTCACGCTTTTTTGAGCCTTTGCTTGAATATAAATCATTTTTTCTATTATAGCTTATATAAGTTGAATTAAACCTTTTGAACCCGCGGTTTATTATCGAATTCCTTTTAGAAAAGAAGTGTAATGGGCTGCAGGCTGGCGGCTGCGCTTTCCTGCAGGGCGAACGCTGAACCAGCCGCCGCTTCGCGCTGCTCGTTTCAGCCTGTCCGCTCGTCCCGCAGTAGTCTCCGCCGCATCCCTCCGCCCGTAGCTTTTAGGAAAGAAGCGATCACGAATGAATAGATACAGACTCTTTCTTCTTTTTGATAAGAGAAGAAAAACAAGCATGTTTGACACTTGCTGTTTTTCCTCTCCGCAAAGGCGGCAGACGCGGAGCGTACACTCGACTAACGGGCGACGGAGCCGCAGAGCGGTGAGGCCGGTGAAGGTGAACTTATCAACTGCCCCATGAAACGCGCAGCCCTGCAAATGCGGATGTCCCATTGCCCGGGCTAAGCGCTGTTCTAATACGCTTTTTCTGAAAAGTAGTATATAAAATCCTTTATCCAACTTATATAGCGAGAAAAATAGCTGGCTTTTCCCTCATGTTCCCATTTACATTTCAGCTCAGCTTTTTCTTTAAAAATCGGTACAGTCCATCTTCTTTATAGGAAAACTCCGTTACTTCATCCGCCTTCTGTTTCACAAAATCGGTGGCGTTTTTCATGGCCACGCAATAACCGGCCAGCTCAAAAAGCGGCAGATCATTTTCTCCGTCACCTACTGCCAGTATCTCTTCTCTCTTTAAACGAAAGTGATCAAGCAGCTTTTTCACACCCGTTGCTTTTGAAACTCCTTCTACTGTTACCTCCACATTATGGTGTGTAGACGAAGCAGTCGTAAAAGCGATATCTGTTTTTACCTGTTCCAGCTCTGCCTTCCATCCATCCATTACCGCTTTGTCCCGGCTGAAAAAGTAAATCTTCGCTGCATTCTCGGCATGCAGCTCACTCGTCCACTGGATCTTAGACTGAACCGCTTCCTGGCGGGACAGCCATTCATTCTCGTGAACGGCTTCAGGCTTCGGCTCTGTTGCAATCTCTGTCATAACCGCCCGGTCTTTCTCAAGTGCCGTCCGCGCTCCCTCGTTCGGATGAATTTCATAATAAATGCCCCATTCTCCTGCCTTCAAGGCCAGTTTCCGCACCAGTTCCGGCGGCAGTGCGTGCTGTGAAATTTGTTTCTCGCCTAAAAAAGCGGACATGCCGTTGGCTGTCACGATGCCGTCTACTTTAAAACGCGGCGGCAGCACATCCCTTGCTTCTTTTAACGTCCTGCCCGTAGCAATAAACACGAGCATGCCGCTTTGCCGAAGTTCTGCCACATAGTCGGTCAGTGTATCGTTCACCGTGTTAAATTCCGTTAATGTTGTTCCATCCAAATCTAAAACAATTGCTTTATACATGATTCCGTCACCTCAATATCATCTCGATCTCTTTCTCATTATGTACGTATTCCCCCAAAGAATGTCCACTATTTTAATTGTACGAGAAAAAGCTCATTTTTCAGGAAACAGACCTTCTCTCCAGCCCTTTTATGAAAAAACCGCATTTCTAGTTATAAAACTATTTTAAAACCTGTATTTCCGCGTCTGGTATCGTTACCAGAGGCTGTTTTTCGGCTCTTTTACTCCCTTTTTCAATAAATTGGAATAAACTATTTTTAAAAATATAACCCCTATAAAATCAGCGTTGGTATCGTTCCCATACTGTTTTTTAAAAAATTGCGGGAAAAAACCCCGCAATTAAGTAGATTTTCGAACAATAATGTCACTCGGCAGCTCGTATGGCTCCATCTCTGCCTGGTTATTGTGAAGAAGCTCTAATATGACCTGGGTCGCTTTTTGACCCATTCCATCAGCAGGCTGTTGGATTGTTGTTAATGCCGGAGTGATCCACTGAGCTATCGGCTGGTTGCCAAAACCCATAATCGCCAGATCTTCTGGAACGCGGACTCCCTGCTCGTTTGCTTGTGTGATCATGCCAGCGGCAATGTCATCGCTTCCCGTAAAAACAGCAGTAGGCCGATCTTCCATACTCATAACATGAGTAAGCAGCTGCTTTCCATCCTCGGTTGTATGCCGATCGACGAAGATCCAGGCAGGATTAATAGAGAGTCCTGCTTCTGCCATTGCTTTTTGGTAGCCCTGGTTGCGATCCTTGTCTCTTCCTTTTTCAGCAAAAAGAGCGCCGGTGCAATAACCAATTCTTTGATGCCCTTGTTGAATCAAATGTTTAATGCCTGCATACGTGCCACTTAATTGATCAAACTTAATAACCGGAACAGACGGTTCGGGAATATCTTCGTTGCACAGTACAATCGGGCCGTGCTTCGTAAACGGCTGAATGTCCTTCCAATCGTTTTCTAAAGCGGCTATGATCATACCATCTGCCTGCTTTGTTTTCAGCAGATTTAAAAAAAGCCGTTCTTTTTCTTTGTCTCCGCTGCTCTGGCATATCATCGTTCTATAGCCCTTTTCATACGCCGTTTGCTCAACAGCTGCGGTTAAAGAAGCGAAAAAGGGGTCGGTAACAGCTGGAACCACAACCCCAATCGTCATCGTCAGCTGTCCTCTTAATCTTCTGGCAGCCGGGTTTGGATGATAATCGAGTTCTTTCATCGCCTGCAGCACAAGGGCACGGTTTTCTTCGGATACATAATCTTGATTGTTGATTACACGGGATACGGTTGTTTTCGATAAACCGGCTCTCTTCGCTACATCTAAAATGGTTGCCATCCTGCTTCCTTCTTTCTTTGATTCTAATTTCGTACATTGTAGCGCTTATTTAAATCTCCATGCAAGGACACAAAAAAACAGCTGGGCTTTACCCAGCTGCTTTTTTAGGATTCCGGCTCTGCTTCTGTCCGGAGGGCGTTGAAAAATTCAAGAATGTACCGATAGCTGTTTCCAAAGTCGCCAAGCATTCCTTCTTTTGAGCAGTAGACGTCAATGGCAGATTGCATCGGCGTAATGTTGTAAATGGTGATAACCATGCCATATGCTCCTTTTTCAAGCATGATTTCTCCCCTCACTACGTCTTCATTCAACAGCGCCCACCCGGCGAACTTACCGTTTTGAACAACCTTCTTTATGTCATTAATGAGCGACTCGCGGCTTTTCCGGTAATAGCGGGTTTTAAGCGAGGATTCTTTCGGATTTTCTTTTGTTTCTTCATGCTTTCTCCAAATTCCAGTTATAACGCGTGCTGTTGACATAGCTTTCCCCCCATGCAGTTAGTTTTTCAGTGGCAGCCAGTGGAGCACATCTTGAATTTTCCGGTCCCAATAGCCCCACTCATGCGATCCCGAATCAAATTGTGCCGTTACATCAAAAAATGTTTTGTCACATGCTTCTTTAAAACGGAGGTTGTCTTCATACAAGAAGTCTTCTGTGCCGCAGCATTGATACAGGGCCGGCTTTTCGGGGGCGTGCTGTGCTGTTTCCAGCAGTGTGAACAAATCATGCTTCGTGCCGGCTACCCGCCCGTCTCCAAAAACAAGTTCAAACAAACGGTCACGGCTTCCCTCTTCCACCCGGCTTACAATATCGACTGCCCCGGACAAACTGGCTGCTGCGCTAAACCGCTCCGGCTGTGACAGCGCCCATTTCAACGCCCCGTAGCCTCCCATTGAAAGCCCCGCGACAAAATTATCCTCCCGGGCATCGGATAACGGAAAAAAAGATTGTGCTATGGCCGGCAGTTCTTCTGTTAAAAACGTCCAGTACCGGCTTCCGTACGCCATGTCCGTATAAAAGCTATGGTGAACCTGCGGCATCACAACAGCAAGTCCGAGCGGTGCTGCATACCGTTCGATAGAGGTCCGGCGTGTCCAGATCGTATCATCATCACTCAGTCCATGAAGCAAATAAAGTGTCTGATGTTTACTGCTGGTCTTTTTGCTTTGCATACCGATCTGTGAGTGGGTTTGCTGGGGAAGAATAACCGTCATGGATGTGCTTAATTGTAAAACGTCGGAGTAGAATTGACAGTGAAGAAGCGCCATTTTTTCACCCTTTTTAATTTCAGAATATTTTTATTATATCATTCTCTTTTATTCTTCTGATAGATATATGGTTCATTTCAGAAGAAATAATTTACCGTATAAAAGAATGAACCTTCCAGTGTATGGGTACAACAAAAACAGATAGACTGATTACACGAACGGCAGAAAGGAGTTTTCTATGGCTGTCCAATCCAAGGAAGACCGCAGATCTTCCCATTTTCCCAGGCGTAATCTCTGGTCCGGCTTTTTATTTGGCATTGGCTTTGTTGCTTTTTTTGATGAAGCTGTTTTTCACCAGCTGCTTCACTGGCATCACTTTTACGACAAATCCACCACAAGCGCCGGGCTCGTTTCTGACGGCTTTTTTCATGCGTTCAGCTGGTTCGCTACTGTAGGCGGGCTGTTTCTGTTTGCGGATCTGCGCCGCCGGAAGGGTCTTCTCTTAAAAAAGTGGATCGGCGGGGTGCTGCTGGGTGCCGGTATATTCCAGCTTTACGACGGTACCGTTCAGCACAAGCTTATGCGCCTTCACCAAATTCGTTACGTAGAGAATGTATGGATATATGACCTTGTTTGGAATACGACCGCCGTTTTAATAATGGTAATTGGAGCGGCTCTTGCTTTCCGCACGAAAAAAGGTGGACGGAATGCACAATGAGCATCATATGCAGACCGCTCTGTCTGCCTCCCTTTGGCTCGCTTTACCTTTTTTGGCTGCACTTCTTTTATACGCCTGGGCCGCTTTTCACTCGAGCCGCCGCTATTCATCCTGGCCGCTTTTCCGCACCCTTTTATGGATAGGCGGCATCCTTTGCTCCCTGGCAGCGGTTATCGGTCCTTTGGCGGAAAAAGCCCATATGAATTTTATCGCCCATATGGCCGGCCATCTGCTTCTTGGCATGCTGGCTCCTCTTTTTATGGTGCTGGCCGCGCCCATCACGCTGATTTTGCGGACACTGCCTGTAGAGCAGGCGCGGCGCGTGTCCCGGCTGCTTCAAAGCCGGCTGCTTCGCTTTGCCATAGATCCTATAACAGCGTTCGTGTTAAACATCGGCGGACTTTGGCTGCTTTATACAACTAGCTTGTATGCACACATGCAGGAAAATGTGCTGATTCATATGTTTGTTCATTTCCATGTGTTTTTGGCTGGTTACGTATTTTTTTCTTCTATTCTTTGCATTGACCCGGCGCCCCACCGCAGGTCTTTTCACTTCCGGGCTGCTGTTCTTATACTCGCACTGGCCGGGCACAGCATTTTATCCAAATTTCTTTATGCGCATCCCCCAGCCGGTGTTTCTTCCGCTCAGGCAGAAATGGGCAGCATGCTCATGTATTACGGTGGAGATGCAGTTGACCTTATCCTGGTCATTCTGTTTTGTGCGCAATGGTTTCACGCTGCCCGGCCAAGAAAATCCGCCAGCTCAAAAACCGTTCAGCTTTAACGTCAAAAAAGCCGCCTCTTTTTATAGAGCCGGCTTTCTAACTTCATTCTTCATTTACACTTTTTTAGCCAGAAAATAAAAATCAGGGCCGGAAAATCTTACAGCACGGCCGGATTTTCTTTTTTCCGGCCGTAGACCTATCACTGAATTTTCTTTTTTACAGTTTTACTTTTTGCAGACGCAAAGCGTTTACGACAACTGAAACCGAGCTAAAAGCCATTGCTGCGCCGGCAAGCCATGGAGCCAGAAAGCCAAGTGCGGCGACCGGAATCCCAAGCGTATTATAGCCGAATGCCCAAAACAGGTTTTGCTTCACATTCCGAATTGTTTTTTTGCTCATCAGGATTGCATCCGCAATACCGTTCAAGTCGCCGCGGATCAAGGTAATATCGGCCGCTTCCATGGCCACATCGGTTCCGGTGCCGATCGCCATGCCTATATCGGCTGTGGCAAGCGCCGGTGCATCATTAATGCCATCGCCAACCATGGCAACATGCCGTCCCTCCTGCTGCAGCTTCTTTACTTCGTTCGCTTTGCCTTCTGGCAGTACTTCCGCAATAACGTAGTCAATACCAACCTGACGGGCAATCGCCTGCGCGGTCTGCTCGTTGTCTCCTGTCATCATCACAACATGAAGACCCATTTCTTTTAAGCGGCGTACCGCTTCTTTTGACGTTTCTTTTACGGTGTCTGCCACCGCAATAATACCCGCGTATCGTCCATCCACAGCCACAAGCATCGCGGTTTTCCCTTCCCGCTCAAGAGCTGCCATACTTTCTCCGGCGCCCTGTATGTTGACGTTTTTCTCATTCATCAGCTTGCGCGTTCCAACCAGCACGTCTCTTCCTTCCACTACAGCTCGAATGCCAAAGCCCGGAATCGCTTCAAACTGCTCACCCGGTTTCAATGTAATGCCTTTATCTAAAATACCTTTTACAATTGCCTGGGCAAGCGGGTGCTCCGACTGCTTCTCAGCCGCACCTGTCAGCGCAAGAAGAACGGCTTCTTCTATTTCATATGGGAGCACATCAGTTAAAACAGGTGTCCCGTTTGTAACGGTTCCCGTTTTATCGAGCACGATCGTATCGATTTTGTGCGCCGTTTCTAAATGCTCGCCGCCTTTAAAGAGAATGCCGTATTCTGCCGCCCGTCCTGAACCCGCCATGATGGATGTTGGAGTAGCCAGACCAAGGGCACACGGGCACGCAATCACAAGCACGGCAATCAGCTTCTCAAGTGCCTGGGCAAAATTACCCGGTTCAACAAGGAGGAACCAAATAAGAAACGTTAAAAGAGCCAGGCCGACGACAATAGGAACGAAAATACCGGAAATTTGATCCGCAAGCCGCTGAATCGGCGCTTTTGACCCCTGCGCCTGCTCGACCGTGCGGATAATTTGCGCAAGCGCGGTGTCCCGTCCGACCTTCGTGGCTTTTATTTTTAAAAAGCCGTTTTTGTTGACCGTAGCGCCAATCACTTCATCGCCTTTGCGTTTATCGACCGGCAGGCTCTCACCCGTCAGCATCGATTCATCGACAGCGCACTGTCCCTCTGTAACAATGCCATCAACTGGTACTTTTTCACCAGGCCGGACATGAATCAAGTCACCTGTCATCACTTGTTCGAGCGGTATTTCTATTTCATTTCCACCGCGTTCGATAATCGCTGTTTTTGCCTGCAGGCTCATCAATTTTTTGATCGCCTCGGATGAACGCCCTTTCGCTTTTGCTTCAAACAACTTCCCAAGCAGAATCAGCGTAATTAAAATTGCACTTGTTTCATAATAAAGCTCTGGTGCGTGGCCACTGTGTCCCATTGACTCAAACGACAAATACAAGCTGTAAAAGTATGCCGCCGAGGTGCCAAGCGCCACAAGAACGTCCATATTGGCACTTTTGTTTTTCAGAGCTTTGTATGCCCCAATATAAAACTGGCTGCCAATAATAAATTGCACCGGCGTGGCAAGAACAAGCTGAAACCACGGATTCATGAAAAGTGCTGGAACGTAAAGATTCGATGTAAAACCAAAGTGCCCGGCCATTGCCCATAAAAGCGGCAGAGATAAAAGAGCGGAAACAACAAACTTTGTTGTCTGCTTTTTAATTTCTCTTTGCCGGTAATCAACGGATTCTTTGTCGCTTTCTTCTTTTAACACGGCACCGTAACCGAGTGAATCCACTTTTTTAATAATATCCGCCGGTGATAAAACGGACGGGTTGTATTGAACGGCTGCACGCTCAAGGGCGAGGTTAACAGCCGCATTATGAATGCCGTCCAGCTTGTTTAATCCTTTTTCAATTCGGGTGGCGCAGGCGGCACAGGTCATCCCTGTAATAGAAAATTCATCTTTTTCTGAGACAACCTCATAACCGAGATCATGAACTTTTTTCTGCAGATCAGCTTCGGTTATTTTGGACGGATCATATCGAACGGTCGATTTTTCCAGCGCTAGATTCACCGTTGCCTGCTCAACACCATCCAGTTTATTGAGCCCTTTTTCAATCCGGGTGGCGCAGGCGGCACAGGTCATCCCTGAAATCTGCATGTTTGTTTCTTTTGGTGAGGCACTCATTCCTTTTCCTCCTCATACCTATATGGGGTATATTTTTTACCGAAGAGAACGTGCTGATGGAAGTCAGCACGCGCTTTTTTAAACGACGTCATATCCCTGGTCGTCGATTGCTTCTTTGATCTCATCAATTGTCACTTTCGCTCCATCGTACTTCACGTCTACTTGGCTGTTTTCTAAAGAAACAGCAACAGACTCGACACCTTCCAGTTTACCAACGCTTCCTTCTACCGCTTTTACACAATGCCCGCATGACATGCCCTGTACATTTAATGTTGTTTGTTCCATATTAATCGCTCCGTTTCGTTATTTTTTCATTAACCGCCCAATCGTCACAAGAAGCTCTTCTACAATTTCTTCATCGCCTTCTTGAATCCGTTCGACTACACAGCTTTTCAAATGGCCTTCAAGCAAAACTTTTGCTGCGCTGTTCAGCGCTGATTGCGTAGCGGAAATTTGGGTAATAATATCATCACAATACACATCTTTTTCAACGAGCCCTTTAATGCCGCGGATTTGGCCTTCGATCCGGTTCAGTCTTGTAATTAAATTTTTCTTTACCGCCTCAGAATGGTGGCTTTTCCGTTCAGATACATTGTCACAGGCATGAGCTTCGATTTCTTCCATTTCTCCCGCCTCCTTACCTTTAACTTACCATACCCCCCTACTGTATGCAAACTGTTTTGCTTCATTATTTTTTGTTATTTCTTTCACCAGCCTTATATCCGGAAAAGGAAGCAGCAAAAAAAGCACAATGAATAAAGTTTGTGTTTGTGTTTGTGTTTAAAGAAAAAAAGGACGGTTAGAGTATTGCTGGAGCCATTCAAAAAGAGGAGGAAAAACGATGAATCAGAATGTACATAATTGTATTCAGACCTGCCTGGAGTGTTTAGAATCCTGTAATCACTGCTTTAACCAGTGCCTGCAGGAAGACGACGTGAAAATGATGGCGTCTGCATTCGACTGGACCGCGAATGTGCAGATCTTTGTGCATTGGCCGTGCAGTCGATGCAGCGAAACAGCCCGTTTATGGCTCAAATTTGCGCGCTTTGCGCAGATGTTTGTGAAGCGTGCGGAAACGAATGCCAAAAGCACGATCACAACCACTGCCAGGCATGTGCACAGGCATGTTTTACATGTGCAGAAGCATGCCGGAAGATGGCAGTCTGATATGATTATTTGTACAAAAGCCGGAGAAGATATACCTCTCCGGCTTTTGTTTCCTTATGCTACGAACGCGGTGCCCACAGCATAATGGCAACACCCGCAAGGCAGATAGCGGCACCGATCCAGTCATATACATCCGGCGTTTTTTTATCGACACCCCACCCCCACAAAACGGATAACACGATAAATACGCCGCCATATGCCGCATACACGCGCCCGAATGATGGAAAGGTTTGAAAGGTGGCAATTATGCCGTACAGCACAAGAGCCACACCGCCAATGATTCCCCATGTGAACGGCTTTCCTTCTCTCAGCCAGAGCCAAATCAAGTAGCCCCCGCCAATTTCAGCTGCTCCTGCTAATAAAAACATCATCCATGTATACAGCAGTTTTCTCACACTTTCTCTTGATTGGTTCCGTCTTTTTTTACATTCAAACATTTATTTGAATGTAAAATTGACTTTTTTTCACCTCCAGCATACACTAAAAATATACAATCAAACAAATATTTGAATGAGGTGCTGAAATGACCCAGAAAACAACCGTAAAGTCCCTAAATGATGCCTGTGAAACAAGTTGTTTCAATGGAGAAGTCGTCAGCCGGGTCCAGCCGAAAATAGATGAAGTAACCGGTGTAGAGCTGCTGTTTAAAGCTTTGTCTGATGCCACCCGCTTAAAAATCGTATACGCGCTGACGCTCGAAGAAGAGCTGTGTGTCTGCGATGTGGCGCAAATTATTGGCTCTACTACCGCTACCGCCTCCCACCACTTACGCCTGCTTCGCAACATGGGACTCGCCAAGTATCGGAAAGAAGGAAAAATGGTGTATTACTCTGTTAAAGACGACCACGTCCATCAGCTTGTCAGCATTGCCCTTGAGCATTCCAGAGAGGACTGAGGAAAATGAGTGAGGAAAGGAAACATGTTTACCGGCTTCAGGGATTGTCCTGCACCAACTGTGCGGCCAAGTTTGAAAAAAACATCCGTGATATCGAAACAGTAGAAGATGTCCAGCTGAATTTTGGCGCATCGAAAGTGGCGATCATCGGCGATGCGTCTGTTGAACAGCTTGAAGCCGCCGGTGCGTTTGATGGAATCAAAGTATATCCCGAGCGCGAAAAGGTCAAGGAAGAAAGAGTTCCATTCTGGCAAAAGCGTGAAAATAAAAATACGATCGTTTCGCTGTTCTTTTTGCTCTTCGGTTATATTTCTACTTTTTCCGCCGGCGAAAGCAGTATCGTAACCATTACTCTTTTTGCGCTTTCCATCTTAATCGGCGGCTTCGATTTATTCAAAGTCGGCTTAAACAATTTAATCCGCTTTGAATTCGATATGAAAACATTAATGACCGTTGCTATTATTGGGGCAGCAATTATTGGCGAGTGGGGGGAAGGCGCTATTGTTGTATTTCTTTTTGCCCTAAGTGAAGCGCTGGAAGGATACTCAATGGACAAAGCCCGCCAGTCTATCCGCTCTCTTATGGATATTGCACCAGATACCGCGCTGATTAAACGGGGCGGCAGTGAGTTTGAAGTGGCGGTTGAAGATATTCAAATCGGAGATATTATGATCGTGAAACCCGGACAAAAGGTTGCCATGGACGGCGAGGTCATTCGCGGCCGTTCATCCATTAACCAGGCGGCGATTACCGGTGAATCCATTCCGGTATCCAAGGAAGAAGGCGATGAAGTGTTTGCCGGCTCCCTCAATGAGGAAGGATTTTTAGAAGTACGGGTCACAAAGCTTGCCGAAGATACAACGATCGCCAAAATTATCCATTTGGTCGAGGAAGCCCAGGCTGAACGCGCTCCTTCTCAGGCGTTCGTCGACCGTTTTGCCAAGTACTACACGCCGGCCATTATGGCCATTGCTTTCCTGGTCGCTGTCCTGCCTCCTTTGTTTACGGGGGGCGACTGGCAGGAATGGATTTACCGCGGTCTTGCGGTTCTTGTCGTGGGATGTCCGTGTGCACTGGTGATTTCCACACCGGTTGCCATTGTCACAGCAATTGGGAATGCAGCGAAAAACGGTGTTTTGATCAAAGGCGGCATTCACCTGGAAGAAACGGGACGTTTAAAAGTAGTCGCTTTTGATAAAACCGGCACATTAACCGAGGGAAAGCCCGAGGTAACCGATATTGCTTCTGTTTCCGACATGAGCGTGCAGGAGGTTTTATCCGTCGCTGCTTCTCTTGAAACGTTTTCCCAGCACCCCCTTGCGTCCGCTGTTTTACGCAAAGCGGCTGCTGAAAAAGTATCGCTGCTTGAAGCCCATGATTTTCAATCTCTTACCGGTAAAGGTGCGAAAGCTTCTTTAAACGGGACCGTTTATTACATTGGCAGCCCGGCTCTTTTTGAAGATGGGCCTGCTGTAACGGAAAAAGTCCGGGAAGCGATCTCGGCACTGCAGGCGGAAGGAAAGACGGTAATGCTGGTTGGAACGGATGAAGAAATAAAAGGCTATATTGCCGCAGCTGACCAGGTTCGGAAAAGCAGCCTGACGGTTTTAGAAAAACTCGCTAAGCTGGGCATTCAAAAAACGGTGATGCTGACAGGTGATAACCATGCAGCGGCGGCTTCCATCGGCAGAAAGCTTGGCTTAACCGATGTGCAGGCGGAATTAATGCCCGAGAACAAGCTCGATGCCATTAAGTCTCTTCGTTCCCAGTACGGCCATGTGGCGATGGTGGGCGATGGCATTAACGATGCTCCTGCTCTTGCCAGTGCCTCAGTTGGCATTGCGATGGGCGGCGCTGGAACGGACACAGCACTTGAAACAGCGGATGTAGCTTTAATGGCGGATGATTTAGAGAAGCTCCCTTATACGGTTGCACTCAGCCGTAAAACGCTCCAGGTTATTAAGCAAAACATCGCTTTTGCATTCGGCTTGAAACTGCTGGCTCTGCTGCTGATCGTTCCGGGCTGGCTTACACTTTGGATGGCTGTATTTGCTGACGTCGGCTCCACTTTAATCGTCGTGTTAAACTCTATGCGTCTCATGAAGACCAGATACAAGTAAAGAACGGCTGTTACGTGAACACTGCCCTCCTCCTATTCATACCCTGTTAACAGGCAAATGAAGGAGGTAAGGCAGTGTTTTTACATGAAAAAGCGTATCGTGCAACTTTGCTAAATTGGTGCAAGCATGTAGAGCAGCAATGGAAATCTATCCGGGAAAAAGCGGTAGCAGCTGATAAAAAAGCACTAGATCAGTGGGAAGCAGCTTTCCTTTCCTTAAAAAAGAATGCAGAAGAAGATCATCCGGTTGACCCACTCTCTCTAAGCAGCCAGGCTGCTGCTTTATACAATCAGCTTCCCCGCTTACTGCAGCAGCCATCCCCTGCCAAACAGGAAAAAAAGGAATGGAAGCCGAAGCAGCCTGTGCCGATCGGCGGGCACCGCCTGCCTCCACTTCCTTACGCCTACAATGCCCTAGAGCCGGTGATTTCTGAGGAAATTATGAAGCTGCACCACGATAAGCATCACCAAAGCTATGTAGACGGGCTGAACAAAGCCGAAAAAGAAATGCAAAAAGCACGCCGGAGCGGCGATTTCAGCTTGATTAAACATTGGGAGCGGGAAGCTGCCTTCCACGGTGCCGGCCACTATTTGCACACGATTTTTTGGGCAGTAATGACCCCGGGCGGCGGCGGCCTCCCGGCAGGAGAGCTGAATCAGGCTATAACAAACTCTTTTGGGAGTTTTGATGGATTTAAGAGACACTTCTCAGAAGCGGCGAAAAACGTGGAAGGTGTCGGCTGGGCCATTCTCGTCTGGTCCCCGCGCTCCCGCCGCCTCGAGATTTTAACGGCTGAAAAGCACCAAAACCTGAGCCAGTGGGATGTAGTGCCGCTGCTTCCACTCGATGTGTGGGAGCATGCTTATTACCTGCAATACAAAAATGAACGCGCGAAATATGTAGATGCCTGGTGGAAAGTGGTCAATTGGAAAGAAGTTGAGCATCGGTTCGCCGAAGCGAAAAATCTAACGTGGGAGCCTTTTTAAGAGAAAAATAAAAACCAGCTAAAAAAAGCTGGTTTGAGAATGTAAACAAAGTAAGAAAGCAGGCTGATTGAAAACGTCTGTCTTTCCAGGAACGCCGCTGGCTGGGAAGCGGAGTGACCTTTTTCGGGTCATGAGCATTCGCAGACGGCAAGTGACACCGAAAGCGGGCGTTTGTCAACAGCCTGAAACCAGCTAAAAAAAGCTGGTTTTTCTATTTATTGAATCATCGCCTGCACGATTTGTTTATTTCTTTCTTTAAATACGTCATTATGGGACGAAACCATAGCACTGCTTCTTGAAGCTGGATCAATAAATTGCTTGGCTCTGTTTACCGCGTTGGCGGCATCTTGAAAAGCGCCGGCAATTAAATGCAGCTTGCCTTCATGCTTGAGCACATCACCTGCTGCGAAAAAACCCGGTACAGAAGATTCGCCTGATGGCTGGCTCGCTACATAAAAATCATCTTTGAGCTCGACATTTAAGGTACTGTTTTGCAAAAGAGAAGCATCCCGGTCAAAGCCATGATTAATGACCACTTCATCTGCCGCTAAAATGGTCTTCGCCATCGTGACACTGTTGGTCAGCTCCACTTCGCCAATTCGGCTTCCATCAGGTGCAGCTATTAGCTTCGTAATCGATTCATTCATCAAGCAGATGGCTGAACTGTCGATCAGCTGCTGAACCTGCGCTTCGTGTCCTTTTAAGGAACTGCCCCTGTACACGACATAGACTTTTTCTGCAACCGCAGCCAGCTCGTTTGCCCAGTCGACAGCTGAATTGCCCCCTCCTGATACCACTACTGTTTTCCCCTTAAACTTTTTCAATGACTGCACCACATAATGCAGATTGGTGACTTCAAACCGCTCCGCTCCTTCGATCGGCAGCTTTTGCGGGTTTAATATACCGCTGCCAACGGCGGCAATCACCGTTTTGGAAAAGTGGACGGTTCCCGATGCAGCAGTAAGCTCAAAGAAGCCGTCATCCGTTTTGTGTATGCTCTCCACTTTTTCATTTAAGATCACTTTCGGATCAAATGTCATCGCCTGCTCCGTTAACTGCCCAATCAGCTGTTCACCGGTAATAGGAGTCAAGCCGCCAATGTCCCAAATCAGTTTTTCAGGATACACATGAATTTTTCCGCCCAGCTTCGGCTGATATTCAATAATTTTCGTTTTCATTCCTCTTAAACCGCTGTAAAAAGCCGCGTATAACCCAGCCGGACCTCCGCCAATAATTGTCACATCATACAGATCACGTTGAGGCATGATGACCCTCCTTTTAATTAATAATGATTCTCATTATTAATTAAAAGGATACACTACTTTTTCTTCTTCAACAATCTCCATCTTTTCCACTTCTATTTTTATTGGAAAGACGACAATATGATGAACATCTATAAAAAGAGATGAAATTTAAGGATGTATCCGTTATCTTTAAAGAAACAATCTTCTTCAGATTAGGAGGCTTTTATGTTAAAAACATCTGTTGGCAAACTGCGGCTCGCAGGCTATTTTGAAGGCATTTCGCTGCTCATTCTCCTGTTTATTGCCATGCCGATGAAATATTGGCTTGGTATCCCGGAAGCCGTTCGTATCGTCGGCTCTATCCACGGCGCCCTGTTTATTACATACTGTGTCATTATTGCTTATGTAACATTGAAAACACGCTGGAATCTGATCTGGCCTATTCTGTCGGTCATTGTCGCGTTTATTCCATTTGGCAATTTTATATTAGACAGAAAGCTTCATGATTTAGAGAAAGTATACAGATAAAAAAGCACCAGCCTGAGTACATTTCAGGCTGGTGCTTTTTAGTATGATGTTCATTTAAAAATCAAAGTTATCAGGGTCCGGCCCCACCCGGCGATGCTGGTCCATTTCGTTAATCATCTTCACTTGCTCCCCATTCAGTTCAAAGTCATACAAGTCCGCATTTTCATCAATGCGATGCTTTTTAACAGACTTTGGAATCACAGCCCATCCTGTTTGCAAATGCCATTTAAGGACAACTTGCGCCACCGTTTTCCCCAGGCTTTCGGCCATTTCCACTAAAACGGGTTCATTGAAAATGCCTCCCTGTGCCAGCGGTGCCCATGCTACAGGATGAATGTTTTTCTCTGTCAGGTATTTGTATAATTCTGTTTGCACAAGCCGGGGATGGCGTTCCACCTGGTTAATGGCCGGAACAATCTCCGCTGTTTGAAGCAATGTTTCTAAATGATGAACCTGGAAATTGCTGACCCCGATGGCGCCGATTTTTCCTTTCTTATACAAGTCTTCAAGCGCCCGCCAGCTCTCTGTAAATTTATTTTCAACCGGCCAATGAATCAAGTACAAATCAAGCTGATCAAGCCCTAAGTGTGCTGTACTTTCCCGGTAAGCCTCCAGCGCGCGTTCATATCCCTGGTCAGCATTCCACAGCTTGGAGGTAATAAACAGCTCATCGCGGGTAATGCCGGCACGTTCCATTCCACGCCGGATTCCCTCTCCAACTCCCTCTTCATTTTCATAAACAGCCGCCGTGTCAATGTGGCGATATCCTTGCACAATGGCTTCCTCTACAGAAGCTGCAACGGCTTCTCCATCTTCTACTTGAAAAACACCCAGGCCCAGCCAGGGCATCGGTTTTTCTCCATGGTTTAATTGAAAGGTACTTTGTTTATTCATTTATTTTCTCCTCCGTCTTTTTTCTTTTCTTCGTTTCTTTTCATCATTTTCATTCACGTTACGATTTCTCAAGTTTTAATGAAACCGCGGTTAACAAAACGGCGAGCATCACCATTACGCCGCCTATCCATGGGGTATGGACCAATCCGATCGAATCCACGACAAAGCCGCCTATTGTCGCGCCGGCCGCAATACCGATATTAAAAGCGGCAATATTCAGGGCAGAAGCCACATCTACTGCGGATGGAACATATTTTTCCGCAAGCTGGACAACAAACAGCTGCAGGCCTGGTACATTCATAAATGCAAGCAGCCCCGTCAAAACAACACCGATCAAGCCGGCCGCTTTAAATGGAATCATAAAGGACAGAGCCACAAGAATAGCGGCCTGCGCAAGAAACATCCAGAACAACGCTTTAATAGGATGATGATTGGCCAAACGTCCGCCGGCGGCATTTCCAACCGCTACAGCTGCTCCGTATACGAGCAGAACGATGCTGACCAGACCGGGCTTCAAACCCGTCACATCTTGTAAAATCGGTGTTAAATACGTAAAAGCTACAAATGTCCCTCCGTATCCAAGAGCCGTAATCGCCAGGCCGAGCAAAATTCGTTTATTAGTAACAAGCCGCAGCATATCCCCAAATTTTGCCGGTTGTGGCTGCTTTAAATTTTTCGGAATCAGCAGCGCACTTGCGGCAACGGCAATCACACCAAGCAAAGCCACTCCCCAAAATGTGGCGCGCCAGCCGAACGACTGCCCAATAAATGTACCAAGCGGAACGCCTGTTACAGTTGCAACGGTTAAACCAGTAAACATGAGAGCAATGGCACTCGCTTTTTTATGTGGCGGTACGAGCTGAACCGCAATCGTTGACCCAATCGAGAAAAAAACACCATGCGAAAAAGCCGTAATAAACCGTGCTGCAAGCAGCAATTCAAATGACTGGGACAAGGCAGCCACTACATTACCTGTAATAAATAGCACCATTAAAGATATAAGCAGCGTTTTTCGGTTTAATCGATTTGTTAAAGCGGTCAGTACCGGGGCGCCAATCGCTACGCCGGCCGCATAACCAGAAACGAGTAATCCTGCGAGCGTAATTCCGATGTTTAAATCTTCCGCAATAGAGGCCAAAAGTCCGACCGGAACAAATTCAGTAGTTCCAATTCCAAAGGCACTAACGGCTAATGCCCATAAAGCAAATCGACTGTTTGTTGAAGCGGCTTCCTCTTTAACAGCCGCTTGAACAGTGTGACTCATCTTTTTTTCCTCCTTTTATTAAAAACGGCGGGCCCAGCCGTTTTCCCTGTACGTCCATTTTGCATAGCAGCTATCAAAATAAAAGGTACGCACTTTTTTATCCTGTAGGAACGTTTAAGTATCTACCATCTTTTAAGATCTTTTGTTTCGTTCCTGTGTATGTTATTATGGGTGCACTCAATTCAAAAGAAAAGTACGCACTTTAAAGTAATGTAGGTACTTAAAAGTGCCTATATAAAGGAGGAAAGCACATGGCTTACAATATTCCGGTAGAAGCAACACTTGATGTAATCGGCGGAAAGTGGAAAGTGGTCATTATGTGCCATTTGATCAAAGGGGAAAAACGTACAAGCGAACTTAAAAAGTTAATGCCGAATATCACGCAAAAAATGCTCACGCAGCAGCTGCGCGAGCTTGAAGCAGACGGGGTTGTGAACCGGACTGTTTTTGATCAGGTTCCGCCAAAGGTCGTTTATTCCTTAACAGACTATGGCTGGTCGCTCCGTCCTATTTTAGATGCAATGTGTGCCTGGGGTGAAGGTCATATCGAATTAACCGGCAGTGAAGTTGTCCAATAAAAGACAGCCAATGTTATTTGGCTGTTTTTTATTTTCGAAAAAGAACCGGTTATCAATATAAACTCTGCTCTCGGACTCTAACAAAAGCTGCCCGCTATTTTTTCCTGCCATTATCGGACTTTCTGATTTTTAATTCCCATGGACAAAGATAGATAGATGCTTTCATTTTTACCCACGCCATTCCTCTGTTACACTAAAGAAAAAAGGAGGCGTTTTGATGCGGCTGGAAAACAAAAAAGTCATCGCGCTTGTAGAAGAAGAATTTGAAGATTTAGAGCTTTGGTATCCGATTCTGCGGCTTCGGGAAGAAGGAGCGACTGTACACCTCGTCGGTAAGGAAGCAGGAAAAACATACACTGGAAAATACGGCGTGCCGGCGGAAGCCGATTATGCTTTTGGAGATATTCATGCAGATGAGTACGACGCCATTTTAGTGCCGGGCGGCTGGGCACCGGATAAGCTGCGCCGGTATCCAGAAGTACTTGAATTTGTCCGTTCGATGGATGCAGCTCAAAAGCCGATCGGGCAAATTTGCCATGCTGGCTGGGTATTGATTTCAGCTAACATCCTGCAGGGGAAACATGTGACAAGTACACCTGGCATTAAAGATGACATGACCAATGCGGGTGCTGTATGGTACGACGAGCCGGTTACAGTTGACGGCCATATCGTATCAAGCCGCCGTCCGCCGGATCTTCCGCCTTATGTAAAAGCTTTTGCGGACAAGCTCGCCGAATGAAAAAACTCCACCATCATGAGATGGTGGAGTTTTTCACTTTGTTGTGCCCCGCACAATCAATTCTGACGGCAGCACGACTTTTTTAGAAATACGCTTTGCGTTCAGCTGCTCCAGCAAAAGCTCTACAGCGATTTTTCCCATCCATTCTGTATGCACCTTCACAGTCGTAAGCGGCGGATACATATATTTCGATACGCTAATGTCATTCACGCCGACTAAGCTGACGCGCTCCGGAACTTGAATGTGTGCTTCGTGCAGCGCCCGCAGTGCCCCGATCGCGAGCGTATCGCTTGCCGCAAAAAAGGCTTCCGACAGGTTTTCGCCGCGCTGTTCAATACAGTTTTTCATCAGCCGGTATCCGTCATCCGCGCTGTATGTTCCAATCAGCATACCTTCTTCAGCAAAAGCGCCTTTCTCCTGCAGGAAGGCACGGTAAGTCTGCTCACGCATGTCCGTGATCATACCAGATTTGTCTTCAAACTGCTCCCGGCCGCCAATATAACCGATACGGCGGATGCCCTGCTCCCAAAGGTGAGTGAGCGCTTTTTCGGTTACACGCGAGAAATCGGTAATGACGCTGTCGAACACTTCGTCTTCGGGTGAAAAATCAACAAAGACGATTCGGCTTGACCACTCGCTCAGCCGCTCAACCTGGGCGCTGCTGTATTTACCGACTGCGATAATGCCTTCGATTTCCTCCCGGTCCAGCTGCTCCAGCTCATTGTACAGCACCTTTTGCAACTGAAGACCAGATTCAAGGCAGCTGTTCTCAATGCCGAGACGAATCGACCTGTAGTACAAGTCATTCAGCTCTTCTTCCTCGGTATACCAGTGAACGAGCGCTGCCGTCGTTTGAGGGGTTCTTTTTGAAACACGCCGCTTTTTGTAATCAAGCTGTTCGGCGGCTTCAAAAATTTTTTGTTTTGTTTCTGCGCTGACAGACAGGTGCGGATCATAGTTGAGTACACGCGAAACAGTCGCAATCGACACACCCGCCCGTGCAGCAATATCTTTAATGGTAGCCATTTTTTTCATTCCAATCGGTTAAAGTCGGTTCAAGAAACGGCTGAACCCGTCCTTCCCTTCTTTTGTCTGCTTAAATACCCCGCAGTCTTCCAGGCCACGTAAAAATTTAGCCGCAACCGCCTGACGAACAAATTCTTCAGCGTCAACCCGGCTGTCATACGTTAACCGGAGCTCCTTCGCCCAGTCACGGTGTTCACTTTTAACCTGTTCTGACCCGCCGGCCACGAACGCGGCGACTTGGGCTAAATCCTCTTTTAAGCGTGCCGGCAGCACAGCAAGCCCCATCACTTCAATGAGTCCGATATTTTCACGCTTAATATGGTGAATGTCGGCATGCGGGTGAAACAAGCCCATCGGATGCTCTTCCGTCGTTCGGTTATTGCGCAGCACGAGGTCGAGCTCGAAGAAGGCGCTGCGTTTTCGCGCGATAGGTGTAATCGTATTGTGAGGAGTGTCCCCCGTACATGACCGAATGCCGCACGCTTCATCATCATATGCTTTCCATGTGGAGAGTACATATTCAGCTGCCGCTGCCAGCTCGCTGCGGTCTCCGCTTTTCAGCCGGATCACAGACATCGGCCAATATAGTGTGGCTCCTTGTATGGACGGAAACTGTTTCATTGAAAAAACGTATTCCTCTTTTGCTTTTGCCATGGCGAATTCATAACGTCCGCCCTGGTAATGGTCGTGTGTTAAAATCGAGCCGCCAACAATCGGCAGGTCAGCGTTAGACCCGGCAAAATAGTGCGGAAATTGATGGACAAAATCGAGCAGGCGGTCAAACCCGGCCCGGTCAATCTTCATATCGCGATGCTCTCCTGAAAGCAAAATACAGTGCTCATTGTAGTACACATATGGAGAGTATTGAAGAAACCATTCCTCGCTGCCAAGCGTTACCGGTACAATCCGGTGATTGGCGCGGGCTGGATGGTTTGTATGCCCTTCGTATCCCTCGTTTTCCACGCATAAAAGACACTTTGGATAGGGCGTTTCCGGCCCCGGACGCAGTTTCGCCCGGGCAATTTCAGCTGGATCCTTTTCCGGCTTCGATAGATTAATCGTAATATCCAGTTCCCCGTAGTCCGTTTCCGTTTTATACGAAATATTTTTGGCAATCCGTTTTGTCTGGATGTAATTGGACGCCTCGCTCAAGCTGTAGAAAAAGTCCGTTGCCTGCTGCGGGTCATCCGAATAATGTTCCCAAAAAGAATGGGCGAGTTGCGATGGCTTGGATACAAAAATATTCATAAGATCCGCTGCAAATATCTCTTTATCTTCTAGGAACGGCGGCACGATCCCCTTCGCTTCAGCTTCTTCTGTCAGCCGTTCTACAAGCTCTGGAATGGTCAGTGCCGATACGTTTTCCTCCGGCTTAATAAAATCGTTTTGCTTGAGCAGAGCGAGCAGCCGGTTTCTTGCATACACCTGATCGCGCTTTTCAATCAGCCCCGCCTGCCAGGCTTTTCGGATAAGCTCCTCCACATAAGCAAAAATCATAAACGAGCCGCTCCTTTGTAGCCATGTGGATGATGCTCATGCCAATTCCAGGCGTCACGGATAATTGTTGAAATATCTGTCCGAGACGGCGACCAGCCGAGTATCGTCCGCGCTTTTTCGGAAGAAGCGATTAAAACAGCCGGATCCCCCGCACGCTTTTCGCCGATGACCAAAGGGATAGGATGCCCGGTTACCGCACGTGCTGCTTCCACAATTTCTTTCACGGAAAACCCTTGATTGGAGCCTAGGTTAAAAATGTTGCTCTCGCCGCCCTCTTTCAAGTAATCAAGCGCTAAAACATGCGCGTCCACTAAATCTTCCACATGGATATAATCCCGAATACACGTGCCGTCTTCTGTTGGGTAATCCTGTCCAAAAATCGTGATATGTTCCCGCTGCCCATTGGCTACCTGCAGGACGACCGGAATCAAGTGTGTTTCCGGATTATGGTCTTCCCCAATCACACCCGATTCGCTCGCGCCGGCCACGTTAAAATATCGCAGTGAAACAAACTTGATGCCATGTGCTGCATCACACCACTTCATCATCCGTTCCATCGCCAGCTTTGTTTCCCCGTATGCGCTTGTTGGATCATTCGGCGCTTTTTCCGTGATGGGCATTTCTTTTTGTTCTCCATATGTAGCAGCGGAAGAAGAAAAAACAATATGCTTCACTCCGTACTTTGTCATCGTTTCAAGCAGCACCTGCGTGCCAAATACATTATTATCATAATACTTTAGCGGATTTTCCATTGACTCCCCTACAAGTGAATTCGCAGCAAAATGAACGACCTGCTCAACCTGTTCTTTCTCGAATACATCATTTAAAAATTGACGATCCCGAATGTCTCCAATATGAAAGGAAACACCGTCCGGCACGGAAGCCGCATGACCTGTTTCAAGACTATCAATTACCACAACATCCCGCTTTTGCGCCAAGAGAGCCCGTACCGCATGGGATCCTACATACCCTGCTCCACCTATTACAGCTATACTCATCCTATTTCCTCCTTCACTAGTTCGCGCGCACCGCCGCCGATATGAGCCATGTAGAATTCCGCACGAATGCCGCATTCCTCCTCATACCGCTTTCCAACTTCACTAACAAATGATTCGATGTTTTCATTGTTCACAATCGCAATAGCACAGCCGCCAAATCCGGCGCCTGTCATGCGCGCACCGATTACGCCGGGCTGCTTCCACGCTGTGTGCACGAGCGTATCAAGCTCTTTTCCTGTTACCTCGTAATCTTGTTCGAGCGAAGCATGCGATTGGTTCATAAGCCGGCCCACCGCTTCCACGTTTCCTTCTTTGAGTTTGTTCAGCGCCTCAATCGTCCGCGCATTTTCATAAACCGCGTGACGGGCACGTTTTTCTAAAACAGCATCACTAATGACTGCTTTGTTCTGCTCAAACCGGTCCGGTGTCAGCTCGCCAAGCGACTTTACATCCATTCGTTTTTGAAGCCGCCTTAACGCTTCCTCACATTCACTGCGCCGCTCATTGTATTTAGACGAAGCAAGCTCACGGCGCTTGTTCGTATTCATTATAACAATGCTTGCATTCGGAAGCTCGATTGGCGCGTACTCATAATGAAGCGTTTCACAATCAAGCCAGATCGCTGCCCCTGTTTTCCCCATTCCAATCACAAATTGATCCATAATCCCGCTGTTGACACCAATGTAATGATTTTCAACCCTCTGGCCGATTTTGACCATTTCGATTCGATCTATATTCAAGCTAAACAGTCCTTCTAGCATGACACCCGTTGCCATTTCAATGGAGGCTGAAGAAGAAAGGCCGGCTCCATTCGGAATATTGCCATAAAAAAGAACATCATATCCGGTGTTGATTGCACAGCCTGCTTCCTGCATCAGCTTTGTCATGCCTTTCGGGTAATTGGTCCATCCGTCCTCTTCCTTATAGTCAAGCTCATCAAGCGACCCTTCTACAATTCCCCGTTCACTAAAATTAGCAGAATAAAAGCGAAGTCTGCGGTCTTCCCTTTTGGCTGCGAGAGCATACGTCCCGAATGTAATCGCAAGGGGAAATACGTGCCCGCCATTATAATCCGTATGTTCTCCAATCAAGTTAATACGCCCGGGTGCGAAAAAGACTCGTTCAGCTGGTTTGCTAAAAATGTCTGCAAATTGTTGTCCCATTTCCTCGATCCTCATGAAAGCGCCTCCTTTTTCTTTTATTTTAATTAGTTTTTAGTAAAAGTCAAAATAATTTTTAGTAAAATAAAAAGAAATTTAGTGCTTCTAAACTTCAGCCTTCGCTTTTTAACCAAAAATCCAAGTAACTCCATAAACAAGAACTTTTACAAATAAAAAAAAGATCCGTCTTTTAAAAGACGGATCTTTTTTTATCTCACGGATTCATCGTCATCCAGCTTCCCACATGGTGAACAGCTGTTCCATTGAACCCTGGTGTATTTGTATAGTAAGACTGTACTTTTGTCAGCTCCTGCTGCATAAAAGCATCTCCTTCTTCAAAAAAGGAGATGTTGTCGCCTTCGGTTGTTTCTCCTGTTTCTACGCCGACCACAATTGCTTTTCCATATTTTCGAGCCATCGCAATCTCATTTTTGACAACATCAATAATAGATGATGCATCATCGCGGTAAGCCATAATTGTTACACTGTTTATATTTGCAACAACCCACTCTGCCAGCATGCCGGCTCCATATGTGTTTTTGTAGCGAACTTCATCAAACCAAAACGGCATGTCCACTTCAAGTGGAAGCTTCAAGGATGCAGTGCTCGTTTTCGCACGCTGTAGTAGTGCCTGGTATGATTTAATCGTTCCAACCTGGTTGGATGTCCAGCCGCTGTAAAGATATGGTTCCACATCTAGATGAACGCCCGCAAATTTTTGATCAGCGGTTGATCCGCTTTGATATTGCCCAAGCCAGTTCATCAACTGATTTTGGCTCGTATATCCTTTCGGTGCTACCCAAGACGGTGCTCCATCCAGTGCATAAATGCGCATGCCTTTTGCAGCCGCTTTTTGAATAAAACTGCGGTACACGCCTGCAGGAATGTCACGGTCAATTTGTACGTATACTTTATTCAGCTGTTTGATTTCTAAAAAAGCAAGTGTTCCTGCTTCATCATTGACAATCATCCACGGATTCCACAGCCACGTCGCCTGATCGCCTGCAGCGGCTGCCTCCGTTTTTGTTTGCTGGATTCCAGCGGCCAAAAGAACAAAAAGGGACAACAAGACGACTATTTTTTTCAACACAAAAAGCCCTCCATTCTGTAAGCCTAGACTCACAGAATGAGAGCCTGGCAACCTGACGACCATATGCTTTTCAGCAGTGAGGCTCACGGCTTTGCGTCCTATCCTTTCGGAGTAGTTTGCCTTTTTCAGATATATTTTATAAATATATTATAAAATCTTCACGCTCTTTTGACTAGTACTTTTGAAATATCAAAACAATAATAGAACTGCGGCCATAGTTGGTGTTAAAATAACCGCAGATTTTAATACAGGCTGAGGTAAAATATTGGTAAACTTCGCTCCGATATAAGCGCCAAAAGCCGTACCGACAAGCACTTTCAGCAATAATGCAAAATCAATAAAGCCTTCTGAAAGATAGCCGATTCCCCCTCCGATGGCGAGCGGCAAAATCACAAGCATTGTCGTTCCAACCGACTGTCGGATCGTTAAATGAAGCAGGACCATTAAGCCAATTTGAATAAATGGAGCAGACCCGATGCCGAAAGTACCAGACAAAGTACCCGAAAGCAGTCCGAGAAAAATACTCTTCATCCAAATCACATGACTTTTCTCATCTAACCGTTTGGACGTGTCTTTTAAAAAGAACAGCTTTATAAAAAGCAAAAAAGCGGACAAAAACAGCATGCCCGCTGTTAACCAGTGAAGAGATTCTTCCGGGATAACAGCCGCGATTTTAGCACCGCCAAATGAGCCAGCTGCCGCAAAGGCGCCGACAATCAGGCCGACTTTCAAATGAATATTTCCTTCTCGATAATGGCTGTAGGCGCCAGATACACTTGTAAAGGCCATCGCTGCAAGAGAGGTCCCAAGCGCCATATGAATCGGCACACTGAAGAAAAGAGTCAGCACCGCAATAACAAATCCCGCTCCGCCAGCTCCGATAAAGCCAAACAGCATGCCAAGCAAAAGCATCGTAAATATGATCAACAATTTTTTCATCTCCAGCTTTTTTTGTCTTTAATCTCTTTGTTGTTCTCTTTATTTTAACACAGAACTTTTGGTTTATATTTTCCATTCATGGTTCTTTCCTTTAAATCATGGTATAGTGTTAGTATCTGGTGCTAATAAAACTAAAGGAGGAGACAGCATGCAGCGATACCGAAGAAGAAATACCCCCGCTTTTACGTTTTTGGCTTACTTTACTTTTATTGCGGGTGTTGCTCTGTTTTCGATCGGTCTTTTTAATGCGGATATGGAGCTGAATGAAAAAGGCTATTATATTGCCGTTATGATTCTTGTGGCTGTCGGTGCCATTTTGACGCAGAAAGTAACACGCGATAACGCAGAAGACAATGAGATTATTGCGGAAGAAGAAGAGCGCAGACGCAGCGGCATAAAGCCTCCCTCTGAATAAAGAAAGTTTAAAAGATGCCTGTATGGCATCTTTTTTTGTTCCACGTGAAACAATACACAAAATGCAGATTGTTAGACGAACGTGCTCCAACTCTATATAATCAGCCCAAAGGGATAAGAAAGGAGAAGGTTGCTTTGACGGCAAAAATCAGCGTATATTCTGATTACGTCTGCCCGCTTTGCTTTTTGGCAAAACAGTCACTTTATGAAGCCTTTAAAGAAAAAGATGATATAGATATCCAATGGATCCCTTTCGAACAGTCTGCGCAAGCTGATACCTTTCAAAAGGAAGAACGTATTCTGTATTGGAAAGAAACTGTTTATCCGCTCGCAGAAAAAATGGGTGTTCCTATTACTCTGCCGGATGTAACGCCGTATCCCAGTTCCCGCCTTGCATCTGAAGGATATTATTTTGCAAAGGCGCACGGCAAAGCACGTGAATACACGGACCGGCTGATGGACGCTTTTTTTCAGGAGCAGCAAAACATCGGCCAAGTAGAAGTGCTGTCCCGGCTGGCTGCCGAAATTGGCCTGGATCAGCAGGCATATGAGGAAGCGCTCAAACAGCGCCTGTATGAGGAAACACATAAAAATGAGCTGGACCGTGCCCATAATGAAGCTGATGTGACAAGCGTACCTGCTCTTATCGCCGGTTGTACGAAATTATCTGGTGTTCCCGTAAAAGAAGCACTTGAACAACTCATTAACCAAGAACAAAAACCGAAAAAGAAAAAAGTGACACTGCTTATGAACGGACCATCGTGTGGCATAAACGGGTGTCAATAAAAAAGCCGTCCATTACGTGGACGGCTTTTTTATTCCTTTGCATGCTGTGCAAAGGCGTTTCATTTTTTCAGTGGGATATAGGCAGTCGAATAGAAAAAGTTGTTCCTTCACCAAGGCGGCTTTCAACCGAAATATGCCCTCCATGTTCATGAATCGTTGTATATACCTGTGTCAGGCCAAGCCCCGTTCCATCTGATTTGCTTGAAAAAAAAGGCGTTCCCAGCATAGAAAGCTTTTCCTCCGGCACTCCTACGCCTGTATCTGCCACTTTAATATACACCCATTGGTTGTCGCAGTAATGGCTGATTTTTATTTTCCCCTTTTCATGAATGGCTTCTAAAGCATTTTTGATTAAATTAAAAAACGCTTTTAAATACAGGTTTTTCTTCCCAAGAATCCGGCTTCCCGGATTACGCAGATCCATTTCCACTTCCACATTGTACAACTTGTCTTGAAATAACAGCATTAATGATTGCAGCTCTTTGCAAAAATCAATCGGTGTAAGCGGTTCGTCCTGCAAGTCCGGCTTTGATACCTGGAGTAAGTTTTGCAATGTCATTAACGCTTTATCAAGCTCATTTTCCATTGTCTGTAGATACGGATGAGAATGAGATTCTTTCAACAGCTGTAAAAAGCCTTTTACAGCTGTCAGCGGGTTTTTCACTTCATGAACGATACCGGCCGCAATCTGCCCGACTGAAGCAAGCTTTTCACGGTTTTTAAGCATTTTTTCCGCTTCTTTGCGAACGGATATATCCCGAAAAACCGACTGCATCACTTTTCGATTTCCATAGGTAACTGGCCGGCAGTAAAGCTCTGTTTCTACTACAGTGCCGTCTGCACGGATGATTTTTTCTTCAATAAGCGGAGACAATACACCTTCCGTCATGGCTTTTTGAATCCGTTTTTTGATCATGTCATGTGATGATGGCTGAAACACGGATAGAATATTACCGCCAATAAGCGCTTCTTTTGGAGCCCGAAAAAAATCGGTCCCGGATTCATTAATATAAAGAATATTATAATCAACATGAATCACAATTGTTTCAAGCGAATATTCGATAATATTCTGATACATTTCTTCTTGCTCACCAATGGTTTGATTGATTTGATCGGGCATGATACCTGTCAATTGCCCCCACTCCTCTTTCCCATATTCCCCCTGTTTCTTTCTTACAATTCGATATCCGCAGGGCTTTTTCCTTTTCAGGCTCAAAAAAACACTCCTTATTTTTATGCGGGCACTGCCGCCATTATCACTGGCGAAGAAGAAAATATAAACGGCAGACGCCACCTTAAACTATCTCTTTTCTTGCTTCTGATTCATCAGTCTTCAACCAGGACTTCTTTTTGGTGCATACCTGTTTATGACCAATCAAACCCACGTCCAAAATAAATCAAAAAATAAGCCTATCCCTATGATTATGTAGCTTGCTGTACTCTTATCGCCATTTTTAAAGCGCTTTCTTTTATATCTAAAGAACAAGGCGCTTACATACGAGCAGCATATCGCCTTGAAATTCCCGGTCCGACTCTTGAAAAGCAAGTGTGAAAAAGTTATTATGCGCTTCGCACCGCTATATGTATGAACGGTCCCCCCTCCTTCTGCTTCCGCGAATTCGGCCGGCACTTTATTCATAGGCATGATTTTGTTTGGATAATAGCTGCCGGTTCCTCCCGGCTGTTTAACAGAATACTGGAATCTCCTTTTTGAGGAAGACGTTCCTTTTCAATTTCATAGAAAACAGGCCGCCGTTTTGATTCCAATGACAAGCCGAGCCGGAATCGGCGCCAAACAACCACGCCGATACAAATGCCGGTCCGCTTTCCCCTTTCCAAAACGAACCCCATATGCTTTTGCTGCTTTATTCACTTCCAGCCGCCTTTTCGTAGTTTCGAAGCCGGGACATGGCCGCTATGCCCAGCACAGGGCCAATCCCAAGAACAAAAAAGGCCCATTCCCAGCCTGCATGCACTTGTATCCATGATACCAGATTAATGGATATAATTGTTAACAAAAATCCGATACTCATTTGAAATGTCAGTGCGGTGCCCAAATAATCTCCCTCTGCAAACTCAGAAACGGCTGCTGAAAACTGGGCAGAATCTGCAATAATAGAACATCCCCAAATAGAAGCCACTACCATCATAAGCAGCAATGAATATTCAAAAGTGAAGCCAATCACAAAGGCACAGACAGCACTCACCCCCATGGCCCAAATAGTCAGCCGGGCACGGCCCACCTTGTCTGCGAGTAAACCGCCGAGCACACACCCAGCTGCACCAGCCAGGCCAATCGTTACAAATGAAAGAAAAGAAGCGTGCGCCAAGCCGCCTTCTGCCATAAAAAGCGGCAGCCATGTCCACATGGCATACAGCTCCCACATGTGCCCGAAATACCCGTAGTTCGCGAGCATAACCGGCTTGTTACGCAGTACTTTACCAATCATATTGACCGAGAAAACAGACGGTGTGCCCTGCTGGGGGGCGTCCTGCACAAAACGAATCATAATGACTGCCGACAACACCGATAAAATGGAGCTTAAGAGAATAACCCCTCTCCAATCTACCTTCATCGTCAGGGCTGCCAGCAAATGCGGCAGGGCCGAACCAAGAGTGAGTGCACCAATCACAATGCCAATCGCGAGGCCCCTGTGCTTCGGAAACCAGAGCGTTAATACTTTAACGGCTACCGGATAAACACCTGCAAGTGCTGCTCCGGTCACAAAACGCAGCAAAATACCGATAAAAGGATGATCTGCAAACAAAAGCAGGCTGTTGGCAAGCGCTCCTGCCAGGGCTGATATCATAAATAATTTTCTTGCTGGAAATCGGTCAGAAATTCCTAAAACAGCACTTATCAAAGCGCCGGCTGCAAACCCGGCCGGCACGGCAGCCGACACCCATGGTTTATCCGCTTCCGCCAATCCCCACTGGTTTGTCAGATCATTGATCACAGCGGAAGCACTGAACCAAAGGCTGAGCGCAAAGAACACAGCGATAGAGCCCCATGCTAATGCCCCCCATTTTGACTGTTTCATTTCTTGTCCTCCTCTTTCTGTGTCCAGACCATTGTACAAAGAAAAGAAGAAAAAAGGGAATGCAAAAAAGAGTTTTCGAAATATTTTGTTATAAAATCTAACATGTTCATTGAACACACTCTTTTTTCTCTCTATACTCCGTATTATCAAACAAATAGGGGTTCTTATTATCGCAATCAAGAACAAAGATGCTGCCTAGGGTTCCGGTTGAAAAACGTCTGGTCCGAGAGGGAGCGTACAGTATGTACTGTATACACGGAGGGATAAAAGCCCGGGAGAATTTTACATAAAATTCTCCCGGGCTTTTTATTTTTCCGCTATATTCGGAAAAGAGGGTGAATGAAGATGACTGAAAAAACGACACTTTTAAAATCACTGAAGCTGCATCAAGTTGTATTTATGGGGCTTGCCTGGATGACACCGATGATTTTCTTTACAGTTTACGGCGTTGCATTTGAAGCGGCAGGCGGGATGATGGCCGCTGCTTATATCGCTGCTTTTCTGGCTATTTTCTTTACTGCATACAGTTACAGCCGCATGGTCAAAGCGTATCCGATTTCAGGTTCTGCTTACACCTATACGAAAAAAGCAATCCATCCCAAAGCCGGATTTTTAGTCGGCTGGGCTCTATTAATGGATTATATTTTTTCACCCATTATTGCGGTCTTAACATTTGGCATTTTTATGAATACCGAGTTTCCAGCCATTCCGGTTTTCGTCTGGATTATTGTGATGAATGTGGTGCTTGCGGTCGTGAATATTATCGGCATCAAGTCCGCTGCACGCGTCAGTGGTATTTCGGTTCTTGTACAAATTGGATTTATCCTGTTGTTCTGCTTATTGATCGTAAAAGATATTGTCACTGGCGATACCGGGTCAAGCTCCCTGTTTTCGCTTGCACCGTTTTTCGGTGAACATGCTGGACTGGGTGCTGTTTTTTCCGGTGCCGCACTAATCTGCTTTTGCTTTCTCGGATTTGACGCCGTCACCACGATGTCAGAAGAAACGATCGAAGCGGATAAAACGATCCCGAAAGCCATCTTCCTCATTGTGTTTATTGCTGCGGCGATGTACATTGCGATTTCGTATTTAACGCAGGTTGCTTATCCTGACTTTACGTTTACCAATCCCGACAATGCCGCTTACAGCCTTGTACAGCTTGTTGGCGGAAACCTCTTAAGCTCGTTATTTATTATGGTATTGATCATCGCTACGTTTACGCAAGGGGTTTCCTCTGTCACTAGTGTCAGCCGGTTTATGTACGCTTTAGGACGTGAATCGATTCTGCCGGAGAAGCTGTTTACCTCTCTTCATCCGACATACCAAACACCGGTTGCAAACATCTTGTTTGTCGCTGCCGTTTCTTTATCCGCTGTTTTTATTAATTTGGATACAGCCGTTATGTTTGTCAGCTTTGGCGCTTTAACTGCTTTTACATTCGTGAATATATCTGTTATTGCCCATTACTATATAAAGCTAAAGAAGCATTCACCGAAAGAAACATTTTTGTATCTTATTTTCCCACTGATCGGCGCCGGGTTTATCGGCTGGCTCCTTACTCTTTTAAATAAGCACACACTGGCTTACGGAATAATCTGGTTAGTCATTGGCTTCATTTACTGGTCCACTAGAAGAGCCTGGCTGTCCGCTCAAAGCAAGCAGCGGGATGTTCAAACAAAACCGATTGTCCAGCAAAAAACGATGTAAGATAATCTGACACAAGAGTTGTTTTCAGTTTTTTCAGATTGTTATACTGGTTGCATAAACCAATAAAGGTTTCCACACTGTGTTGGAAACAAAAAGCTGTCTAGGGTTCCGTTTAAAGAGTTTCTCTTTAAAGCCTGGTCCGAGAGAGAGCGTACAGCTGCTGCTGTATACACGGAAGGATAAAAGCCTGGGAGACGATCATCTCCCGGGCTTTTATCCTTTTTTCATGATTCCATATGAGCGCTCTGCGCTTTGTTCATTCAAAAGGAGGCTGTTTTACATGACTGATATGTTAACAAAGTATATCCCTGCTGGCGGCAAATGGTCCGGCCGGATCAGCCGCGGCAAATCGATTACATTTACGGCGATGGAAGATGGCGCCAACGTCTCTCTTCTTCTTTATTCCGCCATAGACACGGCAGAGCGCTACAATATGCCGGATACATTAAAAGCCCAGCATACTGCCCGTTTAACGGCTGGAAACGTGCTGATGAGTGATAACGGGCGCGTACTGGCCAGCCTTACAGATGACTCACTCGGCTGGCATGATACGATTTCCGGTTACATCTCACGCCGTATCGTCGACGAGCGCTACGGACGAACAACCTATCAGGAAAAACGAAACGACTGGTATCGAAGCGGTGAAGAAAACTTTGCCGTTGAACTGTTCCGAAACGGCCTGACAACACGCGATCTCGTCCCTGTTGTGAATTTGTTTTCCAAAGTGTACTGCACGGAAGACGGCCGCATGCATTTTGTTTCCGGCCATTCTAAAAAAGGCGACTCTGTGACACTGCGGACGGAATTAGATGTTCTGCTCATTTTATCTAATACGCCAAATCCGCTTGACCCAAGCCCCGTCTATCCTTCTATACCGGTGAAAATCGACATTACGGGTGCAGCTCCGGTGCAGGAAGACGATCTTTGCTTGAATCACCGCCCGGAAAACCGGCGTGCGTTTGAAAATACATGGGACCACACAATGCTTACTCAAGGAGGCGTTCGATAATGGCATTATTACATCATGTTATGAGCGATCGAAAAACAGAGGATGCTTTTTACAATAAAACGATCCCAGCGGGAGATGGCTGGACGTATACGCTGGAACCAGGACAGGTACTTCGTATTGTCGACCTGGAAGGAAACCAAGCAGCGGACACATTGTTTTATGATGCTGATAATCCGGCGGATCATTACAGCGCGGTCAACACGATTACGCGCCAGGGCAATGTGTATTTAACAACCGGCTCTATTCTTTTATCTGAGTCAGGCAAAGAACTTGTGAAAATTGTGGCCGATACGTGCGGCAGTCATGATACGCTTGGCGGCGCCTGCTCGGCACAAAGCAATACAGTGCGCTACTCACACGAGACGCTGCCGATGCATAACTGCCGTGACACGTTTATGCTGCAGCTTTCCAAAAATGACCCGCGCTTTACAAAGCGGGATTTAGCTCCTAACGTCAACTTTTTCATGAATGTACCGGTCACACCAGACGGCGGCTTAACCTTTGCTGACGGTGTTTCGGCTCCCGGCTACTATGTGGAAATGCAGGCAGTGAACCGGACACTTGTCCTAATCAGCAACTGCCCGCAGTTAAATAATCCTTGCAACGCCTTTAACCCGACACCGATTCAGCTGCTGATCTGGAATCAAAACTAAAGGAGCGATGACCATGTTTACAAAAGTATTAATTGCCAACCGCGGAGCCATTGCTGTCCGCATTGAACGAACCCTTCGACAAATGGGCATCGCATCTGTTGCCGTCTACACAAAAGCAGATCAGGACAGCCTGCATGTTGATTTAGCAGACGAAGCGATTTTAATTGGGGAAGGCGCAGCGAAAGACAGCTATTTAAATGCCGAGCTTATTTTAAACACTGCTATCCAAACAGGCGCTCAGGCCATTCACCCCGGATACGGATTTTTAAGTGAAAATGCTGATTTTGCCCGTGCCTGCCGCGAAAATGGCATTGCGTTTATGGGCCCGACACCGGAGCAAATGGAGCTGTTCGGCTTAAAGCACTCTGCCCGTGAAATGGCGGAAAAAGCGGGTGTCCCGCTTCTTCCCGGTACAGCACTCATTACAGATCTTCAAACAGCTTTGTCAGAGGCAGCGCGAATCGGCTATCCGGTTATGCTGAAAAGCACAGCGGGCGGCGGCGGCATCGGCATGCGTGTCTGCGGGGATGAAACCGCGCTTCGCGACGCCTTTGATTCAGTCTGCCGTCTGGCCGAGACCAACTTTAACAACGGCGGTGTGTTTTTAGAGAAATACATCCAAAAAGCGCGACATGTGGAAGTGCAAATTTTCGGCAATGAATTCGGTGAAGTAGCCGCGCTTGGCGAGCGGGACTGCTCGATTCAGCGGCGCAATCAAAAAGTCGTCGAAGAAAGCCCGGCTCCCTGCCTTTCTTCTGTGGTCCGTAAACAAATGCTTGACTCTGCCAAGCGTCTTGCAGAAAAAGTCGGCTACCGGAGTGCAGGAACCGTCGAATTTTTATACGACCCAGAAGCAGAGCAGTTTTATTTTCTTGAAGTAAACACCCGGCTTCAAGTCGAGCATGGCGTAACGGAGGAAGTGCTTGGCATCGATTTAGTGGAATGGATGGTGCGCGAGGCAGCAGGCGAATTACGCGGGCTCAGCCACTTGTACGAAACGCCAAAAGGCCACAGCATTCAAGCCCGCATTTATGCAGAAGACTGCTTGAACGACTTCCGGCCAAGCGGCGGCCAGCTCGACCAGGTCCGCTTTCCTGAACAAGTACGCATTGAAACATGGGTGCGGGATGGGCTGAACGTGACGTCTCTTTACGACCCTATGCTTGCAAAAGTGATTGTTCATGCCGATACGCGCGAAGAAGCCATTGACAAGCTTCATGCAGCACTTCGTGAAACGCGCCTTTACGGTGTGACCACAAACCTTCAATTCATTCAAGCGCTCCTGCAGGAAAACGACTGCCGAAGCGGTCTCGTTCATACCCGTATGCTCGACGGTTTTACACCAGCGGAACAGGCGATTGAAGTGCTTGATGGCGGCATTCAAACGACCGTGCAGGACTGGCCGGGCCGCGTTGGCCACTGGGATGTAGGCGTTCCTCCGTGCGGACCGATGGATCCTTTTTCGTTCCGAATCGGCAATAAGCTTTTAGGAAATGAAGACCGGGCTGCTGGTCTTGAACTGACTCTTCGCGGCGGGTCTTACCGTTTCCGCGGCGATACTGCTTTTTGCCTGACAGGGGCGGACATGAAGGCGGTACTGGATGAAGAGGCAGTGCCTATGTATACGGTTGTGCAGGCAAAACGCGGACAGGTCCTGACGTTCGGTGAAGCCGAAACAGGCATGCGCACTTATTTCCTCCTAGCAGGCGGATTGGATATGCCGCTTCACCTCGGCAGCGCTGCAACGTTTACCCTTGGCGGATTTGGCGGACATGGCGGACGGGCGCTGAGAACGGGAGATGTTTTGCAGGTTCATCCTGTTTCCCTTCCTTCTCCTGCGGCGCTTGCAGCAGACAAACAGCCGGCTCTAACAAAAGAATGGATCATTGGTGTGATCCCTGGCCCTCATTGCACAACGGAATTTTTATTGCCGGAGTACTTGGAGCAGCTCACTGAAACAAGCTGGGAAGTTCACTTTAACAGCTCACGCACCGGTGTCCGCTTAATTGGGCCTGCTCCGCTCTGGACACGTGAAGACGGCGGTGAAGCCGGCCTTCATCCATCTAATATCCATGATAATGCGTATGCCATCGGAACACTTGATTTAACAGGTGACATGCCGATTTTACTTGGTCCGGACGGCCCGAGCCTGGGTGGATTTGTCTGCCCTGTCACAACGGCTTCCGCGGAATTTTGGAAAATTGGCCAGCTGCATGCCGGCGACCGCATCCGTTTTCGGCTGCTTACACTCCAGGAAGCCGAAGCTCTTCGCCAGGCACAAGAGCAGCACCTGAATGCCATTGGGTTACAAGAAGGGGTTTCCTCGCTTCCAACACTGCCGAAAGAACCGGCCCAGCTGAAACCGGATTATCCTATTCTCATTGAACAGGCAACGGGCAGCTTCCCGATGACGATCCGGGCGGCAGGCGACGAACACGTCCTAGTTGAATACGGGGAGATGGAGCTTGACCTTCTGCTTCGTTTTCAGGTTCACGCTTTAATGGAAGCCGTTCAAGCACGCCCTGACATTCCAGTTCTTGATTTAACGCCAGGTATCCGTTCTTTGCAGGTTCATATCGATGCTTCCAAAATGTCGATCACGGAGCTTTGCGAAGTTCTCGCAGCGATCGATGAAAATCTTCCACCGCTTGAAGAAATTGAAGTGCCATCGCGCATTGTCCGTCTTCCCCTTTCCTGGGACGATCCGGCGACGCAGCTGGCCATCGAGCGCTATCAGAAAAACGTCCGCCCTGACGCTCCGTGGTGCCCGAGCAATCTTGAATTTATCCGCCGGGTCAACGGGTTAAACGATATCGAAGACGTAAAACGCATCGTGTTTGACGCCAATTATCTTGTTCTTGGCCTGGGAGATGTGTATCTCGGTGCTCCTGTCGCCACGCCGGTTGACCCGCGCCACAGGCTTGTAACAACGAAATACAATCCGGCGCGTACATGGACGCCGGAAAACGCGGTCGGGATCGGCGGTGCCTACATGTGTGTATACGGCATGGAAGGACCGGGAGGCTATCAGTTTGTCGGCCGTACCGTACAGGTTTGGAACCGGCTTCGTGAAACCGAAAGCTTCCAGGCTGGCAAGCCATGGCTGCTCCGTTTCTTCGACCAAATTCAATTTTATCCGGTTAGTGCAGACGAACTGCTTGAAATGCGTGAAGACTTCCTGCGCGGACGTTTTGAAATCGATATTACGGAAACCACCTTTAAACTTGGCGACTATTTAGCTTTTCTCGAATCCATTGAAGAAAGCGCTCAGGAATTCCGCCAAACACAGCAGGCTGCTTTCCGTGCCGAGCGGGAAAGCTGGCGCGAGCTTGGCCTTGCGGAATATGTATCCGAGCATGAAGCAGCAGAGCCCGCCGAAGAAATCATTCCGGAAGGAGCGGAAGCTGTCCGCTGCTCGATGCCTGGAAGTGTATGGAAGGTTCTTGTTTCTCCAGGAGACGAAGTGAAAAAAGGCGATACGCTCATCATTGAAGAAAGCATGAAAATGGAATTTCCCCAGCCGGCTCCATGTGATGGCTTTGTCGAGGCTGTTTATGTAATGCCAGGAGATGAAGTTCATGCGGGACAGTTGATTGTTTCCATTACAAAAGAAAAGCGAGGTGCTTTTGATGCAGACGATAAACCTGCCGAAAATGTTATCCATTCGTGAGTTAAAAGAGGGCTACCAATCTGGCAGCTTAAAGCCGGAGATGGTCATTGAGCAAATTATCGAGCGGGCTGAGGCTGACCGGGACATGAATATTTGGATTACACCGCCGTCCTGGAGCTTTATCCGCCCTTACGTAGAACGCTTAAAGACTATCGACCCATCCCAGGCACCACTTTGGGGCATTCCATTTGCCATTAAAGACAACATCGACCTTGCCGGTGTGGCAACAACAGCGGGGTGTGCAGAATTTGCTTACACACCCGATGAACATGCAGCCGTCGTTGGGCGCTTGATAGACGCCGGTGCCATTCCCGTCGGAAAAGCAAACCTGGACCAATTTGCGACCGGACTCGTTGGAACAAGAAGCCCGTATGGCGAAACGCACAATGCGCTGAACCCTGATTTAATCAGCGGCGGTTCAAGCGCGGGCTCCGCCGTATCCGTCGCCCGCGGCCAGGCGGCTTTTTCACTCGGCACAGACACAGCAGGATCTGGACGCGTACCAGCCGGGCTCAACCGGCTGATCGGCTACAAGCCGAGCCTGGGTGCATGGCCGGTCAAAGGCGTCGTTCCGGCGTGTGCGAGCCTTGATTGTGTAACGGTTTTCGCCAATAACTTGGATGATGCGGATCTTGTCGACCAGGCAGTCCGCGGCTTTGATGCCCGGGACCCATGGTCGAAACGGATTACACGCCAGGCGTCGGCCCTTCCGAAAAAAATATTAGTACCAGGCGAATTGCCGGTTTTTTACGGGCCATTTGCAGATCAATATAAACAAGCCTGGCAGCATACGTTAGAAAAGCTGCATGCGCTCGGTCTGCCTGTTGAACCGATCGATGTCACCTATCTTTCCGAAGCGGCTGCTGTATTATACGACGGCCCTTGGGTAGCAGAGCGCTGGGCTGATTTGGGCTCTTTTATTAACGAACATCAAAGCGCCGTATTCCCGGCAACAGAAGCCGTGTTACGATCCGGAGATAAGCCGGAATATGACGCAGCCTCCGTTTTCAAGGCAATGCATACGCTTCAGGCGTTTAAACAAAAAGCGCATCAGCAGCTTCAAGACGCCGTTTTGATTATGCCGACAGCTGGCGGTACGTGGACACGCGAAGAAGTCCGCAACAACCCTATTCAAACAAACAGTCAAATGGGACTTTATACAAATCACTGCAATTTGCTCGATTTGTCCGCTGTGAACATTCCAGCCGAAGATGCAGCCCAAAACGTGCCGTTTGGCATTACACTGTTTTCAGGACCAAGAGATGAGCATTTGATTACGGGCTTCGCCGGCTTGTTTTTGCACGGCCGCCGCGCGCCTGAAAAACCATCCACGACGCTCGTTGCTGTCTGTGGCCTTCATATGAAGGGATTTCCGCTTGAAAAGCAAATGCTCGAGCATGAAGCCGTTTTTGTCCGGGAAGCAAAAACAGCTTCCGAATATAAGCTTGTAGAGCTCGATACCGTGCCGAAAAAGCCGGGCCTCATTCGAACAACAGAGAATGGCTTCTCTATTGAACTGGAATTGTGGGAAATGCCTATTTCTCAATTAGGGTCATTTGTTTCCCTTATTCCATCGCCGCTTGGTTTTGGCACTATTAAGCTCGAAGATGGCACACATGCGCAGGGATTCCTATGTGAAGCGAGCGCGGCAGCGGCTGGAAGAGATATCTCTTCCCTCGGCGGATGGCGACATCGCCAAAACTAAAAAGCTTCAGCGGTATCGAGCCGCTGAAGCTTTTTTATGAGCGCGCAAACAGCTCCCGAATATAAGCGCCAAGCTGTTCATCCGTTAAATTACTGGAAGCCGCCCCGCGGATCATATCCACCGTGAGGACGGTTTTTTTCTTCGAGTGAAGAATGTCCGTCATCCAGAGCGTTTTATATTTTGTATGTTCTTTTTGAACGAGCTTCATTGCTTCTTCTGCGGTTTCCACCTTTAATCTGCTCCAATGCATTGCAATTTTAAAAAGCGACGGGTGGCTGAGAGACAAGGAAGCCAGAAGTATGTATTGAATAAGGACATTAATCACCTCGTCCGGCAGGTGATACCGTTTATTTAAATCAGCAATAACAGTAAGATCCATATTAGAGACGGAATCTTTTCCAGTGGTATGCATGATCATCTGCCTTGGATGAATGCTTTTAAAGTATGCGGCAGCGTTATGGCTCGTCATTGAGAGAATCCTCCTTTTTAAAGAATGCTTATTCCTTTCCTTTCCCCGCCTGCCCCTTTCTAAAGCCTTCTTTTTTTTAGAAAATGTTTGAAGTTCCGTATTCCCGGCTATTCTACTACACAAAAGCTCTTTTAAGCCGAAAAAAGAAAGGACTTTTCCGATGAGCACAATAAAAGATCTTCACCACACAGATGAACCCGTTCAAGAAACCGGCACTTACATTTGTGCCGCCGGCAAAAGGGAAGAATTAAAGGAAGGGGAACAATTTCCGGTCTGCCCGAATATAAATGCACCGACCACCTGGCGCCATGAAGATCATATACACAATACCGGCGACCGCGTGACAGAAGCCGGTACGTATGCAGATGAAGACAAAGACGAAGTTGAGCTTGCACAAGGCGATACTTTCCCATCCTGCCCCAAATCCGGACAATCTACAACATGGAAACACGCTTAATAAAAAACAGCCTCTCCTGCCAGAGGCTGTTTTTTAACGCCCTTGAAGTACTATTTTAACGCCAAGGCCGATATAAATCGCACCGATCACTTTATTACCGCCGCCCCGGTTCAGCCACGAAATGCGCTTTACCCGCTCGCTGATCGGTTCGATAGCCAGCGCAATCAGCGTCGTATATATCACGCCGAGCAGCACGAAAATGAGACCGAGTGTCATAAATTGAAAAATAGACGCACCGCGCGCCGGATCCACAAACTGCGGCAGAAAAGCCAGAAAAAACAGCGCTGTTTTCGGATTCAGTACCTCTGCCAGAATCGCTTGTCTATAAATGCGCCCGGCTGAAGCTGCCGATGCCTTGGCCATTTCCGTGTGAGAGGCCTTAGCAAAAACAGCGCGGATGCCCATATAAAATAAATAAAAGGCACCAGCCCATTTCACCATATTAAATGCGAAAGCAGATGTCATTAAAATAGCCGACAGGCCGACAGCCGCAAAAATAGTATGAATTAAATCACCCGTTGCAAGACCCAGGCCGGTAATAACGCCGGCTTTCCGTCCGTTTTGAACCGTTCGTGCTGCCGTTAGTAAAACAGCCGGACCGGGAACCAAAAACAAGCCGATCACAACCGCCGTAAACGTCAGCAGCGTCGAAAAATCAAACATGATGCACCCTCACTTTTGCTTCTTATTCTACTTTTATCATAGCAGTCACACCCTAAAATAATCCAGTTTATCTTACTAAAGCGTTTTGGACAAAAGAAAAAGCAGCCGCTCCCAGAGCGCTGCTTTTTTCTTCTTATCCCAAATCAACGTTGTGGTATACCTGCTGTACATCCTCTAAATCTTCGATAGCATCAATCATTTTTTCGAATTGTGCCTGGTCTTCTTCTGACAATGCCACGTCGTTTTGTGCAAGCATCGTCAGCTCCGCAACCGTAAATTCTGTTACGCCCGCTGCTTTCAGCGCTTCCTGCACAGCATGGAATTGATCCGGCTCTGCATACACAATCACGGACTCTTCTTCTTCAAGCACATCCCGTACATCGATATCGGCTTCCATTAACAACTCCAGCACTTCGTCCGCTGTTTTTCCTTCCAGGCCGAACACGGCTGTTGCATCAAACATGTAAGCAACCGAACCGCTCACACCCATGTTTCCGCCGTTTTTCCCAAATGCAGCCCGCACATCAGAAGCAGTCCGGTTCACGTTATTTGTTAAAGCATCTACGATCACCATAGAGCCGCTTGGCCCAAATCCTTCGTAGCGAAGCTCATCGTAGTTTTCTTCCGCTCCGCCTTTTGCTTTTTCGATCGCCCGGTCTATAATCGTTTTAGGCACGCTGTATGTTTTCGCGCGCTCGAGCACCATCCGAAGCGCCTGATTGCTTTCTGGATTCGGCTCGCCCTGCTTGGCTGCTACATAGATTTCACGGCCGAATTTGGCGTAAATACGGCTTGTGTTGGCATCTTTTGATGCTTTCTTTTCTTTAATGTTATTCCATTTACGTCCCACACTGAACACTCGCTTTCCATTTTACAATCTATGTTTATTATACAATAAACGTAGAGCTCCATACAAAGAGGGTTTATTGATCCCGAAATACAGCTGGACGTTTTTCGATAAAAGCAGTTACGCCCTCCTGCACGTCTTGTGAAGCAAACAGCGCACTGAATTGTTCAGCTTCAAGCGCCAGTCCTTGCCCAAGTTGAAGCTCTGCACCCGCGAATACAGCCTGCATCGCTGCTTTTACAGACAAGCGGCTTTTCTGTGAAATGAGCTCCGCTGTTGCGGACGCTTCCTGCAAAAGCTGGTCTGCCTCGACAGAACGGTTCACCAAACCGATCCGTTCTGCTTCCCGTCCATCTATAAACCGTCCGGTTAAAATGAGTTCAAGCGCTGTTGCCGTATTCGTTAACCGGGTGAGGCGCTGCGTTCCCCCGTAGCCTGGAATCAAGCCGAGCTTTGTTTCGGGAAGCCCGAGTTTTGCTTCATGCACCGCAATCCGCAGATGACAGCTCATCGCCAGTTCCAGCCCCCCGCCCAGGCAGGCACCATTAATCGCGGCAATGATTGGTTTTTCAGAATGCTCTATTTTTGTGCATAATGCCTGGCCTTTCCGCGCAGCTTTTTTTGCTTCTTCTTCCTGTCCAAACAAAGACGTGAATTCTTTAATATCTGCCCCGGCCACAAAGAAAGAACCATCCCCTGTTAAAATACCGGCTCTGACAGACGGATTGTGATTCAGCTCCTCGATACACTGCTCCAGCTCTTCCAGCAATCTTTCATTCAGAACATTTACAGGAGGGTTTTTTAGTATGATGTAAGCGATCTTGTTTTCCACTTTTGTTTGAATCAAAGAAAAAGACTTCATTTCTATTCACTCTCCTTGTTAACATCTTGTTTTTATTTTATTGTACAAAAACCCAAATGAGTATTCATTCATTATTTACCTACAAAAAAAAGCGTCTGAACAAACTTGTTCAAACGCTCCTGCTGCTATTTTATTTTCTTGGGAAGCCCATTTGGTACTGTTTAGGAATGCCTGCTTCTTTTCCTAATTGAATCCCTGCTTCAAGCGTCCAGTTTGGATTTCTCAGCATGCCGCGTCCGACCGCCACAAGATCAGCTTCTTCGTTGCCGATCACCGCATTGGCCAAAACAGGCTCATCCAGGCGCCCGACTGCAATAACGGGTACGTCGACCGCTTCTTTAATAGCCCGCGCCAGTGGTACTTGATAAGCGGCATGCGTGCCCGGCCGTCCAGCTGCGGCAATTGGGCCTTCGCCGCCTGCGCTAATGTGGAACATGTCAACACCTGCTGCTTTATACTCTTTTGCAAAGGCAATGCTTTCCTCAATGCCATAGCCGCCTTCAACATACTCTCTTGCAGAAATACGCATAATAAGCGGCATGTCTTCCGGCATTTCGCTTTTAGCCGCAGCAATCACTTCTTTTCCGAACTTTGTTAGCTCTTGTCCGTATTCATCTGTCCGTTTATTTGTCAGAGGAGACTGGAATTGGTGAATCAAGTAGCCATGCGCTCCATGAAGCTCAATGGCGTCTACTCCTGCTTCCACTGCCCGGCGGACAGCAGACCGGAATTTTTCGACCATCTCTTTTACTTCTTCCGTCGATAATGCTCTTGGTGTTTTAGACTTCTCGTCAAAAGCGATGGCAGATGGTGCCACCGGCTGCTCCGCATCTTCTGCTTTGCGTCCGGCATGAGCGATTTGAACCGCCACTTTTGCCCCGTGCTGGTGAACAGCCTCAATAATTCTTTTTAGGGCTGGAATTTGCTCGTCTGACCATAAACCTAAGTCAAAGTCTGTAATACGGCCATCCGGCTCTACGTCGGTCATTTCAATAATAATAAAGCCTGTTCCGCCAACCGCCCGGCTGACATAGTGAACAAAGTGCCAGTCATTTGCGATTCCGTCTTTTGCCTCTACCGAGTATTGGCACATTGGCGGCATCACGACACGATTTTTTAATTCAAGTCCCTTTATTTTGTAAGGTGTAAACAAATGCTCCATGCTGTTCTTCTCCTTTTCTTCACATTTTATATGTATGCGCGTGCATGTAAATTATCTCTTACTGAAACTTACCTGTCAAACAATGCGCCTTGCATACAAAAAAGCTTTCCCCAAATGGAAAGCTTTCTAAACACAGTTATCTTTTCAGCTGGCGAAATGCAGACTGAAGACTTTCTTGAACAGCCGAGCTTGAAAAAGCGGACTCAAGCGTTTTGCAAAAAGTATTTAATACCTTTTTCAACTTTTCTTCCCCTTCTTTTGTAAGCGAAGCGTAAATGGCACGGCGGTCATCCTCGCAGCTATGGCGCCTGAGAACCTGGCAGTTTTTTTCTTCCAGCCGGTTTACCAGGCGGGACATCGCACTTTGACTTAACCCGACCATTTCCTGCAGCTGATACAATTTTAACTTTTTCTCAGGAGCTTCTGATAAAAACAGCAGTACATAGCATTCATTTAGCGAAAGGCCGTGCTCCTGCTGCAGTGCCCCCTCCAGATCCTGAGCAACAGCCGCCTGCATCCTAGTCAAGGCGAGCCACCCGTTAAACAGCGGCGCCTTTTGATCGTTTTCCATCTTCACGTTCACCTATTTCTGCAAAATAATCATCCTGTGCATGAAGCAGTATACTTCATTATACTATGTCCGCTTCTTCCTTCAACAGCAGGCCGTTTCGTTTTTACCGCCGGGCTGCGCCCACGAAAAAACCACTGCTCAAATCAGAGCAGCGGCATAAGACAATCAAGCGGATAAACTGTTAAGGAACGCTTCGATTTCTTCCTGTGTTTTCCGGTCTTTGCTGACAAATCGGCCCGCTTCTTCTCCGCTATGGTAAGCGACGAAGCTCGGAATACCAAATACATTCAGCTCACCGCACAAGTCAATAAACTCATCCCGGTCTACATAAATAAACTGATACTCCGGGTAATCCGCTTCAATACCCGGCAAGATCGGCTCAATGACCCGGCAGTCCGGGCACCAGTCCGCTGAAAACATTAAAACAACGCGCTCTTCTTTTTTCAACTGCTCAAATTGATCCATTGATTGCAATTTTTCCATCATGATTCCCTCCAGCTTTTTTCATGTACAACCCATTATACGACTTTTTAAGCGAAAGAAAAAAGAAGAGGTTTCAACGGCCGTTAAAACCTCTTCTTTTATTGTGCCTCTTCTGGATTTTTTATAATGAGCCAAGTTATTCTGCTGCCGGGCCAGTAAAAGCTTTTTCCGGCTATGCATCAGAATCATCCGGCCTGTTATTCATAACCTTGCCTAAGCCCTTTATAAATCCTTTGCGTTGAATGTGTCTCCGTTTTCTAAATTACCGGATTGAAAACCGCGGTAAAACCATTTTTTCCGCTGCTCTGACGTACCGTGCGTGAAGCTGTCCGGTACAGCATATCCTTGTGAACGCTTTTGAATCGTATCATCTCCGACGGCGCTTGCCGCAGTCAATGCTTCTTCTACGTCACCTTCTTCAAGCAAATCCATTCCCTGGGCATGATGAGCCCAGACGCCCGCATAGTAGTCGGCCTGCAGTTCCAGCTTAACCGAATATTTGTTGTACTCTTCTTCGCTCAGCTGCTCCCGCAAAGCATGTACTTTTTGAGAGGTGCCCAGCAGTGTTTGAACGTGGTGCCCGACTTCGTGGGCGATCACATACGCCATTGCAAAGTCTCCAGGTGCTTGAAACTTGCTTTGCAGTTCTTGATAAAAACTTAAATCGATGTAGAGCTTCTGGTCACCCGGACAATAAAAAGGACCGACCGCTGAGGTGGCGGTTCCGCAGGCAGAGTCTACACTGCCTGAATATAAGACTAAAACCGGTTTTTCGTATACCATGCCTTCTTCCTGAAATACTTTGGTCCATACATCTTCTGTATCAGCCAGCACAACAGACACAAACTCGGCAAGCTCCTGATCTTGTTCAGTTTCTTCGTAAGGAACCGTATTGGTGCCCGACATACCGCCAAGTAATTGAGACGGATCACCGCCAAGCAGCGTAAAAATAAGCACTATAATTAAGCCAACTCCACCAATCCCGCCGCCAAGCACCGCTTTTCCGCCCATGCCCCGCCGGTCTTCCACGTTTGAGCTGCCTCTTCTTCCCTGCCATTTCACTGTATTTCCTCCTCCAGAAAAACCTTGATCGTACTAGTGTTATACCCAGCGGAGAGAAGCGTTAGACTGTGAAAAAAGACATTTTCGCCTGCGGGTTAATAGAAAAGTGTGGAAATAACATATAAAAAAGGGACCGATCGTCTTTTTCATCCAAAAAACGAATCGTCCCTTATAAAAGTTTCTTTATGATCGGATATTTTCTATATAGTCTTCAAGCTGTGCAAATGTTCCGAAAAACCCTTTTTTAATGGCTTCTTCGGCGGATTGAAACACCGCTCTTTCTTCTTCTGTCGCATTAAACGGCAGTCCTTCTATCTCAATCGTCGTCTCGCCGTTTTCTTCCGAAAAACTGAGCGTATTTAAAACTTCAAGCGGCCAGCTTTCATTGAATGGCGCACGGACCGTCCCCCCTTGTTCGTCCGCAAATGAACTGGTAAAAGCAAGCTTGTTCGGTGATTCCACTTTATGATATGTAAATTTTCCGTACACCACTTGTCCATCCGGCAGTGTCTGCTTGTAGTGAAACAGCCCGCCTGGCTTCACGTTAATCGATACAACATCAAGCTTCACACCCGGCGATCCCCACCAGTGCAGCAAATGGTTTCCATCTGTCCACATGCTGAACACAAGGTCCTGCGGTGCATGTACTTGTTTTGTAATAACTACGTTCATCTCCCAATCCCCTTTCATAATACGTCCTTCTATTGACTATACGTCACATAAAGAGGATTGTACATGGCCGATGTAAATCTACTGTAAAGATCGGGACTCTGCTGTTCTGTTTTCCTAACAAACAAAGTATACTTGAAGAAAAAGAAAAGAAACGGGGCTAAGTGGATGAAGAGAATAGCAGTTTTTTGCGGTTCGGCAAGCGGCGCATCAATAAGCTATACAGACAGCGCTGTTTCACTCGGAAAAGAACTAGCCAAGCGGGGTATCAGCCTTGTTTATGGCGGATCGAGCGCGGGCCTCATGGGGACAGTAGCCGACACGGTTTTGCGGGAAGGCGGCGAAGTAATCGGCGTGATTCCAACCTTGCTGAAGGAGCGGGAAATTGCCCATACCCGGCTTACCGAACTGCATGTTGTGGAGTCGATGCATGAAAGAAAAGCGAAAATGGCCGAGCTTGCTGATGCATTTATTGTACTGCCGGGCGGCGCCGGCACGATGGAAGAGTTTTTTGAAGTGTTTACGTGGGCGCAAATCGGCCTTCATCAAAAGCCGATCGGCCTGTTGAATGCTGCGAATTATTTTGATCCGCTCGTTTCCTTCTTTGATCATATGACCACTGAACAATTTTTACAGGATCAGTACCGTTCCATGCTCTTAGTCCATGATTCGGCAGCACAGCTGATCCGCTCGTTTCATGCGTACGAACCGCCGGCTGTGAAAACATATAAAAAAGAAAAAACCATCTATTAAAAATAGCATGCTTCCTTTTCTATGGAAGCATGCTTTTTGGGCGGTTTCTTTTTTTTCGGACGAAAGTCAGGCGCCTGCGCTTTTCTCTTCCTTCTCACCCGCTTTAATCGGCAGCCAAACGGTTACCTTTGTGCCTTTTCCTTCACGGCTTTGGAATGTCATATCGCCGCCGTGCTCCTTTATAATTCTCATGCTGACCATCAGTCCAAGTCCCGTGCCTTTTTCCTTACTCGTATAAAAAGGTTCCCCGAGCTTTTCCAGCCGCTCTTTTGGCATGCCCATTCCCCGGTCTGTTATAGAAACGGCCAGCCTGTTATAGATTTGCTCGTGGTCAATGGCAATGATACTATTTTTCGGCGAGGCTTCCACCGCATTTTTCAACACATTAATAAATACCTGCTTAAGCTGATTTGCATTTCCTTCAAGCTCAACCTCTTCCTTAAACGGCTCCATTTGAATATTGATGCTTTGGGTGATAGCCTGCATATTTAAAAGGTCAACAACGTCTCTCATTAAATGGCTCAAGGTAATGCTTTGTTTCACGATGACTTCAGGCTTAGCAAGAACGAGCATCTCGCTCGAAACGAACTCAATACGCTCAAGCTCATCAAGCATAATCTTCGTATATTTCGGATCAATGGAATATTCCTGATCAATCAGCTGAATAAATCCCTTTAAGGAAGTGAGCGGATTGCGAATCTCATGAGCAACGCCGGCGGCCAGCTGACCGACAATATTCAACTTTTCTGTTTTTCGTATATATTCTTCCTTTTGCTCCATTTCGGTAATATCCGTCGCTACACAAAGCAGTTCCTTATGCCCTGCTGAAAAAAAGAGCGGTTTTTTCGTTATTTGTACTGTGTAAATACGGTTATCCGGCGTTTGCAAGTACTGTTTTTCTTGTATCTTTGCTTCATCTTTCTCCAGCAGATACATATCTTCCTTTGCCATCTCTTCTGCCTGCTTTGGATTTGCATAAAAATCGCTTTCCCGTTTTCCAAGCATTTGTTCAGAAGAAACGCCATATAAAGCAGAAATGGCGGCGTTCGCCATCGTAAAGCGCCCGTACTGGTCTTTTGCATAAATAAAATTCGGATTCGCATCAATGACTCTTCGGAGAAAAAGCTGCTGAATCAACAGCTGTCCGTTTACTTCCTCCATTTTGTTGTAAATCAATTTTACGTATGCTGTGAAAATGCCCATTACTAAAATAATAAGAGCCAAAATCGCTTGAAACAAAGGGCTGTCCGATGATAAATTGATTACCCCGAATGAGTACGCTAATAAAAGAGAAACAAAAAAGACTCTTAAGAACGTGCGGCGATGCTTGTCGACGATTTTAAATGTTAAATAAATAGCGAGCAAATCCATCACAATAATCAATAAAATATGAATCGAGAACGTCCAGCCGAGCGGGCCCGCCACCGGATAGTAAAACTCTTCGTTAAACGGCGGGATGGAATGGCGATCAAAACCGGCAATCCCAAGCCGTGTCCAGCTGATTATATAAACGACAATAGTCCAAATGAGCATCCCAATATAGGAAAAGCGATTGATCATCTTTTGAAGTATTTTCTTTTTCCGGACATCAAACTGCAGTTCTTCAAAAAAAAGCAGCTGATAGACCATATAAAATAAAAGCGGAGCAAAAACAACTGTTCCCATTCTAAAAAAGCGGAACAAGCTTTCAATCGTTCCCTGATTCAGCCAGTCCTCACCGTAGAGAACAGCAATGCTCATCTGCCACATTGAAACCGCTAAGTAAAAAACAGCAAGCGGATAGGTGATACGCTGATACTTAAGGCGAAACAAAATGACAAACGTTGTAAGCGGAATAAGCGAAAAAAAGACCATTAATAAAAATGCCATGTCATCACCTGTAAAATATACTTGTTTCTTCTATCCTACAGGAAACCGGCTCATGTTTCGAACATTTTTCGCCAGCCCTCTAGAAAAGTTAAAGAAAAAACAGGGAAAGATCTCCCCTGTTTTTTCGACCCCCAACAACCTAAAAGGATTTTTATTTGTGCGGTCGTTTGTATGAATTCCCTTCGTTCATTAAGTTGTATGTATCATTATGAAACAAAGGTATAGCATAACGGTTAAAATAGATTTTCCGCTATAGATAAAAGTTATATCACGGAGCCAAATGAGCTTCGATGATATTTTGAAGCTCTTGGAGATACACGTGCGCCATCCGGCCAAGCTGTGTTTTTTCATGTGCGATCCAGCCGACCGTAATCGCTTCATCTGCCTCAAGCGGTACCGGCACAATATTCGAGCCGTTTAAATCCTCGCTTAAAATACCGGTAGAAATCGTGTATCCATTCAATCCAATCAATAAATTAAACAGCGTAGCCCGGTCGCTCACCTGAATGCTTTTAGAGCGCGGAAGCGTGCTGAACAGCTCTTCTGCATAATAAAAGGAATTGAATTCCCCCTGCTCAAACGACAAGCGCGGGTATTCTTCCAGGTCTTCAAGTGTAACGGAGGCTTGGCCGGCCAGTGGATTTTGAGCGCTGACAAAAATGTGCGGTTTCGCTTCAAATAGAGGATGAAACAAAAGCCCTTCTTCCTTCAGCAGCTGTCCCATCACTTTTTCATTAAAAGAACTGATATAAAGAATCCCAATCTCGCTGCGCAGGTTTTTCACGTCCTCGATAATTTCATAGGTTCTCGTTTCACGCAGTGTAAACTGGTACTCATCTGCTCCATGCTTTTTAATCATTTCTACAAATGCATTGACGGCAAATGCATAATGCTGTGTGGAAACAGAGAAAAGCTGGCGTGCCGGCGGGGATCCTAAATAGCGCCGCTCAAGCAGTTCTGCCTGCTCGACTACCTGGCGTGCATAGCCTAAAAATTCCGCTCCATCTGTGGACAGTGTAATGCCTTTTGGTGTCCGTATAAAAATAGTAATACCAAGTTCAGCCTCCAGCTCTTTTACGGCTTTTGACAAGCTCGGCTGTGACAAAAAAAGCCGGCGTGCTGCTTCATTAATCGAACCGCAGTGTACAATTTCAATCACATACTTCAACTGCTGCAGAGTCATCTTTCTACCTCTTTACTTTACATATTGATCTATTTTTCTAAACCCCTATTATGCCAAACAATGACCGCTTTGTGAAACAAGGGATAGCACGCACAAAAAAACCGCCGAGCTTGCTCAGCGGCCTTCTTCCTGCATAACGCGGTTCATAGCCGCTTCATAAATCCGGTAGTCGTGATCTGAAAACAATGTAAAAGCTACATAGCCAAATGCCTGCTTCTCCAGAAAATCGATGACCGTGCGGAGAGCGACAACCGCTGCCTGCTCGATCGGAAAACCGTATACACCGGTCGAGATGGATGGGAATGTGATGCTTTTAATCCCGTTATCCGCTGCCAGCATTAAGGTATTCTGGTAACAGGAAGCAAGCTTTTCTTCTTCTCCTTCTGATCCGCCGCCCCACACAGGGCCTACTGTGTGAATCACATATTCAGCCGGCAGCTCGTACCCTTTTGTCAGAACGGCTTTACCTGTTGCCAGCTCTTCCCCGTTCAGCTGTTCAGTACGGATTTTTTTGCACTCGTCCATTAGTGCATGCCCTGCTGCCTGGTGAATGGCTCCGTCTACCCCGCCGCCTCCAAGCAGTGACCCATTAGCGGCATTAACGATCGCTTCTGTTGCCTGCTCAGTAATGTCTCCGACCATAAGTTCAAGAACATTATCATTGATTTGTGTTTTCATTATCTTCACTCCTTTAATTGAATGTTACGCATGATAAAGCCGCTTTTCGGCATGCTTGGCATGCTGGTCATACTGAAACTGATATCCTGCTCAGGTACTTCATAAGACAAACGGTTAACGAGAAAATCAACACTTACTTTCATCAGCCCGACCGTAATCCATTCTCCTGCGCAGCGATGCCCATTATGATAGTCGCCGCCGCCCTGCGGAATAAAATCGAACGGGCTTTTGTCCCACTCTTCAAACCGTTCCGGCTGAAACAAATCCGGATTTTCCCATAGATGCGGGTCATGGTTGGTGCCGTATAAATCGAGAAGCGCTAACGTTCCTTCCTTAAAGTGCATGCCCCGCCATTCAAAATCTTTTTTCACTTTAGCGCCCGTGAAAGGAAAAAACGGATAAAAGCGGCGGACCTCCTGCACAAAACATGTTGTATAGGAACCATTGGCAGGCGTTAATTTTGGTTTTTGCTCTGGAAACTGATGCAGCGCCAGTGCTGTAAAAGCAAGGTAAATGGACACCGCTGTAATCGGCCTTAAAATATTGACCACTTCTACAGCGGCTGTTTTTGTATCTAATACTTCACCACCCAGCTCCTGATGATGAGAAAACACATACAGCGTTGATTCTTCCGGCGGATGAAGCTTTCCAGCCCGCACCTCTTCAATCAGGCCGCCTACCCACTTTTCAGCTTTTCGTCTGGATCGGCGTGTTTTCCAGTATTCCGGTCCGGCTGAAACGGCGGATTCAAACAAAGCACTCAATTCCTCTGTCCGCTGCTGTACTTCCTCTTCCTCAAGCGGCACACCGGCCCATTGGCAGGCAATCCGGCACAGCAGTTCTTTGGCTTCTCTGTATAAAACGATCTCGTTTTGCTGTGTCCACTTCCTTGCTGCCTCTTTCCACTGTTCTTCGGCGATGCCATTCAGCCGGGCAATGTGTCTCGGAGCCATTAAAGACATAAAAGCCGCTTTGCGCTGCCGGTGTGCTTCCCCGTCAAGTGTTTGAACGCCGCCTTCTCCAAACAGCGTTTTAACGACTCTCTTCGGCGCTGCCCCTTCCCGCTGAAACTTTGCCGGATCATAAAACAAAGCAGCCGCTTCCTTGCCGCCCATACAAATCGCCGGCTTCCCCATTAAACGCGTTTCAAACAAATCGGATTGAAAAGACCTGCGCCGGCTTGGTATGTACATGTATCCTTCTCTAAGCAGGCTTAAGCTTTGATCCAGCCCTTCTTCATGCGGCATTTCGTTTTGTCCGGACATCCACATCTCTCCTTTATGTTTTATGCTCCTCTTTGTTTTCCCCCTTTTGCCGGAAATATAGCTTTTTTTCGTAAAAAGGCTTCCGTTCCCTGCAAAGCTTTGGCCATGCTGTTTTATTTCTTAAGAGAGTATACTAAAAGAAAAACGAGTATAGATAGGAGTTTATTCTGGTGGAAAACCGACCGAACAGCTTAAAGCCTTTTGTTTCTCTTCTTTTGTCGTCCGAGTTTCCACAGCGGCTGCTTGTTGCCGGACTGGCAGCAAGCGTGCTGACGACAGCTGCCGGGCTGGTCGTTCCTTTACTGACCAAAAACCTGGTCGATGGCTTTTCGCTTTCTTCCTTGAGTGTACCCCTCATGTCTGCCATCGCCCTTGCCTTTATTGCCCAGGCTGTCATTAACGGCCTCTCGATTTACTGGCTCAGCGTTGTCGGTTATAAGATTGTCTCAAGCCTGCGTGACCGGATGTGGATGAAGCTGATCCGGCTGCCTGTTTCCTATTTCGATCGGCAGTCAAGCGGAGAAACCGTCAGCCGGGTCGTAAATGATACAAGTGTCGTACAGGACTTGATTTCTAACCGATTTCCTCAATTTATTTCTGGCATCATTTCGATTGTCGGTGCTGTGATCATTTTACTTTTAATGGATTGGAAAATGACGATGCTGATGCTCGCCTCTGTGCCGCTGACGATCGCCATTATGTTTCCGCTTGGGCGAAAGATGGCGAAAATCTCGCGCGGGCTGCAGGATGAAACAGCCGCTTTTACCGGACACGTGCAGCAGACGCTCGGTGAAATTCGCTTAATGAAAGCTTCAACGGCTGAACAAAGCGAAGAAAGGAAGGGATTAGCGGGAATTGAAAGACTCTTTCAGTTTGGATTGAAGGAAGCACGGATTTTCGCCCTGATCGCGCCGGTTATGTACCTTGTTGTCATGATCGTCGTTGTGATGATTATCGGCTACGGCGGCATACGTGTGTCAAACGGAACTATGTCAACCGGTGCCCTTGTCGCCTTTTTGCTTTATTTGTTTCAAATTATTATGCCCATTACCTCATTCGCGATGTTTTTCACCCAGCTTCAAAAAGCAAAAGGAGCCACTGAACGGATTATCACGATTCTGGATTTGACGCCGGAGCCTGGACAGGATGGAATAGCCATGGATATTAAGGACGAACCTATCCACGTAGACAACGTATCGTTCGCCTACGGCAAAGAAGAGCCTGTTTTAAAAGGAGTGTCTTTTACAGCACAGCCAGGTGATATGATTGCCTTCGCCGGACCGAGCGGCGGCGGCAAAACGACGATGTTCGGTCTGCTTGAGCGATTTTATGAACCGTCTTCCGGTGAAATTCGAATTGGCTCAACACCTATTACGGACTTATCAATGGCTTCGTGGCGCAGTCAAATCGGCTATGTATCCCAGGAAAGTGCCATGATGGCTGGCACGATTCGGGAAAACTTGATTTATGGGCTGGCAGGCGGCAAAACAATTCCGGATGAACGACTGTGGGAAGTAGCGAGAATGGCTTATGCCGACCAGTTTATTAGAAGCTTTCCGAACGGTTTGGATACAAAAGTAGGCGAACGCGGTGTGAAGCTGTCCGGCGGCCAGAGACAGCGTATTGCGATTGCCCGCGCTTTTTTGCGGGAACCGAAAATTTTAATGATGGATGAAGCAACAGCCAGCCTTGACAGTCAATCAGAAGGGATTGTCCAAGAAGCGCTGGTGCAATTAATGGAAGGCCGAACCACCTTTGTGATCGCTCACAGGCTTTCTACGATTGTCAACGCCGATCAAATTATTTTCATTGAAAAAGGGCAGGTTACGGGAATGGGAACGCACGAGGAGCTGCTCGAGTCTCATAAATTGTACCGTGAATTTGCTGAACAGCAGCTGGCATAACATGGAGGTACTGCAAGGTTTTCATAAAGAACTGAGAATAAAAGAATAGATGAAGAGGCTTTTTCCTGCGCTTGAAAGCGCCTTTTTAGTTCTTTCGATCTTTTTTTACAAATTCAGTTTGATTGATTGAGAGCCGGGTAACATACAACCGTAAGCAAAATCCAAATTTACTGAGGAGGAATTTTCGATGGCTAATAATAACAATGATAAAATGAGTCGAGAAGAAGCAGGACGTAAAGGTGGAGAAGCAACAGCAAAAAATCACGATAAAGAATTCTACCAGGAGATTGGACAAAAAGGCGGAGAAGCTACCGCTGAAAGCCATGACAAAGAATTCTACCAGGAAATCGGGCAAAAAGGCGGAGAAGCTACCGCTGAAAGCCATGACAAAGAGTTCTATCAGGAAATCGGACAAAAAGGCGGAGAAGCTACCGCTGAAAATCATGGTGAAGAATTCTACCAGGAGATCGGACAAAAAGGCGGAGAAGCTACCGCTGAAAGCCATGACAAAGAGTTCTATCAGGAAATCGGACAAAAGGGCGGAGAAGCCAGAGGCCGTAATTCCGAAAATGATGACAACGATGGCAAAATGAGCCGTGAAGAAGCAGGACGCAAAGGCGGACAAAAAAGCCGCCGTTAAAAGGATGCTTGAGGCTCCTTCAATAACGTTAAAAAAGCCCGGGGACAATATCTTCTTTGAAGATGTTGCCCGCGGGCTTTTCGTGTATAAATACTTTAAGCCGCACCATCGTGATACGGTTCTAGCGACATATGCATCAAGAAATGTAAAAATTCACTGTTGTGTTCCTGTAAAAGACGGCTCGCGTAACTCCATGCGTTTGTTTCAATCCGCAGAGCGATCCGTTTTTTCTCAAGCGGATCACCCGTGCGGTCAAGCTGTTCGGCCAGCTCTTCCAGCTCCCGGTCTTCCGCATGGCCAAGTTCATGGGCAAACACAGCGGCTAAATGCTGTTCAAATGGCTTCAATGAGCCGTAGAGTGTCCGGCACTGTTCCTGAATACCATCCCAATAAAGCGTAATTTTATGCTGAGCCAGGCTGTATTTGCCGCCAGCGATCGTATGGCGGCCTTCCGAATCATGAATTTCAACAGAAACACTGCTGCCGGATCGGTCAAGAAGGTGTTGAACGACTGCCGGAAGCCCGTCTTCTCTCTTATAAAGTTCCATTTCTCTCATTTTTTCTCTTTACCCCTGATCCTTAAATTTTTCTCTATAGGCGGAGGAAACATGTTAAAAATTGAACAATCAAGTTATTTTACTATTATACGATATTCGGGCTTCTTTCGTATATGAGAACAACTTAAAGAAATAAATCACCTGCTGTCCGTGTATTCCTCCTCATAAAAGACCTAATCATTTACCGGGAAAACACGGTGCTTTTCATTCTTCTCTTTATCCTGCGAATGTAGTGGCTCCCTTATACCGGCTCTTTTTCCCTCAAAAGAATGTGCGACAAATCTGCGAGTGCTTGAATCTGATAAGTCGGCTCAATCCCTGCTTTCTTCGGCTTCAGGCCCGGGTTAAACCAGCACGTATCAATCCCAGCCTGCTGTCCCCCTTTGATATCCGCATTTAATGAATCTCCAATAATTAATGCTTCTTCTGTATTGAAATGAGGAATGCGTGCAAACACATAATCAAAAAATTCCTTCATCGGCTTTTGAAAACCTGTATCTTCAGAAACAAAAATACCTTTAAAAAGCGCATGAAGCTTTGAATCCAACAGGCGTTTATATTGTGTTTTTGATACTCCATTTGTCACAATGTACAGGTCATAGTACGGCTGCAAACCCGTCACCAGTTCCAGTGCGCCCTTTATAAGCTGGTGGCCTTCCTCCAGATAGCCGCGGTATTTTGCTTCCAGCACAGCTCCATCCACTGAGTACCCGTATTCTTGAAACAAAAGAGAAAAACGGCTGTTTATAACTTCTTCACGCGTGATGCGGCTTTCTTCAAACTCACTCCACAGCCATTGATTGATTTGTTTATATCTTTCTTTTATTTCATCCGTGAGCTGCATATTTTGCTCGGCAAAAAGCAAAGCCAGCGCTGCCTGCTCTGCTGCGCGAAAATCTAAAAGCGTGTCATCAATATCAAATAACAATGTTCGGTAGTGTTTCATTCAAATGCCTCCATTTTCTTTTCTGCACTGTGTTCTCCACCCAGCTTAAATACCACAATTCCGCCAACAATGACTAATACCCCCACAAGCTGCTGAAGCGTAAATGGTACCCGGTCAAGGCCAAGCCAGCCAAACGAGTCCCATAAAAGCGCAAAGCCCAGCTGTGCAGTAAGCACAACCGCTACTGCATATGTCGGGCCCAAAAGCTTAATCCCCTGCACAAGGCACGTTACCACTCCTACACCGATTAAGCCGCTGAACCAAAACCATGGCTCCATTGGCTTAGGCTGTAAAAGCTTTCCGCCTTCAAACAGCAGACCCATCAAAAAAGATGCCGCAAAGCCCATCCCGAGAACAAGCGTAGTCGTTGCCCATCGGCCTGCCCATTCATTTACCTTACTGTTAAAGACATTTTGCACGCTGACCAGTGTACCGGCCACAAGTGCAAACAATAAACCCATTGCCATCCTTTCTTCTCCCTTCCTATCTGCCTGGCGGCTCGTAAATGCTTTGTCCTGCCAGTGCTTGAAGCCCCTGCCGGTCCTTGACTATAATACATCCTTTTTTTCTCTCCACAAGCCCTTGAGCGCAAAATGACTGAATCACCCGGTTCATATGACGATAGCTTGTGCCAATTAAGTTAGCCGCGTCTCTTAAACTGGCTGTACTCAGTTTTCCTTCAAAAAGTGCATGAGACTCATCAAAGGAAACCGATAATAAATAGCTCGCCAGCCGTACGTCTACCGGATACATAAAATGAAAGTTTAACGATGTAGACTTCATATAAAACTTTTCTGTAATGATATAAAGCAAAAATTGCAAAAGCGGCGGATGATCGCCCGCCCATCGCTTCAGCAGATGATGATGCACACCAATCATTACTACCGGTGAAACAGCTTCTACTGTGTTAATGATGTCTATTCCCTGTACATACTCGATATCGCCAATAACAGCAAGCGGCTTTTGAAATGAGAGAATGAGCGTTTTTCCTTCAGCAGAAGTGGTATAAACCTTCAGTTTCCCTTTAACGAGCACGTAGACATTCTCGAGTGCTTCACCTTGAGAACACACCCATTCTCCCGGATCAAAATGATATAAAGATAAATACGGCTGCAGCTCAGCCGGAAAAACAGACTCAATGTGATGCATACGCAAATAATCTTTCAGCTGCTTGCGGTTGGTCTGCTCTTTCACCTTTTTTCCCCCATTCGGTTAAAGCTTTAAAATCACCACGCCAGCGACCATCATCATAATGCCGATCACCTGCGGCAGCCTGACTTTCTGTTTGACGACGCCAAACCATCCATTCAAATCAATGATAAAGGTAAACAGAAGCTGCGCGATAAGCAGTACCGCAATCGTTAACGTTACGCCTACATGCTGAATGGCCGTCACATTGCCGAAAATAATGATGGCAGCGAGGGCGCCGCCTGCCAAATAAAGCGGCTTTACCTGCTTAAACTGCCCCCAGGTTCCATCCCGGACAATCAGAAAAACGAGCAGCGCTGCCAGAAAACCGGTCAGCTGCGTCAATGAAGCGGCCTGCCATGTGCCGATGGCGTCACTAATTCGTGTATTGGCTACACCCTGCAATGTAATAAATGCTCCGCCTAAAAAAGCAAAAAAAATCCCTTTCATCCTGCTTCTCCTCATTCTTTGTTTTTTCTTATTAAAAAACAAAGAGGCAGACGCTGAAAAGGACATATGTCCTCAATCATTAAAAAAGAAAAGAATTCACTTTGAAAAGCGCTTCAAAATGAATTCCTCTTCTTAAATCTTTTTCACAAATTCCGACTTCAGCTTTATCGCGCCAAACCCGTCGATTTTGCAGTCGATGTCATGATCTCCATCCACCAATCGAATGCTTTTTACTTTTGTGCCAATTTTAATGACGGATGAAGTGCCTTTTACTTTTAAATCTTTAATTACTGAAACAGAGTCTCCATCTTGCAGGATGTTTCCATTCGCATCTTTTACTACTTTACGATCCTCACTGCTCTCGGCCGCTGTGCCAGGCGTCCATTCATGTGCGCATTCCGGACAAACAAGCATATTTCCGTCTTCATATGTATACGCCGAGCCGCATTCGGGGCAATTTGGCAGTTCTGTCATTCGTATTTCCTCCTGCTTTCACTGTTTCTTCCCAGTATACAATGAATCCAGGAAAATCGTAAGCTCACGGCTGGATTGTTACTTGAGTCGGCCGTCACTATTAGTAATCCAGTCCAAAAGCGGCTTATCCGGCTTTCAGTCCTCCAGAAGCAACACATCTATTCGCTTGAAGACAGCTTGACAGTGCAGACAAAGTAAGAAAGCAGGCTAATGCCGCTGGCTGGGAAGCATATAAACGCCATTCCTTCTCTTTCCGGTGACAGCGTTTAATGAAGCAAAACAATAAATGCTCAGTCAGAAAGAAAGAATAGATTTTCCGAAAAAATTTTTTATCAAAAAATGATAACCGCTTGACCTTTACGCAGCGTCAGCGTGTAGGATAAGAGCTATCAGGAGGGCTGCTTATGGAATACACCATCAACAAAATGGCACAAATGTCCGGCGTGACCACGCGCACACTCCGCTACTATGACCAAATTGGCCTTTTAAAACCGGCGCGCATCAATTCATCTGGTTACCGCCTTTACGGCCAGAAAGAAATTGATCTGCTGCAGCACATCCTTTTTTATCGGGAGCTTGGCGTCAGCCTGGATGATATTGCGGCTATTTTACAAAAGCCGGACTTTGATGAGGTTGCTGCGCTGAAAAGCTATTACGAAAAACTGGCCGCAAAACATGCCCAACTTGAAAAAATAATGGCGACAGTAAAAAAAACGATCGCCAGCAAAGAAGGAGATATCCTCATGCAGGATGAAGAAAAGTTTGAAGGGCTGAAAGAAAAGATGGTCGAGAAAAACGAACAAAAATACGGAAGCGAAATTCGCGCCCGATACGGAGATGAAAAAGTTGACACCAGCAACGCCAAGCTGATGAATATGTCAAAAGAGGATTTTGATGCAATGAACCAGCTTGCGGAGAACATTTTCATCCTGCTTGAGAAAGCGTCCGCTACAGGTGATCCAGCCTCACATGAAGCGCAGAAGCTGGCTGCCAAGCATAAGGAGTGGCTCACTTATTCCTGGCCGGGCTATTCCGAAGAAGCACATGCGGGACTCGCTGAAATGTATATTGCAGATGAACGGTTTGCAGCTTATTATGATGCCCGTGTAAAGGGCGGCGCCCAATTTTTACGGGATGCAATTTTGGTTTACACAGGGATGAAGTAAGAAAGAAGCCACACAGATGTGCGGCTTCTTTTACTCGTTTTCCAGCTTTTCAATATATTCATCCAGCTTTTGCCGGTCTTCATCTGAAATAACCGGGAATTGCGGATCGATCTTTTCCAGCAGCTCGATCATCACTTCCGTAATAATGTAGCGTGAATACCATTCGTCATCTGCAGGCAGAACATACCACGGAGCATGCTCGGTTGATGTATGGCGCAGCATATCGGTAAAAATCTCCTGGTAGTTATCCCAATGCTCCCGCTCCCTTACATCATTGAAGGAGAATTCCCAATTTTTCTTCGGGTCTTTCATCCTTTCCAGCAGCCGCTTTCGCTGTTCTTCTTTCGATACGTGGAAGAAAAACTTTACTACATAAAAGCCGTTTTCCACCATATAGCGTTCAAAATCGTTAATTTGCCGGAACCGCACCGGCCAAATATCTTCTTCTTTCTCTAAATGATCCGGAATGGTTTCCTCTCCCAATAAATCATGAACGCGTGTCGCGATGACCTCCTCGTAATGAGACCGGTTTAAAATGCCGATCTGCCCTCTCGCCGGAAGCGCTTCGTGAATTCTCCAAAGATAATCATGGCTCATTTCCGCAGCAGAAGGCTTCCCCAGTGTCGTCGTTTTCAATCCTTGCGCATTTAAATTCGAGAAAATATAACTGATGGCTTCATCTTTTCCGGCTGCGTCCATCGCCTGCAGTACAACCAAAATTCCTTTTTTCTCCTCCGCATAAAGCTTCCAGTGCAGCTCCTTCAGCCGGCTCACACGTTCAGGAATCTCATTGTCCAACAGTTCTCGTTCCTCGATACCGCCTTTTTCCGATGTCGCATAATGTCGCAGATCCAGTTCTTGATCGGCTTTTACTAGATATTTTCCCGTGTCCATGCCATCCTCCTATTTTTCATAATCCCACAAATCAGGTTTCTTTTTTCTTACCCGTCTGATGCGAGGAGCAAACGAGAGAAAAGATGGACAACACACCGAAAAAGCAGGTCCCGTTCCAGCGGGCCTGCCTGCATTTTGTATTTTAAAGATGTTGATTTAACTTCGGCGAGACCATATTACCGCTGGAATAAGCAATAAGGGCAAAACGGCGCCGGAAAGAGACAGTGCAGCATAGCTTGAATGAGCAACGACAACCCCGGACAGCACTCCTCCAGACGCACCGGCCAGAGCAACGAGCATATCAACAGATCCCTGCGTTTTCGCCCGGCTGGACGGACGCGTGGCATCAATGATGATCGCAGTGCTGCTGATCAAGCCAAAGTTCCAGCCAAGCCCGAGCAAAACGAGCGCGATCACCAAAAGCATCATGGAGTCAGCCGGTGCAAAAGCAGATACCAGACCGGCTGCAAGCAAAACCGCACCGGCCGCAGCCGCCATCGCTGTCCGCCCCACTTTATCAACGAGAACACCCGTCATGAGGGAAGGAAGATACATGGCTCCAACATGAAAACCAATTACCAGTCCAACGTCTCCAAGCTCATGGCCATGATGGCCCATATGAACAGGCGTCATTGTCATAATAGCCACCATCACCAGCTGGGTGAGCACCATGACAGATGCGCCAGCCACAATTCCCCGCTTGTTTACAGCCGGTTCGACAGCCAAATGTACGGCATTCTCTTCTTTGGGTTCGGCCGCGATAGCTTTTGCTACTATAAGCGGATCCGGCCGGAGAAAAACAAACAGCACCAGCCCTGCTAAACTAAAAGCAGCCGCGGCCAAAATAAACGGGCCGGCGAGAGTGGGGATGCCGACCGAGTGGGCAAACTCCCCCATTATCTCTACTAAGTTTGGACCGGCCACAGCGCCAAATGTGGTCGACACCATCGCCAGGCTGACCGCCATAGCCCGCTGGGTTGAAGCAGCCATGTCCGTTCCTGCATAGCGCGCCTGCAGGTTTGTTGCTGTACCGGCTCCATAAATGAACAGGGAAGCAAACAGCAGGACGATGCTGTTTGTGACGGCTGCCGCAACCACACCGGCCGCTCCGGCAGCACCGCCCCAAAATCCCGCTGCCAGACCCGTACGCCGGCCAAACCGCTGTGAAAGCCGGCCCACCAAAAGAGCAGATGCAGCAGAACCTAATGTGAACAGAGCTGTTGGAAAACCGGTCATACTATCCGTCCCCAACATATCCTGTGCCAGCAAGGCTCCTACTGTAATACCTGCTGCCAGGCCTGCTCCCCCAAAGATTTGCGAAAGAATCACAATCAAAATTGTTTTCTTATATAGCTGCTTTTACTTTTCGGGAGAATCAAGGTATGGCTGCAGCCGGGCAGGATGGCGGGCTGCCTCTTTGGCACGTTCGTCTTGAAGAATCATTGGCTCTTCCTCCTGTCCATTCTCTTCAGATTACGTTTATTTGATTGTTTTTGATTTGTTCTTTCTATCGTATACAATCCGTCCTGCTACAACTGTCTGCACTGCTTTGGCAGCCAGCATTTCTTCCGATGTTCCGACAAACAAATCCCGGTCAAAAATTGAAAAATCCGCTACATAATTCGGTTTAATGAGTCCACGCTCATGCTCTTTACAAATCGCCTGGGCACTGCCGAGCGTGTACATTTGAATGGCCTGGAAACGGGAAAGCTTTTGCTCAGGCAGATACCCTTCATGCGCCTCCCCAGGCTTTTTGCGTTCAACCGCCGCATAAATGGAAGCCAGCGGATGAATATTCTCCACCGGCGCATCCGTTCCCGCTGCACACATAATTCCATGGTCTAACAACGTTTTCCACGGGTATGCGTAACAGAGCCGCTCTTCGCCAAGGCGGTCCATTACCCATGGAAAATCGGATGGAACAAAAGCAGGCTGCACATCCACCACGACGGGCAATGCTGCCATTCTCTCCATTAAATCTTTGCGCAATACGCAGCCGTGAATAAGGCGGTCCCTCTTGCCTTCTGGCGGCGGATATTTTTCAATAAAATGAAGAACCTGTTCCGCCGCCGCATCCCCAATGATATGCACCGCAATCGCTTCATTATATTGACGAGCGAGCCGGATTAATACTTCTAGCTGTTCATCCGTATGAATAAGCAGCCCCTCGTTATCAGGCTGGTCCGTATACGGCGTAGACAGAGCAGCGGTTGATCCGCCCAGTGCACCATCCGCAAAGATTTTCATTGCTCCCGGCTCAATAAACGGTTCATCAAATACGGCATTCGCTTTCATCATCTTTTCGAAGACAGCGTGATGACGAAGCAGGTTTACTCTGAAATGATGCTTCTCCCCAATCACACGCTGAAAGGCCGTCAGCGGATTGGCAAAATCCCCGAAATAATGCATATCCTCTGTATGGCCGCCCGTTAGTCCATACGACAGCATTTGATCCACCGTCCGGTTCAGCACATCTGTTAAATAATCAATGTATGCCTCTCCTTTTCTTGGAATCGCCGCCGTAACTGGATCGATGGCTTTGTCATAAAGAAGCCCCGTTAACCTTCCATCCACACTCCGCCCAATGTCACCACCGGCCGGAGATTCACTTTTCTCATCAATGCTGCCAGCCAAAAGAGCGGCTCTGTTGCCGAGCGCTACGTGATGACACACTCTCGTTAACAGAATGGGTTCTGTCCGGATCGCATCGAGCTCTTCCATCGTCGGGATGCGCGGATGAGAAAATGTATTTTCATCCCAGCCCTCCCCAAACAGCCATTTATCCGCAGGCGTCGTTCGGGCGGCTTCTTTGACCATTTCCAGCATTTCTTCCGCTGAAGAAGCTGACGACAAATCAAGCCGGACAAACGTTTCTCCTTGAAAGATCATGTGCAGATGGCTGTCTACAAAGCCCGGGTACATAACTGCTCCCTGCAAATCAATCTCTTCCGCTGCTTCTTTCCTCAACTCATCCGCCGGGCCTGTGGCGACAATCCATCCGTTTTCTACTAACACCGCTTCTACCGTCTCATTTTCTCGTTCCATCGTATAGATCATTCCGCCGTGCCAAAGTTGTTTCATAAAAAGATCCTTTCTGCCGTTTCTATTCTGTTTCATCCTGATACTTATAAACAACACGTGAGGCTGCATATTAACAGCTATTAAAAAGAAACCATTTTGGATAAAGAATAATCACAATGGTTTCTAAAATCGAGTTCTGCTTATGTACATATTTTCATAACTCGTTCCGTAAAGCTGAATCTTCTCTTTGGAGACCTAGTCTTAATGTTAACCAGTTTATTTATAGTATAACAAAAAAACCGCCCATTTCCGGGCGGCTTTCCAATTTATTCTACTGTTACAGATTTTGCAAGGTTACGCGGCTTATCCACGTCACAGTCGCGGTGAAGAGCGGCGTAGTATGCAATCAGCTGGAATGGTACAACAGCTGCAAGCGGTGCAAGCATTTCGTGAACGGCTGGAAGAACGAAACGGTCGCCTTCCTGCTCAAGGCCTTTCAAGGAAATGATGCATGTGTTGGCGCCGCGCGCTGCCACTTCTTTCACGTTGCTGCGGATGCTCAAGTTTACACCTGATTGCGTCGCAAGAGCGATAACCGGCGTACCTTCTTCGATCAAGGCGATTGTGCCGTGCTTTAACTCGCCGCCGGCAAAGCCTTCTGCTTGGATATAAGAAATTTCTTTTAGCTTCAAGGCACCTTCTAAGCCGACATAATAGTCAACAGAGCGGCCGATAAAGAAGCAGTTGCGTGTTGTCGCCAGATATTCTTTGGCGATTTGCTCGAATTCTTCTTTTGCATCACAAAGCACTTCCATCGCATTGGCCACAATTCCAAGCTCATGTACAAGATCAAAGCCGATGTCGATGCCCGCTTTCTTCGCTGCTGCTTCTGCCAAAATAGAAAGCACCGCGATTTGCGCTGTATATGCTTTTGTAGACGCTACGGCAATTTCTGGGCCTGCATGTAAGAGCAGCGTATAATCCGCTTCGCGTGAAAGCGTAGAGCCTGGTACGTTTGTAATCGTCAGCGCTTTGAAGCCAAGTTCTTTTACTTTTACAAGTACAGCACGGCTGTCCGCTGTTTCTCCGCTTTGGGAAATAAAAATAAAGAGCGGCTTTTTCGAAAGAAGCGGCATGTTGTAAACGAATTCGCTCGCTACGTGCACTTCTACCGGAATATTCGCCATTTGCTCCAAGTACTGCTTGCCGACAAGGCCCGCATGGTAGCTTGTGCCGCATGCAACGATGTACAGGCGATCTGCTTCATTTACTGCATTCACGATTTCCTCGTCTACATGAAGCTCTCCCTGCTCATTTTGATACGATTGTGTAATTTTGCGGATAACGAACGGCTGCTCATCCGTTTCTTTTAACATGTAGTGCGGATACGTGCCTTTTTCAATATCACCAGCGTCGATCTCCGCTGTGTATGGCGCACGCTCTACCACTTCACCTTGTGCGTTTTTAATCGTCACGGCGTTCTTTGTCACGATCACCATTTCTTTGTCCATCAATTCTACAAATTGGTCTGTTACTTGAAGCATTGCCATTGCATCAGATGCGACAACGTTAAAGTCTTTACCAAGACCAACTAAAAGCGGGCTTTTGTTTTTCGCCACGTAAATTGTATTTTCATCTTGTTTGTCTAGAAGGGCAAGCGCGTAAGAGCCTTTTAACAGACCAAGCGTCTTGCGGAAGGCTTCCTCTGTTGACAAGCCATCTTTCGCAAACAAGCCGATCATTTGTACAATCACTTCTGTATCTGTATCGCTTTGAAGCTCAACATTTGAAAGATATTCGCTTTTTAATTGTTCGTCGTTTTCGATAACGCCGTTGTGCACAAGTGTGTAGCGGCTGTCTTCGTTTTGATGTGGATGCGCATTGTAACGGCTTGGAATACCGTGAGTAGCCCAGCGTGTGTGGCCGATTCCTACGTGTGATTGTACCTCTTCGTTCACAACCGCACGCAAATCAGCGATACGTCCTTTTTCTTTGAAGATGTGCACACCCTCTTCGTTGCGCACAGCAATACCAGCTGAATCATAACCGCGGTATTCGAGCTTTTCAAGCCCCTTCAATAAAATTTCCTTTGTATCTTCACTGCCAATATATCCAACTATTCCGCACATAAATAGATTTCCTCCTGATTGAAGGCCCCGACAAACAAGCGCCGGCTAAGGCACCTGCCCGTCGCGCTTCGTTAAATTTTATATTTATGATTGGCACATGTCCGCTCCCTTTGTGCGAGAAGTTGCCCTCTCGTTTTAAGGATGAACGTAACAGCTGTGTACCAGCAGCCGGGAGGTATCCGCCGAAACATCGATAAACCTCCTCCTCGTCAACTGAACGTATGGTCGTCCCGCTCAGTTCAGGCGCTTTGGGGTAAAACAGTCGTTCTATAGCTCCTTTCTTTTTAGGAATAAAAACACGATAATCATACCGTGTTTTCATCCTTGAGTCAATCAAAAACTGACTTTCTTCTGCCTGCAGACAGCAGGACAAAAATGGCAGCAGCCACGCACAGAAAGCCGGTAGTCATAAAGACTGCATCCAGGCCCATTTGATCTGCTATCATACCGGCTGCAAGCGGACCGAGAAAAATGCCCAGCGCGTAAAAAGACTGAAAAAAGCCCATGGCTGACATTTTAAATGTCGGCGGGCTGGCCAGCACTACTTCGCTGAGTAAAAGAGGAAAAATAAAGCCAAGTGCCAGACCAATAAATATGTGCACACTACTAAGAGATGCAAGTGTATGCGTAAATGGAACCGCAAATAAAAAAACCGCAGTAAGAATGAAGCAGATCGTAAGTACGGGTTTGTTCCAGCGCGGGTCAAGACGATAAAAGACGAGACCGAGCGAAGCAGCCGCATGCGGAATGAAAAAAGCACATGTCAGCCAAATAAAAGACTGCTCCTCCACGCCAAGTGCAGCCGCGTAAATAGGACTGAAGCCAAATATCGTAATAAACAAAGCTGCATGTGCGATCATGGACAGAAACGTCAGTCCTTTCAGATGCGGCAGCCGGATCGTTTCTTTTATATGAAGCGCTGCACTTCTGTGGGCAGCAGGTTTCTCTGATGGCTGTATCTCCTTAATTCTCCATGCGAAAAAAGCACCTAAAATAGAAGCAGCAGCCCCTGCCCAAAAAGGGAAAGTCCAGCCGAACTGGTGAACAAGCCAGCCGCTGACAGCCATGCTGAAAAACTGTGTGGCTACTGTGACAAACTGCATGATGCCCATCGCCTTGGAAGCACGGCCGGCACTGAAATAATGGGAGTAAAGCACCGTCGCCATCACCCACATCGATGCAGTTACACCTCCTAAAAGACGTGCCGTCAGCACCATCGCGAATGAATCAAAGAAAATAAGCATAAGGGTGCTGAGAAGCGCTGCAATAAAGCCGCCCACAAATAAATGCTTGCGGATTTTCTGCAGAAAGTCCGACAAGATGCCGAGCGGGAAACGCAGCAAAACCTGCGTAATACCGTACGCGCCTAAAATGATGCCAATAGCTGAAAAGCGATAGCCGATTTCCTGAAGGTACACACCAAAAACGGGTGCATAAATGTACGTAGCCAGCCAAAAACAAAATACGGCTGCTAAAAAGTACGCATGATCGCGGCGCCCGACAATGGGCTGTTTCTTTTCTATGTATTCTTCCACTCTTCAAGCTGCCCCCTTTTTATGTGAACGCTTTCTGACTATTATTGTGCAGATGATTCTTCATTTCAACTATTATGATTTGAAAGGGCGGGGCAAATAAAAAAAGAAGCCCGGCCTGCCAGTATTTCACCAGCGTCCGGACTTCTTTTTCTTATACGCGAAGACCCATTTCTTCGTCAACAATTTTTGCGATGCGGTCTGTGTATGAACGGCATTGCTCTTCTGTCGCCGCTTCCACCATCACGCGTACGAGAGGCTCTGTACCGGATGGGCGAACAAGAACTCGGCCATTACCGGCCATTTCTGCTTCCACACGTTCGATTTCTGCTTTAACTTTTTCATTTTCTGTCACATGATGCTTATCCGTTACACGCACATTGACAAGCGTCTGCGGGAATTTTCTCATCTCTGCCGCAAGTTCAGACAGCGATTTTTTTGTTGCTTTCATAATGTTGACAAGTTGCAGACCGCTGAGCAGGCCGTCACCTGTCGTATTGTAATCAAGGAAAATAATATGGCCGGACTGTTCGCCGCCAAGATTATAATTGTACTTTTTCATTGCTTCTACTACGTATCGATCACCGACAGCCGTTTGTTCGCTTTGAATGCCGTGCTCGGCGATACCTTTGTAAAAGCCCAGGTTACTCATAACGGTTGAAACAATCGTATTGTTGTTTAAGCGCCCCTGCTCTTTCATATAGCGTGCACAAATAAACATAATTTGGTCGCCATCCACGATGCTGCCGTTTTCGTCTACTGCGATCAAACGGTCACCGTCACCATCAAAGGCAAGGCCGATATCCGCCTCTTTTTCTTTAACGAATTGCGCAAGCTTTTCTGGATGGGTTGATCCAACACCGTCGTTGATATTTAAGCCATTTGGCGCAGCGCCCATTGTTGAAATATCTGCTTCAAGATCGGCAAACAAGTGAGCAGCAAGTGAAGAGGTCGCTCCGTGTGCACAATCCAGTGCCACGTGAATGCCATCAAAATCTTCTTCAACAGACTGCTTTAAGTACTGAATGTACTTTTGGCCGCCTTCGAAGTAATCACTCACTGAGCCAAGATCTGCTCCTGCCGGACGCGGCAGTGTATCCTCTGCCTGATCTAAAAGTGCTTCGATTTCTGCTTCCTGTTCATCAGAAAGCTTAAAACCGTCAGAACCAAAAAATTTAATGCCGTTGTCTTGAACAGGATTGTGCGAGGCTGAGATCATGACACCTGCCTGCGCATCCATGGCTTTTGTTAAATACGCAACTCCTGGTGTGGAGATGACGCCAAGGCGCATAACTTCCGCTCCAATAGAAAGAAGTCCTGCTACAAGTGCTCCTTCAAGCATTGGACCTGAAATGCGGGTATCCCGTCCAATCAATACCTTTGGACGCTCCGCATCTTTCGTTAACACATATCCGCCAAACCGGCCCAGCTTAAACGCAAGTTCCGGTGTCAGTTCTGTATTTGCCACGCCTCTGACGCCATCTGTACCAAAATACTTACCCATCTATTGTTTCTCTCCTTTTATCAAAACGGCTTTATGAAGATTTTTCCGTCGATTTTTCCACTGTGACTTTCACTTTTACTTCCTGCGGTGATGAGAAATTAAACTGTTCTCCCAAGTTCACCGGCACGGTAAGCGTTGTATCCTTTGTTATCCCGCTTACATCAACCGGAAGAGAAAATTCCTTTAACTCCTGCAGCGCTGATTCTTTTCCATAAATCGTGATTTCATCTACATCCGGCTGGAGTGAAGAAATCTTCATGTTATCAGCTGGCGTGCCTTTTGCTACCGGATTGAGCGGCACCTTTTTACTTGGATTTTTTACCGCGATCGACACTTGGACCGTTTCAGGCTCAACTTTTACATCAAGCTTGTTTAGATTCCCATCGAGTACCTGTACCGCTGCGGTTGCAGTCGTTTCCTCATCGATTTCGTCTTCCCCGGTCAGAGCTGTGCGGACAAATGCAATTTTCTCAATATCCGACTCAGACCCTGTTACTTTTACTTCTCTTGGGGCAACCGTTACGTTGTCGACCTGATAGCCTTCTGCAAGCGCAGAATCATTAAATTCAGGTGTGACGGTTTTCGTAGTGGTTACTTTCTCTTCTATATTTACATCAACCGTAGCGGGCTGAATTGACACATCCAGCTTGTCAGAGAAGTTTTTGTGCGTAATAGCTACCCGGTGCTTTCCAATCTCATAATCCGTTAAGTCGAGGTTCACCTCGAAATCACGCAGGCGCTTTGTTGATTCAATGATACTCTTCGGACCGGAGATCTCCACCCTCACCTGTTCCGGTACACCAGACACATATAAATTTTCTGTATCATAATATGTCTTCAACGGTACGTTCGTCAATACCTCGGTTGTATCAAGTGCACCGTTTCCTGCCTGCTTAACTGATTCAAAATCACCAAAATTCACTGTCATGTAAAGCAAAAAAGCCAGTAAGAAAGCCACAATGCGTACAAACCATTTGCTTTCCACAAAATTATCCATTGTTTCTGCGCCCCTTCCACATCCAGCGGTTGGAAGACTCATTTTTGTTGATGCCAGTCAACAGCTGATGCTCTAAAATGTCCCGAAATTCCTCTTCCGTTAAATCACGGTACAAATCACCGTTTCGGGTTACAGAAATAGCGCCTGTTTCCTCCGATACGATAATCGTCAAGCTGTCTGTGACCTCACTAATACCAAGCGCTGCCCGGTGCCGTGTGCCCAGCTCTTTTGAAATAAACGGGTTTTCCGATAAGGGTAGATAGCAGGCGGCAGCAGCAATCTGATCTTTTTGAATAATAACAGCTCCATCATGCAGCGGCGTGTTGGGAATGAATATATTAATCAGCAGCTCTGATGTAATGACGGATTGCATCGGAATGCCCGTTTCAATATAGTCGTTGAGGCCTGTTTCTTTTTCAATGGAAATAAGTGCACCAATCCGGCGCTTCCCCATGTAACGGATCGACTTAACGAGCGCGTCAATAATCTTACGCTGTTCCTCGTCTTCCTGTATGGCACTGCGGGAAAAAATGCGCCCGCGTCCCAGCTGCTCCAATGCACGCCTTACTTCCGGCTGGAAAATAATGATCACAGCCAGGAAGCCCCAGGTGAGTGCCTGCTGCATAATCCAGCTTAACGTATCAAGGCCGGCAAAACCTGCTATGGCGCGTATAATGACTATAACAAAAATTCCTTTTAACAACTGGACAGCTTTTGTCCCTCTAATGACCATAAGCAGCTTATATATCACATACCAAACAAGCAGTATATCAATCGTATTCGATAAATAATCAATAAACGTATAATCTTGAAAATAAGTCGTAAACGGCATACTAGATCCTCCAGGTTGGAATTACGGAGCCGTGAAGAAATCACTCTCTTACTTAACCTGTCCATTATAACATACAAGCGAAAAAGAAGCAGACGATTACCGTCAGCTTCTTATTGAAACACCATTTTTATCTCGTACCAAATTCGACCAAACAATGCATCTATCTCCTCAATATCTCCTGTGACATTACCAGCAGATGCCATAAAGCGGTCTCCATTAATCACAGTGACATTTCCATCGACAGAGCCTTCGATTCGAATGTCGCCGTTTTTCACGACAATATCTTCTTCAACAACGGTTCCAGCCGGTACAATGACGGTCTCATTTTCTACTTTTAGCGCACTATTTTTCGTAAAAGCAAACTGATTGTCTTCCTGACTGAAAAAAGAAGCAAAGCCCCCGCTCATTAACAGCAGAAACAACGCTGCTGCCGTTAAAAACGGATGGTTTTTAAACCATCGCTCTATCCCGACCTTTTTCCCTTCTCGAGGAAGCAGCGCCATTACACGACCCGTAAAGCCTGCCGGCGCTGCTATATGGGAAGCACTTTGAACAAGTGCAATGGTTTTCTTTAATTCAGCAAAATGCTGTCTGCAGTTCTTACACGTTTCTATATGGTCTTTTAACTCTTTTTTTGCTTCTTCTTGAATATCCCCATCCAGATACTCATGCATATAATGAACAATCCGTTTCGGACAAGATGTCATCGTTCATCGCACCCTTTCTCACAAATGCCGCAAATGCTTTCGCAGGGCTTCACGCCCCCTGTGTACACGTGTTTTTACCGTTCCAAGGGGCAGTTCTAATATATCTGCTATTTCCTGCAGCGGCAGTTCTTCAATATATTTCAACACAACAACGGAACGATACTTCTCTGGAAGCAATAAAATTGCCTTGTGAATCGATGCCTGCAATTCAAGACTCTCGACTTCATCTTCCGGAAGCTGATCGCCTGAGGCCAGATGTGAGTACATATTTAATCCTTCTGTTCCGGCAATTTCTGCATCTAAATGATAATCCGGTTTCTTTTTACGGATTTTATCAATACATAAATTGGTGGCAATTCGATACAGCCATGTTGAAAACTTTTTGTTTTGATTATACGTATGAATGTTCAAAAAAGCTTTCAAAAAAGTTTCTTGTGCCGCATCCTCTGCCTCATGGCGGTCCCAGAGCATCCGAAAACAGATTTGGTATACTTTGTCCTTATAAAGCTCGACAATTTCTCCAAATGCATTTTGGTCTCCTTTTACAACTTGTTTAATTCGTCTTTGTACAATTAAATCCATTTTCTCTCCCTCCGCCCTCGCGGTATGTGTTTATACGGATGCACGTACATAAAGGTTTCAAAGAAATAAAAATTATTTTTTCAGGTTTACACTTCCATTAAGTGGGTAACTCTTTTGTATGTATAATTTATTTATGGATAGGGGGTATCATCTGTTGCAGTCCATTCAACTCGAAACAACGATTGAGCAGTACCGTTCTGAAATGATCTCCCAAGCCATGCTGACATCTTTTAATGATCAAAAAGTCATTGAAATCAGTCAAAAGCTGGATCAGCTTTTAAATGAATGGTCCATCCGTAAATAAAAAAGCAACCTCTTTTTTTAGACGTTGCTCCCTTTTATTTCTAATTATAGCAGTTTTTTTGTCGAAAAACGAAAAAATAGACGAAAAAAGGCATTTCATGCATATACATGAAATGCCTTTTTTCATAAAAATGAGCCATGAAGGACTCGAACCTTCGACCCTCTGATTAAAAGTCAGATGCTCTACCGACTGAGCTAATGGCTCAAAATGGCTGGGCTAGAAGGATTCGAACCTTCGCGTGACGGAGTCAAAGTCCGTTGCCTTACCGCTTGGCTATAGCC
>NZ_JAKGCR010000014.1 GCF_022668875.1 Domibacillus sp. PGB-M46 | reverse complement strand
GTTAATAAGTATTCAACTTCTTAAATGTCCACTAAGAGATTGAATAACCTATTAAAGGTGAAAATAAAGTATTTGAAAAAGAAATCATTTAGAAATTCGCAGTAGAAAAGGAGAAATATAAAAACTATGAAATTTATGCAAAAAAAATCAATAACAGTACTTGCAGTGCTAACCATGGGATCCTCTGTGCTTCCTGTTCAGGCCGCCGGCCAATCTTCTGATATCGAGGAGAGCTTTGCGAAAAATGAAGTTTCACCTTGGATTGATAATGGCTCAATGAAAGGATACCCTGACAGTTTTCGTGCAGAAGCAAATAAGGCTTTAAAAAAAGATAAGCTTTCAAAACCTTCAAAACCACAAGGAACTACTGAAGAAGTAAATATAGATGCTCCTGAAGCTGAGCAGCCTTTACCCGCAGTGGATAATGGCGGAAATGCAAATGATCCTGTCTTAAAGAATATAGCTGCAACCAATCCTTTTATTCATATTTTAGATGGTTTTGATCAAATCTGGTCAATGAATCAGCCGGATTGGAGAGATGGAACAGCGTTAACTAAACCAGGTGCAAATGGTGAGGTTGCAGCATATGGCGACGGACCTACCGTTTATTTTGATGGATATAAAAATGATGAAACAAAAGTAGTAGCGGATAAGAAAACATATGCAAACGAAGAAATCAGACATGCAGAGACTTGGAAAGCCAATATAAAATATGTAGAAGATGTTACGAAAAACAGAACAGATGAAGAGGCGTTAGCAGCCTATTACGATGATCAAAGAGATAAGATATACAGCATGATCGAAGCGTATGGACCTTTAGCTAATACTTACGTAGATATAGTGAACCCGGTAACAAATATTGTAAGGTCACCAGAAGACATGAATAAGGTTTTGGAAGAAGCAACTGCGGAAGACGAAAGCCAGGGAATGGGTCAATGGAAGGAATCTGAACTTTCAGATGCGATGGATTTAGTTCATTTAATTAGATTTAGAAATCCTTCTTCGTCAAATCCTTCTAAGTACTTTTTCTCTTCTCCAAGACCATACAGAATGAATTCAAATGGAGAAGTGAAAGAAGTTGTTGATCAGAACGGTTTACCTGTTTGGGAAACAATCGGCAGTGGTGAAAGTGCCGTAGAAAAATTGCCTTCAGGCGGCAAAAAAGAAACAGGAGAAAAACATTTCGAGCAATATGAAACAAATGTGGAGGTCATTCCTGCATTAGAGTATGTAAAAAGAAAAGCGGAAGACGGAAGAGGAAAAGATGGAGCGTTTCCAAGCGGGCATACAAGTGCATCGTATTTATCAACATTCGGATTTGCCTATGCAACACCGGAAAGATATACTGAATTTTTAACAAGAGCCGCTCAAATGGGAGAAAATAGAATAGTGGCCGGAATGCACTCTCCACTTGATGTGATAGGAGCAAGAATACAATCTACGGCAATGACTGCATTTGCATACAATCTTCCAGAAAACAAAGAGGTACTGGATAAGGCGTATGAAAATGCTGGAAAGGTATTCGGTGAATTAGCCCAATCAAAAGGAATGAGCTTGTACGAATATGCACATACGGTAACAGAGGATTATAAGTTTGAAAGTGCGTATGACGAGGAAAAGTGGGAAGATCATGAAGCAAATAAAGCTTTCTATCGGGAAAAACTTACTTACGGATTACCTCAAACAGGAACAAAAGGTTTAGCCCCTGTAGTGCCTAAAGGAGCCGAAGTTTTATTGGAAACCCGTCAGCCTTATTTAACAGATCAGCAACGCAGAGAAGTATTATATACCACAGAAATTGAATCAGGCTATCCTGTAATAGACGAGTCAAATGGCTGGGGAAGACTTGATTTGGTAACAGCAGCTGATGGATATGGTGCGTTTTTAAACAATGTAACCGTTGATATGGATGCTTCAAAAGGAAGATTTAACGCCCATGATTGGTGGAGAAATGATATTACTGGCAGTGGTATGCTTACCAAGAAAGGGACAGGCATGCTTACATTGACAGGAGATAACAGTTATACAGGAGGCACATTGCTAAAAGAAGGAACGCTGGAAGCCACTTCTACGGCTGCTTTTGGTAAAGGCGATCTTTATTTAGAAAATGGAACAGTTTCAGTGGATGCAGATGGACCTTTAAATCTAAATGGCAATTTTACAATAGAAGCTGGAAACTTGGATATTGCAATGGATGATGATAACAGTCAAGTAAATGTTGATGGACTGTTATACCTTGATGGTGGGGACCTGAATTTAGATCTTTCTGATTATGAAATAGGAAAAGCTAAAGACATTACTTTAGTGACTGCCGACAAGGTGAAAGGTAAATTTGATAATGTAACTGCTAGTGGTTACAAGGTAACTGTCAAATATAAAGATAATAGTGTTATTGCAAGTATCAAAGCAAAAAAATAGCAATGGCTCATTCGAAATATCTAAGCTGCCGACTATTGTCGGCAGTTTTTTTCGTATGCTGAAGCAGGTCTTCAAGACGGCAACCACAGATTGTGGAAAAGAATTCAGCTGTTATGCCATGCTGGAAAAAGACATAGGGACTCCTTTTATTTTGCGGACCCGTATTCTCCCTGGCAGCGTGGAAGCAATGAAAATACCAACGGCCTGTAAGGCAACGGGTGATGAGCTGGGCCAGGCTCTTGGCCGCGCAAGTGCCTGGGTCGGCGTACGCCACACGAAACGTTTATTGCCGAAGTGTTGCGCTTAATTTGACAAATCATCAATTAAAAAACTTCTAAAAAACATAGTTCGAAAATAATTTTCCTCTAAATCTTCCTAACAGAGACACCCTCTTATCACTAATTGTAAGGGCTTAATAGAAATGTAACCATAAAACATAATAACTTTAATAGTTCTAATTTATTGTATACTTTATTTACATATAATTTGCTGAAAGAAAGCAGGAGGCCAATTTATGAAAAAAGGATGGCTACTGGGGCTTACTGTTTTGTTAGGGGCCTGTTCTCAAAATGGACCTGAAATTCTTGAACAGGAAAAGGAGCCCGTTACGCTTGAATTTTTTACTGTTAAGGAAGAAACTAGGCCTATTTTTGATCAACTAATTGCGAACTTTGAAGAAAAATATCCGCATATCAACATCGAACAGGTAATTGCTCCAAATGGCATGTCTGTATTAAAAACCCGCATTGCTCAAGGCTATCCTCCTGACTTGTTTATTAGTTATCCACTTGAACAAGATTATAAGAACCGGGCAGTAAAAGGGTATATGCTAGATTTAACTAAAGAAATGTTTTTAGATCGTGTCCAGCCAACGATTCAGCAGCGATATGAAGTAAACGGCCGCATGTATGGAGTTGCGTTCACTCAGAATGCCGTTGGCGTTCTGTATAACAAGGATGATTTTAGTGATTTAGGCCTGACCATCCCATCTACATGGGATGAGTGGATTGCTGTAATGAATGAATTAAAGAAATCAGGGAAACAGCCGCTTATTATGCCTAATAAAGACGCTAACCAAACGAGTATCGTTACGCTGAGTTTTGTAGCGAATGCATTTTCACCATCCTATTGGCAAATGCCCTCTTCAGTGCGGGATGATCCAAGGTGGAAAGAAATAACCCAGAAAGTAGAAACGCTTATTTCCTATACGCCCCCTGAATCTTTTAATATGGGATACTCAGAAGCTAATGAGGCTTTTGCCGCTAAAGAAGGGACAATGTATATAATGGGAAGCTGGGCTCTTCCTGTTATTGAGAAATTAAACCCCACTTTACAGTATGGTATTTTTCCTGTTCCTGTATCGAATGATCCCAAGCAAAATAACGTATTGGGAGGAGTAGACATTGGAATCAGTATTTCGTCAGAAACAAAATACCCTGCAGAAGCAAAGCTATTTTTGTCTTTTTTAACAGAAGAAAGCAATGCTCAAGGTCTATCGCTGTATGAAGGGTCAATCAGTACGATTATGGGCGTGCAAAAAACAAAAGAAGTACTAGAGCCGCTTGAAGAAAAAGTGACAGACGGGGAAATGGTTAATTGGCCTAATCATTACTGGGCAGGAGGAACAGCGGCAGAAACAGAATATCGGCAGCATACTATGCAATTTTTTCTCGATCAAAATGAGAGAAAATATTTGCACAATCTTGAAGAGATGTTTGAGAAATACAACAAAAACATGACACCAGAAAAGGTAAACCCATAATGACTTTCAACAAAAAAATGATTGCCGCTTTTCTAATTTTTGTCTTGGTGCCAATAACGGTATTAGGTTACATCTCTAATCGAATCTCAACAGACATCCTGCAAAAAACCATTAGCAGTCAGACAGTTGAAACATTAAAAATGCTCGATCGAAATATGATGGCATCTATTACAGAAGTAAACCATTTTTCAGATTATATAATTGCTTCAGGAGATGTTCAATCTTTCTTAACGTCTTCTAAAAAAGAAAGTATCTATGATTTGTACAGCAAAGAGCAAGCAATTGCTGGTGTAATGTATGCTAATGCTGAAGTTCATCAGTTTGCTTTATACAATACATTAGAAGAAAAGGTGTATCAGTCAAACAATCGAGTATCTCAAGAGGAGAATCTTTTTTCACAGCAGCTGCTTCAAGAAATGAAAAAAATAAAAGGCGAACCTGTTTGGCAAAGCCCTTCAGCTGTTGTGTCTCATCCATTTCAGCAAAATACGGCTCTTTTTTTCACACATGGAAGAGTTGTCAATGATATTGATACTCTTGATCCTTTGGGTTATATGGTGCTCCTCATTCGGCTTGATCTATTTGACCAAGTATTTAAACAAGATTCTTCGGCTGTTTCTACAGAACTTTTAATCAATAAAGAGGGAGAAATTCTGTATGCGTTGGATGACCAGTGGATTGGAAAAAAGCTCGCGGTTGAGTCTCTTCAGCAAGTACAATCAGGCGAAACAGGCTATTTGTTAGAGCCTTGGAATGGAGAAACACAATTAATTACTTATATGCCTTCTCAACTGAATTTAGCAGGGGAGGAAGATATTTGGCTTGTTTCTTTAAAACCTTGGGCACTTCTTTCAAACGATATTACCTATATCCGAAACACTACATTAGGTTTGGCTTTATTAGCCTTGCTAGCAGCCATATTTTTTAATTTCTTTTATTTAAGAAAAACAGCTGGTTTTGTTCAAGCCCTTCAAGATAGCATGAAGCAAGTCGAAAAAGGTGACTTATCCGTTCGAATGAAGACCTACAATTTAAAAGAGTTAAACCGTTTATCACTCAGGTTTAATCAAATGGTCCAGCGTCTGGGACAACTCATTGTGCAAATTAAAAAAGAAGAAGAAAAAAGCCGTACAGCCGAATTTAAAATTTTACAGCAACAAATCAATCCACACTTTCTTTATAATACGCTGGAATCCATTAATGCCCTTGCAGCCATGAGCGGGCAAAAAGAAATTAGCAAAATGACCATTAATCTAGGACGGCTTTTGCGGATCAGCATCAATGGGGACTATGAAGTACCTGTGCAGCGGGAAGTCAGCCATGTAATCAGTTATCTAGAAATTCAAAAAATCCGTTTTAATGACTCCTTTTCCTATGAGCTGGATATAGATGAGTCGTTAAGTCAAAAGCGGGTACTCAAGTTAATCTTACAGCCGCTTGTAGAAAATATCTTGATCCATGCTTTTGAGGAACAGGAAGATGGGCTGATATCGATTTCTGGGAAGTGTGTTGGTGGTAAAGGCTATTTTCAGATAAGAGATAATGGAAAAGGTATTTCAAAGGCTAATTTAGTAAAAATTCTTCAAAAAAGAGAAGACTTTGAAGAAAAGGGACATGGCCTTCGAAATGTACATGAGCGGCTGCAACTATATTACGGAAAATCATACGGTATGATAATTTGTTCTTCTGAGCAAGGAACCATCATACAACTATCATTTCCAGTAAGCCGAGGTGAAAAAGCGAATGTTTAAAGTAGTAATTGCAGATGATGAAGCGATTATACTCAGGAATTTAAAACAGATTATTCCATGGAATGACCTAGCCTGTGAGGTTGTAGGAACGGCTAAAAACGGGGAGGAGGCATTGAGTCTTTGCCAAGAACAGCAGGCAGATTTACTATTGACTGATATATCTATGCCTGGAATGACCGGTCTGGAGCTGTTAAAGCAGTTGAATCAATTGCCTAAAGCGCCTTTGGCAATTTTAATTAGTGGTTATGATGAATTTGAATATGCAAGAGAAGGGTTAAAGTGGAGAGCACTTGATTATATATTAAAGCCGGTTGATTACGAAGAATTACAGCAGTGTATCCAGCGAGCTGTTAATCAATTACGGAATGAAGCAGAAAAAACGTATGAGACGGACAAGCATCATTTGCATAATTTACTTATAACAGGTTCGCGTGAAACTGAAACAACTATAACCTCTTTAAGTAAGCCGGTCGTGCCGATTTTGATTGAAAAGCAAGGGCAGGAGTCTGCGGAGCAGCTGGACGAAAAGTTATTTTCCAGCAGCAGAGCGAGGCATTTTTGTTATCCGCTTTCGGCCACAATGACCCTGTGTCTAGGGGAATGGTCAAAAGAGGATATCCACCTATTATATAACGATTTGTATCAGCGCAATTTAACAGGCTACCGAGTATTGATTGGTGAACCTCTCACACATGAAGAACAGGTAAAGCCTAATTTGGAAACTCTTAAGCAATGGATGAACCTTCACCGACTGGATGGGTCCGTCGTTTTCTTTACAGAGCTTATGGAAAAGTACCAGTCCAAAAAGACAGCGTCCGATGCTATTGAAAAAGTAATATCTTTCATTCAGGAACATTATCATGAGGATATTGGTGCCGAGCAAGCGGCGGCTTACGCAGAAATGAGTGTTAGTTATTTTAGTCTGTTATTTAAACAAGAAACCGGTGTGACCTTTCTTGAATATGTGACAAACTACCGTATTGAAAAAGCGTGTTTTTTCTTAACCCATACAAAACTTAAAACGTACGAAATTGCTGAGAAAGTCGGCTATACTGACCAGCGTTATTTCAGCCAGGTATTTAAGAAGCGTTTGCATCAAACACCAAGTGAATATAGAAAGCAGCATGCGGAGTTCTAAAACCTTTTAACCTTTTCAAATTGAAAAGGTTTTTTTTTGTGTAAGAGAAATTTCAACATAAAAAATAGAATCACCTCATTTTGAAAACGCTTACCATCAACTAAGATGAATATATGAAAACGCTTTAAGAAAGACGGGGGGAAATGCAGATGAAGAAATTGTTAGTATTGAGCACAGCAGCGATGTTGTCTATTGGTGCGTTAAGTGGCTGTGGTAAAGAGGATAATAAAAGCGCTGAAGGGAGCAATGGCGAAACAAAACTAACGCTTTGGTACCCTGAAGGCAATACGAGCGCTGCTTATCAAGAAGTTATTGATGCATTCAATAAAGAGCATGACGGTGAGATTGAAGCGGAGATTGAATTTATTCCCCGAGGAAATAAATATGCTTACGAAGATAAAATCTCAGCGGCAGCAACTAGCAATACACTGCCGGACTTGGTAGCAATGGACGGACCAAATGTAGCCAACTACGCGGACGCTGGCATTATTCAGCCAATTGATGGAATGATTGAAGAGCAGGATCAGTTTGTTGACTCTGTTATCAAGCAAGGGACATTTGAAGACAAGCTGTATGCCATTTCACCGATGGAATCGACCGTAGCTTTGTTCTACAATGTGAAAATGCTGGAAGAAGCGGGAATTACGCCGCCCAAAACGTTAGAAGAAGCATGGACATGGGATGAATTTTACGCAGCAGCCAAGAAGCTTACCAATAAAGAAAAGGGAATTTACGGTGTCAATTGGACACTTGATTACGGCGAATGGATCATTTACTTTACTGGACCTACTGTCTGGAGCAATGGCGGCAGCTTTATTGCAGAAGACGGATCAAAAGCAGATGGGCATGTAAACGGACCGAAAACAGTGGAAGCTTTGAAATATTTGCAAAAGTTCACAAAAGAAGGACTTGTTAACTTGCAGCCAACTCCAACAGAATTTGAAGATGGAAAAGCAGCCATGATGCTAATGGGTTCGTGGGAGTGGGCAAAGCTAAAAGATTATCCAGACACAGAGTGGGGCATTACGTATTATCCGAAAAGTCCAAATGGGGAACAAGTATCTCCATCAGGTGACTGGGCATGGGGCGTTTCAACAAGCGCGAAAGATAAAGAAGCCGCCGCTGAACTTTTAAACTTTATCCATACAAAAGAAAATGTTTTGAAATTGGCAGCTGTTGAAGATAAGCCGCCGGCACGGACTGATGCCTTTACAGAATTGGCTGAATGGGATAAAGAACCGTTAAACGTATTAAAAGACCAAGTGTTAGAAACAGCGCATCCGCGTCCATTAACTACGTCTTACCCTGTTCTTTCTACTAAATATGGACAAGCCGTACAAAATATTTTCCTTGGTGGCGATGTGCAAGAAGAGCTAGATAAAGTAGCCAAAGAAGTAGATACAGATATTGATCGAAAAAACTAATAAACGAAAAAGGCAATCATGGATAATGATTGCCTTTTCAATAAAAAGAGGTGAAGACAGTGGAAAAGACCGTTACGCCTATCCAAGTGGAAAGAAAAACACTGACATATGAAACACAAAAGCGCTGGCTGGGTATTGCTTTTTCTCTTCCGGCACTGGTACTGCTGTTTACGTTTTTGATTTTACCGGTTATGCTGGCTTTCGGTTACAGCTTTATGAGCTACAACATGTTGAATCCAGACGGCAAAGAATTTACGGGATTTGATAATTATATTCGTCTTTTTCAAGATGGGATCTTTCTTACTTCATTAAAAAACACATTATACTTTACGGCACTTGTTGTACCTATTCAAAGCGCTGTGGCATTAGGATTGGCTATTTTGGTCAACAAGAAAGTAAAGGTGGCAAGTCTTGGACGTGTTTTCTTTTTTAGCCCTGTGGTGACTTCCATGGTGGTTGTCGCTATTTTATGGACTTTTCTGTACAACGTGGACAGCGGCTTGATTAATCATGCGTTGAATTTTTTTGGTATTGAAAACCAGCCCTTTCTATTAAGTGCAGACCAATCAATGAATTCCATTATTTTTATGTCAGTGTGGCAGGCAGCGGGCTTTCAAATGATGATTTTTTTAGCTGGTTTAAAAGAAGTGCCAGAAGAGTTATATGAAGCAGCCGAAATGGACGGGGCAAGTGTGTGGCAGAAGTTTCGAAATGTCACACTCCCATCCATTAGCCACGTTACAGGATTTGTGCTGATTATTACGACAATCCAAGCATTTCGATTATTTATTCAGCCATACGTCATGACAAACGGTGGTCCAAGTGATTCAACGAAAACCTTGGTCTTTATGTTATATGAAAACGGATTTCAATTCCGGGATGTCGGCTATTCATCCGCGATTGCTGTCGTATTTTTCTTCATTGTTCTTATTTCATCACTTATCTTAAAGAAAATATTAAAGCAGTAAGGAGGGAAAGAATTATGCGCCATCAAACAAAAAAGAAAGCAGGAAAAGTCATCACTACAATGGCAATCCTTTTACTCGGCTTTCTATTTATTGCACCGCTTCTCTGGATGATTATTGCTTCACTAAAGCCAGAGACTATGATTTTTAAAGATATGGGGCTTGCAGCTTTTTTGCCAAAAGAGATTACCTTTAGTAACTATGCACAGATTTTATTTTCAGACCGGATCCATTTCTTTCATTATATGTGGAATAGCTTATTCTCCGTCAGTATGATTGTCATTTTCGGTCTCATTGTCAATTCACTTTGTGCCTATGCTTTAGTAAAACTTAAATTCCCAGGCAGTGATTTAATTTTAGTATTAATTATCGCTTTATATGTAGTGCCATTTGAGAGTATGTTGATTCCTTTGTATATTGTGGTGAATAATTTCGGCTGGATCAATGAATATCCGGCGCTTATTGTGCCGTTTATTGCCTCGGCATTTAACATCTTTTTATTCCGCCAGTTTTTTATGGGAATACCGAAAGAGCTGGAAGAAGCGGCGATGCTGGACGGGGCCACTCCTTGGCAAACCTTTTGGAGAGTGGTTGTCCCGAATTCTAAGCCTGTTTTTGCGACAGCCGCTATTTTAACATTTGTTACTCATTGGAGCGACTTTATGTGGCCGCTCATTGTGGCAACAGATGAATCGATTCGTACTGTTCAAGTTGGTGTTCAGTATTTGTTTACTGATAATAATATCGAATACGGTCAAATTATGGCTGCCCTGTCTTTAACCACGATTCCAGTGATTTTAATCTTCTTATTTTTCCAAAGATATTATGTTCAAGGGATTACATCAAGCGGCGTGAAAGGATGAACAAAATGAACGGTTGGAGCGGAAAAACAGCGGGATTGATGAAGCCGGTGGCTAATGTTCTCATCTTAAATGTATTATGGTTAATCGGCTGCCTGCCTCTTATCACAATTGGCCCCAGTACGGCTGCTGTACTGGCTGTTTTAAGAGAGTGGCAGGCAACTGGAGATGACAGTGTGGTCCGCGGTTTCTTTCGATTTTTCCAGCTTCATTTCAAGCAAGGATTTCTCATCGGGAACAGCTGGCTAGTAGTTGGTGTTATACTCGCTGCTGATTTATTCTTTGTATTTCACTTGCCATCGGGATGGAATATAGTTCTGGTTTCTTTTGTAGGAACGATTTGTTTAATCTGGCTGCTGGTTAGTACGGCTTTATTTCCATGTATGATCCATTATAAAAAAACGGGACTAGATTTACTGAAGACCTCATTTATTATAGCTTTTTTAGATTTTCAGACTGCTTGTGGAATCTTATTATTTTGGGTTGCAGCCGGCCTATTGTTCTGGCTTTCACCAGTATTAATGCTGTTTAGCTTTGTTTTAATTTCTTATGCCACAGTTCGTTTTTCTTTACGCTCTTTTGAACAGCTGGAGAGACGTGAAGCACTGCGGCTTAAGCATGATTAACTTCTTCCCCTAGAGATTGTAAAAGCACTACAGATGTAAAATGCGAATAAAAGAAGGAACAAGCGTCAAAGCTTGTTCCTTGTTTGGAGTGAAAAATGTGAATAATGTATTTTGTATTGGAGAAGCATTAATTGATTTTATTCCTATCCAGAAAAACACTTCTTTAAAAGAAGTAACAGGTTTCGAACGTATGGCTGGCGGCGCACCGATGAACGTCGCTGTCGCTGTTTCCAAATATGGTGGTCATTCAGTGATGTTAACCAAACTAGCGGGTGATCATTTTGGTGACTATTTGTTTGAGGTCCTTGTATCCCATGGGGTTGACACTTCTTATCTTTATCGCTCAACTCAAGGGGAAACAGGCCTGGCATTTGTATCAATTGATCAAGATGGAGAAAGAAGTTTTTCCTTTTATCGACAAAATGCTGCGGATTTATTGCTTTCTTCTGAGGAAATAAAGGAAGAGTGGTTCCGCGAAGGCGATATGTTACATTTTGGATCCGTTAATTTAATGCGAGATTCTATGAAAAAAACCCATCAAAAAGTTATTGAGATTGTGAGAAACAGAAAAGGTATTATTAGTTTTGACCCGAATGTACGCTTAGCTCTTTGGCCAGATGCTGAAAGCTGTCAGAAAACAATCCAGGAGTTTTTGCCTTTAGCAGACCTTGTAAAAGTATCTGATGAAGAACTTTCTTTTATTACAGCAATTGAAGAAGAGAAAGCGGCTATTCAATCTCTTTTCATCGGGTCTGTCAAGGCGGTTCTCTATACGAAAGGAAAGCAAGGAGCCATCTTGTATTTAAAAAGTGGCGAAGAATTTGAAAGTAAAGGATTTACCGTAAATGCAGTAGATACAACAGGCGCTGGAGATGCCTTTATGGGTGGATTTTTAGCAGAGCTGGCATTATTAGAAGTTTCTAATGATAACCTATCCAAAAAATTAAAAGAAAATTATAAGCAGCTACTAACTTTTGCAAATGCCAGCGGCGCTTTAACAGCATCAGTTAAGGGAGCTGTTCAATCAATGCCTTCGAAACAAAAGGTATTAGAGTTTATTGAATCTCAACATAACTCCCCCTCCACTTTATAATTAGTCTATGGACTAGAAAGCTATATTTAAACAAAGAGCAGAAAAATAATTTCTGCTCTTTTTTATATATTTTTACTCCTCACCGAGTCCCCGTGTTGCACAAGGATCCAGCTGAAATGAGAAAGGAATTTTGAAAGCCTTATTATTAAAATTTAAACATAAATAATAGGAATACCTCGTTTTGAAAGCGTTTCAAAACGCTTACAATAAAGATGTAGCAGGATTAATAAATACATTGAGCATTGGCATTCCAACCGGTTGAGATCATTTCTAAGTCTATATTGCTCTGTTGCATTGGAACCTGTAATCTTTCAAAAGTATATTGTAAGCACAATTACAACAAAGCATTTTATATCTTTAGTTAAAGGAGTTATTAAAATGAAAGATTCAAAAAGTTTGTATTGGAAGCTAAGTGCGTACTTTTTCTTTTTCTTTTTTACTTGGTCATCTAGCTATTCTTTGTTTTCCATTTGGTTAGGACAAGAATTAAATTTAAGTGGATCAGCCACTGGCATAATCTTTTCTGTAAACGCTATCTTTGCTCTGTGTATGCAGCCTTTATATGGTTATATCTCTGACAAAATAGGCTTAAGGAAGAATATATTATTTTTTATCAGTATTTTGCTAGTATTTGTCGGCCCTTTTTATATCTATGTTTATGGACCGCTGTTACAATACAACGTGATATTGGGCGCAATAGTCGGAGGCCTCTATTTAGGAACTGCCTTTTTAGCTGGAATTGGTGCAATCGAATCGTATGTTGAAAAAATTGGTCGTAAGTATGGCTTTGAATATGGAAAATCAAGAATGTGGGGCTCGTTAGGATGGGCAGCAGCTACCTTTTTTGCGGGACAATTATTTAATATAAATCCGAATATCAACTTTTGGGTTGCATCTGTTTCGGCAGTTGTATTAGTGGCCATTATTATGTCTGTAAAAGTAGAAATAACAAACCAAGAACTAGAGAAAGCCGATTCGGTTACATTCAAGGATGTTGGTCAGCTTTTTCTCTTAAAAGATTTCTGGTTCTTAATGTTGTATGTTATTGGCGTAGCATGTATCTACGGAGTATACGACCAACAATTCCCGCTTTATTACTCATCGCTATTCCCAACTGAAGCCTTGGGTAATCAAGTATTTGGATATTTGAATTCATTCCAAGTATTTCTAGAAGCTGGTTTCATGTTCTTTGCACCATTTATTGTAAATAAGCTTGGCGCCAAAAACAGTTTGATTTTGGCAGGTTTTTTAATGGCCTTGAGAATTATTGGTTCTGGATTGGCTGTAGAACCGATTGGCATTTCAGCCATGAAATTAATCCACGCGTTAGAATTACCTATCATGCTAATTGCTATTTTTAAATACCTGGCACTAAACTTTGATACACGCCTATCTTCCGTGCTGTATCTGGTAGGCTTCCAATTCGCTAAACAGATTGGTGAATCCATTCTTTCGCCAATTGCAGGGGTAATGTACGATAGTATCGGCTTCCGTTATTCGTACCTCGTAATGGGAGGATTGGTTTTAGTTTTCACAGTCGTTTCAATCTTTACTTTATTAAGTACTAAAAAAAGCAAAGGCTTACATGCGAATATAGTAAAATCACAACAAGCTATATAAGGAGATGAGAGTATGTTAAAAGTAAACAAACTTCAACAAGCAGAAGAGGCACTTAGAAATGCCAAGGAAAAAGTGAAGGGCTGTTATCGATTAGGGTACCACATTATGGCGCCTGCTGGCTGGATCAATGATCCGAACGGTTTAATCCAGTTTAAAGGGGAGTACCATGTATTTTATCAGCATCATCCGTATAGTGAAAATTGGGGGCCGATGCATTGGGGACATGTAAAAAGCAAAGATTTAGTTCATTGGGAACACTTACCGATCGCTCTTGCCCCAACCGAAGCATATGAGAAAGATGGTTGTTTTTCGGGCAGCGCGGTTGATGATAATGGAATACTGACATTAATTTATACAGGAAATATATTTGTTGACCGTGAAAAAGATATACTCGATCAATCACAATGCATTGCGACAAGCACTGATGGAATTCATTTTATAAAAGAAGCCGCAAATCCGGTTATTTCAAAACATCCAGAAGAAGGATCCGGACATTTTCGGGATCCAAAAGTATGGAAACACAAAGATCACTGGTATATGATTGTAGGCACTCGAAAAGAGGATATTGGAAAAGTTATTCTGTATAAATCAAAAGATTTGAGACAGTGGGAGTATCTTGGTGTTTTGGCTGAAAGTGATGGGACAAAAGGCTACATGTGGGAGTGCCCCGATTTCTTTGAAATTGGCGTGAAACATGTATTGTTATTTTCACCGCAGGGAATAGAAGCGGAAGGCGAGAAATATCAAAATCTCTTCCAAACAGGTTATATTGTGGGAGATTTTAATTATGATACACTCGAATTTTCATATGGTGAGTTTCAAGAGTTAGATTATGGACATGATTTTTATGCTGTTCAAACGTTAATTGACGATCACGGACGACGTATTGCTATCGGCTGGATGGATATGTGGGAATCTCCAATGCCGACAAAAGAGCATGGGTGGGCCGGTGCTCTAACACTCCCTCGTGAACTTTCTTTAACGTCTGATGGGAAAATAGCCATGAACCCTGTTTCAGAATTAGAAAAACTTCGCGAAAAATCCATTGAACTGTTTATTGATAAAATTGATAACGAAAGCATTGATACGGGAATAAAAGAAGAGCTGCTTGAAATCAAGGTAGATTTTTTGTTAAAAGATGTGACAGCAGATGAGTTTGGGATAAAACTTAGATGTAATCACGATGGAACAGAGGAAACAGTTGTAGGCTTTGATGTTCCATCCTTCAAATTATTTATTGATCGTGAAAAGGCCGGTAAGGGAGTAAGCGGGGTTCGAAAAAGTAAGGTAGAACTAAAAGAGGGGACGTTGTCACTGCACATTTATCTGGATCGTTCATCTGTCGAAGTATTTGCTAATGATGGACTTAATGTACTAACTAGCCGAATTTACCCGCATACATCAAGTTTAGGCCTCCAGTTTTATGCTAAAAATGGAACCGTTCATATTGGGGATTTAAATGTCTGGAAATTAAAAGACATCTGGAAAGAGAGTAAGTAAGGCAGCATACTTACGCTTACTTTCATAGAGCAAAGTACGGATACTGCATTTGGCCAAGTGCTTTAAAAAAGCCTTGGCTTTTTAAGTTTAGCCCGTAATCAAGTGTAAACTGGGTAGGTAAACATGGAAGATAATTTATCACATACTAGGGGCATCAATTTTCGTCTGTAAGCTCTTGGAATGAAAAGGTAAATAAAAGTGAATTATGCTACCAATTTGTCTAGAGTCTGCGCCTTCAAAATGAAGGCATTGTCTACAAGCTGTTCTTTTTATTTTAGAATTGTAATCCATTAGGGAGGACTGGACTTTTGGAAAATTTATAATGAAAAAACAGGGTGTTGTAATAGGAACTCCTCTTATATAGATAAATACTACCTGAATAAAATTCAGGCGGTGTCTTTGTAATGAATTGCTGTTCCCACAGAAGTGTGATCTTCTTCTTTTATGAACATAGTTGTTGTATTTTTATTGTTAACTCCCCTTGTATGATTAAATTCTAGCGAGATAAGGAGATAAGAAGATCGATTTTATAAAAAGGATTGATGGCAAAGTGGAGGATTCACAAAATAAAAAACAGCCCCGGTAAATAAGCCGCGGCTGTTTAAGTAAAACAGAGAACAAGTTATTTCTTTACTAACGCTTTATTTTCAAAAGAACGGGTTGGAGGAGGAAAGCCGAAAGCAGAACCATCTTTGTGGACGACTTCTTCTTCCCATGGCAAAGCATACTGGCCTTTAACAAGATCCTTCATATAGGTATATGGGCAATCAGAAGCTCCACCTTTTACTGCCACGTAACCTCGATGGCCAAGCTGATAAATATTATTTTCTACAGCCCATATTTTGCGCGCTTCTCGTACAAGTGCTGGCCTTACTTCTCCTGTAATGATTTCATCCGGCCGGCCTCCACCTTTTACGAGTGGCACACCATCAAAATTAATAATAGATCCTTCGCCCATCGAGTCAAACGTTCCATCGCTGCCGCTTAAACAAACGGAGGAAGTGTACATTAAATTATAAAAAGCATTTGCTTGATTGTTGACACTCCCACGGCTGAAGCCTCATCAATAGCTGTTCTATTCATTGAGTGAACTGCTGATCCATCAGTGGATAGCAGCAGTGCGATAAACAGGATAGCTTTTACCCGCATAGCAGATTGTACCGGTCTGTACCATTCCAAAACGTTGGGCCACACGAACGCCATTGTCAGAAATAAAGATGCCGCCAATTTCCACTATGTTCATTCCCCTTTCTTGTAAACTCTTTAAATAGAGGGGGATGTCGTTCAATAGGCATTTGGAGAATTGCCGACGATTTGTGTCTTCAATATCGACCATTACAGTTGTCCAATACAAGTATATGTCTTTTGGTTCTTTGTAATCTACTATATAATCAGCAAGTTCTTTTTCATCCAATGTACCGTGCAGAACTTTTTCATAGACGTCCTTCTCTAAAGGTAAAAATGCGTAATGTCCTTTTAAAACACCGTTCGTTTCAAGGACTCGAATCACTTCCTCATTACGGGCCAAAACCTTCCTTATAATTTCTTCAGGGACATGCCACTGCTTTGGATAGAGACGATACTCCAGTTGGAGCACCTCCCGAATGTCTGAATTCAATCCTTTTCTAACTTTCATATACCCTCCAAATTTGTAGTAATATTACATGTTATCGCTAACATGGATTTTAAAGACTTGTATTTTCAGTGTTTACCTAATTCCATATTAAGGGTACTTCCCCTAATTATAAATATATATTTGTTTATACCGGATTGTTATGAAGAGAGCAACACGAAGTAGTAGTCATTCGTGTTGCTTTTGTCCTAAGAGGCAGACGGAACCGTTGGAAGAAAGTATTTCCACGGTTGCGGCCAAATAGTATTGACGCTTCGGCCCTAGAGCTGAAACTTGTACAAGCGCTGGGCTTGGTTGTGAGAGATCCTTTTAGGGGCATGCTTCATTAGTCGATTTCTGACACTAGTGAATAGGAAGCTTTCTGATTGTGCGATTTTTCCGATCTTCCAGGATTGATTTGATATTTGTTTGATTCTCTCTCTGCGCTTGGCATCGTAATCTGCGAATGCTCCTTGATAATTGCTCTGTATGCGAAGGCATTCGGCCAAAATACGCGCATCCTCCATCGCTTGGCAGGCTCCCTGTCCCATATTAGGGGTAATAGCATGAGCAGCATCGCCGATAAAAACAACTCGATCCAAGTAGAAGCGTTCCATCGGTACTATATCCACGATATCACGATGGATCATGTCATGGGATGTCGTTTTCAACAACAGACTTGGTATGGGATCATGATAGTTCTGGAACAGGCGATGCAGGTCCTTCGTGGAATAATTTGCAACACGGGGGTCACTTTGTCGGGCATTGATAAGCGCATACCAATACACTTTATTTTTTGGCAGCGGAACGATGCCGAAACGGCCCTTTGTTCCCCACGTCTCGATAAAACGATGAGATAAGCATGGAAGACCGTCAACAGAAACAACACCGCGCCAGCAGGTATAGCCGGCATAGCGATATGTGTCTTTTTGAAAAATTTGTTTGCGGATGTTGGAGTGTATGCCATCCGCAGCGACGACCCAGTCGCCCACCGCTTGACTGCCATCACTGAACGCAACCCGCACGTGGTTATCCTTTTGCTCAAGCTGCAAAAATTGTTTCCCCCATTCTACAGTGTCGGGAGGGAGCGCAGATAAAAGAATATGATGCAGGTCCTTACGATGGATGGAATGTAAGCTTCCAAAGCCGGAAGGGACTGAAAGTTGAGTGAGAGTTCGGCCTTGATCCGATAATATATGGAAGCCATCACTTGGATTACCTTGACGGATGATCTCGTCGGAAATGCGGTATGGCTCCAGCGCCTGCAAAGCATTCGGGGCGATAATGATACCCGCGCCAGCAACAGCTGGCTCGGTATTTCTTTCGTATACTTTTACCTTCATCCCCATTTGCTGCAATGTGATCGCTGAGCATAGACCTGCAATTCCGCCACCTATGATCAGGATTGTCTGTGACATAACTTATCTCCACCTCCTAGTTACGATTAATACCTGCCCACACGACAGCAAATTGTTTTCTAAATGATTCGCTTAGGGCTGTATATTGGACTTCCAGCAGTGTCCATGACAGAACCATATGGAAATAGACACCGCCAATCGTTGTGGCGAAGACATCCGTTCCCCAACGGCTATGCAGTTTACCGTTTTGTTTTGCACTGTCGATCATGGATGCCAGCTGCAGATGCAATTGATGAGCGCTTTTTGATTCTTTTCCGGCAAGAGAAACCGACTTAATAATTTCCATTGAAGCCAGTTTCATGAGTTCGCTATTTGATGAAAAGTGAAGAAGCAGATCGTCTAACACGCGCGTAATTTATTCGTTAGGATGGTCGATATTCCGATGCTTCCCTAGGCTCTATTGCAATAAATTGATCTAGGATTCCGCAAGATACCCCTTAATCAAATAATTATACCATAATGTAAAAAAATGTATTATTGGGAATTTTATAATACGTAATATTTCGAAGGAAAGTGGAAGTTTGAACATACCGTATAGAAAAGAAACTAAATTGAAGTAAAAAAGAATGAACATAGAATTAGTAGTAGATGCAGTGTACCGTGATACGTTGATTATAAAACGTTGTTTAGAAAATGTTTTTGGCTTGAGTGGAAAGCTTTGTTCCCTCGACTGTTTTGTAGAGTTCATTCTCTTCTTTTATGTATTAGTGCCCAGCCGCTAGGAAGTGAATGGAGGGAAAAGGAAGGAAGCTGAAAGTCAGCAAGGTCAAAAAGCAGACGGAATCCACTTGTTGCCAAAGAGCAGGTTTGCAAGAAATTATTTCAGAAAGTGATAAAATTAAAAGCGGGAAAACCTGAATTATCAATGTTTTTCCCGCTTTTTATCATTTTATATTTGGGTTACATATAATCATAAATAGAATCAACAAAATAGAGCCAGTGATAATATTCAATCTGTGGATCTGTCATCTTGGAAATTTCATTCTCATTGAATTTTTGTTGCTCAATTAATTTCTGCACTTTGGAATTTCTTTCTGCTTGGCTCATTTTAAATCCTCCTTATAGTTATGAAAAGTAACGAAGTATTTAAATATTGAAAACGTTTTCTTTTTGCTCGTTTTTATTATATATCTTAATGTGAGATTAAACAAATATCAAATATAGATGATTTTTCGGGAAATAATATAGAAATGTTATTTATCGCATTACCGGCCAGAAGACTCCTTCAAATTGCTTTGTAATAGTGGGAGATGAATGGTCGCTTTTTTTGTATTTGTTGCTCAACAGTTGAAATGTAAGTTCCCTTTTTTGGTATGCTGTATTTGTTAAATACTGGGGGTGAATCGAAATGATGCTGAATTACCGCTTCGAAATTTTTCCGAATGAGGAACAAAAAAGTACCCTTCACTCATGGGTTAACCTCTACCACCAGCAGTATAATTCCGCTCTTCTTGATAAACAAAGAGCCTATCAAAAGAACAAGAAAAACCTGACGAAATCTGATCTCAGTGTCCTGTTAACTCGATCTAAGAAACATCATCCATATCTTAAAAAAGTACCTTCCCAGCCCCTTCAGGAAACCCAGCATGATAAATTAAAAGGCAGATCACCATGTAGTCTGATGGTGATTCTTTTCTTTTATGAACATATTGGTTATATTTTAATGTTAAATACGCTTGTATAATTAAATTCTAGCGAGACAAAGGGACAGAAGATCGAGTTTATAAAAAGGATTGATGGAAAAGTGAAGGATATCGCAAAATAAAAAACAGCCCCGGTAAATAAGCCGCGGCTGTTTAAGTAAAACAGAGAACAAGTTATTTCTTTACTAACGCTTTATTTTCAAAAGAACGGGTTGGAGGAGGAAAGCCGAAAGCAGAACCATCTTTGTGGACGACTTCTTCTTCCCATGGCAAAGCATACTGGCCTTTAACAAGATCCTTCATATAGGTATATGGGCAATCAGAAGCTCCACCTTTTACTGCCACGTAACCTCGATGGCCAAGCTGATAAATATTATTTTCTACAGCCCATATTTTGCGCGCTTCTCGTACAAGTGCTGGCCTTACTTCTCCTGTAATAATTTCGTCCGGCCGGCCTCCACCTTTTACGAGTGGCATACCATCAAAATTAATAATCGATCCTTCGCCCATCGAGTCAAAGGTTCCATCGCTTCCGCTTAAGCAAACGGAGGCAGTGTACATTAAATTACAAAAAGCATTTGCTTGATTGGTGATATCCCATGAATGCCGGATCGGTGCTGTATAGCCGGCGGTTCGGATCATAATATCCGCGCCTTTATAAGCGCATTCCCGCGCCATCTCTGGAAACATTCCATCGTGGCAGATAACAAGGGCCAGTTTGCTGCCGTTCGGGCCATCGCAAACTGGAATTCCTAAATTTCCTGGTTCCCAAGGTTCAACAGGCACCCAAGGGTGTAATTTTCGATAATTTAGTTTGATTTCACCTTTGTCATCAATAATTAATCCTGTGTTATAGGGGTTTCCATCAGGGTTATATTCCATAATGGAAAAACAGCCCCATATTTTATTTTCTATGCATGCTTTTTGAAAAGCCCGCACTTCAGGTCCGTCTACTTTGCACATAATTTCCGGATTCATGTCCATAGAAAGTCCATGCAGTGAATACTCTGGAAATACAACTAGATCTATCGTCTGCTGATTTCTTCTTGCTTTGCCCACAAGCTCGCACACACGATCTGTCTGTTTTCGAAGATCTTCTTTTGTTTTTACCGTTGGAAGCTGAAGCTGAACTAAGCCGATGACAACTCCATCGGGAGACTTATTTAATCCTCCAAGACCACTCATTGAAATCCACTTCCTTTTCTTATGCTAATTTGTATGTTCCAAAACTCAACCTGCATTTCGAATTTCACCTGCGCTGGCAGTTTTTCTTGAGAGCAAGGCATAAGCCGCGCCGCCCACAATCATTGCTGCAAAAGCCGTGGATAAAAACGGAGCATAAAATTCTGTAACCAAGCCTGCCAATGAGCCAATAAACCAAGCAACAAACGGCTGTGAGCGAAATGATTCGGAAATGTCGGCATTTTTCCTAATAAACATTTGATCGATGATAATAATGGCTCCAATTGGGGGAACAATAATCCCCAACAAATTCAACCATGTAATAAAGTGATTCCAAGCACCTGAGAGGGCAATAATAATACCAATCACACCCAAGACAAAAGCGGTTGTTCTCATTTTCTTCCCGAGAAGACTTGACCATCCAACAGCTCCGTTGTAAAGACAATGAGAGCAAACACTGCCTAAATTCAAAAATAATAGCAATACAGCAATCAGTGAAATAGCTCCGCCTTTTGCAGCGATGTATTGGAAAAGGTCGGCATTCTGGCTGGCAGCTGCAGCAATCAGCCCGCCAAATACCATAGCTGTCATATTGGCAAAAGGGAAAGCAGTACCTGTCGCAATAATGGATTCTTTTGTGTTTTTAGACCATCTATTAAAGTCACCTGTTAGTGTTCCTGAGTCAATAAATAAAGAAACAACCATTGTAACTGCAATACCCAGACTTAGTGTATTGTTTCCAGCAAAGCTTGTAATAGAGGACCAGCCGCCCGCCGATACGGCGTCTCCAACTGCCCAAAGGCCAAAAATGAAGAAGAAGGGAGCCGAGATGGCCCCAATATAGGTCAAAGCTTTTACCCCTACCAATGTAACCCCAATGTATAAAACACCTGCGATTAATGTAATCAAAAAGAAGTTAGATCCAAAAGCCTGATTCATACTGCTGCCTGTTAAGCCTGTCTGCACAGCGAACCAGCCAATAACAAGAGTAGATAACAAGCCAGATACAATCATTGATCCTTTGCGCCCGAAGGTAATAGCCGATTGCAGAGAGAAGTTATAACCTTTTTTTGTCGCTAAAATTCCCAATAGCCCTACATATCCGAATAAGATAAGATTTCCAAGCAGGATGGCAAGCATTCCTTGCCAAAAACCTAAGGAGGTAACAATGGCAGCACCCGTTACAGAAGCTGTGATGATCATCGGAAAGCCGATCCATACCAATGAAACGGACAATAAACTTTTCCGGGCTTGGATTGGGACAGCGGAACGTTCATATTCTTCTTCTAAAATCGCTTTTTCGTTTATACTCATTTCTCTGCCTCCTTTAATTGGTTAAATTCTATTTTGAATCAAGCGTTAACAAGCAGCTCGCTAAGTACTTTAATAACATGGTTTGAACTTGAGACACTGCCAAAAACGCCGCCCTGCATCGTCACCATTTTAAGTGCAGCCAGGTGGTTATCATAGTCTGTTGCACCGGTGCAGTCTTCTAAAATCAGACACTCGTAACCTCTGTCATTTGCTTCCCTCATGGTTGTATGAACACATACATCCGTTGTAATCCCGGTTAAAATCAAGTTTTTAATGCCTTTTGTTTTCAAAATTAAATCAAGGTCTGTGGCGTAAAAACTGCCCTTCCCAGGTTTGTCGATAATCACTTCTCCAGGCGCCGGTGTCAGCTCCTCGATAATTTCCCATCCTGGCTCATTCCGAACAAGGATCCGTCCATTTGCTGTCTGTGAGCCGATTTCTGCGCCGGCTTGCTGGCTTCTCCAGCGTTTGTTCTCAGGAAGGTCTGATAAATCGGGCCGGTGTCCTTCTCTTGTATGAATGACAGTAAAATTATCTATTTTTCTTACGAGCTCAAGAAGTTCTTTGATAGGCTTTATAGCTTTTCTTGTTAGTGAAATATCATAGCCCATCTGATCAACATAGCCCCCATAGCCACAAAAATCAGTTTGCATATCAATAATGACGAGTGCCGTGTTCCCGGCGGTCAACTCTCCGTTAAAGGGGTACAGATAGGGGTTGGCTTCAATGTACATATCGATTCCTTCTTTCTTTTGATAGGTTAAAGCTGTCATTGACTTCTGTTTGCTTATAAAGAAATAAGGCGCTCTTCTTTTTGCAAAGCCACGTGTATACATTTTGCAATTAATGCTGCATTAGGCGTATCGCTGTGAACACAAATCGTATCTATTTTTGTATGTGCACTTTCAGCAGTCAGCTGTTTCTCCAGCAAACAGACAATGGTTTTGGAAATCTCTTGAGGGCTTCCGATTTCACTTAGATTCCAGTTAAACATTTTGACTTGACCGTTTGTATAGGGGCGGTCCGCAAAATATTCATTCATCACCTTTAATCCGGCTGCTTCAGAGCAAGCAGCAAGCTCTGAAGAGGGAAGTGCGTATATATTCAAACGTGGATTGTAATCGGCCACTGCTTGTACAGCTGCCTGACTTAATACTTTGCTTGAACAAGCCATCATATAAAGGGCCCCATGCAGCTTCATATGTGACATAACCGTTTTATTTGCTTTTAAGAATCCATCCAGCGCACCCAGCTGGTACAGCACATAATCATAGACCTCTTGGGGGGTAGCATTGATTTCTCTTCTTCCAAATCCAAGTTTGTCCGGAAAACCCACGTGTGCCCCGATACGTACACCATGAGAGGCGGCTAACTGAACCGTTTCTCTCATAACATGCGGATCACCGCCATGAAATCCACAGGCAATGTTAGCGGAAGTAATATAAGGCATTAATTCTAAATCCGCCCCATACTTGTAAACACCAAAGCTTTCTCCCATGTCGGCGTTAATATCTATTTGTTTTTTCATTAAACAACCTCCAGCCAATGATAAAAGGCAATTAATGATTCACTATTTTTTTTGGCAATACAGGCGGCTTTCTTGGTTTTGCTAATTTTTCGTATGCATAAGCCAGTTGGAGTAAAGAAGCTTCTGAAAAAGGCGTTCCTAACAATTCAAATCCAACGGGTATGCCGTCTGGTGTAAATCCGCCTGGAACCGACATAGAAGGCAGGCCGGTTTGAGAAGAAATCGTTGTATTCGTCGGAAAGGTCAGGCAAGACCATTTTTCCGCATGCAGCTCTTCGTAGGTTGGCGGCAAAACTTTTACGTCCGGAAACAATAAAGCTTCAACTTTATGAGAAGCCAACACATTCATAACGGTTCTTCTAAATTCTTCTTGAGCAAAACGATGGCGATAATAATCCGCCTGCTCAGCAGGTTCTTCAGGTCCATCCGCAATATCATGGAATAGATCATTTAAAGGATGAAACGCTTTAGCATTATAAACCTCCATAAAAGACTTTAACGGTGTGTTCTCTCTGCTGCTTAAAAAGCGCGTGATATCCTTTTTTGATTGAAGGGTATACATGGACGTTTCTTCCAAGAAGCGGTCCAGGTCTGGAATTTCAACAGAATCCACAATAATGGCACCTGCTGCTTTTAAACATTCTATCACGGACTCGATGACTTGGTTAACGGGTCTCGAATCGTCATTATCAGGCCCAAAAGCACCTCTTAATACGCCAATTCTTCGTCCTTCTAAAGTAGATTGCTTAAGCAGTTCTTCGTATTTGCCTGCATCTCTTGCTTGAATAGCTGCTGCAGTAAAAGGATCCTTTTCGTCATAACCGACTATTACATCAAGCAGCTTCGCCATGTCTTTTACTGTTCTTGTAATGGGTCCCGGAGAGTCTTGGAAATGAACGAGCGGCGAAAAACCAAATCGGCTGATTAGTCCTGTGGTGACCCGCAAACCAAACAAATTGTTGAACGAAGAAGGGAGACGAATAGAGCCGCCTGTATCTTCTCCAATTCCAACTGCCCCAAAGTTTGAAGTAATTCCGCAGCTGGTACCTGCACTTGAGCCTCCTGCTTCCCGGTTTAGCGCATAAGGGTTCTTGGTTTGGCCGGTAACAGATGAAAAGGAGAACCATCCTGCAGCAAAATCGCACATGCTCGTTTTCGCCAAAATGATAGCACCCGCTTCCCGCAGTCTTTCAACCAGGGTTGCATCTGATTTGGGTATGTATTCTTTAAAAGCGCTGCTGCCGAACGTGGTTGGAATCCCTTTTGTTTCGGCTTGGTCCTTTACAAGAATAGGAACTCCGTGGAGAGACCCTTTTAACTCGCCATTCTCTTTAAAATAACGGTCAAGCTCTACTGCTTCCTGACGGGCTTTTTCATTTACATTGACTATTGCATTTAATTCCGGGCCAGATTGATTAAAAGACTGTATGCGTTCTATATACCATTCAACCAGTTCAAAGCTGGTCAGATTTCCTTTTTGTATAGCCTGCTGAATCTCTTCGATGGTTGTTTCTAAAAATGAAAATGAAGATGCACCCATTTTAGTCACTCCTTATTTACAAAAAATAATTTGGAATATTCAGATAAAATATGTTACTTGTTGCTTTCTTCGAGCCCTTTTTGAATGGCTTTATATGTATCTTCTAAATGTTCCACTAGTAAGTCGGTCAGTGCTTCTTCATCTTTTTTTATCAAGTAATCTAACATTAAATAGTGCTGCTTTTGACCTTCCTCAAAGGAATTAATAGTAGACGAATAAATAAACATATAGGGCGTAACCTTATCCCATACATTTTCAATTAACTGCTGCAAGGACGGGGAATCCGCTAATTTATACATAGTCAGATGAAAAGTGCGATTTAATCGCTGCCAGTCGTTGTAGCTAATTTCTTTGTTGTCCATTTCTTCTAAAATTTCCTCAAGCTCTTTTATCTCTTCCACATGATTATCATCTAGATTTTGAAGGGACCATTCAATAGCAAGCGATTCTAGACGCTGCCTAATCACAAACAGCTGATTCACTTCATCCAATGAAAGTTTATTCACGGTTACACTTCTGGTCTCTACCGATAAAAATCCCTCTGCCTGCAAACGACGTATGGCTTCCCTTACTGGCATTGTACTTACGCCAAAGCGTGCTGCAATTTCCCGGATGGTAATTTTCGACCCTGGCCTAATTTTTCCGGTCCTGATTTGCTGGCGGAGCTGTTTATAAACTTCCTTGTTTACGGTTGAGACTGTAATAAGCTCAGACATTTAATTCACCTCTTTTCTGTGATCAGTGATTTGTGATCACAATACAAGAAACATTACTTCTGTGTTGGCTGTTACGTTGATCTTAATGCACTAAAAGGCATTTTTCTCAATTCCTGTAAGGTTTTCTGACAGATTAAATATTTCTGTATTAATAAAAAAGGAATGTATAACCGCCGGGTAAATCTTTCAGACCTGTTCAAAATTACAGCTGATAAATGCAGGCCTTTTTTTGTCTACCAGCAAAACAATTTTTGAAAAAGCATCATTATCTAGCATTCACTCATCATATAGAGGTTTCTTAAAAATTGAAAAAAGATGTTAGGGCATCTTACAAACAAGTTGTTTAGAAATGTACTTGCTAATAGGATAGGCGTAAGAGAATTACAAGGAAATTGGTTTGAAAATTCATATTTGTTCCACGGGAGGAAGGAAAGAAAATGAGCAATCAAAACTTTTTTAACTTACCTGAAGTAAACACAATGCCTCGGTTTAGCGGTATTCGAACTTTTATGAGACTGCCGTACGAACCGGAAGTTCAAAAACGAGATTTTGTTATACTGGGGGCTCCATTTGATACATCTGCCAGCTATAGAGCAGGCACCCGGTTTGGTCCTGAAGGCATTCGGCGTATTTCTAGTTTACTAAGACCCGCCAATGTATTTCACAAAATTAAGCCTTCGGACGTTCTCAATGGGGTAGACGGGGGCGATGTGATGATTATTCCAGGGAACACAGAAGCGAGTCATCAAAACATTACAGATCATGTAAAAGCATGGACGGAAAAAGGGGCTGTGCCAATCGTGCTAGGGGGGGACCACTCTATTACTCTGCCGGAACTTCGGGCGATCAGTGCTGTGCATGGCCCTTTGTCATTGCTTCATTTTGACGCTCATGGTGATACCTGGGATAACTACTGGGGTGAAAAATACACGCACGGGACTCCTTTTCGACGAGCTGTAGAAGAAGGAATTATTAACCCTTGTCGTTCAGTGCAAATAGGGATGCGAGGTACGGTCTATCACCCTGATGATATTGAAGAAGCACGAAAGCTCGGCTTTCTCGTTATTACAGCTGATGAAATGCGCGAAATTGGATTACAGGAGACAATGCGCCGGGCTTTGGAACAGCTAGGAGATTCAAAAGTGTTTCTCACGTTTGACATTGATTTTTTAGATCCAGCTTTTGCACCGGGTACCGGAACACCAGAAATTGCGGGTTTTTCAAGTACGGAAGCTCAAAGTATGTTAAGGCAGCTGACAGCTATTAACTTAGTTGGCTGTGATTTAGTTGAAGTACTGCCGGCTTTAGACCCAGCCGAGATCACTACCTTAACGGGGGCAACCATTGTTTTTGAATTCCTCAGTTTGTTAGCTGTCAAAAAACAAATGTCCAAGGATTATTCTTCTTTACCAACAATTTAACTAATAAATCCTTTGTATTGGATTCTGAACATTCTAATAATTAGGGTATATTTTCTTACATGTTTATGGAAGAAGGAAAAAAAGAGATGATACACTGTCTTCAAGATAAAGGAATACAAAACAATTAATTTGAATGGAAGGTGATTGCTAGTATATGCAAATAAAAGAAAATATCACAAAAGTAAACAAGCAAAAACTCGTTGATCAAGTATTAACGCAATTACAGGGCATTATCCAATCGGAGAAATATAAAGTAGGCGATAAACTTCCTGCCGAATCAGAATTAATGAAATTATTTAATGTAGGACGCTCGACGATTCGGGAATCTATTAGAATCCTGGTTTATTCGGGGCTTTTAGAAGTACGGCAAGGAGATGGAACGTACATTCGTTCAACGGAGCATTTGCTTTCTGAGGACCCTCTTCAAAAAAAATTACAGCATGTAGAGGGGCAAGAATTAAATGAACTGATTCAAATATTAGATATCGAACTCTCCGGGTTAGCAGCGCAGCGCAGAACTGAAAATGATTTACATAAAATTAAACAACAATTAGATCTGCGAAATCAATATTTAAAGGAGAAAAAATATGATGAGTATTTAAAAGCGGATATCCATTTTCATGTTGAAATATGCAAAGCAGCTCATAATTCAGCTTTAACAGAAATGTATGATTTTGTTTGTAAGCTGCTGCATCAAATGTTTGACACTGTACTTCTCGACACGAAAGATTACTATAAGGAAAATACGCAAGTTCATCAAAATTTATATATGGCAATTGCAAACCAGAGTGTGGAGGATGCAAAAAGGTGGGCGAAGGCAAACGTCAAACTGCGAAACAACCTTTCTTTTTGATGTAAACATCAGATGATATGATGTTTAAAAGGATTTATCTAATCAATGAGGAAACCGTCCAATTTAATAAACCAAAACGACCAAAGTTTACTAAATATTTATAATATTCTAAATAAAAGGAGCGATAAATATGAAAAAACCGTTTTTACGTTTACCCCTCGTTTGTATCATTTTTTCATTAATGTTAAGCGCATGCAGCTCTTCAAACGCTGGCTCTTCTCAAGAATCTGAAGCGACCGGCTCCACTTACGATGAGATAAAAAGCCGCGGGAAAGTAATTGTAGGAACTGAATCCGCCTTTGAACCTTTTGAATTTATTAAGGATGGAAAAATTGTAGGTTATGGATCCGATATTTTATCCGTTATGGTAGATGACCTTGATGTAGAGCTTGAACAACTTGACCTTCCTTTCCAAGGGATATTGCCAGGCCTTGACGCCAAAAAGTTTGATTTTGTAGCTACATCCGTAACTATCACGCCGGAGCGCGCTGAGAAATATGATTTTACTGTACCGATTGCAGAAGGAACAATGGCTGTTTTAAAAAGAAAAGGGGATACGTCTATCCAAAAGCCTGAAGATATCAGTGGAAAAGTAGTCGGCACTCAGCTTGGATCTGGAATGTTACAAGCACTTCAAACTTTTGATAAAGATTTAAAAGCTGAAGGAAACGGTGTGAAGGAAATAAAGGAATATGTTGCGTTTCCAGAAGCCTATCAAGAACTTGCAACAGGCCGAATCGATGCAGTCGTTAATACAAAAGCAAATTTAGCGGGAATTTTGAAAAAGAATCCGGATACTTATGAGATTGTTGATACTTTTGGGGAGCCGATGTGGATTGCCTGGGCAGTAAGAAAAGGGGATAAAGAACTTCTTGACTACCTAAACAAACAAATTTTGGAATTGCGCGACAGTGGAAAACTGGAGGAAATGCAAATGAAATGGTTTGGGTTTACGATGGAAATTCCAGATTCCGGCTACCTGCCAGAATAAAGAGGTGAGGGAAGCATGGACATTAACGTTGATTTGATTATAGACAGTCTGCCGATTTTGTTAAAGGGTGCTTTAGTCACTCTTCAAATGTCTCTGCTGGCTATTGTCATCGGAACTATAAGCGGGCTTGTACTTGCTGTTTTCTTACTGAGCGGCAAAAAAACATTGATTGTACCGACCCGTATCTTTATCAACTTGCTGCGGGGAATTCCTTTTATCATTCAAATTTTCATCGTTTATTTTAGTTTTTCAAACTTTGGACTGGAAATACCTGCTTTTACGAGTGGTGTAATTGCCATGGCATTAAATACCGCAGCATTTCAAGCTGATATTATCAGAGCAGGTATTGAGTCTATTCCAAAAGGACAGCATGAAGCCGCTTTTGCGTTAGGAATTTCTAAACGCCAAACGATGATTCGGATTCTCATTCCGCAAGTGTTTGTGAAAATACTTCCGTCTATTACAAATGAGCTTATAACTTTACTGAAGAATTCTTCGCTTGTGTCTGTGATTGCTGTAGTTGATCTTACACGAGTAGGCCAACAGATAGTTAGTACAAGCTATCGTCCAGCAGAAATTTACATTGCTGTAGCGCTGCTTTATTTCTTAATGAACCTGGCCATTTCACAAGGATCAAGATATTTAGAGCGCAAAGCGGCCGCTTACCGTTAGGGAGGTAGTGATATGATATTTGATTTTAGCATTGTACCTCGTTACGGACCAGCGCTTTTGGAAGGTTTTTTAATCACCTTATTTATTTGCTTCATTGGTCTTCTCCTGGGACTTTTCATTGGCGGGCTGATCTGTTGGCTAAAAATAAGGTTTCCTGGCTGGGGAGCTACATTAGCGAATACTTATATTGAATTTTTTCGGAACACACCATTTTTAATTCAAGTGTTTCTATTGTATTATGTCGGCCCGGTATTCGGTATCTCCATTAGTGCTATGACAGCAGGCATTTTAGGGCTCGGTCTTTATGGTGGAGCCTACTTCGCTGAAATTTATCGATCCGGAATCCTTTCCGTTCATAAAGGTCAGGCTGAAGCAGCCCGTGCACTAGGTATGGGGGAAAAATCTATTTTATACAGAATCGTCATTCCTCAAATGTGGGGGCTAATCATGGCCCCTTTAACCAGTCAAATTATAACATTGGTTAAAGAATCCGCTATCTTGTCTGTCATTACGGTGCAAGAGTTGACGTTTGTAGGGCAACGGGCTATTAGTGAAACTTACAATTATGTAGAAATCTACACGCTCGTCGCTTTCTTGTATTGGGCCCTTGTTACGGCACTTGCAAATCTATTGAAAGGGTTGGAAAACTATTCAACTCGTTATCTAAACGTTCGTGAACGCTCGCCGAATAAATTGATTTTTATGAAAAAACAAGATGTGAAATTAAGGTCATAAGGAAAGAAGGGATAAGATGGTTGAAACAGCCATTAAAACACAGGCGATTCAAATAAAAGAGTTGCGCAAATCGTACGGGGCGCAAGAAATCTTAACAGGCATTGACTTAAATATCAACTACGGCGAGGTTGTTTGTGTTATCGGGCCGAGTGGCTCCGGTAAAAGTACGTTGTTGCGCTGCCTTAACTTGCTGGAAGTTCCATCTGGCGGAACGATCTCGGTTGACGGTGAAGCAGTTTTTTCACAACAAAACAAATCTGATAATAAAAAAATAAATATTCAGGAAATTAGATCGAGGGTTGGAATGGTTTTTCAACAGTTTAATTTATGGCCGCATAAAACGGTTTTAAATAATGTGATTGAAGCGCCTTTGTTAGTGAGAAAGCAAGAGAAAGCACAAGCGGTAGAAAAAGCAGAGGTGTTGCTTAGAAAAGTTGGATTATCGGATAAACGGTCGAGCTACCCCTCCAGTTTATCGGGAGGGCAGCAACAGCGGGTAGCCATCGCAAGAGCTCTAGCCATGGATCCAAAAATCATGCTGTTTGATGAGCCGACTTCAGCATTGGATCCCGAGTTAGTTGGAGATGTTTTAAAGGTCATGAAAGATTTAGCGTCTGAAGGAATGACAATGGTTGTTGTCACTCATGAAATGGGGTTTGCAAGGGACGTTGCCGATCGAATCATTTTTATGGATCAGGGAGTAATTGTAGAAGAGGGAGCTCCTTCAGAACTGTTCTCAAATCCTAAAAGTGCAAGATTGCGCCAATTTTTAGCGAGTGTACTTGACTAGTAAAAGAAAAAACACAGGAAAACCAAAGGAGGAAGTTATATGTATGAATCAAAAAGACCTTACGAAAAACAAACACTAAATTTACCCTTTACAGGAATTTGTTCTTTTGCAAAATATCCTGTATGCACCAACCTGGATGAACTGGATGCAGACATTGCCATTATCGGCGTTCCTTACGATATGGGGACGCAGTGGCGTTCAGGTACACGCTTTGGTCCTCGCAGCATTCGGGAAGGCTCCACACTCTACAGTTTTGGATTAAATGGATCCTACGATCCGGAGCGTGATGAGGTATTTCTTGCTCCGCCTTTAAAAATAGTAGATTGTGGAGATGTCGATATTGTCCACGGGGATCTTCAACAAAGTTTCGAAAACATTGAAGAAGCTGTAAGGAAAATAGTGTCTAAAGGTGTCTTGCCTGTTATTTTAGGGGGCGATCATTCGATCACGATTCCCGTAGCCCAAGCGTTAAATTCACTTGGAACGTTATGCGCTATCCAAATTGATGCACATTTGGACTGGGCTGACGAGCGTTCCGGACAGCGTTTTGGCCATGGAAGCCCAATGAGGCGTATGGCCGAAATGGATCATGTGAATGAAATGGTCCAGCTTGGGATTCGCGGGATTGGCAGCAGTATAAAAGGCGATTTTGATGATGCTAAAGCTTATGGAAGTGTTATTTTGAGTCCAAAGCAAATACGGCAAATAGGAATTGAAGGGGTCTTAAGCCGAATCCCAAAAGGAGAGCGTTACTTCCTCACCATTGACGTAGATAGTCTGGATCCTTCGATTTGTCCGGGAACAGGAACTCCATCACCAGGAGGTTTTTCTTATGATGAACTCAATGAATTGTTTGAGGCTATTGCCAATCATGGAGACGTCGTAGCATTTGATTTTGTAGAAGTGGCACCTGCCTATGACCCTACAGGGATGACAGGCCAAACGGCAGCGCGGCTGATCCTCGATCTTCTTGGATTTATTACGAAAAAAAGAGAAAAGGAAACCAGCCATTTAACTGAAAGCAAAAAGATAGAAGCATAAAGGAACAGAAAAGGAGACTAGGTGGAGGTGAAGAAAAAGATGAGCCTGAAAGAACAAATTATTCCAGGAGGTACAGGAGCTGCCTTTGAAATCAAAAAAGGAGAATATTTAAAAGTGACAGATGTTGAAGGAAAACAAGTGGCTGATTTTATCGCGATCTGCTTGACTAATAAAAAGGAATTTCTTTCAACTGCTCACACAAGAACAATGAATGGGCGGCTAACCGTCACAAAGGGGGATAAGCTGTTCAGTAATTATCGCCATGAGTTGTTTGAAGTGGTGGAGGATACCGTCGGGGTGCATGATACCCTTTATCCGTGCTGTGATTCCCAGCGTTACAGGTTGGATTTTAATGTGGAGAATCATAGAAATTGCCGGGATAATTTTGCGCAGGCTCTTAGAGAGTATGGTATTGACTATGGATATATTCCAGACCCGCTTAATTTGTTTCAAAATAGTCCTGTTAATTCGGATGGAACATTTGCTGCACCAACCGAGCCTAAATCAAAACCAGGAGACTTTGTTGTTTTTCAAGCATTAACAGATCTAATAATCGGCATCTCCTCTTGCCCCCAGGACATGACCCCTTTATGCGGGTATAACATTACCGATATAAAATCAGAGATTGTTCAAACTTGGTAGCTCGGTATGGGAGTATCTCTAGAAGGAAAACCTCTTCTTTTATTTGGAAGAGGTTTATTGTTCACATGGTATGCAGGTTTTGTTGCTCTACAATCTTTCTTTTTATTTGCTTCTAACTTTTTCTACTCTAATGCTATTTTTAAAGCAGGTTTCTGCCTGGATTTTCTACATATATATAAACCTTAATTTCATAACACATAACTGTGCTGCAATATTAAAAGATTCCACTCATTTCTTAAATGATAAACAATTCACCTTAAACCCCTGCGAATAAACAGGTGTTTTTGTCAGGTTTTAAAAGAAAGACATTTAAATCTAATAGGGCGGCATCCCGAACAGAAAATACTAGAAATTTCGACAATATTGCTACAAAGAAACAGAATGTGAGAAATATTGGGTATATTACCTATGATAGGTTTATATTAATTCGAGGGAGGATTATTGATGGAAAATCAAGAATGGGATAAAGAGTTAGAAAAAATTCTGAAAGAAATGGGTGCAGATGGAAGTCCGGTTGATGCAATTCACAAAAAATTAGAAAAGGAATTTCATAAAACTTTAAATATCGGATTTCTAGGATCTCCCGGAGTAGGTAAATCCACTTTAATGAATAAAATCGCGGGAAAAAAATTGCAGACTCTGGTGTAAAGCCCAGGGTTAAACTATCGAAGTTTGCATGGGGTGAAAATGATTCTATCGTATTTTGGGACTTACCAGGTTATAATGGTTTGCCCAAAGAACATAATGTAGAAGATTATTGGGATTATTATAACGTTGAGAAAATGGATATCTTGATCTGCATGTTTTCTAATAAGTTAAATGAAGACGATGCTCATTTCTTTAAGTTAGCAATAAATCATGCTCAGGATGTTATTTTTATTAGAAGCAAATCTGATGATATTTACGATGACGAAGTAAGTCTAGAAGAATTGAAAGCCGAAATCGAAAATACTTATGTTAAGAAGCTATTTGGTTCAAATCATTCTTTACTATTCGTTAGCTCAAGAACTGGGGAAGGTCTTGCAAAACTTCAAGAAGCTATTGCTAGTAAGCTTAGTTCCGGACTGCAAGAGAAATTTTTTCGAAACGCAAAAGCCTATTCGGAGTCTTTTTTAAAAGCTAAGCAAAAAGCTTCGTTAAAAACAGTTCTCTGGTATTCGACGTTAAGCGCAGGAGCGGGACTAGTACCTGTCGGTGCAGGGGTTTTTATTGATGTACCGGCAAATATAAAAATGATTAAAGAAATTGGCAGTCATTTTTCATTATCGGAAAAGCGTCTTGCTCTTTTGGAAGAACAGGAAACAGAGAAAATGCAGGAATATAACGTATTCTTAAATGTTTTAAAAACTGGAGCAGGGGCCAAAGAGTTATATTTACCCCTCGTGAAAAGATTTGCTCCAAGATTTGCAGCTGGAAACTTCGGGAAATTCGTTCCGGTCATTGGAGCCGGAGCTGGCTTTTCTTTAACGTTTTATATGGGTAAACGCGCTATAGATACTTGTGAAATGATTGCAAAAGACGTAATGGAAAAAGAGATTTCCACTTTTACGTTTTAATTGGATAAGAAAAAGCTGGCCCAGCTTTTTTATAATGTAATAGAACCATTAAATAGGAATCAAACTGTATATTAGTCAAAGGCATACATGCAGTTTCACGGGTATCCGAATGACTTATCAAAGCAAATCGGTTGTCTGTCACTCACTTTTCTCCCTTTATCAGTAAAATGGTGACCTCGTGCAAAGCTCATATTGGGTTAAAAGCTCCATAACATGTATGACAAAGGAATTGATAAACGTCAATATAAAGAAAGAATCTTGCAAAGAATCCTTCCGCCTATTAGGTGGAAGGGGTCTTTTCTATTATAGATCTTTTAAACTGCATTCCATCACACAGCCGATTAAAATTTTTCAGAAAGTTCGACATGTTTATTCTTCACGGCTTCTTGATCTGTTGTAAAAAAGTACGTAACACCAGTTTGAAAATATGGCTTATTAAATCAAATTCGATTATTTATCGCAGACCAGTTGAAGCGCTTGGCTCCTGTTTCTTCTTCAGAAAATTTTGCAGCTGCTTGAATATTAAGACACTCCGCAATTAATTCTTTGTATCGACGACATTATACTAATTCCATAAAAGATTAGAGTATTTATTGCAAAACATCTGTTTAACATTGACGGATGTTTTGCAATATACCTATATGGTATTTTCTATCTATGTATATTTTGAAGTCAAAAAGTTAGATATTTTTCCGATATAGTAGATTAGAGTATTAGAAATTGCGGGAAGTGAATGAGATGGTTAAAATTCGTGTTAAAGAATATGTTATCAATTCTGTGATTAAGGCAATTAAACGACACTTTAATAGAATTATAAAACTACGTTATGATTATGAACAGTATCAAACTTGCAAAAACAATATTGATCTAATGTATGAAAAAATAGCAGAATCAGTTATTGATAATTTTAATTGGTCTGATGGTTTTGGGATTTGTGTAAAGTCAAATATACTATTGATTGGAGGAATAAATCATGTTCAATAAATTCAAAGACAAGCTTACTGATATTTCCACAAATGGGTTACCGATTCCGATTACAGCAATGATGCTGGAGAGTTTAATTAAAATGAAATCAGATGAGCAGGATATTAAAGTTGAAATAACACCAGAACACCTAGTACTTCAAGGAACAACAGAAGTAAAGAAAATGATGTTAAAGAAGAACGTTTCATTTACAATCACATTAAAACCGGTTCAGTTAGAAAAAAGAATGATTGTATTTGAATTAGTAGAGATAAAGCCGGTTGATATGAATTTTATCAACAGTAAGATTTTTAATAGACCACCGTTTTTAGAATATACGAATCGAACAATTAAAATTGATTTTAATACATGGGATATAATAAAAAAAATACCCATGGGTAATATTAAATCGTATGAGTTTGTCGATGGTGCAATAAATATAAAATTATCTCTATGACTAATAGTCAAGATCTCTGAAGCATTTTTTATGACTGCAGAGGTCTTGTTTTTTATACTAATATTTGAGAAATAATGGATCATAATCTTTCTATTTAGATAGTTTAATTCTATAGAATCCTTATTATTTTTTTCAAAGCAAAAGCTATTTTAGTTTGCTAGATTTTTATCCGATTAAATATCAGGATTGTCTCCTACGAAGTGATATAAATTTCATTGAATAATTGGCATTTCCCGTGGCATGCCAATTAAAATAACAAGCGATAACCTCTGATTATTAAAAACACAAAAAACTTCAGAAACGTTGATCTATCAGGATTTATAGATACGGTCGGTAACTTTAAATAACTGGAAGGAATACAAGTCTCGTCCTTGACAGGGTAGAGGTCGCGGATTTGAACCTAGTAGAAATCATCAATGTTCAAAGCTGTAAATCCTGGATACTCAAGGGTTTGCAGTTTTTTTATTTTATTTAGCATTAATAAATTTAGATCCAGTAGGCAATGTGGCGACCGTTTGGTGGGAGTAACTATAATTATTTGCATTCAGGGTCATTCAAATAAAGTTTTGTTCAGTTTTTCCGCTGCTTCCTTTTGTATGTTAGTCGGCACGTGAGAATAGGTATCTAATGTTGTACTAACTTTACTGTGGCCTAAACATTCCGCTACAACCCTTGGGTTTATTCCTTCTAATAAAAGTGAGGCAGGGTGAGTATGACTTAGATTGTGAAACCGTATTTCCGTTACTTTCGCTTTTTGAATTAAAGCCTTGAAAATAACGCAGTAGGTTTCTGGGACTTAAAACATTTCCGTAACACGTACATATCACTAAATTATGGTCTATGTAGTCAGTCCCCGCTTTTAATTTTTCTTCCATTATTTTCGCTTTATGTTTTTTTAGAGAAGAGGCTGTTTCAGTTAATAGGGTGATCGAACGTATACTCGAAGCGGTTTTGCACCCTCAATGAAGTCTTTCTCGTCATGACTTAACGTTTGTCTGGTGTGAATCGTTCCTCTATCTAAGTCTACATCTACCTATTTTTTTATAAAAATGATATAAAAAATAGAAGTAAAAAACTTCTTCATGGAAAGGAAGCGATTAAGTGGAAACAAAATCAATTCAAAATGGAAGATTCAAAGCAACAAAATTGACCGAAAAAAGGGCAGTTATTGATGGATTGGTTATTTTTCGGCACAGAGACGGAATTGCATTTGAATTAAATGGCCAACTGACAAACGTCAACGATAAGGAGAAATCAAGAAGAGGAAATCCTGATTTGTATCATAAACTGAACAACATTCTTTTTGATCTGGGAATCGAATTGGGGGACTATAAGCCGGTTGAGAAACCTAATGGTAATTTGGAAGATGATTTAGAATAACACACAGCTTTGAGAATCTAGTTATGGAAGAACTAGTTATAATTTTTGAAATGCATTGAATAATAAATCAAAAAAATACACCTCCAATTGTTAGGTGGCGTCTAATAATTGGAGTGCACTTCAGCTGAGGTTCTTTCTTATTTTAATTAATCTCGGCAAATTTATAGGAATCTTGATTTGTTTGATTACGAGCATTTTTATTTGTCTAGAGCAGAACGAAAGAAGGCAGAAGTTTTAAAGGATGCTTATTTCCTATGTTTGGTAAATACGCAAACGGGTGAGGTTGAGATGATCCAAAATCCTCTTTTTGATCTTAATGAGCGCTTTGACCAAGAAATAATGGCCATCCATTATACATTGAAAGAATAAGTTTATATGGTGTATTAAATGCCTTGAAAGGTTTGGTTATTTTTTGTATTGGCTTTTCTCTGCACGTTAAAAAACGTTGATTTAAAACTATTCTTTAATTTAATTTTTGTTGTTTTATAGGCGGGATAAGGGGCGGTATGATGTAATTAGTGCCCTAAACACTTTATATACGAAGAAGTTATCGGACATTTCGATGAACTGTTCAACCAGCTGGCGAGGAAAGCGGAAAGCAAGAAACAGCCATTGTTGCTTCTATATGTTGATATTGATTTCTTTAAAAAAGTAAGTGAAACGGACGCCATAAAGAAAGGGGTACCTTTTTAAATTAGCTAGGTACGCTTCTACAAACAGCTGTAAAAAGTACAAGTTACAAGTTTAGTACGCCGGAATGAGGGCGAAGAATTTATGGTATTATGGTTTGAATATCCGTTGAAAGTAGTATCTAAGATAGTAAAGAAGATGAGAAATAAGGAAAAGGAAACTATATTCGGACTTGGTAGCGAAGTAAAAATTAAGGTAACAGCCAAAAGAAGCTTTCAGATTTTCTGGACGCTTCTTTTGGCTGTCCTTCTTCGAAATGCTACGGCTGATTATTCTACAAACAATATTATTATTTTCTAAAACTCGTCCTTTTCTGAGCACGATCATTGTAGTTCAAAAAGGAAGGTTTTTTATTTTCTTTTATGTATTAAGATCCTATTTTTCTTCTGTATGCAATAGCTTACCATTTTTTCTCATATTAGAATTTATCCAAAAAAGAACATATAACACCGAGGAGGATAGCACAAATCGGTTTAAAGTATTCTTTTACAAATTCTTTTTGTTTGAATCAGTTTGTACTAGCGTGTCTCGAAAAAGGACAACCACTGATAATGCCTCCATCGTATCCTTTAATTCCTCGCTAAAGTCAGAAGCGTTCTATCTCGACAATTTGGAGAGCGCTGCGACGACCCTCCCTTGTAGAGCAACTGTGGAAAACGATACTCACTATTATAACCATGTCTGTATCCAAGCGAAACTATATAACCAGCCGCCGGTCAAGTACCGGCAGCTGGCTGCTTAAAGGTATTTTGATCACAGGGGACAATTCTATTTGGCATGTTGAAACAGGAAAAATAGAAGCGTTGCCACTGCTCCTTTTCCGGGCTCATTTGATCATCTTTGTGATCGTATCTATATCGAGCTTTTTGCCGTCTTTTAAGATCGTGCGGACGATTTCATCTTCGACCGGCTTTGGCACTTTCTTTCCGGCAAGCGCGGCTGTTTGCGCGACAACCGCACGGATTGTCCGTTCATCTTTGAAATCAGCATACTGAAGAGAGTCGACGAGTGCAAATACATCACCCATACGCACGCCGGTCTTTTTTTCAATATTGCCGAAAAATTTATCGTTCATTGCCCGCTCCTCCTTCTTACGCATTAATAAAAGCTCGCACCGACGATGATGAGTAAAATGAACAGAACAACAATCAATACAAATGTGCTTGTGCCTCCATAACCACTGCTATATCCATACATTTTTATTTCCTCCTTTCGCTGTTCTCTCCCTATGATATGAGGGAGGGACCAAAAGGGGTTATTAAGTGGGTTAATTGACTATTCCTGGCGAACTGCTTGCATAGGGTTCTCTTTGTTTAGACAAGGGCTGGGATGGATATACGGCCCGGCTAAAAGGAAGGTGTAAAATTAGCTGCTGCATAACACTGTCCGGATAAGCTACGGAAAGAAACAATACAGATAACCGTAAGGGTGTATAAGCCGTTCATTAAAAAGAAGATAGCGAAGGCAGAAGCAGGAACGGTACGATCCATAACCGATTCTGGCGTAAACAATTATGCGTGAAAAATTAAAGACACACTAAACAAAGTGATTTGGAAGAGGGCAGCCAAGTAGCAGGCTTGACTGTTTCAAAATTTTAAAGTGGAATGATGAAGTCTAAAGTGTTAGTTAATGAATTAGGTTGGGAATATAAAGGCGTGTTTAAATAAATAAAAGGGGGCGGCAAACCGACAGAAAAAAGAATAAGTTGGGTCTAATCCATTGGGCAACTCAAAAAAGCCAGGCGAACCTGGCTCGAAACAAGACATCTAGTTGTCTGAAGTAATTGAGACATTACTTCAGGATTATTTTCCCCATTTCCCTTAAAAGGTATACACCCAAATATTAAAAGTTAAACATAAGGAATGAGGATGATTCCAGGGAACTGGCAGCAGGAAAATGGAACGTCTTCACTTCTGGAAATTTCGTTGCTGTGATGAAAATATATGTTAAATTAAAGAAGCCGTTCTTCCTAATCCCTATATAAGAGATAACTTTAATATGAAGGTAGCTTATAAAGAACATTTCATATCAAAATAAATGTTGGGGCAAGCATTGCCATATTTCTTAAGCAGCCTAAACTTCTTCGAATCATTACATTGGCACGCTGATCTGGGCATAATTGCTATCAGGCAGAAGTTCAACTTATCAGGAAAAACGGTATAAAATTGTTCAAAATAAATACTTAAGTACGTTTGCCAAAGATAAATATTGACCATAGGTACAGATAAGCAATATAATAACCATATCAAATAGTTAAAGAAATACATTAACTATTATGGGGGTTACAAATTGTATACTATCAGTAAAGAAAAAGTTAGGCTACATATGAAAAGAAATGGGATTAGAACTCAAAAAGAGTTAGCGGACAAGATGGGCATCACTAAAAATCAAGTCTCTATGCTTCTTTCAAACTCTTATAATCCTATTAAGTCTAATGCTTTAAAACTGTCAGAAATACTTGGAGTCAATTTTGAAGAAATAGTAGATTTTGAACAGTTTGAATTAGATCTAGGGCATACAAATAAGGTGACGGAAGGATCTCAAGATGACATTTTAAATGTTATGGATTTTCATGGCCATGATTATGTCGAAGTAAGAGGGATAAAAGCCCGTCGAGATTACTCGGTTGTGGAACTTTTTGCTGGAGCAGGAGGTTTGGCTTTAGGTCTTGAAGAAGCTGGATTTAAATCTAAAGGTTTAGTGGAAAATGATAAATATGCATGCCAAACACTTAGAAAGAATAGGCCTGGTTGGAACGTTGTCGAAAGAGATATCGTTGAAGTGGCAGAACAGGGGATTAGAAACTTTGTTGACATGCCTATTGGAGAATTGGACTTATTATCAGGCGGTTACCCTTGCCAAGCATTTAGCTATGCAGGAAAGAAAATGGGACTGGACGATGTTAGGGGAACAATGTTTTACTATTATGCTAAAATCTTAGAGCAATTATTGCCTAAAATGTTTTTAGCTGAAAATGTTAGAGGTTTGGTTAGTCATGACGGTGGCCGAACAATGGCGACAATGCTCAAAGTTTTCTCGGACATTGGTTATACAGTTAAGTGGAAAGTGTTAAGGGCTTTAGATTATGATGTTGCCCAGAAGAGGGAAAGGGTTGTTCTTGTAGGGATCAGAAATGATTTGGTTGACCAGTATCAGCTTGAATACCGTTTGCCCCAACCATTTGGTTATGAGCTTACCTTAAAAGATATACTAAAGGACGTGCCTGCTTCTGAAGGGGCAAAATATCCTGAATCTAAAAAGAGTGTGTTAGATCTTGTTCCTCCAGGAGGATACTGGAGAGACCTCCCTGACGACATTGCCAAAAAGTATATGGGGGCTAGTTATTACTCAGGGGGAGGCAGGACAGGAATGGCTAGAAGGTTATCCTGGGACGAACCATCCCTGACATTAACTTGTTCACCTGCCCAGAAACAAACAGAGAGATGCCATCCTGATGAAACTAGGCCATTTACAGTAAGGGAATATGCAAGAATACAAAGCTTCCCGGATAATTGGGAATTTGATTGTTCACAGTCTAATGCTTATAAGCAAATCGGGAATGCAGTTCCTGTGAATATGGCTAAGGCTGTAGGCCTCTCTATTGTAAATGTATTAGACCAAATAAGATAATGTTAATAATAAGCTTAAATAAAAAGAAAAAGAGGCGCAAAGAAAGCCTCTTTTTCTTTTTTATCCCGTTTATTTATCTGACGCAGGAGGTTCAAATCCAGGTTTTTTTGCAATTTCCTTGGCTAACTCGGTTATAACTTGATTAATCAATTCGGAACTATCATATTCTGATGCAACTTCACCGATGGCGTTTGTTAGTTTCTCATAAAATTCTAGGTCACCTGTTAATCGATGCCAAAATTCTTCTCCAACAATGACTGGGTACTCTTTATTGATGGTTTTATAATGGTTACTTAAATCTTGAGGGGTTCCATAAAATACCCCAACGATTAAATCATCAAAACCAATACTCAATTTATTAGTTCGGGCAAGGTTTTTAACTGCTTGGAAGTGCCCTTTGATAGTATCTATGTCGTCTTTATTGATGGTGTTAGGGCCAGCTTTTATTTGGCAATATTTTTTTCTTCCATCAATCTTATCAATAAATTCAATATCGATTCCTGGAGTTGTTGATCCAAAACCTTCTAGAACTTCACTGCAAAATTTTTGGAGCTTGTCTCCAAAAATAGTATTAATAGAAGTACCTAAAACCCTAGGATAGACTAGCGCCTGAGCTACACTTATTGGGTCTACGTTACCGGTTAAAAAACTTGCTTTATATTTATCCAAAAAGGGGTTGAGGTTGAATTGTTTTAATTTTACAAGTTTTTTTGTGTTGGCTATATGACTAGGGGCAATTTCATCCCGGAAGAAATCTTTTGCGTTTTCTATTATTTCATTTAAATCTTGGTAATCTAATTCGTTTTTTTCTTTTTCATCAGCCACTCTTTTGCTTCCTCCTCTTTTTAAAAGGGATTCTTTAATGTGGAATTGTTTCTATAAAACATTTTAACACTTGTGGCAATAACGCTAGGTAACTCTTTTTAGAAAAAAGAGATTAATTCTTTGTTTTTTATCTTATCAGGTATTTTGGTAAAAGATTATCTAATAAGTTAAGTATGAAGTGCGACTTTTTGATTCCAAAGATTTAAAAGTATAAAGAATTTTTGTTTTCTTTTAATTAGATTTATAACCATTATAAAAACCGAAGTTTTCATAATAAATTTGCTCCATTAGACTTCTATTATACTTACTAGATCTTTCGCGCATTTGTTCTAGGAAAGTAGTATTTTCACGCCTTCCACTTGTATGGCTTTGGGTATTTTCTAAAAATTGATCTATGGCCTTAGGTAAAGCATCACATAACTCTTTGAAAGCGTTCTCTCTTCCGGTTGCAAGCGCATAAAATTTATCAGCAGAAATGATTCTTATCCTTTCATGCCTATAAGGAACCCCATTTTTTGTGAATTCCCAAATTTTGTATTGAGACCTTTTGTCGTTAATTCTTACATAATAACAGATTGCTTCTGGGTGTCTTTCAGCTACTGTTTTTAATTTATTAAAAAGGCTGGATCTGTCATCACCTTTTACTGTATTATGCTTGTTCTTAATATCCGTAAATATCGTCAGATCTTCATTTTCGATATCATGACCCCCGACAGGTAATCTTTTAAATCCTTTGATGCCATCTAATAAATTTTCATGAAATTCTCCAATAGCATTACTTATGGATTGATCATTTTAGCGTGCTATTTCAATAAGTAAATAATCTTCAATCGAAACATCGTTAAATTTCATATCAAATGTAAACTTTATAGGATCTACCCGGTTGTGGTAAAACTTTTTGATTGTCATCTCCTCTTGGCATTTGGTATAAGAATCGTATAAATTTTTGATGCAAGAAAATAGGTGTTCATCAGTCATGAAATTCAAATAAGGCAAAATACCCACTCATCTTAATAGGAAAATAATGCTTGTTTAAATCCTATTATATACAAAATTTAATAGTTAAGGAGTGGGATTTTGAAAATATTGTTTTGTTTTTAAGTTTACCGGATCTTTTTGGTTAGCATAATAGTCATTTTGTGGGGCTTGATCTAGTTTATTTATTAAATAAAGAGGTTAACTATATTAATTAAGAAAATAAGTTGTTCTTATGAAAGTTGATAAAACCTATGATTTTATCTATTGTCCCCTCGAAATTTTCTTTTATTTCATGTTCCCAAATCCTAAGTAGATGCCATCCTTCCTCTTCGTAATAGCGATTAACGTCAATATCCCTTTTCATGTTCCTGCCCAATTTTTTAATCCAAAATTCTTCATTGGTTTTTGGGATTTTTCCATGTATAGGGCAACTGTGCCAGAAGCAGGAGTCAATAAAAATTACAATCTTATACTTTGTAATGGCAATATCAGGTGTGCCAAAAAGTTTGACGTTTTTACGAAACCTAATTCCTTTTTTCCATAATGCCTTTGATACTTTATTTTCAAGCTGTGATTGTGAACGAATATTCTTCATGTGATTGGTATTTTTAGGAGTGCTTTTATCCATCTTTGTCACCCATCCTTTATAATTATCTATACCCATTAGATATAAAGAAAATGATTACTTTAGAAGACTTTAGAAGAGGAGGTAATTGAATTGTCCTTACAACCCGTAAATTTGAATCATCTTTTGGATTCAATCCCTCAAAAAAAAGAAGATATCATTAATGATTTAAAAGAATTTTATGCTGGCGATTTAACTAAAGACCAACAATTAACCTTAAATACTTTAATTGATTGGATAGTAGAGTTTAAATACATCCCGGCGCAAAAGCCGTCAAAAAATATTAGTGAAAAACCTTTGGACGAGCAAGTTTTGCCATTACTTAAGAAATGGTTAAGTAACTATATAAATTCTCTGAAAAATCCTTTGGCTAACCGTAAAGCCAAACCATTATCTGAAAAGGATATTGTGAAGGATCCGGCCCTGGGGTATATGCTGTCACTTTATTATGAAATAGTTAGTGGCCGGCCAGTTGAAGGGGAAGATATTGAACAGGCCTTACAAGCCCACCAAATCTTAATGGCCATTGAGTATGTCCAAGGAAACTTTCTAGAGGGGTATATTGCCAGTGTAATTTGCAAAGATCCATATAACTTTATATGGTGCGACGGGCAAACCCTTAAAGCCGCTGATTTTTGTAAGCGCATTGTTGGGGAGGGTGGGCAGCCTGAATTAAAGCTTATTCAAGTTAAGAATAAACACAATACCGAAAACAGCTCCAGTAAAACAGTAAGAAATAATACGACAATTGAATATTGGTTCAGGCTAGGGAAAAGAACGGGTAAGAACAAAAATAATATACCTGTTTATAAGTGGGATAAACTAAGTAAAATGGTTGAGGATATTACAGGGCACAATCCCAAGCTAAATGAAGAAGACTATATAGGCTTTCTAAAGGACATAATTTCTAAAAACCCCTATGTTCTTTATAATCAAAAAGGTAAAGGTAGGTTCATTAATAAAAATTTAGGAAGTTTCGAATAAATTATTTATTAGATACTAAAAGGAATAAATTGAAAGTTTACGAGTAAAGGGATGGCTGTTAGACAGGTGCAGCAGGCGCCATTAAAACCAGGGTGGTGCGAACTGTTCCATACAAAGGAGGAGTATTCATGTTAAAAAGGATGAATACTGGACATGGAGCACATCGAAAGTACGGTGATCCGTTATGTTAATGGCTGTTCCAAAAATCAAATCTGCAAAGGGTGCGGTCGAGCTTGCTGCGGAAGTTGAGCGCATGGAATCGTCGCTAAAGACACTGAAAGCGGAACTGAAAAGGTTTGTAGACCAGAACGGTGCGATTGAAACGAAAGAAAAAGTGTGGAATTATAATGTGGCGGTCTCCTGGGAGTTTCACGAGTCCGGCCTGAGAGACATGGCAGACCAGTTGGCGATTGAAGGGGTGAACCCGTGGAAGTTCATGACGATCTCTGCGGCAAACCTGAAAAAAATCGGCTGGAGTGAAGAGGTGCTGCGCCAATTTGGGCAAAAAAAAGAGACGAAACGATTTTCGTCCCAAACGAAATAAATAGAGGTAACGACAGTATAACATACAAAAAATAAGCCTTCCACCCCGGGCATATACAAAGCGGTGGCATGAATCCTCGTGCCGCCGCGGCACGGGGGCTCATGGAAAGGAAAAAAATAATGGAGAAAAAATATATTGAAACAGCGCATGAAGTCTTGTCCACTTACGGTTCTGGGCAGGGAGTAGACCTGCAGCATTTGCTGGCGGTTTTAATCGGACCGAAAGCCACGCCGGAGCTGTGCGGCCGTCTTTGTGCCAAAGGGCTTCAAGATCTGGCTGACCTGACAGAGCATGAGCTGCATGAAGAAGGGCTGACCCTTACGCAGGCTCAGCGGGTCATGGCTGGATTTCAAGTCGGCAGAAAGTGGAGTTTCATTTCGGCGGCTGAGCAGCGTTTTCCAGTCCGCAGCCCGGAAGATGCCTACAGCTACCTGCGTGCAAAAATTGCTTATGAAAAGCAGGAAGTGTTTTACATGCTTTATCTAAACACTAAAAACCAGGTGATTTATGAGCGGGCTGTCTTTAAAGGAAGCTTAAATGCTTCGTTAGTGCACCCGAGGGAAACTTAGCGCTTTGCGATCCAGCATGCGGCTGCCAGCATTGTCTGCGCGCACAACCATCCCTCGAATGATCCCACGCCAAGCCGTGAAGATCTTAATATCACCAAGCGGCTGGTGGAATGTGGCAAGCTAATGGGGATTGAAGTTCTTGACCACCTGGTGGTCTGCTCAGAAAAGTATATTTCCCTGAAAGAAAAAGGCTGCCTATAAACCGGCCTTAATTTTATTAAAAACCAACAGCGACCTATTAAAGCCAAATCCATTCTCGGATTTGGCTTTTTGTCTTTTCAAAATTCTACACAAAGGAGTATACAAAAATGAGCGACACAATTTATCAAATGGTTACAAAACGCATTATCGAGCAGCTAGAAAAAGGAGTCGTACCATGGCGCCGCCCGTGGAGTAATGGTACGCCAGTAAATTGGGTAACCCAAAAGCCGTACCGCGGCATTGATTCTCTTCTCTTGGAGCCGGGAGAATATTCGACCTTAAAGCAGATCAGGGAAGCCGGCGGCAAAGTCCGTAAAGGTGAAAAAAAGGACATATCGTCGTGTTCTGGAAGTGGGTAGAGCGCGAAAATGAAGAAACCGGCGAGAAGGAACAGATCCCCTTTCTTCGCTATTACAAAGTGTTTAATGTGATCAAGCAGGCAGAGGGCCTTCAAAGCAAGCGGGAGACAGAAACATTTGACCATGATACGATTGAGTCTGCCCAGCAGATCGTGCGTGGATACAAGGATTCACCTGTTATCCATCATCATTCCGGGCGTGCTGTTTATTTTCCTGGGTTGGATCGTGTCAGCGTGCCACCATTAAAGGACTGTCGCACAGCAGAAGAGTACTACTCGGTCCTGTTTCATGAAATGATCCACAGTACGGGCCATAAAAGCCGCCTTGCCCGCAAAGGGATTACACAAAGCGGCGTGTCGTTTGGAGATGAAGTCTATTCTAAAGAGGAATTGGTTGCGGAAATTGGGGCAGCGATGCTATGCGGGGTAGCAGGCATCGAAAATACGATAATTAAGAACAGTGCGAGCTATGTACAATCCTGGCTTCGTGAGCTTAAAGAAGATTCTAAACTGATTGTGCAGGCAGCAGCACAGGCCCAAAAAGCAGCTGATTATATTAGGCCATCAAAATAAAATCGTGTGTTATTAACGACAATCAAAAAGTTATTAATCATAGGTGTACTTAATCAAAAGTGTACTTTAGCAAAGGTATATGTTTGCTAAAGTACACTTATATTATTAAAAGGTATTCCCGATATTAAGGGAATCAAAAGGTTGGTAATCATAAGTGTACTTAAACAAAAGTATACTTTAGCAAAAGTACACTTTTGTTGTTAATGAGGTATCTGTATCCAAAAGATTTTTTGTAAAGTTATTCCATATCACTACAAACGCTATATTGTAGCCCAGTAGTCCAAAAACAAAGGATATTCTTGTGGTTTATGAAAATTAACCGTGAAAAACGGTTAAGAAGCCGTGCAAGCCTAATAATTGATCCTCAACAAGTTTTTTAGCTCTTCAGGATTTTTCCTCTATTTTATCCAGGATTACATCAACTGCTTCTGCTGCTCCTCCTGCATTTCGAAAGGACTCTGACAGTTTTTGCGCCTTTTCAAGGTAGCTTGGATCTGCTAGTAATTCAGCTGCTGCTTTTCTAATATGTTTAGGCTTGTTTCCTTTTAGTTTGATTCCTGCTCCAAGCTCGGCTGCTCGGTCAGCCACTACTCTTTGTTCGCTATGCAGCGGATATAAAACCAGTGGAACTCCATAATATAGGCTTTCATTTACACTATTCATCCCACAATGGGTAATAAATACGTCAGCCTTCTGTAAAACGGCAATCTGATCTACATAGTTTTTCACTGTGAAGTTGTTCGGTACGCGGCCAAGCGAAGCCATCTCTGTTTTTTCACCAATCGACATTACAATATCATAATCACAGCCAGCGAATGCCTGGATACAACTTTGGTAAAACTCCTTGTTTTGATTGAGTATTGTTCCTAGTGAAATATAAATGACTTTTCTGTCGTTTTTACCAACCTGCACTTCAGGAGACTGTCGGATGGAAGGGCCAACAAAGGCATATCTGTCAGAAAAGGTTTCCGCCAATGGCTGGAACTCTTTTGTCGTATATACAATGGTATCCGTTTCATTATCATTTTGAATAATCGATATGAAACTATCCGCTTCATATCCGTAATCTCTTAACAATTGCATTTTTTTATTAATGCGCCGCATGTCCATGATCATTCGAAACACTTCTCTTATGCCGCGTTTCATCAGTTTTGTTGTATGTTGATTAAATGCAAAGGATGTTGTTGAACAGACATATGGGATGCCTAATTTCTTGGCAAATAATTTCCCCCAAAAGCATAAGGAATCCGATACAATGCAATCCGGCTGAAACCCTCTTAATTCTGTACATACCTTTTCATCTAAAGCAATGGTTGTATCCACAACCATTTCAATCAAAGCCGCAAAATCTTTTCCAGCTTTACGATTTAATTCTTCTTCTGATATCGGGGGCAAGAATTTATCACAGGAAATAAACTTGGCTCCGGTTTCCTCTATTTTTTTCTGGAATTCCGAAAATGAATAGTACCAAACTTTATGGCCTCTTTTTACTAATTCTGATACAACCGGAAGTGTTGGATTGGTGTGGCCATGGGCGGGAATCGAAAAGAACACAATTTTACTCATTCTGGCTCCTCTCCGGCCGATTCGGCGTTACGAATCATATCTGCAAACTCTAAAAAACGATCGCTTTTTAAGATGGCAAGCCCTTTTGCAGCATCGTCCCCCAGCACAACAAGCTTATCACCTGCATGAATCTGATACATTTCCCGTGCCTGTTTTGGAATGACTATTTGTCCCCGCTCGCCTACTTTCACAACACCGAAGAACTGTCTACCCTTGGGACCAAGCTGTTTTACATCTTCTATACTCATATCATCGGATAATTGATCCAATGTTACCTGAAAGATATCAGCTAACATTTTCCCTTTATGTATATCAGGCAGCGCCTCCTCGCTTTCCCATTTTGCGACGGTCTGACGAGATACGTTTACCTTCTCCGCTAACATTTCCTGGCTCATTTTGTGCTTTTTACGTAGAACACGTATATTCATACCAATCATATTTTCACCTCTGTATAGAATTAACTATATAGAAAGAATTGGATAAATTCTATCGACAAACGATAACATTTTATGTTAAAAATTGTGTCAGTAATGTAGAGCCCTCCCTGCTACAGATGCTGTGCGGTGTGACCGGTATTGAGAATGTGACGACCAAAACAGTGACAGCTATATACAGTCCTGGCTGCAGGTACTGAAGGAAGATTCCAAGCTGATTATCCATGTGGAAGCACAGGTTCAAAAGCAACAAATTATATTTAAATCTGGACTTGGGGAAGATCTTTAAAATTAGAGATAAGGCGGATCATGTTCATCGAGCTGTACCGATAAAAGAAGCCTGGCTGGATGAAGTAAAACAATACGATGAATTGGTATTATCAAAACGTTTATCCGCCGAACCAGAGGCTTGGGCTCAGTACTCTGGTTCTTTGTGGATTTCATTTAGGTATATTATACTAGATCATAAAGTTTGATATTTTTATAGTAGTAGGAGGGTACCGGGATATAAAGAAAGCTTACTTAAAAGAAAGGAAAGGGGGTGACGAAGAGCTTTTGCTTTTAGCGAGAAATTTGGCGTTACTTCGCGTGAAGGAATTTTGAATATGCTCATTTGATTGATCTGTAAATACGACATAAATAAATGAGAAACAAGCATTGACAATAGACTGTGAAAAGTGGTCTATTTGTTTTACCATGGGAAGGAGGCTGGTAATGAATATATGGGCTGGATTAATGAAATGGATGGGCCTTAGAAAAATACGGCAGAAATATTTTATTATAATGCTGCTCATCTCTATTTTGCCGATTGCGTTTCTCGGCTTTATTTCCTACAGTATTGCGAAAGATACGCTGGCGGACAACCAGCTTCAGGCGACAGCCGAACATTTGAAAACATCAAGTGAAAGTGCTGACTTACTATTACGAAATGTCATCAATCTAGAGCGTCTCATGTCCTGGAATCCGGATCTTCAAGAAGAGCTGGAAAGAAATGCTGCCAATAATGATATGACAGAAAGTACACTTAATAACGAAGCACTAAATCGAATTGACTCAATTATATACAGCTATTTTATCGATACACAGGATATCGACTCTGTTTGCTTGTTTGATATGCGCCACCGTCCGTATTGTTATGGACAGTCAAACAGCATCGGGATATACGATAATGGCGGTTCATTTCCTGAAATTGTTGGAGAAAAGTGGTATCAACAGGGGATAGATGAAGAAGGGGGCATTTCTTTTTATAGCTGGAATGTCCTCGTTGGCAGCCAATCAGAGGATACTTTTTCGTCTGTGAAGCTTCTTAGAGACGTAGACGGAATTTTTGAAGAACAGAATCTAGGCATGCTGGTCGTTAATGTGAAAAAAACATTGTTTAATAGAGCTATTAATGAAAGCGCCAACAGTCAGACGATAGTGCTCGATGATTATGGCTCTGTCGTCCGCAATGTGTACAGCAACCCGGCAGTCATTGAGCCAGACGCTCGACATTACAATACGATTCAAGGAAAGATAAAAAGTTTAAAAGAAGACGGAAACCTTGTGAGCAGCTACCGGAATGAGACAACTGGCTGGACATTTGTGCACGCCATTCAAGAAGAAATATTACTTGAGCAGTCGACCGGCATTCGAAAGGTGACAGTGTTGCTTGCTATATTAATGGTCATCGTTTCACTGTATTTGTCTTTTTTAGCATCCGGCCGCCTGACACGGCCATTTCTTCAGCTTAAAACACTAACAGCGGACTGGAGTGGACGAAAAGCGGAAGAGGGAAGCAGACCAAGAGATGAGATAACTGAAATAGGTGAAACCTTTAAACGGGTCACGACGGAGAATAAAGAGCTGAGTGCTGAACTGATACGTGCCCAGCTGAAAGAAAGAGAAGCAGAATTAAAGGTGCTTCAGGCACAAATAAAGCCCCACTTTTTATACAATACACTGGACTCCATGTACTGGATGGCCACGATTAATAACAATCCGGATATTGCCAAAATGGCACTTGCTTTGTCTGAGAGCTTTAAAATCAGTTTAAGCAAGGGGAAAGAACAAATTTCAGTTGCAGATGAGTTAACTCATATCCAGCATTATATGACGATTCAAAATTTACGCTTTCAGAACCGGTTTACATATGTGGAAGAGGTGGAACCCGCCATTATGCACAAGCCGATGCTCAAGCTTCTGCTGCAGCCGCTCGTCGAAAATGCGATTTATCATGGCTTGGAGCAAAAAGTGGGAGACGGAACGATCAAGGTAACTGGATGCCAGGAAGAGGAGACGCTTATTTTCACAGTGGAAGATGACGGTGTTGGCATTAAAGATTGGGATAAAACAAACCAAGGGTTTGGCATGGGCAACGTGAAAGAGCGGCTTACGCTGTTTTACGGTCCGGAAAGTACGTTCCATGTGACAAGCGAGGTTGGTAAAGGGACAAAAATTGAACTGCGTTTCCCAGAAAAGAAGGGGGAAGACTAAGGCATGCTGAAAGCGGTCGTATTTGATGATGAGTATATTGTTTTGCAGGGGCTCAAGATGATGATTGACTGGAGCAGATATGGGATTGAGCTAGCTGGCACAGCCTCTGACGGGTTAGAAGCACTGCGCTTATTTAAAGAAGTGCAGCCAGACATCGTCCTCACTGATATTCGGATGCCAGGATTGGACGGTCTAGAGGTGATTGAAAAAATTATGGACGAAGCACCCGGCACTGTTTGTATTGTGTTCAGCGGTTTTAATGAAGTGGAATATTTAAAAAAAGCGATTAAGCTTGGCGTTATAGATTATTTAGAAAAGCCGGTGACACTATCGATGGTCGAAGAGGTTCTTACCAAAACAATTAAAAAAATAAATGAGCAAAAAAGAATGGAAAAGCTACAGGTTGAATGGGAAGGAACAAAAATGGATCGTCTTGAAAAAGCAACACTCGACTTGCTTTTAACAGGTTCAAATGCAGAAGAAAAGTGGAGACAGGAATTTGGACCAAATGTGGACCGCATTAAAGCTGTAACGATACTGGCACTCTCCGATGAATGTACATTTACACCCAATCAGCCGGATTATGAGCTCGTTTATATTCGAAACGGTCATGAGCGGCTCATTGCCGTTTTTCACTATACAGAGAATCCAGAGGAGTTAATTCAGCAGCTGATTTCCTGGCCTGGGAACATCACGATTGGGTCTGGACGTACGTATTCAGAAATCACAAGTGCACCAAGAAGCTACGGAGATGCCCAGCATGCACTTCGGTACGGCTTATTTATGGAAGAGTCAGGATGGATTCGATTCGAAGATATCGGAGAAAATACACGGCTGCCACGCCAGTTATCGCAGTATGAAAAAAATATTATTTTTAACATGCGAACTGGAGACGAGGCAGGTCTGCTTTCAGAACTTGAACAGTTTATCAGAGAGTTGGAATCACAAAAACTGAACCCGGATGTACTAGAAAGTGAGGTGTTAAAATTAATTTATCTGGCGCAGGAAGTCGCAAAAGAAACAGGTGAAGATATTCACCAGCTGAAAGAAGGCGGCTATTTTCCACAGCAGGATATTCGTGCTATTCAAACAAAAGAGCAGCTGTTTCACTGGTTGTATGCGCAAATGAACTTAATCATGCAATGGATTTTGCGTATTCGTACTTCGGAAAAGCAGGGAGCCGTTGAACGAGCCTGCAGCTACATGGAAAGCCGGTTTGACCAGGATATTACACTACAGGAAGTGGCAGAGTACGTTGGGATGAACAGTACGTACTTTAGTCTGCTGTTTAAAGAAAAGGTGGGCAAATCCTATATTAAATACTTAACGCATATTCGGATGGAACGAGCAAAAGAGCTGCTGTTAGCAGGGGGAAAAGTAGCTGAAGTCAGTGAGAGAGTCGGTTATCGCAGCTACCGGCATTTTTCAGAGCTTTTTAGAAAACATACCAGTGTAAATCCAGGTCAGTACAAGGAGCGTTCCACTTAATTGAGTGGAACGCTTTTTTTGTAAAGCTAAAAAAAAAGGACGTCAATACAAATTATGAGTACTTATTTTTTTGTTTGTAAGCACTTACAATAAAGCTATCAAAGAAATACAAACCGATTAAAGGGGGCAGCAAAAATGAGAAAGAAAAAGATCTTTTCGCTTTTAGGAAGCACTGTACTTATGGCTGGTTTACTTTCAGCATGTGGAAGTGAAGAGGGAAGTTCAGCCGGCGGCGGCAGTTCTGAACAGACCACACTTACTCTTTTAAGAGATACGCAGTCTTCCCAAGAAGGAATGAACGCGGTGGCAAAACTCGTTGAAGAAAAGTACGGCATCAAAACAGAATTTGAAACAAGACCCGGCGGTACAGAAGGGGATAATATTGTGAAGACCCGGCTGGCTACAGGGGATATGGCAGATATCGCTTTCTATAATTCAGGATCTTTAATGCAAGCGCTTAACCCGGAGAAGAATTTTGTAGATTTAACGAATGAGCCTTTCATGGAAAATGTAATGGATTCTTTTAAGGAAACCGTGACAGCGAACGGAAAAGTATATGGTGCTCCTGCTCTGCCGGTTTCGGTTGGAGGCTGGTTTTATAACAAAAAAGTTTATAAAGAACTTGGCTTGTCTGTCCCTAAAACATGGGATGAGCTAATGGCGAACAACGAGAAGATTAAAAAATCAGGCAAAACAGCGGTAATTGGTTCTTATAAAGATACATGGACATCACAATTAATTGTTCTCGCCGATAATCATAACGTGATTGCAGAAGATCCATCCTTCCCTGAAGAATACACAGCAAATAAAGCGAAAATGGCGACAACACCGGCTGCGCTGAAAAGCTTTGAAAAATTACAGGAAGTACACGATAAAGGTTATATGAATGAGGACTTTTTAGCCACTACTTATGATAACGCGCTTAAAATGCTGGCTGAAGGAACGGGTGTCCATTATCCAATGCTGTCACAAGTCATTCCTTCTATTGAGAAAAACTATCCTGAGCTGGTGGAAGACATCGGTGTATTCCCACAGCCGGGTGACAGTGCCGAGAAAAATGGTTTCACAGTTTGGATGCCGGCCGCTTTTTATGTCAACAAAAACAGCGAGAATGTAGACGCGGCTAAAAAATGGCTGGAAGTTTACTTATCACAAGAAGGTATTGAAACTTACTTGTCAGCAACTAAACCAGAAGGTCCATTTGCCGTAGAAGGTGTCGAGCTGCCGGATGATGTATATGGAGCTGTAAAAGACATGATGCCATACTTTGATTCTGGAAAAACAACTCCTGCTCTTGAATTCTTGAGTCCGATCAAAGGCCCTAACCTGCAGCAAATTACAACAGAGGTAGGAAGCGGAATTAAATCGGCCAAAGAAGGAGCAAAATCGTACGATACCGATGTTGAAAAACAAGCTAAGCAGCTGGGACTTGAAGGCTGGTAAAAAAAAAGAGACTCTGCCGTATAAGGCAGAGTCTTCTCCAAAACTAAACGAAAGGATGGTAAATCGATGAATACTCTTACGAACCGCTCATATACGAATTTATTTCTGCTGCCAGCAGGGATCGTTTATTTCGTCTTTTTCCTTCTACCAACGATTCTATCCTTCTTTTTCAGTATGACCTGGTGGACCTTAACAGACTGGAAGTTTATTGGGCTCGAAAATTTTAAAACCTTCTTGTCTGAAGAATCCTTAAATATTGGTTTTAAAAATACGATCATTTATGCCGTTGTCACCTGTGCACTTAAAGTTATTCTTGGACTGCTGTTAGGGGTCTTCCTCAGTTCGCGCCTCCGCACAGTTGGCTTTATCCGCTCTATGGTATTTTTTCCAACCCTACTCAGCACTGTTGCAGTAGGCATTGCTTTTTCCACGCTGATGCACCCTTCACAAGGAATGATTAATGCAGCCCTCGCTGCGATTGGTATAGCTGGGCCTGATTGGCTGGGTGATATTCAAATTGCACTTCTTTCTGTTGCACTGGTGGATGTCTGGAAAGGTGTCGGCCTGGCAACCGTCATTTTTATCGCCGGAATCATGTCTATCCCAGAAGACTATTATGAAGCTTTAATGATCGACGGAGGTAACACATGGAACAAGTTTTGGAATATTATCGTACCGCTCAGCAGACCAGCTATGAATACTGTTATTATTCTCGCCTTTATTGGCGGCCTGCGCTCATTTGATTTAGTCTGGGCAATGACTAAAGGCGGCCCAGGATTTTCGACCGATTTGATTGCTTCTATTATCTACAAACAGTATCAGGCCGGGTTTTATGGATTATCTACTGCTGGAAATGTAATTTTATTTATTCTTGTTTCACTGCTGGCTTTTCCGCTTTATGCTTACTTAAATCGAAAAGAGGTGGATTTATAATGAGCAAAATGACAAATTCAGCTTCAACAGTACAGCCGACTTTGCATAAGCATTCTAATCGGCTTGCAGGGAAAAAGGCCAAAAAAGTTTTAGCGGAAATTGTAGCTGTCCTTTTGACAATCATTTTGTTTGGTGTGCCTCTTTATTTCGTGTTTGTCAATGCAGCCAAGGATACACAGGAATCGTCCCTGCTGAATATGTCCTGGCCGACTTCTTTTCAATTAATTGAAAATATACAGGCCGTTTTTTTGGCGGAAAACGGAATGATCATCCGGGCTTTTATGAACAGCATGATCATTACCGGTGCCTCCATTGCTTTATTAATCTTGTTTGGTTCGATGGCTGGCTTTGTTTTACACCGCAAAGTCAGTAAACTCTCTCCATTCTATAACTTTTTAATTTTGGCTGGGTTAATTATTCCGCCAGCGATTGTACCGACGATCTGGGTCCTTGAAAGCATCGGCATGTTTAAAACCCTGCCGGGCATTATTTTGGTTGAGGTTGCGCTTCATCTGCCATTCACCATTCTTTTATATAAGGGTTTTATGGCTACTATTCCTAAACAAATCGATGAGGCTGCTTTAATTGATGGATGTGGAAAATTCAAGTTATTTTTTTCAATCATTTTCCCATTGTTAAAGCCAGTTTCGGCAACGGTAATCGTTCTTACAGCGGTTGGTGTGTATAACGATTTTGTAAATCCGCTGTATTTCTTCCCGGGAGCGGATAATGCGACACTGCAGCTGACACTTTATAACTTTACAAGCTTGTACAGCACACAGTGGAACCTGTTGTTTACGAATATCTTATTAATCTCGCTTCCACCGCTTGTCTTGTTTATTTTCTTTAATAAACAAATTGTAGCTGGAATGACGGCTGGATCGGTAAAGTAAAAGAATACCTCTGTTTAAAACAGAGGTGTTTTTATATGTAAAAAGAGCACTTTCTTATGAGATTGTGTCATTGTTCCTTACGAAAGAAAGCGTTTTAATAAAATGAAGCACATGGAGGGGTCTTATGATTATTTCAAAACTTCGCACAAACCATATCGAAAATCCGATTGGGTTTGAATTAAAAGATGTTCGCTTCTCATGGATTGTAGAGTCGGAAACGGACCAGTACCAGACAGAAGCGCGGCTAGAAGTGGCAAAGGACCAATCGTTCCAGAATATTCTTTTTGACAGCGGCAAACGCAGTGATATTAACAGCTTATCGTTTAGTCCTGAACTCCAGTTAACTCCGCGTACACGATATTTTTGGCGCGTGACGGTATGGGGAGATCAGGGAGGCAAAGCTGTGAGTGAACCGGCCTTTCTTGAAACAGCGAAAATAAATGAGCCTTGGCAGGCAAAATGGATTGCCGCCGACTTCGATAAGGATATTCACCCGCTGCTCCGGAAAGAATTTGATGTTCCAGTTGACTTTGTTTCAGCACGTGCTCATGTTTGCGGGCTTGGGCTTTATGAATTATTCGCAAACGGAAGAAAAGTTGGCGATGAATATTTAGCGCCGGGCTTTCATGCATATGATTTTTGGCAGCAGTACCAGACGTATGACATTACGGATTCCCTGCGGCCTGGGAAAAACGTTATTGGTGTTATGCTTGGAAATGGTATGTATAAAGGGCGCTTTGGCTTTGAGGGAGGATACGAAAATATTTACGGCGATCAGCTGGCGTTTATTGGCGAGATCGTCCTGACGTTAGCTGACGGTTCAGAACTGCGAATTACAACAGATGAAACGTGGCAGTCTGCGCCATCACCGGTCACATTCAGCGGTGTATATGACGGAGAAATATACGATGCAAATAAGGAAATGGAAAACTGGGCTTCTGCGGGGGCAAAAGTTGACTGGCACGGTGTTCAAAAAGTAGAGCTCGACAAAGAGAAGCTGGCGGCCCGCCTCAGCCCGCCGGTGAAAATCATGGAAGAAATCAGGCCGATCGGGATCATCCACACGCCTGCCGGCGAAACAGTGCTGGATATGGGGCAAAATATGACCGGATGGATTCGCTTTAAAACCAATGCACCAGCTGGAACGAAGCTGCACTTGCAGTTCGGCGAAATTTTGCAGGAAGAGAATTTTTACCGGGATAACCTCCGGACAGCGAAAGCAGAGTATACGTATATATCGGATGGGAGCGAGCGGGAAGTTCAGCCGTTTTTCACGTACTTTGGCTTCCGTTATGTGAAAGTGAAGGGCTTTGATCAAGTAAATATCGATGATTTTATTGGCTGCGTTCTTTACAGTGAATTAGAAGAAACAGGCCATATTGAAACATCAAATCCAGATGTGAACCGCTTATTCTTAAATGCGATGTGGGGTCAAAAAGGCAATTTTCTTGATGTGCCGACCGACTGTCCGCAGCGTGATGAGAGAATGGGGTGGACAGGAGATGCACAAATTTTTGCTTCAACAGCCTGCTACAACATGTATTCACCAGCTTTCTACCAAAAATACATGCGGGACCTGCGTGAAGAGCAAGTTCGCTTAAATGGCTCGGTTCCATTCGTTGTGCCGACAATTAAGCCGAAAGACGCTCAAAATATGTTTGCAATGAACGGATCGGCTGCATGGGGAGACGCGGCAACGGTTATTCCTTGGACCCTTTACATGCATTATGGTGACAAGGAGCTGCTTCGCCAGCAGTTTGACACAATGAAAGATTGGGTGGATCACATTAAGCGTGTGGATGATGAATCAGGCGGCAGCCGTCTTTGGAAAGCAGGCTTTCACTTTGGAGACTGGCTGTCACTTGATGTGAAAGATCCATCTATTTTAACAGGCGGTACCGACAGCTATTATATTGCATCTGCTTATTATTGCTACTCTGCCCAGCTGGTCGTAAAAGCAGCCCGGGTACTTGGGTACACAGCGCTGGCAGATGAGTACACAGCGTTAGTTGATGAAATTAAAGAAGCCATTCAAAAGGAATATTTTACGGCCAATGGCCGGTGTGCCATTCCTACTCAGACGGCGAAGATTGTTGCATTGTATATGGATCTGGTTCCAGCATCATACCGCCAGCGTTTGATTGAAGACTTGAAGCTGCAGCTGCGTGACGATGACATGCATTTAACAACAGGATTTGTTGGCACACCATATTTTTGTCCGGTTCTATCGGAAAGCGGTGCCAATGAATATGCATATGAGCTCTTGTTAAATGATGACTATCCGAGCTGGCTGTATGCAGTGAAAATGGGTGCAACAACGATCTGGGAGCGGTGGAATTCAGTGCTTCCAGACGGCAGCATCAGCGACACCGGTATGAACTCATTAAATCATTATGCATACGGCTCGATCGCTGAGTGGATGTACCGCTGTATGTGCGGTATCACACCCATTGAAGACTCGCCTGGCTTTAAACGGTTTGAACTGAAGCCGCAGCCGTTTGGCAGGCTGTCTTACGCAAAGGCATCCTTCCAGTCAGCATCTGGCCTGATTAAAAGCGAATGGAAGATTGAAAAGGATGGCTCTTTGACATTTGGTTTTACCATTCCATTTAATACAAAAGCGAATATTATACTGCCGGATGCAGACCTGCAAACCGTGCAATTAAACGGCCAGCCGCTTTCTGAAGGAAAGCAGGAGGGAACAGCTGTCGCCATCACGCTTGGCGCCGGACATTATGTCTTCACGTATAGGCCAACCAAAACCTATCTGCTTATGTACAGTACAAACGATACGGTGCGGGACTTGCTTGAAAATGAAGATACAAAGGAAGTACTGCTGGGTGTTTTGCCGGAAATCAACGAAAATCCGATGATACTAAAGCAGGTTTTGAAAAAAACGGTGAAAGAAATGCAGGAATCTCCTTTTGTTTCGCATTTAGTAACGGAAGAAAAAATAAAAGCACTTGATGAACAATTAGGCCGTGTTCTTGTCCGCGTTTAAAAAGGAAAGTTGATGAACAACGCATTAACTCATAACATCAGTCGTGAGTTAAGACAAGATTTACCCGCAAATCCGGGCCGAAATTGATGCCCGCTATGCAAAAAAAGATGAAAAAAGGGGAGTAGCTCTATGAATATTCAAAAAATAAAAGAGCATGTAATCGTTCGAAACGAATTGTTTATTGACAAAGCGGAAGAACTAAAACCGGCCCTGCACACGAAAACCATTTATCCTATCTCCCTTGTAGAAGTGATGCAGGATGAAAAAGCGATTCATGGATGGAGTATGGCATTTACGGCTCCCTACTCTTCTTTAAAAGAACAAGCTTTTGGAAAAAAAGAAGCTTTTATTCTGGATTTTGGTGATCATCAGGTTGGCTATTTAGCTTTTGATATTCGTCCGGCAGGCAGCCCTCCTGATGCACCATTAAAACTAAAACTAACTATCGGAGAAATGCCGGTTGAAATGGCAGAGCCTTTTGATTCATATGACGGCTGGCTCGCCAGTTCCTGGCTTCAGGAAGAAACGCTGTTTGTGGATGTTCTGCCAGGTCGAGTGGAGCTGCCACGTCGTTACAGTTTTCGCTATGTGAAAGTAGAAGTGCTTGAAACGTCGCCGAAATACAAAGTGGTATTCGAAAACATTGAATGTTCAGCCGTAACATCGGCTCATTGTGAAAAGGTCGAGCCGCTTGGGCATCAAGATCCTCTTCTTCAAAAAATGGATGATATCAGCATCAAGACACTGGCCGACTGCATGCAGGATGTTTTTGAAGACGGGCCGAAGCGGGACCGTCGCCTCTGGCTTGGTGACCTTCGCCTGCAGGCGCTGGCAAACTATAAAACATTCCAAACCAATGACCTGGTGAAACGCTGCTTGTATTTATTTGCCGGGGTGCCAAACGATAAAGGACAGGTAACAGCGAACGTTTTCGTGAAGCCTGAACTAATCGCGGATGATACACTGCTCTTTGATTATTCCTTGTTTTTTGTCTCTACCCTATATGATTACTATGAAGCAACGAAAGACATGGCAACGTTAATTGACCTTTGGCCGACAGCTCTCCGGCAAGTGGAACTTGGTCTTGAGCGGTTAGACGAACGGCATGTTGTTATAGACTCAGAAGAGTGGTGGTCATTTATTGACTGGCAGGAAGGCTTGAATAAGCAGGCACCGTCACAAGCTGTCTTAATTTATGTTCTGAAACAAGCGATTCACCTGGCCGACGTATTACACACACCTGAAAAACCTATGCTGGCATCACGCCTGAGGGATGCAGTAGAAGCTGCCAAGCAGTTTTTATGGGATGAACAACAGCAGTTTTTCATCAGCGGGGCAGATCGGCAGGTTTCATGGGCGAGCCACGTGTGGATGGTATTAGCGGATATTCTGCCAAAAGAAGAAAACCAGGCATTACTAAACCGGCTGTTAACGGCCGACGAAGCTGTTGGGATGGCTACCCCTTATATGTACCATCATTATGTGGAAGCCCTTCTGCTTTCAGGAGAAAGAGAAAAGGCCATTGAGCAAATGAAAGTGTATTGGGGTGGTATGCTGGAGGATGGAGCGGATACTTTCTGGGAACTGTATGATCCTAATGATAAAAACTTTTCGCCATATGGCAGCCATTTGATCAACAGCTACTGCCATGCGTGGAGCTGTACACCAACCTATTTGATTCGAAAATATAGCCTTTAAAAGCAGAAAAACAGCCGCCTTCAAACGAAAGCGGCTGTTTTCATCACAACAAGAGCTTGAACAAAAATTAGTGCCTAACCCCCACTAAACCAGAGACTTTGAAGGGTAATGCAGAGCTAACTTTTTTTAAAATAAAAAATATTTCTTGTTCATTTAAATAAAAAAAGATTATCAAACTTTTACATAGTGAGGGGATGAGAAAATGTTAAAGGCTGTTGTATTTGACGATAACTTGGCTGTAGTAGAGGGAATGAAACACATCATTAACTGGTCGGAATACGGCATCAAGTTAGTCGGAACTGCTCACGACGGAAAAAGCGCACTTTCTCTTTTCTATTCTTTGAAACCAGATATCATTCTCACAGATATTGAAATGCCTGGAATTACAGGCTTACAACTAATTGAAGAAGTAATGAAAACAGTTCCAAGTACGGTGTGTGTTGTTTTTAGCGGGCATCGAGAATTTGACTATGTAAAACAGGCGTTGAAGCTGGGAGTAACCGATTTCTTAGAAAAGCCTTTGACTATTGCCATGATAGAGGACACCCTTTGCAAAGTAAAGACACGGATAAACAGTCGTGAAGCAACAGATGTACAGAGTATAGAAGGATTAAACATTGCTGACCATAAAGACTTTATAAAATATAAAAGTGCTGCCAGAAATACGGCTGTACCACTGTTTGTTCAAGAGGATGCAATCATACAAGCAATTCAAGGAAGAGACAAATTAAAACTTAATCAGGTGCTTGATCAATACACAAGCTGGTTTGAAAAGGAAGAAATAGACCGAGATGAAATGGAAGGTGAATTATTGAAGCTCGTTTATCGCGGCACAGATGTTGTAGAAAATACATGGGGATTGGACCGTTTATCTACGATGAAAAGGGATTTTCCTCATATAGAAATCCGTCAAATAAAGACGAAGAGTGAAATGGTAAACTGGATTCGTAATCGCTTAAACAGTTTGATAGACTTAATGCCCAACTTGCCATTAAACAGAAAACATACAGCTGTCGAGAAAGCTTGCACATACATTGCTGAGCATTACGACAGGGATATTACTCTTCACGAGGTGGCGGATATCGTCGGTCTAAACCCCAATTATCTTAGCCTTTTATTTAAAGAAGAAATGGGGACCACCTATATAAAATATTTAACGGAGTTAAGAATGGAGAAAGCAAAGCTTATGCTTCAAGATGGGCACAGGGTAATGAAAGTAGGGGAAAAAGTAGGCTATTGCACGTACCGGCACTTCTCTCATCTTTTTAAAAAATATGTTGGGGTTTCTCCAGGACAATTTAAAAAATCATTAGGCAGTTGAAATGGATATTTCGAAAGGAATATCCATTTTTCATGAAAAAGTTACCCGAACAAAACTGAAAAAAACAGACACATATCTGATAAATAGCGCAATTACATAAATATTTGCAAGCGTTTACAATTTAATTAATCAGCGTACTTAAGGATCTGCATTAAAGATAAAAAGGAGGTGCTGGAATTCTCTTATGATTACTTCAATGCAGTTATAGCTGTAATAAAGAACGGAGAATAACACAAGCATTTCATTATTAAAATCAATATAAAAGGAGAAAAAAATGAAGAAAACTCAACGTAAAAAACATCAAAAAAGAAAAGTTGTTTCATGTTTGTTTGTTTTTGGACTCCTGGCGCCCTTGGCCGAACCTGTCGCAATTCCTCAGGCAATAGTAGTACAAGCGGAAGAAGGAACCATTGTTTTCAAGCGGGATGTAACCAATATGCCCATATTTGATGGACAGGCTGATCATCTTGATGAATTTGTAAACCTTATTCTTTCCGAAATGAGCAATGAGGATCTGGCTTACTACGCAGATCAAAAACATGCAACGGCTCCAAGAAAGATAAAAGAAGGCTACACTCTGCCTGCAACAGCTGCAGGTGGGGTTGACAGGGTAATGGGAAGTAGCACTGATTTTCCTTCTTTAATAGGGCTGGGTCAAAGCTGGAACAAAGCGCTTTTAAACCGGGTAGGTACAGTGATTGGCAATGAACGCAGAGGGGAGGTAGAGCTGAATAATCCAAATACGTTAATGTTCTCCGTTGTTGCCGATTTGCGTACCAATCCGTTAAGTGGCCGTTTTGATGAAGGGTATGCAGAAGACCCAGTTCTTACAGGAACGTTAATCAACTCCATGGCCAAAGGAATTACCGGATATGGTGAAAATAATAATGAAACAGGATTTTGGCTGAAAAGCCAATTGGGAACAAAGCATTTTACCAATTATTTGGCTCAGTGGTACCGAATTACCGGCCAATTTTATGCCGGTCCTCGAGCTATAAATGAATATCAAATGAAGAGCTTTCTGTATCCATTAGAATCTGGATTGGTTACAAGTTTCATGACAACTTACGGACGTACAAATGGCATTCCAAACCATATCTCTCCAAACATCATTCGTGGAACCAATGCCAATCCGTATAGCATGATGCCTGTTGGGGATTTTGTGAACGCTGACAGACAAATGACACAGGGGTTTAACAATGGATACCAAAACTATACAGACGCAAATGGAGCAGCTGCCTTATTACTGCTTAGCGGCAATCATGCCAACACCTCTGCAAAGAGCTATGAAAATATCATGAATGCTGTCAATAACGGAATCTACGGTGTTACACGAAAAGAGTTAGAGGATAGTGTGCGCGGGCAACTTGAAATGTGGGTCCGTACAGGCTACTTTAACGAGAAAAATGAGGATGGATCACCAAAAAACTACCCATTTAGTCAGTTAGCAAAAGACCGAAACCCAGTTGATTACAAGAATGAAGAAAATCAATCTGTCGCTCTTCAAGCAGCGAGGGAAGGCATTGTATTGCTCAAAAATGAAAACAATGTCCTTCCTTTGAGCAAAGAAAGCAAGCTGGCAGTGACAGGTATTTTTGCAGATACCCGCTTTAAAGCAACGTACTCTGTCAAAAACACACCAAAAATTGAAGATGCAGGATTGTCCCCTCTTGGTGCGATTCGCAAAGCGGTAGGGAAAGAAAATGTTGACTATGGAACTGGCGCAAAAATCATTGCACTAGAATCAAAGGTGAATCAAAAGGCGGTTACAGCTTCAATAGATGAGACGGGCGGACAGCTTTCTGTTTCTTCACAAAGCGGAGCAGGTAATGAAGGTTACCAGGCTGGAGGAAAAACGTACAGTACCAATGAGGCTTTTGAAGCCTATGCGTGGGGGCAGGGTGGATACAGCTACAAATCACTGGCAAACAATAAATGGCTTGACTTCACGACCACTGGAAGCCGGGCAGTCAGTAATAACAATGCGACAAGTTTAAATTTAACGGAAAATCCTTTTTCAAATGTGGCAGATGCCAGTACGCTTCCAGGACGTTTCCGTCATGAGAAAAATACAGACGGAACGGTTTCATTAATCGCAGATACGTACACGGAAAGCTTTGGCGGAGGATTTGAAACTAGGTATTACAGCAATGGCCGTTTTGTGAAGGTAAATGAAAATCAGGGAGTTGAAGTAGCACCTAACACAATTGGCAATACTGCTGGCGCATCTGCACGGACAAACTCTGAAAAGTTTGACGAAATTGTTTTAAAAGAAGCAGGAGCTGATGCTCAAGTATGGGCTACAAAAAATGATCATGCCGTTGTGGTAGTAGGTGCTCCACCTAGACACAGTGCCGGTGAAGGAGCTGACCGTTCCGACCTTAATCTGGGCAACGATCAATACGAAATTGTCGATAAAGTGGCAAAATCTTTTCCGAAAAAGACGATTGTCGTTGTAAACTCAAATTTTCCAGTGAATATAGAAGCCATTCAAAAAAATGAAAATGTTTCGGCCATTCTCTATCAGCCATACGCCGGACAATATGATAGCAAAGCGTTAGCGGATGTGTTATTTGGAGATGCTGCTCCAACAGGAAGATTAACAACAACCTGGTATTCTGACACAGACTCATTCCCTAAAATGGATAAATATTCTCTTCCTGAAGGAAGCAACCCAACGGCAGTTGAGCAAATTGATCCAAGATTTACTGCCGATATGACAAATGGTGACCCGCAAGATTCAGGTATGACTTATATGTATACGAATGATAAAGTCACATATGAATTTGGCCATGGTTTAAGTTACAGCACCTTCAAATACTCTAACTTGCGCTCGCCGAAAGACGTAACAGGAGGTCAACCGTTTGAAGTGACAGTAGATGTAACCAATACAGGAACGGTTGACACAGAAGAGGTCGTGCAGCTCTACATTAAAAATAATAAACCAGCTTATGGTAAATTCTTGCCAAAACAGCAGCTGGTTTCATATGAAAAAGTTCATGTAGAAGCAGGAAAAACCAAAAAAGTAACCCTTAAAGTAGATCCAGCCGATTTTGCTGTATGGGATGTAAATCAATCAAAACTGGTTACAGAAGGAGGCAGTTATACTTTAATGGCTGGACAATCTTCTAAGAAAACGCTTCTTTCAACGTCTTTTGATTATGATGGAGAAAGTTTGGCAAAATTAGATGCTTCAGTGCAGCCTATTAATGTATACGATTCGACTTTTGCTACTAAGGATGTTGTTTATCGCGAAGTATCCAAGTTACGTACGATGAAAGGTCTTAAACAAGACGAATCCGAACATGGATATTACGCGGTTATGTCGAAGAAAGATGGATCTTGGGCAGCATTAAATGATGTAAAGCTTGCTGGCGTGGAAAGTATCACGATAAAAGCAGCTTCAACAAACGAAGTCTCTTCTATTGAAGTTCGTGCTGATTCTCCTGATGGTCCTAAGCTCGCTGATTTCTCATTTGGAAAAACCCTGAAAGTGTCTCGTAACGCAGAGGGCAGTGAGCGGAAAATTGAAGAGCTCGATTACAGTGAGCTGACAGAGGAAATTAAAACAAAAACTGGCGGCTACCATGATTTATATATTGTATTTAAAGGACCGGATATTCGCATCGACTCTATCCAGCTTAACAAACAAAATAGTAAAAAAGAAAAATAATAGAGTGTATGTGAACCTCTCCCCCTAAATCAAAAGTTTAGAGGGAGAGGTTCATGACATGTCCAGTTCGATCTTGCTTTCCTCTTATCCTCGAAGAAGAATTCCTTCTTTTTTATGCTGGATTGAATAAGAACCCGATCCTACTTCACAAACTAAACCGTCTGGTCCTTCTTTTACCAGTATGTTTTCCACTTCACTTGGTGCGAGGTTATTAATAACGAGTTTATCAGCATTCATATTGTTTAAAATAATTTTAGCTGTTGTATTTGCAGGTATTTTCACATGAATATCTGTGCTTTGGTCACTCTGCTCCCAGGAACAAAGAATAGTGCCGTACGGTGAATCTAAGGAGGCTTTTGCAGAGCTTAAACCATATTGTGAAATATGTGGATGGATTTTTATGACTCGATAAGCAGCTTCCTCAAGATCGATCCCTGCTACATAACGATAAAGCCACTCTCCAATTGCCCCATAGGCGTAATGATTATACGAATTCATATCATCGCTCCAGAAAGAACCATCTTCTTTAATTCCATCCCAGTGTTCCCAGATCGTTGTTGCACCCTGTAAGACGGAAAATAACCAGGATGGGTAACTTTCCTGTAAAAGTAAACGAAGGGCTGTTTCATGATAGCCGTTTTCAGACAAGGCAATACATAAATATGGCGTCCCAACAAAGCCGGTGTCTAAGTGATAGCCATTGTCAATAATGAGCTGGTTCAAGTCAGCAGCAACTTGCTGACGATTCTCCCCTTCTACTAAATCAAATACTAGCGGAAGGATATGAGCCGTTTGTGTATGAGCCTTCATTTTTCCATCTGTCGTCACGTATGTTCGCTGAAATTCCTGGATGATTCCTTTTAATAGTCTTTCATATTTACTTGCATCTTCTATTTTACTCAAGACTTGCGCAGTATCTTTTAGGATACGAGTAGAATAAGCATAGTAAGCGGTTGCCACCAAGTGCTCAGGAGTTGCACCAAAATAGGAATCTTCTTCTGCGTCCAACGCCAGCCAGTCGCCAAAATGGAATCCTGTATTCCAAAGAAACTCATTTGCTCCTTGAGCTCGAATATAGTCTACCCATGCCTTCATGCTTTCATATTGTTCTTCAAGGAGCCTCACGTCCCCGAATGTACGATATATGGTCCATGGACAAATGGTGGCAGCGTCTCCCCATGCCGAAGAAGTATAGTTATTGTCTCCCCACATGGTAGAGATATATTCTTCTAAAGCATCTGGAATAACGAATGGAACGGTTCCATTAGAAGTTTGATCACTTTTAAGGTCTCTAAGCCATTTCGTGAAAAACGGCGCGACTTGATAATTGTAAGCAGCAGTCCGGGCAAAAATTTGAGCATCGCCGGTCCATCCTAAGCGTTCATCTCTTTGTGGGCAGTCTGTAGGGACATCCAAAAAGTTTCCGCGCTGGCCCCATAAAATATTGCTGTATAGTTGATTGACTAATGGGCTTGAACACTCAAAATATCCTGTTTGCGGCATATCAGTATGAATTACTTCTCCCTGAAAGGTCTTCAATAATTCTTCATGAGAAGTGTTCGTTAATCCCTCTACTTTCACATAACGGAAACCTTGAAATGAAAAATGAGGTGCAAAGGAGACAGGGCCTTTTCCGTTGGAAATATACTCCACTTTTTGTTGGGCTTTTCGTAAATTTCCTGTATAAAAGTTTCCTTCGCTATCCAAAACTTCAGCGTGGTATAAAACAACCTTTTGGCCATCCGGAATATCAATATTCATTCGGACCCTGCCAACCATGTTCTGTCCCATATCTAAAACGGTTTCACCTTTAGGCGTCTCAAGAACCGAAATAGGGGAAAGGACTTCTGTTACCTTAGTAGGCCAGTTTTCTTGCGCGACTAATTGATTAAACGAAAGAGCGCATTTTTTGGCGCTTTTCCAGTTTGTATCTTGAAAGTTTCCTGTGCTCCAGCCGTTACACTCTAAGCGGGCATCATATGATTCACCAGCATAAAATTCCGATAGTACAATAGGTCCTATAGAGGTTTTCCAGGATTCATCGGAGACAATCGTGTCTTTCGTTCCATCTTCATACAAAATGTGCATTTGGAGCAGCAGGGCACGGTCTTGCCCATAAATATTTCGTTTAGAAAGCCAAGTTAGTTCGCCTTTGTACCATCCATCTGCTACTGCAGCGCCAATGGCTTGGGTACCTGGGGATAACAAGTCTGTAACATCATAGGTTTGGTATTGATGGTGATGTTTGTAACTTGTCCATCCAGGAGCAAATAGTGCATCTCCTATTTTTTGATCATTGAGATACAGATCATAGATGCCAGCAGCGGTAGCGTGTATACGGGCAGATTTCACTGCTTTTGCAATTGAGAAAGGTTTCCTGAACAATGAAATAGGTTTTGAATCACGATCAAAAAAGTCAGGATGTGGTGTAATCCATTTCGCTTGCCAGTCTTCGGAAGACAGTAAACTAGTTTCCCACCATTGAACACTGCTCCAGTCCGACTCACGTCCGTAGTTATCCCAGACGCGTACACGGTAGTAATAGCGTGTTTTAGAGGCGACACTTGGTCCATCATAAGTAAGATGGATAGATTCGCTGGATTTTTGCTTCCCAGTATCCCATAAAGGGCTTTCAAAATCATCCGCAAACAGGGAAACTTGAATTTGATAACCTTCCTGCACTGTGTGATTTTTATCGGAAGCCAGTTTCCATGAAAACCGCGGGCAAAGAATATCAGTACCTAATAAAAAATCTCTGTATTCGCATGTTAACGTTTTTACTTTCAGCAAAGGTTTCATCCTCCTCTTGTAATATGCTGTAGGTTCATTATAAAATAGTAAGAATGTTTTTTATGTGGGTTTTTAAGTCATTTATATAGGGTGAAAACGACATTTGGGGTGAGTCACTTGGTCGTCAAAAGAAATAATGTGAGAATCTTTCGTGGGGAAAATTATTTTAGAAATGGCTTGCCTATTTGTGTAAATCGAGTAGAAGAATCGTTTGATACTAGTATGCATTTCCACGACTTTTGGGAAATGACTTATATCGCTGAAGGGCAGGGCACACATCATTCAGGCGATGAAATCATGCCTGTATCAAAAGGCAATCTATTTATGGTGCCACTTGGTGTTTCCCATGTATTCCGCCCAATGTCTCTAAACAGTAAGGAACCGTTGATCGTATATAATTTCCTCGTAGACGTAAAAGAATTAAAAAAATTTATACATTCGTTCCCTGGTGGAAACGAGTTGGAAAGCCTGTTAAATTGTAAAGAATTTAAGCGTTATCATGACAATTCGGGAAAATATTATGATTTGTTTCAGCAAATGCACTATGAATTTTCAGCAGATTTACCCGGCAAAGAAGCAAGGCTATACAACGGGCTAATGGAATTGTTGCTATTTTTCTATAGCAGTGAATCACGTACTTATAATGAATCCACTCAAACAGCCGCTTATATACAGAAAGTCTTAGCCATTATGCACGCTGATTATCATCAGCCGCTTCGTGTAAAAGACTTAGCACTAGTAGCAGGGATAGGCGAGCGTCAATTTCAGCGTATTTTTTATATGCAGACAAACATGACATTTAAACAGTATTTACAGGGAATTCGTATGAATCATGCCTGCCGGCTCCTAATGCAGACAGATCGAAAAGTAACCGATATTGCCAATTCTGTTGGTTATCACGACATTCCATATTTTAACAAACTGTTTAAAGAGAAAACCGGTATGTCTCCCCGTGAGTACCGTAATTCTATAAGAGAATAGAGGCTAATATTTTAGAAGAATTGAACTACTGCCCACTTACTACCTGACGGTTGAAGTGGAGGTGTTCTCGCCACAAATGATAACAAATAGAAAGGAAGCGGCTGCATTGTTTCAAAAAGTTGATGACAGGAAGAAACAGTTAGATGCAAAAAGTCCCTTGCCTGCTTTTACATTAAAGAGCTTAAAGGAAAAGTTACTGCTCGAGTGGATCTATCATTCAAATGCGATTGAAGGAAATACCCTTACGTTGAAGGAAACAAAGGTCGTCATTGAAGGCATCACTGTAGGCGACAAAACCATACGGGAGCATTAATCATAGGGAGGCCATTAAGTACGTTGAATAAATCGTAACCAAAGATGAGCCGCTTTCTGAATGGCAAATCAAAAATATTCATCGTCTTGTTTTAAAGGGAATTGATGATGAGTATGCTGGTGTGTACCGTGATCAGCAAGTGTTTATTTCCGGAGCAGAACACACTCCGCCTGGGTCGTTTCTTTTAAAGGAAAAAATGGAAGAGCTCGTTATAGGACATGAAGGAGAGGCACAGCAGCTTCATCCGGTTGGTCGGGGCGCCAAGTTGCATATGCCATCTTTACTGGTACAAGTGTATCCAGCGATGAAGAAGGTGCGCTGAAGGAACCTTCTATTATGCCAGGCGGCCAGCGTGAAGCGTTTGAGCCTGTATATCCAATCTTTGAAGAAAAATAGGCGGCGGTGCATGTACTATATACACCAGCCCATACGGTTCCGGCCAATTCGCATGAAAATGCCCTTAATAAAAAAATGAATACGGTTGCAATTAATAGAAAACTTTGATATAAAATAATTAGTTTGTTTAGTTTACAAATTAAAGAGAAGGAAGGAAATAAACTTACTTTAATTTTGAAAGCGCTTTTGAGATGGCACAAGAATTTTATTAAGGTTAAAAAGGAGGAAAAACAAATGAAGAAAATGATGCTGTCCCTAATAATGCTTGTGATCATATTGGCCGGGTGCCAAAACAGTGTGGATGGAGGTGGCGTGAAAGAATTGCGTCTTGCTCATAACCAGCCTTTAGATCATCCCGTTCATTTATCATTAATGGAATTTGGCCGTCTTGTGGAGGAAAAGTCAAATTATAAAATAAAAGTGAAGATATTTGCCAACGGTCAACTGGGAAGTGAGCGTGAAGTAATTGAACTTACACAAACAGGCGCAGTGGATATTGCTAAAGTGAGTGCCAGCGCATTAGAAGGTTTTGAACCTGATTATTCCATTTTCAGCTTGCCATATGTATTTGAAAGTTATCAAGAGTTCCAGGAAACGATGAGCAAAAAGGAAGTAACGGATAAAGTATACAAGCAGACAGAGGATATTGGTTTCATTGGATTAACTTATTACAATGCTGGGGTGCGTAACCTTTATACAAAGGAAAAAGAAGTAACGACACCGGCAGATATGGCTGGATTAAAAGTTCGTGTTCAGCCAAGCCAAACAAGTGTAAAAATGATTGAAGCGTTAGGTGGAACACCGACACCAATGGCTTACGGTGAAGTATATACGGCACTTCAAGCAGGGGTAATTGATGCGGCAGAAAATAACGAATCCGCATTAGTTAGCAACAATCACGGTGAAGTGGCGAAGTCATATATGTATACCGAACATCAAATTGTACCAGATATCTTGATTATGAATGCAGAAAGACTCGATAAATTTTCAGCAGACGAGCAAGCGGTCATTTATGAAGCAGCAGCGGAGTCTACAAGATACCATGAGGATGTATGGAGCAAAACGATTGAAGAGGTAAAAGATATAGCAGCAAACGAAATGGGCGTTCGTTTTATTGAGGTGGATAAAGAGCCTTTTATAGAAGCTGTGCAGCCACTGCACGAAGAGTATATGGAAAATGAAAAAACAAAAGATATTTATCAACTAATAAAAGGGGCTGAAGAGAATGAGTAGAATAAAAACTCTAATTAATAGATTGCTTCTTTCCGTTTCTACTATTCTATTGATTGCAATGGTCGCACTTTCAACATGGCAGGTTCTCGCTCGTTATGTCTTTAATATTTCATCTCCTGGAACAGAAGAAGCTATACGTTATTTGCTGATCTGGTTTAGTTTGATTTCTGCGGCCTATGTCTTCGGAGAAAAAAAACATATTGCCATTTTGTTTTTTAAGGAAAAATTAGGAGCAAACAGCCAGCGAGTCATGGAACGTATTATAGATGTCATGGTAATAGTTCTGGCAGCGATCTTAATGATTTACGGCGGCTTTAATATTGTGCTTTTGACTATTTCTCAAACGGCTGCTGCGACGGGTATTTCAATGGCTATTGTATACGCAGCTCTTCCTGTGAGCGGCTTGTTCATTATTTTGTATACCATTCTTAACATGGGAACAAACGAGGTAAATGAAGGAGAAGAGGTGATCAAACAATGACGACGTTTGCAGGGATAGTTTTATTTATCAGTTTCTTTTTTCTTATGTTTTTCGGCGCACCAATCGCTTTGGCGATCATCATTAGTTCACTGTTAACGTTTATGCTCATTTTCCCGTTTGATGTGGCCATTTTAACATCTGCACAGCGAATGATAACAGGTATTGATAATTTTACAATGCTGGCTATCCCACTATTTGTTTTGTCAGGGATTATTATGGATAATGGTGGGATTGCATTCCGGCTGATTAATTTTGCAAAGGTTTTGGTTGGGCGCCTGCCTGGTTCTTTAGCTCATACAAATGCTGTTGGAAATATGTTATTTGGTGCGATTTCAGGGTCGAGTGTTGCCTCCGCAGCAGCAATGGGGCGGATTATGACCCCGATGCAAAATGCCCAGGGCTACAAAACAACATATTCAGCAGCAGTGAATATTGCCTCTGCTCCAACTGGCTTGCTTATTCCGCCAAGTTCCCTCTTGATCGTATATTCACTTGTTAGTGGCGGCACATCTGTGGCTGCGCTTTTCATAGCTGGTTACATCCCAGGCATTTTATGGGGAATTGCCGTTATGATCGTTGCGTATCTTATGGCTAAAAAGGAAAAATACGCTGTTTCCAAAATGCCTGGGGTCCGTGATGTACTTTACATTATTTGGAGTGCAGTACCGAGCCTGCTGCTTATTGTCATTGTAATTGGCGGTATTGTAGGCGGTATCTTTACAGCAACAGAGGGAGCTGCGGTAGCTGTTATTTATTCAGTTATTTTGTCACTCTTCTATAAAAATTTGAAGTGGAAAGACATACCGGCTATTTTCAAAGAAACCATCAATATAACTGGGATGATTCTATTTCTCATTACGGCATCTGCTTTGTTTTCGCTTGTTATGTCATACACAGGCCTGCCACAGGCAATGAGTGCTGGATTATTGTCTTTAACAGATAACCAATACGGCATTTTACTCATTATGATTTTCATTTTATTAGTTATTGGGACGTTTATGGATATTACACCTGCTGTCCTTATATTCACGCCTATATTCCTGCCGATTGCTGAAACATTCAGTATGGACCCTATTCATTTCGGAATGATTCTTTGCTTTGCTTTATGTATTGGCAACATGACACCGCCTGTTGGAAGTGTTCTCTTTGTGGGCTGTAGTGTCGCTGGTGTTCGCATTGAACATGTAATCAAAACCCTGCTCCCGTTTTTTGCAGCGGTTATTGTGGTATTGCTGCTTATCACATTTATTCCGCAGATTAGCTTGTTCCTGCCACAGCTGTTTGGACTATAAAGTGAAAGAGGCTGTTCTCGAAGACTAATATGTTCTGGCCTGGAATATTCGGTTATCAGGCCAATTTAAGAAAGATAAGCAGATTAGCAATCTGCTTATCTTCTAATTGAAATAAATCGTATGTAAATGGGAACCGCTTAATTTTTAAATGCAAATTTTCATAATAGAGAATGTAAAGGAAAGGTGAGTTCAATGTCCTTAAGAGAAAATTATCAATTTCAATTCACAGATGAAAAAAGCAATGTTTTAACCTTTCAGTTAGAACATTCAGAGGTTATAGCAAGAGTTTTTGTATTGGAGAATGATATGGTTCGAGTGTTAATGTCAAAAGGTGATCAGCTGGAGGTTAAAAAAACTTGGCTTGTCGCTCCAGGAATGGACGATGTTTCTTTTGAAGGCAGAGATCGCTTGGATTTGTCTCCGTTTTCACTTCCAGCATACAAATTTCAAGATCAAGGCAGTCATTGCACGGTTGAAACGGAAAAGTTAAAACTTCACATTGACTTAAATGGATTTAAAATTACCTGGTTCTCTAAAAACAGTGATGGAAATGAACAGCAAATTGCAGCAGATCGAAATACACAAGCTTATAACTTCGATGGCTCATTAGGGGAAGGGAATTTTCACTATCTTCAGCGTACATTAGATGAACAGTATTTCGGGCTGGGCGAGAAAAGTGGAGAAACAGACCGGCACGGAAAGCGTTACCGGATGTTAAGTATAGATCCAATGGGTTATGATGCTCAGCACACAGATCCATTATATAAACATATTCCTTTTTATATTACGAGAAGTACCCAAACAGGTCTTTCATTCGGCATTTTTTATGATAATATGGCTCAAAGTATTTTTGATATGGGAAATGAAATGGATAATTACCATGGCTGGTATCGATACTATCAATCTATGGCGGGAGATTTAGACTATTATGTGATTTTAGGGCCTGAAGTGAAAGATGTTGTAAAAAAATACTCCTGGCTGACTGGTAAAACAATTTTTGCCCCTAAATGGAGTTTTGGGTATTCCGGCTCAACTATGACGTATACAGATGCTCCTGACGCACAGGATCAATTGAAAAAGTTTATTGAAGAATGTGAAGAACACGATATCCTTTGTGATTCGTTCCAATTATCTTCCGGATATACATCAATTGAAGATAAGCGTTATGTGTTCAACTGGAATACAGATAAGTTTCCGGATGCGAAAGGTTTTATTAATGAGTACCATGAAAAAGGCGTAAGACTTTGTGCGAATATTAAACCGGCATTGCTAAAAGATCACCCGTTGTTTAATGAGTTAAAAGAAGAAAAAATGTTTATTTTAAATGACAAGGGTGAAGTTGAAATGGCTCAATTCTGGGATGAAGTTGGTGCGTATATCGACTTTACAAATGAAGAGTCAATTAAATGGTGGAAACAAAAAGTCACAGAGCAGCTTTTAGAATATGGAATTGATTCTACTTGGAATGATAACAATGAATTTGAAATTTGGGCAAAAAATGCTGTTTGCAGTGGATTTGGTGAGGAAACGAACTTTGAAAACGTACGTGCTCTTCAACCACTTCTAATGATGAAAGCTTCTTATGAAGCACAAAAGGAATTTGCTCCTGAGATTAGACCGTATTTAATTTCTAGATCAGGAAGTCCGGGGATGCAGCGCTATGTTCAAACGTGGTCTGGAGATAACTATACAAGCTGGAAATCATTAAAATACAATATTAAGATGGGAATTGGATTAAGCTTATCCGGTATTTATAACATTGGTCATGATATCGGAGGTTTTTCAGGCCCAGCTCCGGAACCAGAGTTATTAGTCAGATGGATACAAAACGGAATTTTTCATCCGCGTTTTACAATCCATTCATGGAATGATGACAAATCTGTTAATGTTCCTTGGATGTATGAAGAAACCACAGGTCTTATCCGTGATCTCATTAAATTCCGTCATCGTATAATTCCATATCTATATACGGCGTTATACAAAGCGCATGAAAAGTACGAACCGATCATCCGTCCAACTTTTTATGAATTTGAAGCAGATGAAAAAACATTTAAAGAGAATGATGATTTCATGCTGGGTGAATCGATGCTTGTTGCGTCAGTTGTTGAAAAAGGCCAAAGGGAAAGATCCGTATATTTACCGAAATATGAAGGTGGCTGGTACGATTTTCATACTTCCAACTGGTATGAAGGCGGCCAAACCGTTTCTATCCCGGCACCGTTAGAATACAATCCATTGTTAATAAAAGCAGGAAGCATTATTCCTGTCAATGATGCTGATGCTTCATTTACAGATAAAGAAAAGGACGAGCGAGGATTCTTGTTATTTCCGGCTAAAAAATCAGGGAGTACCTCCTACGAGCTTTATGAGGATGATGGTATTTCAGCTAATTACCAGGAAAACCATACCATTATTTCAGTTCAAATGGATGCTGATCAGGAAGCTATAAAAGTAAGTTATAAGGTTGAAGGAGAATACAAACTTTCATACGACACATTACGTTTCTATTTACCTGAAAATGAACAAAGAAAATTATATATAAACGGTGAAGAACTAACAAAGAATAGTAGTTACGTAGTAAAGCTGTAAAAGTTTTTTCTTAGAGAAATGGTTAACGAAACAAACATGGGTACCACACAAGTGGTACCCTATTATTCTGGAGTTGGATCAATAACTTGTGCTGCCTATTTTAAAAGCAGCGCTTTTTTTAATCTTGTGAAGTATTGTGTTAAAACAAAAAAGAAGATTTGCCGATGACGCTTTCTGATAAGTTCCGAAAAAAACTTCCTGCACATTAATGATCGTGCTACGATAGTTAAGTAATGTAACATGATTGCCAGACTGGAAGTGAAGGGTAATGATTTTATTTGTATTAAAGCGCTTTTATGAAGCGTGTCTTGTTCTTTTTATTGGGAGTATTTGCTGCTTTCTTTTTATACGAATGCTTCCGGGAGACCCAGCAGTGGCTGTATATGGAGGAGAGTATCAAAAACTAAGCGAAGCGGAACGGATTCGTATTTCGGAAAATCTCGGGCTGAATGAACCGTTGCCTGCTCAATATATGCAATGGCTTTCACGCGCTGTGCAAGGGGAATGGGGAACTTCATCCAGTACGGGAGAGGATGTAAGAGAAGTCATTGGCCGGACACTGCAGCCGACATTTCTGCTTCTTATCGTTTCTCAGCTGCTTATTTTTCTCTTCTCTTTTTTGCCAGGCATTATTTCAGGGTTGCGGCGGCGGTCGTCTGTTGACTATGTGATAACGGTGGTTAGTTTTCTGTTTATGTCTATTCCGTCGTTCTGGCTGGCGCTTCTTCTTATGCTTTTTTTCTCTGTTAGCCTTGGCCTGCTGCCTACATCCGGAACAGGTACTGGGGGAATCACAGCACAGCTGCCTTATGTGGTCATGCCAGCCTTCATATTAGCGGTTTCACACATTGGCTACTATATCCGGCTTCTGCGAAACCATGTAATGGCTGTAAAGGAACAGCCTTTTATTACGGCCTTACGGGCCAGGGGCATTTCAGAACGGGTTATTTTGTGGCGGCATATCGTTCCAAATGCGTTCATGCCTTATTTCTCCTATGCAGGTGCCTCTCTTGCTTCTGCACTGGCTGGAACGGTTGTGGTTGAAACCATTTTTTCATGGCCTGGTTTAGGGCGTCTAACCCTTGATTCAGCGCTGGATCATGACTATTCGGTTCTAATGGCTGCGATTTTACTGAGCATGACTGCGGTTATTACGGTGAATTTTATCATTGATGTCATAGGGGCAGCGATGAATCCAAGGCTCCGCAGCCAGATAAGAGGGGCGAAATAATGAATAGGACATTAGCTTGGGAGGTTAAACTGGCCTTTTTTTATATGGCGGGCCTTATTTTGTTGACGGCTGCTGCACCTGTTTTATCTGTTTATGATCCGCAGGCTGTTGACATGAACCATGTCCTGGAGCCGCCGAGCCGGACTCATCTGCTGGGAACAGATGAACTTGGACGAGACAGCTGGTCCCGGCTTTTACATGGCGGCCGGGTGTCGCTGCTTGCGGGCACAGCTGCAATGATCGTTTCTGTCATAGCCGGTACATTGTACGGCGCAGTCAGCGGATTTGCAGGCGGGGTTATAGACCGCTTGCTAATGAGAATAGTAGATGCACTCTTAAGTATTCCAGGATTGATATTGATGATTGGCCTTCAGCTGTTAGTAAAACCGGGTATGCTGTCCATTATTTTTGTCATTAGTTTTACAAGCTGGATGGTGGCAGCCCGGCTGATCCGAACCGAAATTATAATGTTAAAAAAAGAGGTCTTTATTCAGGCCTCGACCGTTTTGGGCGCCTCGGCTTTTCACTTATTATTCCGGCATCTTTTGCCGCGGTGCTGGCCGACTATTGCTGTATTGTCTGTCAGCGGCATCAGTCACGCGATTTTAGCAGAAGCCACTCTCAGCTTTTTAGGCATAGGCATCCCTCCGCATGAACCTTCCTGGGGCAACATGCTGATGGGGGCTCAAGGCTTTTTGCTTGGCGGTGCCTGGTGGCTGGCCGTTTTCCCGGGAGTAAGCTTGATGCTGACGATCCTTTCTATCCTTTTTATCGGTGACTGGCTGCAGGATCGTCTGAAAGTACCTCATCTTAGAAAGGAGTCAGCAGGATGGAAACGGTTTGTTTGGAAGTAAAAGAATTGTCTGTCATGCGGCAGAATCATCCTCTTTTGTCATCAGTTTCATTCCAGATACCTGCAAAGAAAATAACCGCACTTATCGGAGAGAGCGGTTCAGGAAAAAGTGTGACCGTCAAAGCCGCTCTAGATTTGCTGCCGGCCGGCATGGAGAAAACAACAGGATCGGTTTTATTCCAGGGAGAAAGGCTTGAGGCCCTTCCTTTACGGGAAAAACAGCTGCTTATTGGAAGAAAGATAGGGGTTGTGTTTCAAGACTCCTGGCAGACGTTTAATCCGATTCGGACAATTGGCAGTCACTTTTTCGATGTTTTGTCCGCTCATACAGCGATGACGAGGAAAGAAATAAAAACTTATGCGATTGAATTGCTTCGCCGTGTTCAGCTGAAAGAGGCCGAAAGGGTGTATGCCTCTTACCCTGATGAACTATCCGGCGGCATGCGGCAGCGTGTGCAGCTGGCGATTGCCCTGTCGCTTAATCCGCAGCTGCTGATTGCCGACGAACCGACAACCGCATTGGATGCCAAAACGCAGTCGGATCTTTTAAAGCTGATGAAAAATTGGCAGCAGAAGTCAGGCGGTACAATACTGCTGATCACACATGATTTCGGTGTCCTGCACGAAATGGCAGACGAGGTCATGGTGATGGAAAAAGGAAGGGTAGCTGAACACGGGACGACCCAAGACATCTTGTACACACCGAAAACAGCCTATACAAAACAGCTGGTGGAGCAGTATAACTGGTTAATAAGTGAAAATAAAGCCCTTCACCCACATAAACAAACGGTGCTTTTAGAAATGGAGCATGCAGATAAAAAGTACATAAAACAAGGGTTGATCCGCCAGACAGCGAATCAGGCGGTCTGTGATGTATCCCTCGTGATACGCAAAGGAGAAATCGTCGGGTTAATCGGCGAAAGCGGCGGCGGAAAAAGCACACTGGCCCGCCTGCTGCTTCAGGTAGAAAAAATGGATGGCGGGCGGTTCGTCTGGCATGGAGATCAGCCAGTTCGCCGGGGCATTCAGTGGGTGAACCAAGATCCATTTGCCTCTTTTAATGCCCAGTGGACTATGAAACAAATTATTGGCGAGGGACTCGATTATTGGAAAGAATACGATAAGAACAAGCGTATTACGGAAGTTCTTCACCAAACGGGGCTCGACCAATCAGTCCTGTCTATGTACCCGCACCAGCTGTCTGGGGGCATGTGCCAACGGGCCGCATTGGCACGGGCGCTGGCAGTAGAACCGGAATTGATTATTTTAGATGAGCCATTTGCGAATCTGGATTTGCAGGCTCAAGCAGCCATGATCGAGCTGATTCAAGAGATTCAAAGAGAAAAAGGGACCGCTTTTTTCTTTATCTCGCACGATATCCGGGCAGCTATTAAAATATGCCATCGTATTCTCGTCATGAAAGACGGGGAGATCCTTGATGAAGTCACTGCCGGACAGTTACTTCATACAGCGCACCCATACACAAAAAAACTGATTGAGTCTGTCCAGTCCTTATATATTACGAAACAGAAAGAGGTAGAAGAATATGCACTGTATTAACCGGAAAGCGGCGGCAATATTAGCCGCTGCCAGTGTCCTGCTGGCGGCTGGCTGTTCTTCGGCCGAAAAAAACGCCTCTTCCTCTGAAGAGAAGAAGCAGCTCGTTTACGGAATGGAAGCAGAAGTGGAACAGGTGAATCCTGTTCTAGATGAAAGCCAGGAGATTGATGCCTTGTTATTTCGCGGTCTGACGAAGCCGACCGAGTCAAATGAAATTGTGCCAGATTTGGCAGAAGATTGGACAGTCTCAGCAGATCAGCTGGTATATACATTTAAAATGAGAGAAGACGCCAATTGGGAAGACGGAAAACCTGTGACAGCTGAGGATGTGGTATTTACACTGGAAAAAATCCTTGATCCGGCTACGAACACGCCGATTGCCGGTGATTTTAGTGAAATTGGATCGGTTGAAGCAGTCGGAGAATATAAAGTGAAAATTACCTTGAAGCACCCTTTCCCGCCGCTGTTAGACAAACTGAAAGTCGGCATTGTGCCCAAGCATTTACTCGAAAATGAAAATATCAATGAAGCGGATTTTAACCAGCAGCCGGTCGGAAATGGTCCCTTTAAGCTGAAAGAATGGAATCCGGATGGAACGATCATTGTTGAACGGAATGACCAGTTTTATGGCACAAAAGCAAAGCTGGATGAAGTGGTGTTTAAGCCGGTGCTCGATTCTAACACCCGGGCGGTTCAGCTTAAAACGGGAGAAATCGATCTGGCACTGCTCGAACCAGGACAGGCAAATGCGGTAAAAGAAAGTGACCCATATACAGTTTATGATATTCCAACGGCCGATTACCGGGCCATTATGTATAACCTTCGAAACCCGCTGTTTAGGGATTCTGCTGTGCGCCAGGCATTAAACTTGGCTGTCAATAGAGAAGATATGATCAAAGGTGTGTTGTTTGGCAAGGGAGAATCAGCATTTGGCCCGCTTCAAAAATCATGGGCAGATGCACCGCAGAAAGACGCGTATACCTATAATCCTAAAAAAGCGGCGGAACTTTTAAGTAAAGCGGGCTGGACGAAGGGAGAAGACGGCATTCTGCAAAAAGACGGGCAGCGCTTTGAGTTTGAGCTTGTTTCACCAATACATGACAAAGTGAGAGTGGCACTGGCAAATGTGGCGGCAGGGCAGTTAAAGCCGCTTGGCATTCACGTTATACCAAAGCCGATGGAAAAACAGTCGATTGATTATACGAGTGTCGACAGCTTTTTAATTGGCTGGGGAAGTGAGTTTGATCCGGACGATCATACGTACCGGATTTTTCACAGCAGCCAAATTGGAGACGGGCTCTATAATTTTGGCGGCTATCAAAATGCAGCAGTGGATGAAATGATCACAAAGGCACGCACAACAGCGGACCAAGAGGAGAGAAACACGTATTATAAAGAATTTCAAGAAGAGCTGGCAGTAAATCCGCCATTTAACTTTCTTGTTTATTTAGAAGCGATGTACGGTGTTAATAAATCTGTTACGGGCATTAAAACGCGAACTCTTGGTCATCATGGGTTTGGAGTAATGTGGAACATAGAAGAGTGGGATAAACAATGAGCCAGTCAGAACTAAAGAGATTCGGGGTTTCAATGGATGAGCAGCTTTTGCGGCGGTTTGATGAATTTATTCGAACAAAAGGATATGAAAACCGGTCAGAAGCGGTACGGGATCTTGCGCGTGAAGCCATGACCGCGCAGTTATGGGAAGAAGGAGAGCAGACAGTGGCTGGAAGCATTCTGCTTTTTTATGATCATCATCAGCGCAACCTGCTTGAGGAAATGACAAGGATTCAGCACAGCATGCATCATGAGATTTTAGCGACTACTCATTTTCATTTAGATCACGATAACTGCCTGGAGCTGATTATTGTCAAAGGACAAGCAAAAAAGCTCCGTGCTTTAAGTGATCAGCTTATTTCATTAAAAGGGGTCAATTATGGGAAATTTACGGTGGCGCCTGTAAAAAATTAGTGTATTAAAAGGACTCTTCCATGTGTGAAGAGTCCTTTTAATATTTAAATATGCTGCTTATTCATCTGCTCTGTGAACCTCTCCAAAAAATTGGGCAACAATTAGTTGGAGGGAGTCACTCGGCTTCAAGTTGAAGAGTGGGAATTTGAAAAAACTGTTTAATGCCAAGTGCACACGCCCCCAGCACACAGGCTTGTTTACCGAGGTTCGATACGTGGAGATGCTTGTAATGGCTGATGTTCGACACTAAATTTTCTTCAATGCGCGCTACCGCTTCCGGATATATGCGCAGCAGTTCACTATTCAGCACGACGACAGCCGGGTTATACAAGTTGATCATGTTGTTTAAGCCGACACTTAAATAAAAAATAAACGAATCTATCATCTCGATAACTGTTTTGTCTTCCTCCTGCAGCCAGTTGCGCACATCGTCATGGTTAACGCGGTCACGGCCTTTTTTCTCGGCGAGTTCATGGTAAAAAGCAGACTCCGAGCCATACTGTTCCCAGCAGCCTTTATTACCGCAGCTGCACGGTTTGCCGTTCGGGACGATAATCATGTGGCCGGGTTCGCCTGCAAAGCCGTCTTCTCCTTTGAAAAAAGACTCATTCATCATAATGCCGAGCCCAATGCCGGAAGAGAGGCTGGCACCGAGCAGGTTTTTCGCGTCATGATGCTCAAACACGCGCTCTGCCAATGAACAGAGATTTGCATTGTTTTCAATCGTTATCGAAAGCCCAGCCGCCCGTTCCAAATCTTCTTTCAGCCGTATATTATTCCAGCCGAATCGGGGGACAAAATGTACTTCTTCCTTAAGGGTGACAAGCCCGTGGACGCCGACTACGACACTGACCAGGCCATAGCGGCTGGAAGAAGCCTGTTCTTGAAAACGGGCAATTTGCTGAGCCGCTGTTTGAATGATATCATCATAATCCATAGATTCAAGCGGCACGGTTTCAAGCGAGATAAGCTTGCCGAGCAAATCGGACAGCGCAAACGTCATGGCTCCGTAATCGAGATCAATGCCAAGTGCAAACCCGGCTTCCCGGTTGATTGACAGCATGATCGGACGCCGGCCGACAGAGTGGTGCTCAAGCTGGGTTTCGACAACCAGCTCATCATCAAGCAAGTCTGCCGCCTGCACAGAGATGGTCGCGCGGGTCAGCGCTGTCAATTTCGATAAATCTGCCCGCGAAATCATTTTTTCTTCAATGATTGTCTGTAAAATCAGCGAGCGGTTAATTTGTTTTATGTAAGCGGCATCGCCGGTTGCAGCCATAAAAAATTCCTCCTTCGTTCACTTAATTATACAGGTTTTACCCGAAAGAAAAGAGTGATTGGCCCGTTAAAAAAGAGATGATACAGTTATTATACAATGGTTAGTTTAGTGAACAAACAAAAATTTTAAAAATATGAAACCGTTTTCCTATAAAGGCGAAGAAAAATTGTTTTTTTACGGGAGTGTCAAACATTGTGTACACTTGGAAAGTATTTGGAGAGCCTAAGAATGCGAAGTGGATGTATGAGCGGAAAAACTCTCAACTAAGGAAGACGGCGTGGTTTGTCATATACATATAGAAATCACGCCGTTGTCTCAATAAACCATGTCGTGTGAGTAATAAAACAGACAGAGAAAGAGTCTTTGTTGATTCTTTGTTGACGAATGAACCGCCTCATGCTAAATTATACACATAAATAATTAATTCGTTTGGTAAACAAATTAAATTAAGAAGTAAAGTTATTAGTTTTGAAAGGGTTTGCAAAATTTCGTATACTCATTTAAGGAGGAAATACTCATGACTTCGTTTTTGACAAAAGACTTCTTGCTATATAACAAAACAGCTGTTGTTCTTTATGAAAAAGCAGCGAAGGACCTGCCAGTTTTTGATTTTCACTGCCATCTTGTTCCAAAAGAGATGTGGGAAAACAAACCGTATAAAAATATTACCCAGCTTTGGCTTGGCGGTGACCATTACAAATGGCGACTGATGCGTATGCATGGCATTGAAGAAGAGCGCATCACAGGAAAAGCAGGTGACTGGGAAAAGTTCGAGGCTTGGGCAGAGACGGTTCCATATTTAATCGGTAATCCACTTTACCATTGGTCACATATGGAACTTAAAAAATATTTCGGAATTGATAAGCTGCTGACACCGGCTACAGCAAAAGAAATTTGGGAAGAATGCAACGAAAAGTTACAGCAGCCAGGCTATTATCCGCGTGACTTTATCAAACGATCCAATGTGGCGTTTGTCGGCACAACGGATGATCCGGTATCAGATTTACGCTATCACAAGCTGCTAGCTGAGGATAAAACGTTCCACACCACCGTTGCACCGACATTCAGGCCGGATGGTGCCTTATTCATTGAACGTCCCGCATTTATGTCATGGATCGCTAAGCTGTCTGACATATCGGGTATTAAAGTAGAATCGTTTGACGATTTTTTAAATGGCTTGCAGCAGCGTGTTGACTTCTTCCACGAACAAGGAGGACGGGCATCCGACCACGACGTGCAAAAAATGGTATACATTGATACAACGAAAGAAACTGCAGAAGTAATCTTTGTCAAACGTCTGAATGACGAAACACTAACGGAAGAAGAGATCTTGCGCTACCGCTCATTCCTTCTGAAAGAGCTTGGCAAAATGTATGCGGCAAAAGAATGGGTGATGCAGCTTCATATAGGTGCAATGCGCAGCAATAACACACCGATGAAAGAAAAGCTTGGACCGGATACAGGGTTTGATTCACCAGGAGACAGCGATGTGGCGGAAGGCTTGTCCCGTTTTCTGGATGCACTTGAAACAGAAGGCAGCCTGCCAAGAACAGTGCTGTTTAACTTAAATCCAAAAGACAACGCAGTGCTGGCAGGCATGACGGGCAATTTTTATGAAGCGGGTGTGCCGGGGAAAATTCAATTCGGTTCCGCTTGGTGGTTTAACGATCATATAGACGGGATGGAGCAGCAAATGAAATCACTGGCGAATGTAGGGATGCTCAGCCATTTTATCGGTATGCTGACGGATTCACGCAGCTTCATTTCGTATGAACGCCATGATTACTTCCGCCGCATTGTATGCAACATACTTGGTGAATGGGCAGAACAGGGTAAAGCAGTGAATGATATTGAATTTTTAGCACAAATGGTCCGCAATATTGGCTATGAAAATGCTAAACGATACTTTTTAACACGCAAAGGAGGAATTGAAAATGGGAATTCTGCAGGAGCTTCTAAAGGACATTCCGGTGCCGAGAATGATGAAAGTAAAACAGCGATTCGATAATGAGAAGATTGAAGATTTGACAGCTGCGTTAAATGAAAAGCTGAATCAGGAAAAAATTACTTCGCTTGTAAAGCCGGGCATGTCGATTGCTGTAGCGGTTGGAAGCCGGGGAGTGGACCGAATTGTTGAAATCACAGCTGCGACGATTGCCTTTTTAAAAGAACTTGGAGCAGAGCCGTTTATTGTGCCAAGCATGGGAAGTCACGGCGGCGCCACCGCAGAAGGGCAGACGGATGTACTTCGCCATCTCGGCGTTACCGAAGAAAGCACAGGTGCACCAATCCGCTCCACCATGGAAGTCGTCAAGCTTGGTGAATTGGAAAATGGATTGCCGGTTTATGTGGACAAGTATGCCTCCGAAGCGGACGGCCTCGTTGTTATTAACCGGATTAAACCGCACACAGCTTTTCGTGGACCGGTAGAGAGCGGCATGATGAAAATGATCAGTATAGGCCTGGGTAAGCAAAAGGGAGCAGAAGCATGCCACCAGATGGGCTTTAAATATATGGCGGAAAACGTACCGGCAATGGCTAAAATTATCATGAACGAGCGGCCGTTCCTTTTCGGGGTGGCGACGGTTGAAAACGCTTTTGATAAAGCGGCCATCGTAGAGGTCATGACGAAGCAGGATATTATTGACTATGAAAAAGACTTGCAGGTAAAAGCGAAAGAAATGCTGCCAAAGCTGTTTTTCGACCAACTCGATGTCTTAGTTATTGATGAAATTGGCAAAAACATTAGCGGCGACGGAATGGATCCGAACATTACCGGCCGGTTTCCAACGCCTTATGCAACAGGCGGGCCGGATGTAAATAAAATGGTCGTACTTGACTTAACGCATGAAACAGAGGGAAATGCGAATGGAGTTGGGACAGCCGATTTCACGACGCAGCGGCTCGTTGACAAAATGGACCGTGAAGTAACGTATGCCAATGGGTTAACTTCAACTGTCTGTGCGCCGACGAAAATTGCCACGACGCTGGCGAATGATCAAGAGGCGATCAAAGCAGCCATTAAAACATGCAATATTTTGGACTTCACAAAGGTCAAAATGGTTCGCATCAAAAATACGCTTGAAATTGCAGAAATTGAAGTATCCGAAGCATTATACGATTATGTAAAAAACCATCCGCAATTGGAGGCTGTAACAGAGCCAGTGGAATGGGCTTTTGACGAAAACGGAAACCTAGCTTAATTATTTGGAGGGAATAGTATGAACACATTATTTGATTTAAGTGGAAAAACAGTGGTAGCCATCGGCGGAAACAGTGTGCTTGGTGCATCCATGGCGAAAGGCCTGGCTGCCCACGGCGCGAAAGTCGCGATTGTCGGACGTAATCTTGAAAAAGCAAAAGCAGTTGTAAACGAAATTCAAGAAGTGGGCGGTGAAGCCAAAGCATTTCAGGCAGATGTTGTCTCACGCGACCAGCTGGAGAAAGCGGCAGCAGATATTGAAGCATGGAATGGCGGCTTTGATATTTTGTTGAACGCGCCCGGGAAAAACAGCACCACACCCTTTTTTGAGTTGGAGATGGACGAGTGGGATGATATTATGGATGTAAATTTAAAGGGAATTGTGGTGACATGCCAAGTATTTGCTAAAAAAATGATTGAGCAAAAACGGACAGGCAGCATTATTAATATCTCGTCTGTTTCCTCAACAACGCCGCTGTCTAAAGTGTTTACGTACTCTGTTTCAAAGGCAGGATTAAATAGTGTAACACAATTTTTGGCGCGTGAATTTGCACCGGAAGGCATTCGTGTAAACGCTATTATACCGGGCTTTTTCCCGGCAGAACAAAACCGGAAGATTCTAAGTGAAGAACGGACAGCATCCATTATGAACCATACACCAATGAAGCGTTTTGGCGACCCGGATGAATTACAGGGAGCAGCTGTCTTCTTGGCATCTGATAAGGCATCCAGCTTTGTGACAGGCACAACAATCCGTGTAGATGGCGGATTTGGCAGCATGACGATTTAACAGGAAGGATGAAACAGCATGGCAGAGGAAAAATACGGGAAACTGCAGGAAATTCTTCGGGATATGGAGTCGGTGGTGGTCGCCTTTTCCGGGGGTGTGGACAGTACGTTTTTATTGAAAGCAGCGATTGATACGCTTGGCAAAAAGAATGTTCTTGCGGTAACGGCAGATTCAGAAACATACCCATCGAGCGAATTGCAGGAAGCAAGGGCGCTTGCGAAGCAAATCGGCGCGCCTCACCTGGTCATTGAGACATCGGAGCTTGCGATTCCAGGCTACACGGAAAACGACCAGAACCGATGCTATTTCTGTAAAAGCAGCTTGTTTGACCACCTTATTCCAGTGCTTGAGAAGCAGGGCTTTCAAAACATCGTGTATGGTGTTATTGCCGACGATATGAATGAATTCCGCCCCGGAATGAAAGCAGCAAAAGAAAAGGGCATTCGCGGTCCTCTTCAGGAAGCCAACCTTTTTAAAGAAGAAATTCGCGTGCTTTCCCGTGAGCGGGGCCTGCCAACGTGGGACAAGCCGTCCTTTGCCTGCTTATCGTCCCGCATTGCTTACGGAGAAACGATTACGAAGGAAAAGCTGACGAAAGTGGAAAAAGCGGAAGCCTATTTGAAGTCTTTATCCATCCGGCAGGTGCGTGTCCGTACACATGGTGAGACTGCAAGAATTGAAGTAGAACCCGGCGACATGCCGCTTGTACTCCAATACCATACAGCGATCGATAAACGGCTCAAGCAGTTTGGCTACAAATATGTGTCACTCGATCTTGCCGGCTACAAAAGCGGAAGCATGAACAAATCGCTCAAAAAGGAAGAGACGGAATGGCTAAAAAGTATATAATTGGACTTGATATTGGAACTACCAGCGTGAAAGCAGTTGTCTTTGACCGCAAAGGAAAAGTCATCGCAGAAACAGAACAGTTAAATACATCGTTTTATCCGGAGCCTGGCTTTGTCGAACAGGATCCGGATGTGATTGTTTCAGCTTCTGTGTTTGTGTTAAAGGCGGTGATGGAGCAGGCGGGTATGACAGCGAAAGACATTATTTCTGTCGGCTTCTCCTGTGCCATGCATTCGCTTATATGCGTAGATGAAAATGGCCATGCCCTCTCCCGGGCCATGACGTGGGCTGACGGAAGAAGCAGCAAACAAGCTGAACAATTGTTAAAAGAGAAGGGTTTGTCATTTTACGAAAAGACCGGTACACCGATTCATCCGATGTCACCACTGACGAAATTTATCTGGATGAAAGAAACGGGATTTGCTCCGTTTGAAGAAGCAGCTTATTTTATGTCGCTGAAAGAGTATCTTGTATTTCACTGGTTTAACGAGCGTATCGTCGATTATTCTATGGCCTCGGCTAGCGGCATGTTTAACGGCGCGCTGCTTGATTGGGATGAAGAGATTCTGGCGCACGTTGGTGTGGTGAAAAAGCAGCTGTCCACCCCTGTGGCGCCAACACATATCCTAAAAGGGCTGAACCCGATCGTAGCAAAATACATTGGCTTGCCGGAAGACCTCCCATTTGTAATCGGTGCAGCGGACGGACAGCTGGCCAATCTCGGCAGTGGTGCGATTTTACCGGGGGAAGTAGCGATTACGGCCGGTACAAGCGGTGCGGTCCGCCAGTGGACTAAATCCTTCCGCCCTAATGAAAAACATGAAACCTTCTGCTATATGTTTACGGGTGATACAGCGATTATTGGCGGTCCGACGAACAACGGCGGCATTGCGCTGGATTGGCTGAAAAAAACCTTGAACTATTCCGGCACGTATGCTGAATTTACAGAAGAAGCAGCACAGGTGGAATTAGGCGCAGACGGCTTACTTTTTCTGCCGTATATTAACGGCGAACGCGCACCACTCTGGAATCAAAAAGCCCGCGGAACATTCTTTGGCCTGTCCATTACACATGAACATCCGCATTTTGTCCGCGCTGTGCTTGAAGGCATTACTTTTAATCTGTATCAAATCGCCGAAACGCTCGAGCGGCTGGCAGGACCATCAGAAAAGATTTACGTCAATGGCGGGCTGGCCCGTTCACCGATTTGGATTCAAATGCTGGCGGACGTGTTCGGTAAAAAGATTTACATGTCTGAAAGCCATCATAGTGCCGCCTGGGGTGCCGCCTGGACCGCGCTTGTGGCACTCGGAGAAGTTTCTTCGTTTGCAGATATTAAAGAAAATGTGCCGCCTGGTGACGTCGTTGAACCGGACATGGCCCGTCATGTGCATTACCAGAAGCTTTATAAAAAATATGCAGCACTGGCAGCGGACATCGCGAAATACTTTGATTAATCCTGTTTGACCGACGACAGTGCACTTTTGCCCGTTTTCGGCGTGATTCCGTTTATATGAAGCATGATTTGTCAGTTGTAGAAGGTATTGCCCCTTCCGTCCGCCAAATCATGCTAGAAAGTAATGAAGAATTTTAGATTAGCATTAGTACATAATCATCCTATTTATATAAAAAAGAATGCAGGTGACTTATATGATTGAAGACATTCTAGCCCGTGTAGAAAAAGGGGAATTAACTGCAGCTGAAGCAAAGGAGCAGCTCGCTTCATATGAGGATCTCGGTTTTGTGAAAATCGATCATCACCGCCGCCAGCGGCAGGGTGTACCGGAAATTATTTTCGGTGAAGGAAAGACGGCCGAGCAGATTTCAGCCATTATCCGGTCATTGAAACAACGCGGCCATGAAGTGCTGGCCACTCGTATTTCCCGGGAGAAAGCGGACCTTATTTTAGCAGAAGTGCCTGATTTGGCTTACAACGAAACAGCCCGCACACTTTCTTTTGTGGCTAAAAAACCGGCAGAGGCAGGCTACATTGCGATTGTATGTGCCGGCACGTCTGACTTGCCAGTGGCTGAAGAAGCGGCAGTGACGGCCGAAACACTGGGGGTGCCAGTCCGTCGTTTTTATGATGTAGGTGTAGCCGGCCTGCACCGTCTGTTAGACCACATTGATGAGATTCGCAGAGCCGACGTCTCTGTGTGCGTGGCCGGAATGGAAGGGGCATTGCCAAGCGTACTTGGCGGGCTCGTGGAAAATCCCATTATTGCTGTACCGACAAGTATCGGTTACGGCGCAAACTTTAACGGCTTATCTGCACTGCTGTCTATGCTGAATTCCTGTGCATCCGGCGTGAGTGTCGTCAATATTGATAATGGGTTTGGCGCAGCATACAACGCCGTGCTCATTCACCGCCTTGCTCATAAAGGAGATGCACAATGACTACCTTATACTTAGACTGTTTTTCAGGCATTAGCGGCGACATGGTCATCGGAGCGTTGCTAGATGCAGGAGCCGATCTAGCCCAGATGGAAGAAGAGCTGAAAAAGTTGAATATTGAAAGTGAATATACGCTTTCCCAACAAAAAGTAAATAAAAACGGTATTACGGCAGTGAAATTCGATGTAAACCTTCTTGGCGAAAAAGAGCATAGCCATGTCCATTCACATAATCATGATCACGACCATGATCATCATCACAGCCATTCACATGATCACGACCACGATCACGGTCATACTCATTCGCATGATCACGATCATCATGATCACCGCGCATATAAACAAATTACAGAAATGATCCAGGCGGCTGGATTCAATGAAGCGGTAACTTCTATGTCCCTTGCGATTTTCAAGAAAATTGGCGAGGCAGAAGGGAAGATTCATGGACTGCCGCTTGAGCGTGTGCATTTTCACGAAGTGGGCGCTGTTGATTCGATTGTAGATATTGTAGGCGCAGCAATTTTACTTGATCAGCTTGGCATTACCAATGTTTACTGCTCCCCTATTCCAACAGGGAGCGGCCATATCCATATCGATCACGGCACGTATCCGGTTCCGGCACCAGCGACGCTTGAAATCTTAAAAGGTGTGCCGATTGCCCAGACGTTGATTAAAGGCGAGCTTGCTACACCGACAGGCGCAGCAATTGCAGCTGTTTCAGCAGACTCTTTTGGCACAATGCCATCGATGACAGTCGAAAAAATCGGCTACGGGGCTGGAACGAAAACATTTAAAGACCACCCAAATGTTCTTCGCGTAGTGATCGGAAAGGAGTAAAGCGCAATGAAGCCGCCGAATGCAGAACACATTGACCGTGACATGATTAAAATGGAAGTCAACTTGGATGACATACCGGGGGAGTGGCTCGGCTATGTGATGGACTGTTTATTTGAAGCAGGCGCCAATGACGTTTTTTACACTCCGATTTACATGAAGAAAAACCGACCGGGCGTGCTTCTGCAGCTTCTTTGTCCGGTGGGCGCCGCACCTGAGATGGAGCGCATTTTGTTCCGTGAAACAACCACACTCGGCGTCCGTTATTATCCCTTAACTGTTCACCGTCTTGAGCGCGAGTTTAAGCAGGTGGAAACGCCGTGGGGGCCGGTTACGGTAAAGTACGGACTGATTGAAGGTAAAGTTGTTCAGCGGGCACCGGAATACGAAGAATGCAGAACCATTGCAGAGAAATTCAGTGTGCCATTGAAAGAGGTATATGAAAAAGTATGGAAAAGCTGGCCCTAATTCTTCTGGGGCCAGCTTTTTCTAATTATAGACGAGTGTTATCCCACCAGGAAAAATGAGAAAAAAAGCGGAATTTTGATCCCATTAGGAAAAGGAATGGTTAGAAGGAAAAGATTTTCCAAAAGGATGATCTTTTTTTAATGATTAATTTTCAGCAAGCGTTAGAAATATTCAATAAATGCAAAAACAGTCCTTTTTAATTGTTCCTTTATAATTATAATTAGATTGTAAGCACTTATAAACACGTGTGAGTAGGGTTGAAGGAAAAATGGGGGAGAATGAAATGGGAGAAGCAAAACAGAAATTCGATATGCCGCCCCGCGCTGAAAGAAATAAAAGCGCTCCATTTGGAATGAAGGACAAACTTGGATATTTGTTTGGTGATTTTGGGAGCGATTTCTTTTTTATGCTTGTCAGCACTTTTTTGATGGTTTCTACACAGACATTTCTCATATTAGTGCCTCAACAGTAGGGATATTGTTTCTAGTAGCCCGTCTATGGGATGCGGTTGCTGATTTTGCCTGGGTCCGTTTTATTGATATACGAAAACCAACCCCCCAGGGCAAATTCAAACCGTGGATTTTGCGGGTGTCATTCCCGCTTGTGTTAACAGGTGTGCTTATGTTTGTTCAGATACCTGAAATGTCTGATGGTTTTTATCTGGCATGGGCGTTTGTTACATATATTGTATGGGGCACACTTTACAGCACAGTGAATATTCCATACGGGTCCATGGCTCCAGTCATTACAGACAATCCTGTCGGCCCCCCTTTCAACGTGGAGAACAATGGGAGCGATGCTTGCGAACTTGATTATTAATGTGCTTGGTCCATTGCTTGTATTCGTTGGTAATAAGATCAACGCAGATCGCATGCTGATGGCAGCTGTGCTGTTCGGGGTATTAGTCACATCTGTAAACGTTTTTTGGCAGTCTTTACAGCGATAACGCTGTTTCATACCCAATTTAACAGCGTATTTGCCAAAGCGAACCGTTTGTTTCGAATGACAATGTGTACAGGTGTAACTTTCTTTATGCTTTTGTTCTGAAACCTCTTTAAAAACAGGCTCACCTGCAACATAAGAAGCAAAAGATGTAGCAAAGAATTCTTTCAAGCGGTGTTGGTCGGCTTTATTTAATTTTTCAATCTCTTGGATAATCCCCTTTAATGCTATTCAAAACTCCCTCTCTGCCGTTCTTTTCCTCTGCTATAGAACGTTTGTTTGTGAGGGGAAAATATCAACAGAATTATTTAACAGAGCTTATTGATTACAAATACGAGACTGTTTCCGGCCATTCAGCAAGAGCTAAAAGCTGTTTTAAGTAAAGAACAGCTGTCTAATGTCCATTCAAAAAAACAACTTTGATTTCTATTTTTTAAAGGGAACATTCAATTCTGCTGTGGTATTTAATCATTCTGTTCAATCTGTAGAATCTCATATGAAAGATAATGTCTCCATTCGAACGTGGGGCAATGTGGAATGGAGCAGCATGAAAGATGCACACCGAGAAGTAGAACAGTATGAAAATAACATACATGAACTGATCACCTTAAAGAATCTTACGTCTGTGTGTGCGTATAGCACAGAACGAATGACCAATGAATTCAAGAATGCCTTGCTGAGGTGCCACGATTTTTTCATGACAGACAATGAACTGATTAAAATTTAAAGTGGGAACTTAAAGAATGTAGCCCGTATGCAGGCTGCTTTTTTGTATGGCTGTTTATTAAATTCCACTTTAAATGAAAGCAGTGTTAATTTGCAGATAAAAGAATATGTGGTTGTTGAAAAAAATAGTAAGTATTGTACAAAATGAATAAAAAAGAACAGCCAACATCTTTTTATGTTGGTTGTTCCTCTAGACATAATAATATTGCCTCATTTAAAAGTTTAATATCATCTTTAACCTGTTTTCTGATTTTCGGATTTTGACAGTTATAATAGTCCGTTATTAAACGACCCACTTCATTATGTAAGATAATTGTTACCTCTTTCAAAACTATACCTCCTTTATAGAGAAAAGGATCACATAAGATTCATTATAAATATATGTTTAATTAATATTCTATAAAAACTTTAAAAATTCGAAATATGTACACATTTTAAGAGAAGTCATTACGTGAGTCATCATGTAATGTGATATGGCACAGGATTTAAAAACCTTACAGCAACCATCTGTTTTAGATCAGAAAAAAGCAAGAGTTTGTTTAATAGAATGTCTAAAAAATCGTCTGAAAAGGGAGGTTTTATCCCTGGCAGTACTGGGTCTTAGATGTGACAGTACCATTATGACCCGCCATACAAAATTTAAAGCAAAAAAAGAAGAAAAACCATTAAACATCCTCACTGCACAATTCTTAGAAAGCTTGTATGATGTCTTTAAAGAACACTGCGATGAGTTGGAGCTTTTCTTTAGTGGAGTCATTTATCTCCTTATACAACGCGAATAACGATTAATAAAAAACGGCGAAAGATCCATAAAACGTAGACATAAGAAAGGAAGTGAAAATAGCCTTTACACTTGGTTTATTTTAAAATAATAATAAAAGGTTAAATCTTTTAGAAGAGCCAGGGGGAAGAAAAATTGTCGAAATATACAGAACTTTATAACTACCTGATGAATCGAACTGAACAGTTAACAGAGGAATGGTATAAAACAATAGAAAAAGAACATTCTTCTGGGGTTTATGTATCTTCAAATACAGAAGAAATCCGGCTCGTGAAAGAACAGAATAATGCATTTCACAAACAGTTTTTCCAAGTGTTTTTACAGGATGAAATGGCCGCTATCAAGCAATTTGAAGAGTGGATTGTAAAAGTTGCCAGTGATCAGAATCACCTTCTCACTCCTGCACATCAAATACTGAAGGAGTATTATAGAACGCGGGATCAATACGTAGAATTGATAGAGGAATTTGTCTCTCTACATAAAGGGAAGTATTCTCAGGCAGACATCAATTCGTGGAATAAGAAGATTAACAAGATAATGGATAAAGTAACTGTCTGGTTTATGGAAGAGCATAATAAATATTTGATAAAGAGGCTGCAGGATCACCAGGAACTGATTTATGAACTAAGCTCACCTGTCATTAACCTGAATGATCATATCGGGATACTTCCGATAATTGGGGATATTGATACGACCCGTGCAAAGTTGATACTTGAAAATACGTTGGAACAATGTGCTGAAAAGGGGCTGGACGTTCTTTATATCGATTTATCTGGAGTGGTGGCAATCGATACGATGGTAGCCCACCAAATTTTTCAGCTGCATAACGCTTTGAGCTTAATTGGTGTAAAGGTAACGCTGTCAGGAATCCGTCCAGAAATTGCCCAAACTGCTATTCAGCTTGGCCTCTCTTTCGATAAGATACCGGTTACTTCTTCTTTATCAAGAGCCCTGCATTATAACCCAGAATCTGTTTAAAGACATGCAAATGACCGCAACATCATTTATGGTTCTTTTCTTTGGATGAAGATGGAATAGGATGTATTTGCAGAAAATCCGCTGACATTTTAAACATCAGCGGGTTTCATTTTTTGTGCAAAGCTTTCTCATAGCTGTTCTCTTGATAAGCATCTGGATAAATTCCTTATCCAGATTCAAATAAGTAAATCTGAGAGAAACCAGACCAAGATGAATTGTTTACTGTACATGTACAGAAGATCAGCACCATCTTTTTTTTCTATGTTAGAAGATGATACTGGTTTCTAGTTATACCAACAGATATTTCCAGTGGGGGGTGGTAAACCGTTTTCTGTTATAGTATAAAAACAAGTCATAATATTACAGGTGAGAGAAATGGAAAAACCAAATTTAAGAATTCGAGTAAACAAAAATGAAATTGTCTGGAATGAGGAAAGAGGGTTATTTACTTTTGATGGTGCACCAGCACTCTTGTTATGGGATTCTGCCGTTGAACTGTTTTTAAATACAATCGAAGAGGTTTCTGGTACTGAGGTATCCAAGGCTGTATATGAAGCAACCTTTTATAGAATGGGACATCTAGTGAGTTCATATTACCAGGAAAGTAAAGACATTGAACAGCTTCTTGCAGAATACAGCGATATTTACAAAACAGCCGGCTGGGGAAGTTTCACGATTGCGTATTACTCTTTCGAGGAAAAAAGAGCCGTTGTTCAATTAAAAGATAGTTGGGCGCAAAGAATCTTTAAAAATCCTAATAGAAAAAATACGGAAGTCTTATTGCCAAGTCATTGGTCTGGTGTCTTTGCAGGACTCTTTCAACAAGATATGTGGTATAAGGTGAATAAGAGTCAGGCAGAAGGTGAAGAATTTGATGAAATTGAGATAACTCCTTCGAGCATTACGCCATCAAAAAATATTCATGAATTAGCGAGACAAAAAGAACAGCAAAGTATTAAGGAATTAGAGGAAAAGGTAGAGGAACGCACCGAGGAATTATCGGCCTTGGTCAAGGAGTTGTCTTCTCCTATTATACCGGTTTTGAAGGGCATTCTTGTTATACCTTTGATCGGCAAGTACAATCAAGAACGGATTTCGGATTTGCTTGAGAATGCTCTAATTGAAATATCCCGTCAGAAGGCAAATTACCTTCTGATAGACGTAACTGCCATTAATAGCGTTGACGAATTTACGATGTTTGGAATTCAAAAATTAATCGAATCTGTTCGCTTACTAGGGGCTGAGTGTTTCATGGTGGGAATTTCCTCAAAGTTTGCTATTGAAATTACAAATACTAAATTAAAAATGAGTGAAGTTCGTACTTTTTCAACCCTCCAAAAGGGAGTTGAGGCTGCAATTGAATTAAGTGGTTTTGAATTACTGGAGAAGAAAAAGTAAAGTTTTTTTAATCAATTAAGTTAGCTAGTATTTTTAGATTTTCATATAAGCCCCTAGAGAGATAGGTCTTTTATATTTTGAATGGAAAACCCGCTTGGACAGGTTATAAAGATATGTATAGCCAGTTTTAACACCATACACTATATGAAAAATTCACAAACAAAATAAAAAAATATGACTAAGTAACTCCCCCATATGTAAGAAGGTTGGTAAAAACCTATTTAAATTATCACTAAATACGCTATTTTGGTGAGTTTATAAAACAACTTTGACCTTTCATCAAGTTTTCACTCTTGAACAGAAATTAGCGCCTAACCCCCACTAAATCAAAGATTTTGAAGGGAAATGTGGCGCTAATTTTTTATTCAATTCATATATCAAACCCCTGCAATTGTTTTATTTATTTAGAATCTTCGTTCCTCATTGCATCTTCCATAATCGGCGTTTCTGTTTTGCCAAGATATTTACCGTTACGGGGGTCATAATAAATTTCTACATAATGGCCATCCGCTTGACTTCTGACAGCTAAAAAAATGTTTTTTGCATCTCTTAGAAGACGGAAATGATAACCGTGCAGGCTAACATCATCTTTAGGCTCAGGTTTTAAATGAAACTGTTTAATTGCTTTTTTGACAGCCTGGTCACTGTCCAATTGAATGTCCGAATCCTTAATTCTGTGTTCAGTGGAAGCAGTTATGATTGTATATTCTTTTAATTTTCCTCTTTCGATCACGAAAACCATATCGTGATTTCTGTTTGGCATAGCAAAAACCCCCTGCCAGTTTCTTCTTTTTCCGTTTTCTCCATCTGCTCTTTTATCATCCACGCTATTCAAATATAATAGCTGCGGTTCTTTGTCATACTTTTTTGCCTCGTTTAGACCGGTTTTGTAGGCTTCTATAAGCGTGAGCTTGGTGTCTGGCAGTGTCGTGAAAGATTTTACATTAAATGACTGATTGTTTCTGATCTCTTGTTTGGCATAAATGACAGGGTCTTTTGTAGTGCTTACGCGTGAGGAATCATTAGATTTCATAACCCAAAATGGGATGAGTATTAAAAAAAGTGTGAAAGCAAATAAAAAAGTTTTTTTCAAATAACCTCGCCTCCACTTATTAATTATTTTGAAAACGTTCGATAAATATTATTGTTATTTTTAATAATTAATTCCTATAAGGAAAGTTTTTGATACCGATTAGTGTTACCGGAATAATGTAGACGAGGATCCGCAAAAAAATTCTATTTTAAATGACCTTTTTATCCAAGAACCCGGTACGTATAGTGGTCTTTTTTATTTTGAGTGGAGAATACGGTTAGGTTACAAACAAATATAAGAATATTTAACATAATACATTATGTGTAAAATTCAAAATAAATACTAAAACAAATATTATTAAAAAGCGCATACAAAGAACTAGAAAAGCTATTTAAAACACATTTAAATTTCTGCCAAAAAGTTAGTGGTTCCAAAAACAATTTTTTTCTTTCACCAAACTTTCACTCTTAAAGAGTAAAGTAGCAGTTGTACCAAGGAGGTACACACAAAACGAAATGAAACTTTTTAGGAGGAATTTACATATGAAAATAAAAAATAAATTATTTGGATTAGCAATGGCAGGCATGATTGGACTCAGCTCTTTAGGTACCGTTTCCACTTATGCAGCCACAGACACAACAACAAGCACAGCAGCCGTCCATGAAGAAACAGCGAAAAATGCAAAAGCCACATTAGATGCAGCCTCTCAAGAAAAAGTACAGGCGATCATGGATAAGCTGACAACGGGGTTACAAAACCTTGGCGTTATATTGCCGGAAAAAGGGGATAAAACAGATTTGTTTGCGGATCTAGATGCCGACACAAAAGCAAAAGCGGAAGTCATTATGGTTAAAATGAAGGCTGACACAATCACGTTTGATGAAGCACAGACTCAGCTGAAAGAACTTGGTGTGACGCTTCCAGGCAAAGCAGATAAAGCTGCTGGCCAAGTAGCAGAACTGTTAGCAGGGCTGGATGCTGATACAAAAGCGAAAGCACAGAAGCTGATTGATCAAGCTGAAACACATCTGGCTGAGTACGATATTGATCATCTGCCTCTGCATGGATTCAACAAGGTAACTAAAGCAGAATAAGCATACGGTTTTTATCTCCTCATAAAAAGTATAAAAGGCACTGCAATTCCATTGGAGTGCCTAGCAGCGGTGGCCAATAAAAAGTATAATTTTTATCTTGCTAACCTTGCAGAAAACCCGAAAGTCTACAACTGAGAAAAAATGTAAGGTTTTTGAAGACAAGATGAGTTTTTTTATAATTAAATTGAAGGAAATTACCACCCCCTTTGCTATAATTATAGAAACCTAAAATTTTTAAAAGTAGTTTTTAGATATTAAAGTATGAAAAAGAACAAGAGCTTGGTATACGCTATGCGGAGCTAAACGATTTATTGCAACAATCTGATTATGTTTGTCTCCTTCTTCCGTATAGTCCAGAGGTAAATTATATGATTGGCCAAGATGAGTTATCTCTCATGAAAAGCACTGTTATACTCGTAAACACTCTAGGGGTGGAATTATAGATGAAGATGCATTATATCATGCGTTGAAGGATGGGAAGATTTGGGCAGCTGAACTGGATGTTTTTGAGCAAGAGCCTAGAGTAGATCAACCTATACTTTCCATGCCTAACGTTGTCACTTTACCCCATATAGGGAGTGCTAGTGTGAAAACGAGAATGCAAATGGCCCATTTAGCTGCTGTCAATTTAGTGAGTATATTAGAAAGTGCAGAACCAATTCTGATAAATAAGGTTTCAAGTAATGGTTAAAATCAATCGATAAATACAACATGGTGGAGGCTATAATTTAAGATGACTTATCAATTAAGAGACTGCTTCAAAATGTTTGCATTAAATTCAAATCAGAAGCTGGCAGGTGAGATTGCCCAGCATTTAGGTTGTGAGTTGGGAAAAAGTTCTGTAACCCGATTTAGTGATGGTGAAATACAAATTAATATAGAAGAAAGTGTACGAGGATGCGAGGTCTTTTTAGTTCAATCCACTTCATATCCCGGGGCTGAACACGTTATGGAGCTTCTAATCATGATTGATGCCTTGAAAAGGGCTTCAGCCGAAAAAATTAACGTTGTAATACCTTACTACGGCTTTGCACGTCAAGACAGGAAAGCCCGGTCTCGAGAGCCAATCACAGCAAAACTGATTGCAAACCTTTTGGAAAAAGCGGGAGCAACGAGGGTGATCTCAATTGACCTTCATACTCCGCAAATTCAAGGCTTTTTTGATATCCCTGTTGACCAGCTAATGGGTGTTCCTATCCTTTCAGAGTATTATCAAAATACAGCATTGGAAGATATTGTTGTTGTTACGCCGAATCATGGCGGTGTAGCGAGAGCCAGAAAAATGGCAAGCAAATTAAATGCCCCGATTGCCTTAATTGATATACGCCGTCCTCAGCTAGGTGAAGACGAAGTTACCAATGTAATAGGCAGTGTAGAAGGGAGAAATGCCATTATTATTGATGGTGTAATTGATACAGCTACAACCATGACTCTAGCCGCCAACGCTTTAGTCGAAGCGGGAGCAAAATCAGTACGTGCCTGCTGCACCCACGCGATCCTTTCCGGATCTGCTGCCAGCAGAATCGAATCATCACCAATTAAAGAATTAGTGGTGACGAACACGATTGAGCTTGCAGAGAAAAAACTTGTCGATAATATTACATCTCTATCCGTTGCACCATTGCTTGCTAATGCGATTGACCGAATCCATAATGAAATAGCAGTAAGTCCATTATTTGATTGAACTACCACCCACTTACCTGACGGTTGAAGTGGGGGATTCCTGGGCAAGGGGATCTTCGACCCCCAGTAATCAGGCTAACCCCGTATCCCAACGGTTGTATGACCAATCTTAACTAGACTGAAGTGAAAGAAGCCGAAGGGCTTCTCTTTTAATATTCAGGCTCGCATTCAGGTCCCGGTCGTGACGCACGCCGCAGAACGGGCATTCCCACACCCGGACAGCAAGACTTTTTACATCCTTGTGCTGGTAGCCACACCCGGAACAGAGCTGGCTTGATGGGAAGAACGGATCGACTTTTATGATCGTCCGTCCGTACCACTTCGCTTTGTATGCGAGCATTTCGTTGAATCTCGACCATGACGCATCGTGAATCCCCTTGCTTAGTTTTTTGTTTTGGACGAGATTCTTCACTGACAAATTCTCCACTGCGATCACTTGGTTTTCATGAACGAGCCTGGTCGTCAGCTTGTGAAGAAAATCGTCTCTTGTGTGTTTGATTTTTTCGTGCAGTTTAGCAATCTGGGCTTTATTTTTTCCCCACGATTTCGACCCTTCTTTTTTACGTGCAAACGCACGCTGAAGAAAGGCTAACCGTTTTTCGTATTTTTGATAGTATTTCGGGTTGGCAATGGATTCACCGTTGGAGAGCACGGCAAACTCTTTTAAACCCAGGTCAATGCCAACGGCATCGTCAGTGCTTGGCTTATAGGGGGAATATGGCATTTCACAGATAACCGAAATCGAATACCGGCCGGTGCTGCTTCGGCGCACGGTGACACGCTTAATGTCGCCTTCAATGTTTCGGGACTTAGAAAAACGAATCCAGCCGAGTTTCGGCAGCTGAATGTGGTTGTCTATCATTTTAATATTGTTGTTTGTCATTTTGGTCGTATAGCTTTGGACCGGGTTTTTCTTGCTTTTGAATGTCGGATGACCCTTAAAGTCATACGCCGTTGGCGTATAGCCTTCTGCGCATTTTTTTGCGGCTCGTTTTTTTAATTCTTTTTTTGGCTGATCCTTATATTTTTTGAATCCTTCGTACTGATATTCGATGCTTGCCTGAAGAGCAATACTGTCTGGATCAGCTAACCATTTGAAGGTTTCTTTTAGCCGAGG
>NZ_JAKGCR010000013.1 GCF_022668875.1 Domibacillus sp. PGB-M46 | reverse complement strand
CGAATGAGCAGGAAGAAGAACCTTTCGCTCAGACGGAAAAACAGAATGAAAAAAATGAAGAGGAAGCTTTCTCCAACGGCTGGGAAGAACCGAAAGAGCAGAAAGAAGAACCTTTCGCTCGGACGGAAGAACAAAATAAAAAAAATGAAGAGGAAGTTTCCTTAAACAGCTGGGAAGAACTGAAAAAGCAGAAAGAAGAGCCTGTCACTCAGATAGAAAAACAGAATGAAGAAAATGAAGAGGAAGTTTCCTTAAACAGCCGGGAAGAACCGAATGAGCAGAAAGAAGAGCCTGTCACTCAGATGAAAAGACAAAATGAAATAAATGAAAACGAAGTATCTTTCAAAGGAAAAGAAGTTGAAGTACAGAGAAAGAGACACTTAAAACAAATAAAAGAAGCAAGAGACCCTGCAAGACAACAAATTGCTGCCAATCAGAAAGAAGAGGAAATACGGAACGCAGGAAAGACGACCAAAGATATGTCTGCTGATAAAGAAAGAGAAAACATTATCAATAGTTCTTCAAAGGATTCCTCGTTTAGTCAGACGCATATTCAAAGAAATCGAGAGGGAAAGAGGTTCAATACAAAAAAGGAAAAATGTATCGATTCCACACTAGGTCAGTCAAGTAATTGTCTTCCTCTGAACACTCCAATAGAAGAAAAAGAAGAAGCCTGGGTGCCTGTTATTACAACTGAAGAAACAGAAAAATATCTTGAATCCCAATATTATTCTCTCATGAAGCAGGCGGAAAAAAAGTATAAGGCATTGCGGGAAAAAAGGATGAAACGGGAAACGATGAAAAAGTAATCTGCTGCTCTTTTGCAGAAAGAGCAGCCATGGCGAAGACGTTTTTATATAGCCGCTTGAGGCTATTTTGTTTTTCTATATATAAACTGGCATCAAATCAAGTTTCCTGTTCCTTACTCTAAGGATGCTTGTCCACACGAATTCAAACTTCTACAAGAGCCTGCTTCAGCTGTTAGCCCCGTCTACTTTTAAAAATCATCTTGCAAAATAAAAAGATTCTCTTACTCCATATCATTTAATGAACCGCTTTAAGAAAACGCCTAAAGTACAAAACTTGCTTTCTAAAAACCCGGATCGCAGTATGTCGTTCTCAGATGCAGACAGCCCTTTATGCAAAGAATTAATCAAAGTTAATAATTTTTATCAAAATAACGATCAGTAGATGGCTCTTTTGAAAGAGCTGTTTTTTTTTTTGCAGTGCTTCTAGCACGTTTATTGCGTAATGAATTAAAAAAGAAAAATAAAGATTTTTGCGAATGTATTCGTAAACATGCTTTTCTACTTTCCGAGATAGATATGATACCATCTGCATATTACAAGATTTAAAAAAGCCCAGATCAGTTCTGCTGATACGGTCTTATTTGGAGGGAAACACGTGTATACCCATGCTAAAGCACACATTTCTGTTAGTAAATCACTAAAAAAATAGCAGTGTGACGCTAAAAGCAGATGATTAGGACTGACCGGATGAACCCTGCCCTGTTTTAGCGGAAGGACGTCTATTATTCTTTCATAAATGGACAGTAGCTAGGAGTATTCATTTCATCAGGTGAATGATAAGAATGAAGAAAACGAGTTCGTTGTCTTTGATTTTTGTGTGAAAAATGGCAGATATTCATCTGTTTCTTCTTGATTTTTTGAAGATTTGTTCAATAAACAGAGAATTTTTTCTTTTTAAGTAAAAAGAATGGATACATGAGGCTCGAAGGAATAAAATGAACGTATTTCAATTCCACTGTATGGAAGGGGTCCTTATTTTCATCAAAGATCGATTGTCACCATAACAGGCCATGATGAAAATACGCGGAAGGAAGGGAATGGAACGTGCATAGTTTAAGATGGATTTGGACGTATATGAGGGACTACAAATCCGGCCTTTTTTTGGGGTTTTCACTTGTATTACTTGTTGCAGGATTGAACATGCTGAATCCGTATTTTTCAGGACGAATTGTCGATGACGTAGTGTACGGAGGGAAAATAGAGCTGCTTTGGGTACTGCTCGGTTTTATGATAGCGGTTACGATGGTGAAAACCGTTATCCGCTACAGCTTTCAGCTTCTGTTTGAGCGTACTTCCCAGCGGGTGATTTTTACGCTTCGCGAGCAGCTGTACGCCAGACTGAATGAGCTGGATTTTCGTTTTTATGACCGGACAAAAACAGGCGACATTATGGCGCGGATGACAGGTGATATGGAAGCAGTGCGCCATTTTACTGCCTGGACAACGTATATGATTGTGGAAAACATATGTGTCCTGTTGTTTGCCATTGTTTTTATGTTTACCATTCACGCGCCGCTGACACTGGCGATGATCGCTGTAACACCGGTGATCGCCTTTTTTGCTTATCGAATGAGCAGTGAGGTCCGGCCGACATTCTCGGAAATTCGGGCACAGTTCGCGCGTTTAAACTCTGTTGTACAGGAAAATATCAGCGGAAACCGGGTTGTCAAAGCCTTCGCCAAGGAAGACCATGAGATTGGTAAGTTTTCAGCTGAAAACAAAGCTTTTAAAGAAAAGAATATTCAATCGGCACGTGTATGGGAAAAGTATCTTCCGGTGCTTGATTCACTGGCGGGGGTGCTGCTTGTTGTCATGATCTTAGCCGGCGGGTTTATGGTTATTCAAGGGTCACTGACTATTGGGGAGCTTGTCGTGTTCAATTCTCTTATTTGGGCGTTGAACAACCCGATGCGAATGGCGGGCTGGCTGATTAATGACGTTCAGCGGTTTATCGCATCCGCTGAAAAGATTGAAGATTTGCTCAATGAGCAGCCGGGCATTGCCAATACATTATCGAAAAAGGCGCCGGCTGTCAGCGAACTGTCTGTTCAGTTTCAGGATGTAACGTTCCGCTATGAAGATGAACCGGTTTTATCCAATATTACATTTGGGGTGAAGCCAGGCCAGACTGTCGCGATTGTCGGTCCGACAGGTGCTGGGAAATCAACGATCGTCAATCTGCTTTGCCGCTTTTATGATGCAGACAGCGGTGAAGTGAAAGTGGAAGGAATGAATGTGAAGGAATGGGATATCCGGTCTCTGCGCCGGCATACCGCTATGGTTATGCAGGATATCTTTTTGTTCTCCGACACGATTGAAGGAAACATTGCGTATGGAATGCCGGACGCGACGATGGAGCAAGTAAAGATGGCAGCAGAAAAAGCGGAAGCCCATGCGTTTATATCCAAGCTTCCGGAAGGGTACGACACGATTATCGGTGAGCGCGGCGTCGGTTTGTCAGGCGGACAGCGGCAGCGGATTTCTCTGGCGAGAGCACTGCTTTTGGATGCGCCCATTTTAATTTTAGACGATACGACGTCCGCGGTTGATTTAGAAACCGAGATGCGCATTCAAAAAACGCTCCGGTCCGTTTTACAGAAAAAAACGTGCTTTATTATCGCTCACCGCATTTCCTCCGTTAAAGAAGCAGATCTGATTTTGGTGTTGGAGGACGGGCGGATTGTAGAGCGCGGCCGGCATGAAGACTTGTTGAAGCGTAAAGGCCGTTACTTTAATGTATTCAAAAATCAATTTGGTGACTTTGACAGCCGCCAATTTGGCGAGGAAGTGATGTAAGTGGCACGTAATAAATTTGATGTAGATGAAGAGTTGGAGTCTGCCTTTGATATAAACCAGTTAAAACGGATGGTTCAATATTTAAAGCCGTTTAAAGGAAAAATCATACTTACTGTTCTCCTGATGCTTTTGGCGAGCGGGGCAACGTTGACCGGTCCATATTTAATTAAAACGGCGATCGACGACAAAATCCCAAACGGAGACGTGGGCGGACTTGCACTGCTTGCCGGATTTTATTTAGCGGCTATCACGGTCACAGGCTTTTGCTTAAAATATCGAATCCGAATGATGTCTCAAATCGGGCAGAGTGTCATCTTACAATTGCGGAAAGACTTGTTTGCTCATTTGCAGACGCTGTCGTTTTCGTACTACGACAGCCGGCCTCACGGCAAAATTTTAGTGCGTGTCGTAAACTATGTGAACTCACTCAGCGACCTTTTATCCAACGGTATTATTAACGTTATTACAGATTTGTTCAGCGTTTTGGTCATTGTTGGCTTTATGCTGGCGATTGACGTGAAAATGACACTGGCTGCCATGGCAGGTTTCCCATTTTTGATCGGGTTTATCTTTTTTATTAAAACAGCTCAGCGTAAAGCGTGGCAGCAGCTCAGCAACAAGCAATCTAATATGAATGCGTATATTCATGAAAGCTTAAATGGAATTAAAGTGACACAGGCCTTTGCGCGTGAGGAAGAAAACGAGCAAATCTTTCGTGAAGTATCCAACAGTTACCGTTCCGCTTGGATGAAGGGAGTAAAAATTCAATTTCTTTTATGGCCTGTCATTGAAAATATTTCGGTGATTACCGTTTCGTTCGTTTATGTTACCGGTATTTTTTGGCTGAACGGAAGTGTCACAGCGGGGGAATTGGTCGCGTTTGTCGGTTACATTTGGATGTTCTGGCAGCCGCTTGCGAATATCGGCAATTTCTATAATGCCATTATTAATGCGATGGCGTATTTAGAGCGCATTTTTGAGACGATCGATGAGGAACCGGCCATTCAAAATGCGCCAAATGCTGGTATACTGCCGCCTATACGCGGTGAGGTAACGTTCGATCATGTCGTGTTCGGCTACGAAGGAGAGAAAAACATTCTTGAGGACGTGAACTTTACGGTAAATCCGGGAGACACGATCGCGCTTGTTGGGGCGACCGGGTCTGGAAAAACGACGATCATCAATTTAATCAGCCGGTTTTATGATACGAAGAGCGGCAGTGTACGAGTGGACGGAATAAATATTAAAACGGTCACGCTTTCGTCGCTGCGCAGCCAGATGGGTGTCATGCTGCAGGATCCGTTTATTTTTTCCGGCACGATTATGGACAATATCCGGTATGGCCGCCTTGATGCGACGGATGAAGAAGTGATTGAAGCATCAAAAGCGGTTCAGGCACACCGTTTTATTAGCGAAATGGAAGAAGGGTACGAAACAGAGGTGAATGAGCGCGGCACACGTCTTTCATCCGGCCAGCGCCAGCTTATTTCGTTTGCACGGGCTCTTCTGGCGGACCCGAAAATTTTAATTTTGGACGAAGCAACATCAAGCATTGATACCGAAACGGAAATGGCTCTTCAAAAAGGATTGGAGCAGCTGCTTGAAGGGCGAACTTCTTTTATTATTGCGCACCGTCTGTCCACGATTCAAAACGCTGATCGTATTTTCTTTATTGACGGTGGTCGAATTGTGGAGGAGGGAACGCATAATGAACTAATGAAAAAAGGCGGCGCGTACTCAAAGCTTTATTTATCACAGCGCCGTGCTTTAGAAGCTGGATAATACAATCAAAACGCAGGCCCGGCGATGCCGGGCTTTTGAAAGGAGGAAGACTACGCCGAAAGCGTCGCTTTTTCGTGATCCTATTTATAATGGCGCCGCAGATCGGGTTCTTATTTGGAACCGGGAAGAAAGGGAATGGCAGATCGTTTGCACAAGCCGGAGCCGAACCATTTACCCCATGAACGAGCTGTTTTTCTGAATATGGAAGAGCTGATAGGGGAAAGGCCGGTATAAGTGAAATGGACGAATTCAGCCCAAAGCGTGCGGGCATCTTAATAAAAGTGAGCTGGAAAAAACAGTTTCGTTAAAGGAGGAATAGAAATGTTAACGAAGGAAGACCGGATTGTATTTATTGGAGATAGCATCACCGATTCTGGACGCCGGGCAGAGCCGGAAGAGCTGGGGGATGGATATGTAAGGATGATTCGTGATCAGCTTATTTGCGAGTCGCCTGTGAACGCACCTGTCATTATTAATAAAGGGGTTGGCGGCAATCGGGTAACCGATCTGGCAGAGCGGTGGGAGCAGGATGTGTTAAACGAACGGCCAACAGTCCTGTCCATATCAATCGGAATCAACGATGTATGGCGGCAGCTTGATTCAAAAGAGATGAATCAAATATTACCCGGGAAATTTGAACAGGTATACCGCCGTTTACTTGATCAATCTGAGGGCATTCGGCTTGTGTTAATGGAACCGACGATTATTGAAGAAGATCCGCGCTCCGAAGGCAACGAGCTTCTAAAGCCGTATGTTGAGATTGTTCAGAAGCTGGCCGGCGAATATGGCGCTGTGCTTGTGCCGATGCACCAGGCTTTCATCGAGTATGTAAGTGCGGAAGGTGAGCATAAGCTGACGACAGACGGGGTTCACATGAACTCGACAGGAAATACACTGATGGCGCGGACCTGGCTGCATGCCATACGCGAAAAAGGACTATCATAAGAAAAAGGCGTTCTCCCCGCAGGAGAACGCCTTAATTTTTAGCAGATGACCACTTCAACGCCGAAGTGATCGGATACAACCGGTTTATGGATACCGTTAAAAATCACTTTGGATGATATAACCTCGATGGGCTTATTCACAAAGATATAATCAATTCGCAGATCTTTTTTGTTTCCATCCCAGCCGTCAATCTTTCCTTTAACGGTGTATCCTTCATCTTTCTCGGAAGCAAGGATGTACGTATCCCAAAACCCGGCTGCTAACAGATAATCGTAATTTTCATTTCGCACAGCAGCATCTCCGTTAAAGTCACCCATCAAAAAGGTAAGCTCTTTGGATGCAGCCCTGGATAGGAGGCGGTCAAGCTGTTTTTTTGCGGGCTCCTCCTCGTCCTGCCACCAGCCGAGGTGACAGGAGAAAAAAGAGGCAGGCTCACCGTTGATATCGATCACAGCCTGAACAATTTTACGTGTTTTCCAGTTATCCATGTCGTGCTGGTCTGTAATAAAAAAAGAATCATGGCTTTTTACAGGATGCTTCGTAATGATGGCCACGCCTTCCTCATATATCTCATAGCCGAAGTGCGACATATCCCAAATGAATGTATAATCCTTTTCACCAAGGTCATGCAGCTTTTGCACAAGCAGCTCTGCGTAATTCGCGTGCCCGGCTTCATTCGACTTGCTTACCTCCTGAAGCGCTACAACATCGTATGATTTTTCGGCAATTGTTTGGGCGAGTTCCGTTAGCTTTTGGAGGGTATCCTCTTCCTGCCAGGAATGACAGTTTAATGTAAGTAATTTCATATTTTACACCCCTAAATAATCCTGTACGTCGGACTTAATTACATCAGCTTTAGGGCCGTAAATGGCCTGCACGCCTTTATCTTTTAAAATTAAACCGAGCGCCCCGGTTTTTTTCCACTCTGCTTCTCCCGATACTTTGTCCACATCTTTAACGGTCACGCGAAGTCGTGTCATACAAGCATCCACATCTTCAATGTTGTCAGTACCGCCCAGCAGCCGGATGATGGCAGCGGCCGCTGTTCCTTCTGCCGTCGGCGCAGCGCTTTTGGCTTTGGCGTTTGTTTCTTCATCATCTGTGTAATTGCCAGCCCGGCCTGGCGTCGGAAAGTTAAACTTTTTGATCAGGAAGTTCGCGATCGTAAAGTTTAAAGCGAAAAACACAGAGCATGTAATAACAAAGTTAAAAATATCACGTGTCAGTCCTGCTTTTGCCGCCATAGGCATGCGTGTTAAAAACTCTATCAGCCCGAATGAATGAAGACGAAGGTTGATCAGATCAGCCGCAGCAAAGCTCAAGCCGGTTAAAATCGCGTATACCACATATAAAAGAGGGGCAGCAAACATAAACATAAATTCAATCGGTTCTGTTACACCTGTTAAAAAAACAGCAAGTCCGGCAGATAAAAACATCGGCTTGTATTTAGCACGTTTGTCTTTGTCCACATTTTTATACATGGCCAGCGCAATTCCAATAAGTGAGGCAGTAGAAATAATCATTTGGCCCACTTTAAAGCGGGCAGGCGTTACCTCGTTCAGCAGTGCTTGATACGCCGTCATATCGCCAGCTGCTTTTAAATTGTTTAAATCTGCCGCCCAGGCAAGCCAAAGCGGGTCCTGCCCGGCTACAACCTGCCCGGCCGAAGAGCCGGTCAGCATCGTATACGTGCCGCCAAGTGACGTGTAGTTAATCGGAACCGTCAGCATATGATGGAGACCAAAAGGCAGAAGCAGACGTTCAAGTGTACCGAATACAAAAGGGGCAATAATTGGTGCCGTATCTTTTGAAGTGGCAATCCATTTTCCAAACTCGTTCAAGGCGCCTTGAATAAACGGCCAGACGGCCGCCAGCAAAACGGCTATCACAACGGACCAGGCAATGACCACAAAAGGCACAAACCGTTTTCCGTTGAAAAAAGCAAGAGAAGCCGGCAGTTTGCTGAAGTTATAATATTTATTAAAAATCACGGCTCCGGCAAAACCGGAAATGATACCAATAAACACACCCATATTAAGTGCCGGGGCACCGAGCACAGAAGTAAAATAATCGCTTACAATTAACTCGCTTCCAAAAAAAGATGAGACAGATGCTTTTGGATCACTTATCATTTCATTGTTTAAACCAAATAAAGCGCCGGTCACCCGGTTAATCAGAACAAAAGCTAAAAGGGCTGCAAACGCGCCGCCTGCCCGTTCCTTTGCCCAGGAGCCTCCGATGGCAACCGCAAATAAAATATGTAAGTTGCCAATAATGGCCCAGCCGATGTCTTCCATCACGTGTGCTGCTGTTTGCACAAAGATGATATCACCGCTCATCATGGCAATCAGTTTGCCGACGGATATCATAATCCCGGCTGCGGGCATCACGGCAACGACGACGAGCAGCGCTTTTCCAAGTTTTTGCCAAAAATCAAAAGACGTTAATTTCTTCATACCCTATTCTCCCCTTGATTAGATGTAATAGTGAAATGTAACGAAAACGTTTGCATGAACCTTATTCTAATAAATGCGCTTTCATTTAGCAAGAATAATTTTTAAAGAACAGATTTCTTTTATCGTTTCGCTTGTTTTAACAGAAAGATAAGTGTTCACCAAAGAATATTGGATTTATTTTTTGTGAAAACGATTGCACTGGTTTTCAGTCTAGTTTATACTAGGGCGTATCAAACAGTAAAAACAAAAAAAGAAGGGTCAGAGGAAAGCGGGATATTCACACATGTTTTCCGCCTTCCATGCTAAAATACACGTAAGAAGCATAAGAGAGGATACGGGGGTCGTCATATGAACAAAGTGTGGTGGAAAGAAGCAGTCGCATATCAAATTTATCCGCGCAGCTTCATGGATTCGAACGGAGACGGAGTTGGAGATATTAAAGGGGTGATCTCCAAACTGGACTACTTAAAAGATCTTGGCATTGATGTAATCTGGATCTGTCCGATGTTTGAATCGCCGAATGATGATAATGGATATGATATTAGCGATTACAAAGAAATTATGAATGAGTTTGGGACGATGGATGATTTTGACGAGCTTCTGGAAGCTGTACATGAACGGGGAATGAAGCTGATTCTTGACCTCGTGATCAACCATACGAGTGATGAACATCCATGGTTTATTGAATCTCGTTCCTCTAAGGACAATCCAAAACGCGACTGGTACATTTGGCGCGATGGCAAAAGTGGAGGGGAGCCGAATAACTGGGAAAGTATTTTTGGCGACTCGGCGTGGGAATATGATCAGCTCACAGACCAGTTTTTCCTGCACCTGTTTTCAAAAAAGCAGCCGGACTTAAACTGGGAAAATCCCGAAGTGCGCCAGGCTCTTTACGAAACTGTTAACTGGTGGCTCGACAAAGGGATCGATGGCTTCCGTGTTGACGCGATCAGCCATATTAAGAAAAAAGCGGGACTGCCTGATTTGCCGAATCCGAAAGAAATGAAGTACGTGCCTTCTTACGATTATCATATGAATGTAGAAGGCATTCAGCCGTTTCTTGAAGAATTAAAAGCTGAAACGTTCGCTAAGTACGACATTATGACAGTCGGTGAAGCGAACGGTGTAACAGCGGAAGATGTTAATGAATGGGTCGGTGAAGAAAAAGGGAAATTTAATATGATTTTTCAATTTGAACATCTTGAGCTTTGGAATGCTGAAAAAGAAACGGGCCTGGATATTCCGGGGTACAAGAAAGTGATGACAAAGTGGCAAAAAGCGCTTGAAAACAAAGGCTGGAATGCGCTGTTCATTGAAAACCATGATAAAGCGCGCGTGGTTTCCACATGGGGCAACGACCGGGAATACTGGTATGAAAGCGCCACGGCCTTTGCGGCGGTGTACTTTTTAATGCAGGGAACACCTTTTATTTATCAGGGGCAGGAAATTGGCATGACCAATGTAAAATACGAAAGCATTGAAGATTATAACGACGTTCGTACGAAAAACATGTACCGGCTTGGCACTGCAGCCGGCATTCACCATGATGAAATGATGCAAATTATTTGGAATTCAAGCCGCGACAACTCTCGCACGCCGATGCAGTGGTCGGCCGAGAGCAATGCCGGCTTTACGACGGGAACGCCGTGGATCAAACTGAATGACAACTATACTCGCATTAACGTAGAAGCGCAGCAGCAGGATGAACGCTCTATTTTGAATTTTTACAAACGAATGATTCGAATGAAAAAAGCGTATGATGTGTTTACGTATGGCGCTTATAAAGAAGTGATTGAGGAGAGCGAACGCTTGTTTGCATACACACGTACTCTCGGAAGCGACCGGGTAATCGTGCTGGCTAACTTGTCAGATCAGCCAGTGCCGGTTCCGAAGCAGGAAGGTGTCTCTTATGATGCCGCTCAGCTGCTGCTGCACAATTATAGAGTGCAGGAAGACAGTCCGGCTCGTGAATTAGTGCTGCACCCATATGAAACACGTGTGTACCACCTCTAATAGTAATGAAAACCGGCTTAAACCTTACCGTTTAAGCCGGTTTTGTTTTTGGTGGCGCGGCAAAGAAAAATCATGGTCTAAAAGGTTTAGATTCTGCTCAAGCTGGTTCTGCCCACCTTTTATTCTTTATTGAGCTGAATACGATGGTAAGCTTTGCGGTATTCGGAAGGCGTCAGCTTTTCATATTGTTTAAACAGCCTCATAAAATACCGTTCATCTGAAATGCCAACTGTCCGGGCGATGCTTCCAATGCTTTCATCCGAAAGAGTAAGTAAATCCTTCGCTTTGGAAAGCTTCAGCATATGAATGTACGATTAAACCGCTTTTTGGATGAGTTTAATGCATGATTGTTGTTTTTTTGAGCAGCCGCTTAATCGATGCATCTGCTTCTCTTAGCACAGTCGTTTTGTCGATCGTTTTCATCATGCTGTTTTCCATGACAATTCGCCCGTCGACAATGGTCATTTCCACATCCGCACGGGTAGCTGAATAAACGATGCGTGAGATGGGATCTACATCGTAAGAAGGGAAGGTATGGAAATGATTTAAGTTTAGCATCACCAGGTCTGCCTTTTTTCCAGCTTCAATACTGCCGATTTCATGCCCCATTCCAACAGCCCGGGCGCCGCCGATTGTAGCCATGCGGAAAACGGTGCGGGCGTTCATGCTGGCCGGGCCGTGGATCGGTTTTTGAATCAAGGCGGCAAGACGCATTTCATTGAACATATCGAGGTTGTTGTTGCACGGAGCACCGTCTGCTCCAAGGCTTACGGAGGAGCCGGCTTCAAGCAGCTCAGGAACATCGGCAATACCGGATGCAAGCTTTAAGTTCGAGCCCGGACAATGGCTGACATGCACACCTTTCTCCCGGATAATCCGCTTTTCTTCTTTGTCCAGCCAGATACAGTGGGCCAGGATAAGCCGTTCGTTGGCAAGACCGAGATGATCGAGGTATATAACATTGCGCATCCCGGTTTCCTGCTCAACAATAGCGATTTCTCCTCTGTTTTCGGAAGCATGGGTATGCACATGGACGTTGTAGTGGACGGACAGTTTTTGTACCTCTTTCAATAATTCCTCTGTACAGGAAACGACAAAGCGCGGTGAAAAAGCATATTGGATGCGCCCGCTGTCGTACATGTGCCATTTCTCCAGCAGGTCCACGCTTTCCTGGATGGATGCTGCTGTGTTTTCCTGCAGGGCAAGCGGCACTTCATTGCCTTTATCCATCATAACTTTACCGGAGAGCGCGCGAATACCGCTTTGGGCAATCGCACGAAATGCAGAATCGGTATGATGAACGGTTTCCATATCGACAATTGTTGTTGTACCGCTTTGCAGAAGCTCGCCGATCCCAAGCATCGCTGAATAATAAACAGATTCTTCATCATGGGACGCTTCAAGCGGCCAAATCCGCTTTTTCAGCCAATCCATCAATTCAAGGTCATCACCTTTGCCGCGAAACAGTGTTTGGCATAGATGCACATGGGTTTGAACAAAGCCGGGGATCACGGTTCGGCCTGAAGCATCAATTACACGGTCAGCCGGCGTTTCGTCCAAAGCCGGTCCGACTGCTTCAATCCGGCTGTCCCGAATGAGAATATCTCCGTTTATCATCTCTTCCTGCGCATTCATCGTTACGATTTGAGCATTTTTAATAAATAAGCTTCCCATCTCCATCCCTCCCAGTCAATAAAAAAAGCCACGAAAAAAACCAGCGCCCATGCTGATTTTTCGTAGCCTGGAATTTACGGTCCCAAGTAGAGACCCCCAGCCCGTATCGCTGGGGATATACGAAAAAGGTATCTTATCATTAGAATAAGAGGAAGCAGAAGACGCTTCAACTGAAGTGGAAGAAAATCTTACATTGTTTTTTTTCTATTACCCGGAAAACGTGATTCATTCAGGTAAATGATGGGGGAGGAAGTACATTCGTAAGCGGCTTTAAAAAAAGCCGGTCCCTCTATGAATGTAAAAAATCATTTAGAGAGCGCGCTCAATGCGTTGTCTGGCGGATGAGTATTTCACTTTCTCTGGACGAAGTTGGGATTTCCGCATATAAAAAAGTCCGGGACACAGCTCCCGGGCTTTTTTAAGCATTCAGCAGGTGTTTGATACGGAGGGCGAGGCGGACCTGCAGGGAAAAATTGGGGTCTTTCAACGAAATACCGAGCAGCTCTTCACATTTCTCCAGCCGGTACACAACTGTGTTACGGTGGACAAACAGCCGCTTGGCCGTTTCGGAAATATGGCAATGGCTTTCCATATAAACAAACAGTGTCTCCAGCAGTGATCTTTCTTCTTCTAGATTATTCAGCTTTAAGTGCTGGACTGTGTGTTTATAAAACTGGCTTAAGTCTTTTGACGGAAGCATCCGCAGCAGCTCGTTTACATCCTTTGTCCGGTGGAAGTGGATGGAGGAGGGGCCGCTGGACAGCCGATTTGTTTTTAAGGCATCGCGAGCTTCTTTATACCCCTGCCGGACAAATAGAAGAGAAGAGCATAAATGACTGACACCGAAAGAAATGGTCATGTTATGTTCCCGGCTGAGCCGGCTTTGCAGCTTTTCTAAAAAAGAAGCCGTAAATAAATGGGTGTCTTTCATATGATCGGGTACTTTTGACAGAATGATTACGGTGTCTCCTTTTGTAAATAAGTCGCAGGGAATATCCATTGTGTGCAGTTCTTTTTCAAAAAAGTAATAGACTTCATCTAGTTCCTTCTGGTTCGTGTAATAAGACCATTCTTCTTCCGGTGCATCGATTCGGCCAACCGCGCACACGTATTTTTGTTTTAAAGGCAGGTCGAATTCTTTTGCACGGCTGATCGTTTCCTCTTCGCTTGAAAAAGCGTCATCTAAAAAATTGGAAAAAAATTCATTGCGAATACGGCGGGTAGACTGTTTTACGGCTTCTTCTTTCAATAGTTCAAATGAGATCACATTGAGTGCCTGTTCGATCGTAAGAAGTTTCACCTGCTCTGTTGGATAAACAAAGCCTTTGAGCAAAAGCAGGGCCGCTTTTTTCTCGTGTGTGTAAACGGGAAACAGTGTGTAGCTCTCTTTCTGGTCCAGTGTGCTGAACATGGTAAAAGCAGAGCCGGCCGGCAGAAAAGAGCCATGCTTAGACGCCCATTTCTTAAACGGCAAAAAAGCTTCAGCCAGCGAATGATCGCCGGCAATGGCAGAAAAGTAAACTGTCGATAAAAAAGCCTGGTGGCCGGTAAGCTCTGTTAAGTTTGCAAGCAGCGCATTTAATCCTTTTCCGCTCATGATATGGCTTGAAAACAGCTTGTGCGTTTCGATTGCACCCCGAAGCTCGCTCGTTCTCTTATCTAAAATAATATTAAGCATTTGATTGACGGTTTCGCCGAGTGACCAGTTTTCAGGAATTTCAACAATCGGAAACCCAAGCTGATCTGCGAGCTGGATTGCTTCTTTTGGAAGGTGGCCGAAAAAACGCTTTGTTTTGATAAAAAGGGCAGCGCAGTTTTTCTGGGCCATTTGCTCAATCAAGCTGATCAGCTCGCCTGGCTTATCTTTAACGTGATAACCGGTTGTCACGAGCAGGTCGTTCGACTTTAAATAAGGGAGAATATCCGGAGCATCCATCATCGTCACATTCGTAATATCATTTGCCATCCCTCTGGCGCCCGCAATTAATGGAATATCTTGAAAAGGAGCGTGGGCAAGCAAGGTTTGTAATTTCAACTGAAACACTCCCTAAAATATTTATGTTATGTAATATTATATAACACAAATTATTAATAAATTGTGAAAAATAAGAAAAAAATCTAATGTTTTGGTCATTTAGGCCAGTGACAATACATAATTTTCCTTGTAAACTAATCATATGTTATTATTTGTTACAAATTAAAGTTAGGAAAGGGCGTGAGTGAAGTGCTGACTATGAAAGCAGTAAACGAAATGAAAAAAGTGATGTTCGTCCAGCACTTCGGCAGCGTATTTGAACATTCACTCTGGGTAGCGGAACAGGCGGTGCGGGATCGTCCATTTGAGTCTGTGCAGGCTCTATGTGCTAAGATGACCACTGTTGTCCAGGAAGCGTCTCGTTCCGATCAGCTGGCTCTGCTTCGAAACCATCCGAATCTTGGGGCAAACGTGAAAATGACCGACGCTTCTGTGAAAGAGCAGAAAGCTGCCGGGCTGACTTCTTTGTCCAAAGAGGAATTTGATCAGTTTTCTCTATTAAATGAGGCATACACCCAAAAGTTCTCTTTTCCTTTTATTATGGCAATACAAGGCAAAACAAAAGAAGAAATCTGCGTTCAGATGAAGCAGCGTCTTCAAAACGATCAGGAAACGGAATTTGAAACAGCATTAGCAGAAGTGTTTAAAATAGCGGGATTCCGAATTGAAGACATTGTCATCCAGGAACCAGGAAGAACCCAGCACATGCCAGCCGTGACCACCCGGGTTTTAAATGAAACGCAAGGACGGCTGGGCGGACCCGCTTCTTTCATTAGCCCAATTTAAAAATAGAAGAAGTAAGAAGGGGGCTGTGGTTTTTTTGAACCAGTGCCCTTTTTTGGACTACACACTGGAGGGAAACGATATGGAAGATATTCATGAATTGCTTGATGCCATGGATGCCTCCACTGTTGGTGGTGTAATGGCAGCGGTCGTTAAAGTCACAGGCTCTGCTTATAAAAAAGAAGGAGCAGCGATGCTGTTTAAACCGGATGGCACGCAGGTCGGCCTGCTTAGTGCGGGCTGCCTGGAAGAAGATTTGAATGAACGGCTGAAAAAAGTGGATCAGCCGTATGGCGAATTTGTATACGATATGCGCGGTGAGGATGATTTTTCCTGGGGAGAGGGCTCGGGCTGCAACGGAGTTATTCATGTATGGACAGAACGGCTGGATGAAGAGTATACGGCCCACCTATTGCAGTTAAAAGAGGTGCTAAGGTCCGGACAGACCGTTTTGATGATTAAAAAGCGCGGCGTCCGCCCTGGTTACCTTTTTATTCCCGATTCGGGATGTGCGTTTGGTCAGTGGGAGGGAGAAGTACCAGACGACTGCCGGGTTATTGAGCGCGGCATGTTTTTTAGTAAAGCGCTTGACAGTGAAGTGTATGTACACAAAATTCGTCCAAAGCGAAGGCTTGTTGTATTTGGGGCAGGGCCAGACGCGCGGCCGCTCGTTTCGTTCGCAGCGGCCGCTGGATTTTCAGTTACCGTTTCTGACTGGCGCCCGGCGTTTTGTTCCGCTTTTCATTTTCCTGATGCTGAAAAACGCATGGTCGGTTTTCCGGACGAGGTACTTTCTTCTATCGCTTTAAAACCAGAAGACTGTGTGGTCGTGATGACGCATAACTTTAAACGGGACCGGGAGCTGATCGAGGCGTTAAAGGGGCAAGGGCTTCGGTATTTTGGTATTCTCGGTTCCCGAAAAAGAACGGCCCGATTGCTTGGGGCTGATGCCATTCCTTCACGGATTGCTTCTCCGGCCGGCTTGTCAATTGGAGCGCAGGGAGCCGAAGAAATTGCGATTAGTATTGTCGCTCAGCTGATCCAAGTGAGCCATTCCATTGGGCTGCGGGAAGCAGCTTGTTTATGAGCAGGCCGGTTGTTGGTATTTTGCTTGCTGCCGGAAACAGTGCCCGGATGGGGTGCGATAAGCTGGCGCTGCCGCTTGGCAGTACCACGGTTGGCAGTGTTTCACTGAACGCGGCTCTTTCCTCTGTGCTGGATCATGTTATTGTGGCGGGGAAAAGAGAGAGCCAGGCCGGCTGGATTGGGCCCGCTTTTTTTAAAAAAGCGAACTGGTCGTATGCCGTCTGTGATGAAGCCAGCCGCGGGCAGGCGCATACACTTTCATTTGGCTTGAGGGCCGCAGAACAAATGAATGCGCAGGCAGCGGTGATTCTTTTGGCAGACCAGCCGTTTACCAGGGTGGAATTAATCAATCAAATCGTCCGCACATACAAAAAAACAAAGGCTCCTTTTGTGGCGGCTCGTCTGGATGGTATCCCGCGCCCGCCTGTTCTTTTCTCCAACGGCTGTTTCCCCGTGCTGCAGGAGCTAAAGGGAGACCGGGGAGCGGGCAGTTTGCTGAAGCAGCCTTCTTTTGCGCAGCACGGACGAATGATTGATTGCCAGGAATCCGGTTCTTTTTTTGATATTGATACGATGCAGGATTATAAACAAGTGGCCGGGAGGGGATGGAATGACAATGCAAATGCCGGTGCCAACATCTGTCTGGCAGCCACAGAGTCTGGAGGAAGCGAGGTCTTTAAAGAAAGAGCTTGACGGAATATCGCGGTTTATTGCGGGTGGAACACTTATGCAAATGCAGCGGGAGCAGGGTTTATCCTTTCCTCCTCATTTAATCAGCCTGGAAGGGATTCGGGAACTCGCAGACATTGAGGAAACAGTCGACGGTTCGATCAGAATAGGGGCGCTGACCGACCTGGAAACGTGCCGGAACCATCCGCTTGTAAAAGAAAAGTGCCCGGTTTTATCAGAAGCGATCAGCACCATTGCCTCGCCAGCTGTGCGTAACCGGGGTACGATCGGCGGCAATATCCTTTATGGCGTCGGTGATGCCATCCCGGTCTTACTGGCACTTGATGCGCGCCTTTCGTGGTTTTGTGAAAACGGCATTCGGTCTGAATGGATGTATGATTATGTAAGTGAGCAGGAATCCCCGGCAGAATCCGCCATTTTAACGGATATTACGGTTTCTTCTCCTATAAAAGGGCGCTGTTTTTTTCGGAAAGTCGGACGGAGAGAAGCGTTTATTCCATCTGTTGTGACGGTTGCCATGTACAGAGAAATGACAGATGAGCAGACCATTAAAGAAATTCGGATGGTGGCGGGCGGCGGAGTAAGTACACCGCGTCGTTTGAAGATGTGTGAGAGAGAGCTTATTGGAAAGGAACTGACGGATGATGTGCTGGCGTCACTGTCAGACAGCATCAAAGAAGAATCGGCTTTGATCGGTGATGTGTTCGCCTCAGTGGATTACCGTCGCACCGTCGCAGCCAATCTGCTGTTAGCAGCTTTGCAATCTGACCGATAAAAACGGGAAAGGAGATTAGCTATGAAGAAAAAAATCCGGCCGGACGGCAAAGAGAAAGTAACAGGCCGCTTAAAATATTTAACGGATCTTACATTTCCAGAGATGCTCTGGGCAAAAGTGTTAAGAAGCGCTTACCCCCATGCCCGTATCCTCTCCCTCTCCACGGAGAAAGCCCGTCAGCTGCCGGGTGTACAGGCGGTTATTACCCACGAAGACGTGCCTGCCTTAAACGGATTTGGCATCGTTACCCCGGATCAGCCGGTTTTATGTAAAGATACAGTTCGATATGTGGGAGATGCGGTTGCAGCTGTTGCTGCAGAGTCGGTAGAAATTGCTGCACGAGCGCTTGAACTGATCGAGGTGCACTATGAACCGCTTCCTGTAGTGGACAGTCCAGAAAAAGCATTGGCCAAGTCGGCTCCTCTTCTTCACCCAGGCGGCAATATCCTTCACCGTGCCGGCTTTCAAAGAGGCGATATCCAAACAGCGTTTTCGCGATGCGTAAACGTTGTGGAGGAAACATATGAAGTTCCCCGGCAGCTTCATGCTTATATGGAAACAGAAGGCGGCGTCATTGTTCCTGAAAAAGACGGGACGCTGACAGTATATGTCGGTACGCAGCACGGTTTTAAAGACCGGTTTCAATTGTCTCGTATTTTAGGCATGCCGGAAGAAGAAATCCGGATTATTTCCAGTCCGATGGGCGGCTCATTCGGTGGAAAAGATGAATTGAATATTCAGCCGTATGGGGCGCTGCTTGCGCTTGCAACAGGCAGGCCAGTGAAAATCCACCAAACAAGGCAGGAATCCATGCGTTCAAGCATTAAACGGCACCCGATGAGCATTACGATGAAAACCGGCGTCGATCAAAATGGGCGGCTGCTTGCCCATCAAACAACGATTACAGCCGATACAGGCGCCTATGCTACATTAGGGCCGGCGATTTTAGACTTCGCTGTTGAGCATGCATGTGGCCCGTACATGATTGAGGCAGTAGACACAAAGGGTGTCTCTGTTTTTACAAACAATGGCGTTTCCGGAGAGTTCCGTGGATTTGGAGGCAATCAGATTACCTTTGCATTGGAAGGGCAGATGGACCGGCTGGCTGCTGCAATTGGGATAGACGCCCTGGAGCTGCGGCGGCTTAATATCCGCCGTGAACAGGATCCTGGACCGCTCGGGCAGCGGATTGTCCAGACAAATGGTGCTTTAGAGGTATTAGAGTCGGCTGCCCAAGTATACCGGGATAAAAAGCAGCAGATGCCGAAAGCGAGCGAGTGGAAGCGGACCGGCATCGGCATGGCTGTGACGATGCATGGCGGCGGGCTTGGCTTTGGGAGAATGGACCCTGCCGGGGGGCGGCTTTCTTTAAAAGAAAACGGAAAGGTTGAAATTGCCTTTGGATTTGAAGAAGCGGGACAGGGGATTCTGGCTGTGATTGAAGCAGTGGCAACAGAAGAACTGGGATGCCGAAAAGAAGACCTTTCCATTGTTATTGGAGATACGGCCCTTGTTCCTTCATCCGGTTCCACTACCGCTTCACGCGGAACAAGTATGGTCTGGCATTCACTTCAGCGGTTAAAAGGGTCTTTTATAAAGCAGGTGCTTGCCCGGGCCGTCCAAAAAACGGGTGCAGAAGAGAGTGTGCTGTCGATTGGACCGGGCGGTGTTTGGAAGAATGGAAAATGCGCGCTTTCCTTTGAATCTCTTGCAGCCGGCGAAGAGCCGATTGTGGTTTCCACCCAGTTTGATTTTCCGGTTTCGCCGGACGCAATTGACTCGGCTCACTACTTATACACGTACAGCGGTGTAGTGGCCCAGACAGAGGTTGATCTTTTAACCGGAAGAATAAAAGTAACCGGGCTGCATCAGTCTACAGCAGCCGGCCCTGTTGTAAACGAAATGGGCTATAGGGGACAAATTGAGGGCGGCGGCGTGATGGCGCTTGGCTACACTTTAATGGAAGATGTGGTGATGACAGAAGGGCAGTATGCGACAGAAAACTTCGATTCTTATTTAGTTCCAGGCATTCAAGATGTACCGTTTGACCTGGAGCTTGAAGCGATTGAGACGCTTCCTCCTGGAGATCATTACGGACCGCGGGGTGTTGGCGAAATTGGAACGGTAGCCGTGGCGCCAGCAATTGCCAATGCGATCTACGATGCAATCGGCTTTCGGGTCAGCCGTCTGCCGGTAAAGCCGGAGGCTGTGCTGCAGTCGATGGAAAGGGGTGTCCTGTATGAAAACCAATCCTGAAAAAGCAGGCGCTGGAGTGATAGGGCTGTCCTTTCGGTTAAATGGTAAGCCTGTTCAATTAACCGTTCCGCCTGTTATAAGAGCTGTTGATTTAATCCGAAATGAGCTTGGTCAAACCGGCACAAAAATTTCATGCGGCATCGGACGCTGTGGAGCCTGTTCGGTTTTGATCAATGGTAAACTGTCTGTTTCGTGCCTGACACTCGCTTACCAGCTTGAAGGGGCTTCGGTAGAAACGGTTGAAGGGCTTTCTGATCAAAACGGAGTGCATCCTATCCAAGAAGCATTTCTCGAAGAAGGCGGCTTTCAATGCGGTTACTGCACACCGGGCATGGTCATGGCGGCAAAATGCCTGCTTGAATCAAATCCAAAGCCGAGTGAGGCGGCAATTCAGGAAGCTTTTTCGGGCAATCTTTGCCGATGCACAGGGTACGGCGGCATCATCCGGTCTGTTCAGCGGGCTTGTTCTTCTTAAATGCTGTTAAATTAGTTCATTAAAAAGAGCGTAATATACCGTTACGCTCTCAGACTGCAGACAAAAGATATGGATGACCGTGCACATGAACAGGATGGGTCGGCAGCGTCCGGGCAGCTCCGCTTTCCCTTGGGCAGGTGCTGAACCCGACTTCGCCTGGCGGCTCCACCGGTCTCAGCTGCCCGCTAGTCCCATAGGAGTCTGCGCTGCCCTCCCGCCGCAGCCAAGTGGCTTGCGCCAGGATTGTATAGAGTTAATAGGGCTGTATCTTTCGGTTTAAAAAAGAGAAAATTTCTATTTGGCCCCTGCTTATCGATCTTCCACACCGACTGCCGGATGAAGAAGACTCCTGCGGGAAATACAGTGAGTCAGGAGATCCCGCAGGCGCAGCCGGTTAGGCTCCCGCACGCAAAGTCCGGCAGGCTTCACTGATCGGCTCTTTTTTAAAAGCGAAAGACTTTACCTGCATATTGGGAACGTAACATATGGTTACACTCTGTTTGATTTCTAAATAACATAAGCTGTTTCTTTTATTTGAGTACGGGGAAGCGGCACCCACTCAAAGGAGAAAGCAGCCGGGCCTATGGATACAAAAACAAGCAATGAGCCAAAGAAGCTTCTTTGGCTCATTGCTTGTTAAGAGGAAAATAAATGGGCGGACTGCTGTAAGTCTTTTAGTGCTGTCTCTAAACTTGCTTTTACATCCAATTCGCTCACGTGAATACCAATTGTTACCATAGTTTGGGCCACTTCAGGACGAATACCGATAAGAGATGCTTTTACGCCAAGCAGGGACAAGGCATCGATCACCTTGAAAATTTGATCGGCAACCATCGTATCAACCGTTACAACACCGGACAGGTCAAGAAGAAGGTGGGAAAGCTTAAGCTCGGCTGCTTTTTGCAGCACTTCCTCCATCAAAAGAGCTGCCCGTTCTGTGTTCATGCTGCCAATCAGCGGAAGTACAGCTACTCCTTTTGTGATCGGCACAACCGGTACAGAAAGTTCCAAAAGTGCCTGAGCAGATTGCTCAAGTGCTTCTCGATGAAACTTCACATAAGTGATGCTTAACGCATAAACGGCTTGATCAAGCAGCGGATCGATAAGGGCGATGCTGTCAAAAACAGTCTCAACAGACATTTGCTTCTGCTTCATTTCCTGCTTTAATACATCCCAAATAGCCGTCCGGTATATGGTTGTCGTCTGCAGTACATCATCCATTGGCGCATTCAGGCTGCAGGCGATCTCTCCAGTTTTCGCTCCCCATTTGCTAAAGCGTTTTAAAGAAAGGTCGTGGTCAGGCTGTTCGATTAAAGTGTCTGCGAACATTTGAATAAATTGGGCACGGTGTTCGATTGCCCGTTCCTTCTCCCAGCCGGCTTTTTCTTGAATACTTGTTATATGCGAAAGGCTTTGATGAATTTCCTGGGCAATTTCATATTTTACCTCAGACAGTTTCTTTCCAAGAATTCGAATTTCGTTATTCATTTTAACGGCCCCCAGAAAATAGATGCTATACGTACAAAGATACACCGTTTTTCCCTAATTTGAAATGCGAAAATCATAAAAAATCGTGAACAAAATGAACAAAATATTGACAATGTTCTATGGATTGAGATAAATAAGAGAAAGAGTTTTTCCATTAGAAAGTGGGAGGTTACATGTCGATTTTTTGGAGGCGGCCTAAGCTGCTCGGGCAGATGGTTGGTCTTATTTCTATGGTCGTGTTTTTGACGATTCTTTTTGTAAGCGCTATCTTCTTTACTCTTATGGGAGATTTGGCTGAAAAGTCACTGGGCAGCCAGGCGATGACAGTGGCTAAAATGGCTGCTCAAAATGAAACGATTATCCAGGCGTTTAATGATCCAAATCCTCCTCTGCGCATTCAGCCTATTGCTGAAAATATCAGACAATCAACTGGCGCAGGATATGTTGTGATCGGCAATAAATATAACGTCCGTTATTCCCATCACATAACAAAGCATATCGGTAAGAAAATGGGGACGAGCAGCAAGGAAAGTCTCTCAGCAGGAAAATCTGTTGTGTACAAAGGGACAGGTATCTCGGGTTCAGCCATTAAAGCGAAAGCCCCTATTTACAACAAAAATGGAGAAATCATTGGAGTGGCTTCCGTCGGTTTTTTAACAACAGAAGTAGATAAAGCGAGAAATGCCTATTGGTTAAAGCTGCTATGTTTCGCCCTGTTTATTAGTTTATTTGGCATAACAGGAGCTGTTACGATAGCGAAACGGGTGAAAAAATTGATTTTTAATTTAGAACCGGAAGAGATTTCTTTTTTATTTAAAGAAAAGGAAGCGACCCTTGAATCTATTCGGGATGCAACCATTGCAGTAAATAATGATCATCACATAACGTCTATCAACAAAAGAGCGAGAAATCTGCTGGAGGGGCAAATTAGCGAGAAAGGAAAAATAACAAACAGCCGCCTCGTTGGGATGGCTGAATCGATCATCATCCAGAAAAAAAGCATTGTGCGGCAGCGGTTTTTGTTTGGGCATCAGCTTTATGTAGCGGATGGCGCGCCGATTTGGCAGAACAATCAAACAAAGGGAGCGGTTTTAACGATCCGCCCTGTATCGGAAATCGAGAAAATAGAGGAGGAAATGTCAGCGGTCAAAAGCATTACCGACAACATCCGGGCACAAAATCATGAGTATTTAAATAAATTAAACACCATCTATGGGTTGATAGTGTTAGAGCAATATGAGGAGGCAAGGTCATTTATAGCGGACGAAGTAAAAGAGCGGCAGGATGTCGTTGTGTTTTTAACTTCCTCTGTAAAAGATCCGTATATTGCGGCTTGTCTTCTTGGCAAAATCCACCGCTCCAAAGAAATGAAAGTCCATTTTCAGATAGACGAAGACAGCAACTTATCCGTTGTGCCGTCTTCTTTTGACACCAAGCTGTTTGTAACGGTGTTAGGAAATATGATTGATAATGCAATGGAGGCGGCCGTACGGCTAAGAGGAGAAGAAGCGGTAGTCCGTGTTTCGTTTACTGATATTGGCCATGAACTCGTTTTTGATATTGAAGACAATGGTCCGGGTATTCCGCTTGAAGATCAGGACCGGATTTTTGAAGAAGGATTTACGACAAAGGATGGGGACAATCACGGAATTGGACTGGCGATTGTGAAAAATACACTGCAGAAGCTAAAAGGAGATCTTTATCTTTCGAAAAGCTCCTTTGGCGGTGCGCAATTTACCATTACCATTCCAAAGAAGTAAACAAAGGGGGAACCACTTTTATGGCACCGATTAAAGTAATGATTATCGAAGACGATGAGACCACAATCAATATTTATAAAAAGTTTGTGCAAAAGGTAGATGGATTCGAAATTGTAGCATCTGCAAGCCTGGGAAAGCAGGCGTTGGAATTATTAAACGTATTTACACCGGATCTTATTTTGCTTGATGTTTACCTGCCTGATATGAACGGGACTGATTTGTTGTGGGAAATCCGTAAAGAAGTGCGGAGTGTGGATGTCATTATGATTACGGCTGCCAATGATGTTCGAACCGTTAGTGAAGCCATTCGGGGCGGTGCGTACAGTTATATGCTGAAGCCCATTATGATCAACCAGTTTTTATCTACGCTCGAGCAGTACAAAGAAACAAAAAAGAAACTATCTCAGTCTGCTCTTATTGAGCAGGGAGAAGTCAATCGTTTTTTTGGCATCATGGGCCAGGCGGCCGGAGCCGAATATGTAGAGCAAACGGACCAGCTGCCAAAAGGAATTGATAAACATACGTTGAAAAAAGTACGTACGCACTTACATGAAGCTTCTTCAAGCATTAATGCGGAAGAGACAGCACGCGCGACTGGTGCCAGCAATTCCACTGTGCGAAGATACTTAGAATATCTCGTGGCAGCTGAAGAAGCAGAGGTGGAAATTATGTATGGAACGATTGGCCGTCCGGAACGAAGATATCGAAAAAAGTAAAAAGGTGCCCCACATATGTGGAACACCAGCGCTTAATTTCGTTGAACCATAGCCATCCATTCATCAATTTGAAAGGATGCAATGCTTTCACCTTGCATTTTTACTGAAAAATACGTGGCGACAGACGTGTCTGCAGAGAGAAGGTGAGCATCCACTTCCTGAACCTGTCCAGGAGAATCGGTCGTGCGGTGGACCCATTCCGGATAGCCGAGTTCTTTTTTGCGCAACTGCTCCTTTACCAGGCTGAATCCGGCTTCTTGAAACCAGCCCTTCCACTCAGAAATGGTATAACTGCGTACATGGCTGTGGTCACGCAGAGATTCGAGCCGATTCACAAAAGCATCCAGAGCCGGGTCTTCAGGTGCAATATTATCAATTAAAACGAAGCGTCCGCCCGGCTTTAGCACGCGGGCCGCTTCCTGTACAAACAGACGTGGATTTGGAAAGTGATGAGCAGCAATCCGGCAGGTGACTGCATCAAACGTATGCGGCAAAAACGGAAGTGCTTCTGCATCTGCTGCGACGTAAAAGATATTATTGGCGGATGACGCCAAATGTTTTTGGGCAGCTTCAAGCATCGGCACAGTTAAATCAGTGGCAAACACATGAGCAGCATGAGGGGCCAGCGCTTTCGCTGCATGGCCGCCTCCTGTTGCAATATCAAGGACAAGAGAATCGGGACCAATCTTCAGCCATTCGGGGAGAAGGGCAAGGTCCGTTCCTGTTGAATGGGTACTGCTTGTAACATAGTGCTCGGCTGATTTTCCAAACTGGCTTTTCACCCGCTGCTTGGCTGTTTCTGTTGAGTCTTGCAAAAAGATTCCTCCTCCTCGAGCAGAATAAGCTTATTTTTGCATATTAAGCGATTCTAAAATCTCCTGTACCAATTTTTCTTGTTCTTCTAGGAAAGCCGTGAATTCCTCAGAATTTTTATAGCCGTCTTCCCATCCGTTTGTTTCAAGAACTTTTTGCCATTCTGGTGTTTTCACCATTTCTGAAAGTGTTTTGTTCCAGTAATCAACCGCGTAGTCCGGCATTTCTTTCGGTCCGAACAAACCGCGCCAAATCGTAAATTCCGCATCAATTCCGGCTTCCTTGTATGTTGGAATATCCGCATATGTGCCTTTTAACCTCTCTGGAGAAGATACGCCAAGAACACGAACTTTTCCTGCTTTTAAATATTCCCCTGTGCCGGAAATATCTGTAGCAAGCACATCGGCATTGCCACCGATCAGAGCAGTCATCGCTTCCCCTCCGCCATCATAAGAAACATATTTGATTTTCGCAGCGTCAACACCCGCTTTTACAGCAGGGAGCATGGCGACTAAATGATCCTGAGAACCCGGAGACGAGCCGCCTGCCAGTGTTAAACTGTCCGGCTTCGCTTTTAAGTCCTTGAATAGTGATTCTAAATCTTTATACTTTGAATCTGCCGGAACGACAATCGCTCCGTAATCTTTCGTAAGCTGGGCAATTGGCGTTAAATCCCTATAGGAATGCGGGCTGTTTCCTTCTTTTTTCAAATTGTTAATAAGCAGTGGAACAGAAGGAAGAAACAGCCGGTAAGGGTCTTTAGAATCCTGGCTGATAAAATCCGCTAGTCCGACTGCCTGTCCGCCGCCTGGCTTGTTTTCAACGGTCATGGACTGCTCTGTTAATCCCGTTTCATTTAATACTTTCGTTAAAGCGCGTGCAGTTGTATCAAGCCCGCCGCCTGCTCCGGACGGCGCATTAATGACAATCGGCTTTTCCGGATAAGCAGCGCTTTCTTCTTTGCTTCCTCCAGAGGAAGAAGAAGTAGAATTGCTGCATGCTGCTAAGCTAAGTGCAAGCGCACCGGCCGTAATCAGACTGCCCCACTTTTTTACCTTGAACGTCACACTCATTGAAATGCCCCCTTTATTTTGGTAACGCTTTCATTTACGAATGGTACCACCAACGAATGAACAGGAATAGTTTCTGTTCATTCATCTCATAAAGATCATTAAACGGTATTAACGTCATATTTTTCACGGAAAATAAATGCTGCGTTGAAAATATGATCGTTATTCAAGTTATGGAGAAAAACTTCTATCGGCGGGCAGAAGCTGATACTTTTTAGGAAAGCGTTTACATTTAAACGAAATAAATGCGGGGGTGTATGAAATGAGCAGGACATTCGATCGTTATGCCAGCATTATCTTTCTTCTAATAGGCGTCTTTTTTATTACAGAAAGCCGCAAAATTGCTGCCACTTCTTACGGAAGCAACGTGGGACCGGATATTTTTCCAATCGGACTCGGCATTTTACTGATCTTATTAAGTATCAAACTTTTTATCGAAGCCGTAAAAAGTAAACAGGAAGCAAGAGGAGGAGAAAAGCCGGATTACAAAAGATTTTTCATTATCTTTGCAGCCGCTATTCTTTACATTGTGCTGCTGGAGCCGCTTGGTTATGTGATTACAACCTTTTTATTTTTACTGATCGGATTTCAAGTGCTGGAAAGAGGCGGCTGGCTGAAAAGCATTGTGATCGCCGCGGCGTTTTCTTTTGGGGTTTACTATATTTTTGTCGGTCTTTTACAAGGCTCGCTGCCAGGATTTCCGGTTTAAATTAAAGGAGGTGCTTACACATGGATACAGTACAATTTTTAATGAATGGGTTCGGGGTTGCCATGCAGTGGCAAAACTTATTGTTTGCTTTTTGCGGTGTCCTGATTGGGACGGCGGTGGGCGTGCTGCCGGGAATTGGGCCTATGAGCGGCGTGGCTCTTTTAATTCCGATTACCGCAACGCTTACATCAGGCCTTGACCCGCAAAGCGCTGCTGCCAGTTCGATTATTTTGCTTGCAGGTGTATATTATGGAGCCATGTATGGAGGATCGACTACCTCGATTTTATTAAATACGCCGGGAGAATCTTCTTCAGTTGTAACGGCGCTGGATGGTTACCAAATGGCAAGGCAGGGACGGGCTGGCGCAGCACTTTCTATTTCTGCTATCGGCTCATTTGTGGCAGGGATTGTTGCGCTTCTGGGTTTAACCCTGCTGGCAAAGCCGCTGTCCCAATTAGCTCTTTCATTCGGGCCGGCTGAGTATTTTTCGCTGATGCTTCTCGGCTTGTGCGCGGTCAGCGGACTGGCAGGAAGCTCGATTACAAAAGCACTGATCATGACAGTGGCCGGCCTGCTTTTAGCGACTATCGGAATGGACAATGTATCCGGCGTTTCCCGTTTTACGTACAATAACCCTTATTTATATTCAGGACTTGAGTTTTTAACAGTGGCGGTGGGGTTATTCGCACTTGGTGAAGTATTCCGGACGATTCTGGACAAAGACAATGATGACGGAAAGGTCGCCAAAGTAGGGCGGATTTTGCCGACAAAACAGGATATGAAAGAAAGCACCGGACCGATCGTCCGCGGCTCACTGCTCGGCTTTTTTATTGGTGTGCTGCCGGGTGCGGGCGCGACGCTTGCCTCTTTCTTTTCTTATATTACTGAAAAGAAAATAAGTAAACGTCCGGAAACATTCGGCCACGGAGCAATTGCGGGAGTAGCTGCACCCGAGTCTGCCAACAATGGAGCATCCGGCGGCGCCATGATCCCGCTCCTGACAATGGGTATTCCGGGCTCCGGCACAACCGCTATTTTGATGGGAGCTCTTATTATGTATAACGTACAGCCAGGTCCGCTGTTGTTTGAAGACAACCCGCAGGTAGCATGGGGCTTGATTGCCAGTATGTTTATCGGTAATGTGATGCTGCTTATTTTAAACATGCCGCTTGTAAAAGTGTTTGCCAAGGTGATTGATACGCCTGCCAAATACTTGCTGCCGATTATTGTGGCAATTTCCATTTTTGGTGTGTATGCCGTACAATTTAACATTTTTGATTTGGCTTTACTGCTTGCCTGCGGACTGCTCGGTTACTTTTTAACGAAAAATGACTATCCGGTCGCGCCGCTCGTTTTAGCGCTGGTGCTTGGTCCGATGATTGAAAATAATATGCGCCGCGCCCTTACTTCTTCCAATGGTGATTTTTCTATTTTTGTCACAAGCCCGGTGTCACTCTTGTTCCTGCTGATTGGTGCTTTATGGATCAGTATTCCGCTTATTATGAAAATGCGCGGACGTTCCGTCATTATTAACGAAGAAGATTAAGGGGGAGCCGATATGGAACTCGGAGGGACATTTGCCCGTTTCGTGGTGGAATTAAACAAAGCGGCTCAGCCGTTTCAATCGAGCATCGTGTTAAAAACAGATCATCGCAGCATTGATGTAAAAAGTATTTTAGGACTGACGCATTCCGTTTTAACCTCCAAAACATTTCAGCTTGAGATTCATGGGCCGGATGAAGAAGAGGCGAAGCAGGAAATGGTAAAAGTATTTCACCAGTTTCATATGCCGGTAGAAGTGAATGAATAAAGAAGCGGTCCGTACAGGACCGCTCTTTTTCTTTTGTTTTTTGAATCGTATACTTTTGAGCAATAGCTGTTTCTATATAAAAAATAAAATCCGCCCTGCAAAGAGCGGATTTTTCATTTTATGGTTTAAGGATCACTTTAATACATTCATCTGCGTGATCATTAAACATTTGATAAGCCTCGCCTGCCTGCTCGAGCGGCACTTTGTGGGTAATAATTTCTGTCGGGTCAATCTCGCCGGCTGTAATTTTCTCAAACAGCTCCGGCATGTAATGAATGACAGGTGCCTGGCCCATTTTTACGGTAATATTCCGCTCAAACAAGTAGCCGAGCGGGAACATGTTATACAAAGAACCGTAAACGCCAGTGAGCTGGATTGTTCCGAACTTGCGAACCGCTCTCAAGGCGATTTGGATCGCGCTTAATGTGCCGCCCTGCAGCTTGAGTTTTTGTTCGATCGCTTCAACTGGCGATTTTTTTCCGTCCATGCCGACACAGTCAATGACAATATCCGCGCCGCCATTGGTAATCTCCCTTAAATGATCGCCCATGTTTTTATATTCCGAGAAATTAAATACCTCAACGTTATTCATCTTCTTGGCATGAGCCAGGCGGTACGGAACGTGGTCCACAGCAATGACCCGCTTGGCGCCTTTCATCCAGGCAAACTTCTGTGTTAATAAGCCAACCGGCCCGCAGCCAAGCACAACGACCGTGTCTCCTGCTTTCACCCCGGAATTTTCAACACTCCAATAAGCAGTGGGTAAAATATCGGATAGAAATAAAACCGATTCATCCTCAAGCTCGCATGATTCCGGAATCACAAAAGGCATAAAGTTTCCGTATGGCACGCGCAGATATTCGGCCTGGCCGCCAGGGAAGTTTCCATAGCGCTGTGTAAAGCCGAAATAACCGCCCGAATCGACATGAGGGTTGGCGTTAGAGTTGTCGCACTGGCTCTCCATATCATGATTACAATAGAAGCACTGGCCGCAGGAAACATTAAACGGCAGCACCACGCGGTCGCCTTTTTTAACTTTCGTGACGTCTGGCCCGACTTCCTCTACAATTCCCATCGGTTCATGACCGATGACATAGTCGTCTTCTGCCGGCGGCAGGGCACCCTGGTAAATATGCAAATCAGAGCCGCAAATGGCTGTTGAGGTAACACGGACAATAATGTCTTCCCGCTTTTGAATCGTTGGATCCGCTACATTCTTCACCTGCATGTTCTTAATGCCTTGATACGTAACTGCGCGCATGAAAAAACCTCCTGATTTTGAGAATAGTTTTCTTTTACCCGCATGACGGAATATTATGCTGAAAAAACGTGTATTCCTTTTTAAATGGTACAGGTTTTTTTTCCTGTTATAGTGGAAACAAGGAATCTTTAAAACAAAGAAAGGCGGATCACAAATGAATCAGTTATATGATTATCATGTATGGGCGAATCAACGAATGCTGGATCATCTGGCTTCGTACCCTTCCGTTTTTACCAAACCGATGGCAGGGCCGTTTTCCTCTATCGCCCGGACATTTGAGCATATTTATGACGTGGACCGGCTATGGTTTTCACGAATGAAACAATCCAGAGAACCGGCAGGCGGCGAAACAGCCTTTTCGACTGCGGCAGAAGCGAAAAAAGCTTTTGAGGATCTCGGAAAAGAAATGAGTGTTTTTTTACGGGAGGCACGAAGCGGTGATACAATGATTCACTATCGAACGAAAGAAGGGGTGCCCTTTCAAAATACGTTATCTGAGCTTGTGACCCATGTAGTCAATCACGGCACTTCCCACCGTGGAAATGTGGTGGTGATGATGAGAACAGCAGGATACGGGAGCTGCCCGACTGATTTTATTTATTTTTTGCGGGACAATCCAGCTACATAAAGTAAAAAAGGCCGCTTGTTTAAAGCGGCCCTTTTTCACAGCTATTCTAAATTGGCATGGCGCCCGTACATACGGCCGGAATCCATCCCGCGTTTTTCCATGATCATTAAAATGAGCGAATCATAAAACAGCAATAAGCTTTGTTCAAACAAAGAACCCATCGGCTGAATCGATTTATTGTTTGTATCGGCTTTTGTCTGAGCAGGAATCTCAATGACGATGTCTGCAATCCGGCCGATCGATGAATCCGGAACGATTGTAACAGCCGCTACATCCGCACCGATCGACTTGGCTTTTTCCGCCATCGCCACAAGGCTTTTTGTTTCACCCGAACCGGAACCGACGATAAACAAATCGCCTTCTTCTACATTTGGCGTGATCGTTTCGCCTACAACATACGGATCTAGGCCGACATGCATCATGCGCATCGCGAAGGATTTTGCCATAAACCCGGAGCGTCCTGCGCCCGCTACAAAGATTTTTTTCGCTTCAAGGATGTGGTTCACCAGCTGCGTTGCGTCTTCATCACGGATAAGCTGAGCTGTTGTGTGAACCTCCTGCAGAATGCGTTCAAGCTGCTTGGTCATTCAACCGTAACCGCTTCTTTGACAAGCTTCTGCATTTTGGCAGCTGCTGCTTTTTTATCGTCTTGGCCAGTGATCCCGCCTCCTACGATAACAAGATCCGGCTGTTCTTGAATTACTTCTGGAAGTGTTTCAAGCTTAATCCCGCCGGCAATCGCTGTTTTCGCATTTTTGACGACACCTTTAATTGTATGCAGGTCTTCAAAGGAGTTTTTACCGACTGCCTGCAAATCATAGCCCGTATGGACGCAGATATAATCCACACCAAGAGCATCAAGTTCCTGCGCGCGCGTTTTAATATCTTTGACCGCGATCATATCTACAAGAATTTGTTTGCCTTGTTTTTTCGCTTCTTCTACAGCGCCTTTAATGGATGCATCTTCCGCCTGGCCAAGGATAGTCACAATGTCCGCACCTGCTGCTGAAGCTTGTGACACTTCGTAGCCGGCTGCATCCATAATTTTAAGATCCGCCAGCACGTCCAGGTTCGGGAACGCTTCTTTCATAGCTTTAACCGCGTGAAGCCCTTCGTTAATGATAACAGGCGTGCCAATTTCAACGATGTCAATGTGATCCTGTACTTCCTTCACAAGCTCGATACCTTCCGGAATGTTTACAAGGTCTAACGCTAATTGTAATTTCATAATAACATGCTCCTTTTTTGTTTGATGTTGTTCATTGTAAAGTGAAGCTGAGCAAAAAAGAAGTACGCACTTTAAACTCATATAGTGCTGAAAAGTATACTGTGCAATAAAAAAGAGCGTGCTCTGCACACTCTCTTGGTTATTTATTATGTCCAATTTCTACAGCGGGTTCATCTACTTGTTCTTCAATAAATTCCTTATATTTCTTGCCCCAATCGTACATCGATTCAAGAATTGGCATTAAAGTCCGGCCTTGGTCCGTCAAGGAATATTCTACTTTTGGAGGCACAACCGGATACACTTCCCGGTGAACGATAAAATCCGATTCGAGCTCACGCAGCTGATTTACAAGCATACGCTGCGTTATGCCGGGCATTAACGATTTTAATTCGTTAAACCGTTTTGTTCCTTCTTTCCCTAAATGCCAAAGAATCAGCATTTTCCATTTCCCGCCGATCACCGCCAGTGTCAGTTCTTTTTCACAGTTGAACTCTCTTGCGCATACGTGTCCCACTTGTAAGACCCCCTTTTTAAACAGTATACAATATGTATGTACATTTCAAAAAGGAACCTGTTTGGCCGGCAGTTGATCTTGGAGCGTTTTGCTGAGAAAATAACAAAGAACAGCGGCTAGTATTCTGGATAAGAGAGGGATTACATATGAATATTGCAACAATTGGTACAAGCATGATTACCGAGCGGTTTATTGATGCTGTGGGCAAAACAGATGCATTGACGTTTGCCGGCGCTTTCTCCCGTTCGGTCGAAAAAGCAAAGGGGCTGGGAGCACCGCGCGTTTTCACAGACCTTGCGGAGCTGGCGTCTGATGAAACCGTTGATGTTGTATACATCGCTTCGCCTAATTCCCTTCACTTTGAGCAGGCGCTTTTTTTAATGAAGCATAAAAAGCATATTATTTGCGAAAAACCAATGTTTTCAACGGCTGGCCAGTGCAGGGAGGCCTTTCAAACAGCGGAAGAAAACGGCGTATTTTTATTTGAAGCGTTCCGCAATTTGTATACGCCAAACCATGCACGCTTAAAAGAGGTAGTTGAAAAAGTCGGTCCGATCCGTCATTCCTTTTTGCAGTATATGAAATACTCGTCCCGCTACGACAATGTACTGGCTGGGGAAGAACCAAATATTTTCTCACCGAAGTTTTCCGGCGGTGCGCTTGTTGACTTGGGCGTATATCCAATCAGCCTGGCTGTTTCTTTGTTTGGCAGGCCAGAGCGTATTAGCGCCCATGTAACGATGCTGCCGACAGGTGTGGATGGAAGTGGTTCGGTTGTTCTGGATTATGGTACACATGTGTGTACCACAATGTTCTCGAAAATAACGGATTCGTTCCTGCCGGGTGAAATAAGCGGCGAAAACGGCACGATCAGCATTGATCATGTGGCACCAATTGCAAGCATCCAGTTTACGGATCGTCTTTCAGGGGAGCAAGAACAGCTTGCCGTTGCAGAAGAAGAAAATGATATGATGTATGAAGCAGAAGCGATTGCAAAAGCGATTCAGTCAAATGACCGCAACCTGTATGAGCACTACCGGAACATAAGCGAAATTGTGATCGAGATCACGGAAGAAGCGCGCAGACAGGCTGGCGTCGTCTTTACTTCATAAGAAAAATGTGTTTACCTGGCGATTTGTAACGGCCAGGCAAACACGTTTTTTTTATGGGCAAAATGAGCGAGCGGCTTTTGCTCAAAAACGGCATCCGGCAAAAAAGAAAGGGACGGCGGATCCAAAACCGTACAGCATGCTTCCGCCACACGCCACCGGTCATGGTGAATATCTCCGCGGAAAACAAAGCCGCCTTTTTGATCAAACAGGCAATAGCGTTCAAGCAGCCAAAAGTCTATACTGCCTTCCTGTGGAATAAAAACAGAGGAAGAAGGGAAATAAACGGCACGAAAAGGGTGTTTGCTTCCTGATTGAAAGTCCACTGTTTGATTGCGCACAAGCAGCTTCATTTGAGCATGGTAATACGGAAGAAGAGAAACAGCCCGTGCACCCAAAACGACCGGCCATTTATCGACACCAAGGCTGAAAAAGTAAACACCGGGAACGCCTTTATGCGTGACATAAGTTCGTATATTGATTTCTAAATAGGAATGATAAAAAGGAAAAGGCGGCAGGCCGCGCAGGTGGGTGCCGCGGGCTAAAAAAGGTACAATGCTGACCCAGGCGCTGCCGCCGAACAAATCAAGAGAAAGAGCGGCTGGAATATGCGGTGCGAGTTTCTTGGCTGAAACAGGCCAGTGAAGAAAAAGCATAAAATCCCATTGCTGTGCTGCGATCCAGGGAGAGGAAGGGAGAGCAAAAGGACGCTGGCTCGTTTCACTGAAAGTGTTGGCCATTTCACGGGACTCCTCTCTATTTCTGTTCTGCGTCTAACCCGTCTTCGTCTTTTTTAGGAGCAGATGCTTTTTCTAAAAGGGCCGTTAATTTATCATCGGCGTCTTTTACCCATGGTTTCATTTTTTGAAGATCAGGGCTGTCTTTTTGTGCTTCGGCTATAAGCGGGTAAAGGCTTTTTTCAATAGCTGTGTATTCTTCTGGATATTGCTCTTCCACTTCAGCCTCAGCTAAATCCCAATGTTCTTCCAGGCTTTCTCCAGCTTTCTGAAGCTCCTCACCGCTTTCGGAAGATTCAATATGGGTGTTTACGCGGTCAAGCATACTTTGTACATTTTGAATTTTACTTGGCAAATCACGCGCCTGTTCCTCAATGGTATCGGTTTCGGTATCCAGGACAGGCTGTTCACTTTCGTCCGTTCCACATCCGGCTGTCAGCATCCCTGCCAGAAAAAAAGAAGCAGCATAGCAGTTTTTTTTCATGATGATCCCCTTTTCATCTTTTTTACTACTATTTACAAATGACACCGTTTTAAACGCTTTTTTTGCTTCGTTTGGCTCTTAAAAGGACGGGTAAAAAGAAGAAAAAGGAGAGAAGCATGATGGCATTTGATTATTCGCTTGACTTTGACCAAATTGACTTTCGAAAAGAACCCAAAAAATACCGCGTCGGCCGGGGCGAGCAGGGGGTACTGCTTGTGGAGCCTTACAAAAGTGAAATTTTGCCGCACTGGCGTTTTAAAACACCCGATATTGCCCGGGAATCATCAGAAAAGATTTACAGCATGTTTTTGGAATACAAAGAAAAAAATGATTTTGTCGGCATGGATATGGCACGCAAATTTTTGCAGATGGGCTATACGCGGGCACGCCGTTACACAAACTACAAAGGCGGCCGCAAATATAATAAAGAAGGAAAGGTAAACGAGCGGAATATTGATGAAGAAAAAGCGCAGTCAGCAGCGATTTTCCAGATGAAGTGGAAAGCTGTGCGCGAAGATCAGGAGTACTTAAAATTGAAAAAAGAACATCAGAAAAAATATGGCTGATCGTAAAAAAGAACCGGCCTGCTCAGGGCAGGGCCGGTACGTTAAAAGAGCTCTTATGCATTTTTGCGGTGAAAGCCTTTGGCGTAATATACCACCGTTAATGAAAGCAGCCAAAGCGGACCGACAATCAGGGCAATTCTTGTGTCCGTACTAAAGCCCATTACAACAATGACGCCTGCTAGAAACGCAAGAGAGATATATGAAGTAAAAGGAAATAGCGGAACCTTGTATTTAAGTCCTTGCTGCTGTTGCGGGCTCAAGCTTTTTCGATAGCGAATTTGTGAAAGCAAAATAACTGCCCATGTCCAAATCGCTCCGAATGTTGCAATGCTCGTTACCCATGTAAAAACTTTAGCAGGTACAAGATAATTCAACAAAACGCCAATGAGCAGCACGCCGGCAGATGCAATAATCGCTTTGCCCGGAACACCGTTTCGAGTCAGCGTTTGATAAGAAGCAGGTGCTTCCCCGTGTTCTGCCAGATTAAACAGCATGCGTCCTGTACTGAAAATACCGCTGTTGCAAGATGAAAGAGCGGCCGTTAGGACAACAAAGTTGATAATGCCGGCTGCTGCTGGAATACCTACTTTTTCAAATGTCAGGACAAACGGGCTTCCTTGTGTGCCAATTTCGGTCCACGGATAAATAGACATAATGACGAATAAAGCGCCCACATAAAAAATTAAAATCCGCCAAAACACAGAGTCAATCGCTCTTGACAATGACTTTTCCGGGTTTTTTACTTCCCCGGCCGTAACACCGATTAATTCAATGCCTAAATAAGCGAACATAACCATCTGCAAGGATAACAGAAGTCCTTTTGCGCCATTCGGGAAAAAGCCGCCATTCTCCCAAAGATTGCTGATTCCGGTTGCAATACCACCGTTTCCAATTCCGAAAGCGATCATTAACACACCGATTACAATCATGGAAAGAATCGCAACAATTTTGATGAGAGCAAACCAAAACTCCAGCTCCCCATATGCTTTTACCGCTAAAAAGTTAACGGTTGTCATAATGACCAAGGCGGCTAATGCCCAAATCCAGGCTGGAACATCTGGATACCAGAAGCCCATATAAACGCCGACTGCGGTAATTTCCGCCATACAGGTTACAACCCATAAAAACCAATAGTTCCATCCAGTTATAAATCCGGCCAGCGGGCCAAGATAATCACGCGCGTATTTACTAAATGAACCGGCAACAGGCTTTTCAATCGCCATTTCACCAAGCGCACGCATAATAAAAAACATCACCATGCCACTTACAGCATAAGCAAGCAAGATTCCTGGACCGGCCATTTTAATCGCGGTAGCGGAACCTAAAAAAAGCCCGACGCCGATGGCTGCGCCGAGTGACATAAGTGTAATATGCCTTTCTTCTAATCCACGGTGCAGTTCATTGCTGTTGTTTGGCTGAGGCGCTATTTTCTTTGACTCTAGTTGTGCCATTTGTGTTCTTCCTTTCCTTAAAATAGGCTCCAAAATGGAAAAAAATATCTGAGATGCTTCAAGAAATTAACGCACTTTCTCATTGTAGCCCTGTGCTGTTTCGGTTGGCAAGAAAAATAAGAAAGAAACATAACCTCCTTTTTTGCCCAAACAGGGAAGCTGATGAAGAATGAATCAAAAAACCCCTTGATATTACTGATTTGATAACGCTTACAACTTGGAGCGTATGCCCATTTTAACATTGATTGATAGAAAAATTGTTTGTGGAGAAATAAAAATTTTTTTCGCTTGTTTGGGAATATAAACAAAAAGAAGAGGAAGAGTTTGTGAGAAAAGAGTCCGTTTTTAGCCAGATACATTTCATTTTTCCCTGCTTTTAAAAAAGAAACAGCTGGAAAAAATGGAAAAAGCACCGGTGTTCTTCACCGGTGCTTTTTCATTAATGATCCTGCCGGAACCAGCCTTTTCTCCAGAAAAAGACAAACATGGACAGGGAAATACCAGCCATGACACCAAGAACGATAAAATAACCGTAGTGCCAATGTAATTCCGGCATATGATCAAAATTCATTCCGTAAATGCCGGCAATAAACGTAAGCGGCATGAAAATCGTTGTGATGACCGTTAATGTCATCATAATGCTGTTCATACGATTTGAGTTCACTGAAAGATAGCTGTCACGCATATCTTTTGTGAGTTCCCGGTTTGATTCAACGATTTCTGTCAGCATTAAAAGATGATCATAAATATCTTTAAAATAAAGTTTGCTTTTTTTACCCATTTGAATCCGGTCTGAATTTAGTACACGGTATAACAATTCCCGCATCGGAAAAATAATCCGGCGCAGCTTCAGCAGCTCTTTTCGAATATCAAATAAATCATCTGTGCTCGCCTGGTCTGTATCCTCTGCTTCGAGCTGAATTAAGCTGTCCTCAATTTGATAGACGCTCGGGAAAAAGTGGTCGACTACTTTGTCAACAAGATGGTATAAAACCTGAACTGGGTTTAAGTTTTTTATTTTTTTAGCATCTAGCAGACGTTCCCATACTGTGTCAATTTCAACAGATTTTTTTCGATGAAAAGTTACAATATAGTTTGCACACCAAAAAATATCAATCTCTTCCGGATCAAGCGTTTTTTGATTGATGGATTGAATAATCATAAAGTTGTGATCTTCATAGTAATCCAGCTTTGGCCGTTGAATAAAATGCAGGCAGTCTTCAATCGCCAGCGGGTGAAACGCGAAAAAATCTTGTAAAATCGTCGTTTCTTCGTTTGTCGGCTGGTCAAGGTCCACCCAGTACCAAAGGATATTGCCCCCGCGAAGGTCTTCAAGCGGGATGTTATGCAACACAGCTTGATCAGCCGTAATTGCAGCCGTTCGGATCATGCGCATCACCTTCTTCTTGTAGTAAGCCCTTAACAGTATACAGTATATCCGCATGTTTGTAAGGAGAGAAGGGAGGGAACAGGGAGCAGACGAAACAGATTTCTGGTTCACGAAAAGGAATATTCTATTTTTAAAGCAGTAACTACACGCTCTTGTATGATTCAGGCGCTTTTCTTTCGTTTTAAATCGTAATAATGACGATTTACACCGTAGGAGCAATATGCTACCATGATGTCAGCGTAATCAGCCGAAATACATACTGATGTACAAGTGGCTGCAGGTGTTCTTTATTTATGGAGAAATGCATGAATGAATGTTTTGAATTGTAAGGAGGAAACAATGCTGACTCATCGGATTTACCTGGCGCTTGCCATCCCGCTCATTTTTTCAACCGTTACAACGCCGCTGCTTGGCGCAGTTGACACAGCAGTTGTCGGCTGGCTTCCTGATCCGGCTTACATTGGCGGTGTAGCGATCGCCAGCATGATTTTTAATACAATGTACTGGCTGTTTGGTTTTCTTCGTGTCAGTACATCCGGTTTTACGGCTCAAGCTGATGGCGCCCGGGATTCTCAAGCTATGAAACTAGCGCTGATGAGGCCTTTTTTGGTGGCGCTGTTGATCGGCTGTTTGTTTATACTGCTTCAATGGCCTATTAAAACGATTTTCTTCTCTATCATGAATCCGGACCAGGCCGTTCTTGCGGCGGCGTCAGACTATTTTATGGTTCGGATTTGGGGAGCACCTTTTGTGCTGATGAATTATGTGATACTGGGATGGATGATGGGCAGATCACTCATTAAAGCATCTTTCTGGCTTCAGGTGTGGATGAACGTTTCAAATATCATCCTTGATATTGTGTTTGTTAAAGGATTTTCGTTCGGGATTGCAGGCGTAGCAGCTGCAACGCTTATTTCTGAAATATCGGCGTTTTTGATCGGGCTGTTTATAATCCGGAAGTCGGCAGGAATCCGGCTGAGAGATATAAAAGAGCCCCGCTTGTTTGAAGCAGCTCCTTTTTTAAAAATGATGGCTGTAAACCGCGATTTAATGATTCGAACGGTCTGCCTTTTAGCTGTGTTTAATGCGTTTACCGCCCGGGGTGCTTCATTTGGGACTGATGTTCTGGCGGCAAATGCCATCTTAATTCAAGTTCATTACATTATGGCGTATTTTTTTGATGGCTTTGCCAATGCCTCGAGCATTTTAACCGGCCGGGCGGTTGGCGCAGACGATAAAGACATGTACAAAAAAACGGTTTCTTTGTCGATTCAATGGTCTGCTGCAGCAGCAGTGCTGCTGACGGCGGCGTACTTCTTTTTACGGGAGCCGGTTATTGGACTGTTTACAAATCTGCCTCAAGTATTGGAGCTGGCCGATTCTTACAGTGCCTGGCTGCTCCTGTTTCCGGCAAGCGGCGCATTAGGCCTTGTGCTGTACGGTGTCTTTACCGGTGCTTCACAAGCGGCTCCTGTCCGCAACTCTATTGCAGCAGCACTGGGAATATACCTTCTAATTCAATGGGCAGGTGTCCCGGCTTTTGAAAATCACGGTCTTTGGCTCGCTTTTATAAGCTTTACACTGGCCCGTTCTGTTTTTCTTGTTTTTTATATGCCGGCGCTTGGACGCCGACTATTTCCGCTTGAGAGGGACAGGGACATGGATAAGAAAGCCTTTGCTGATCAAACTTGAATCAGCAAAGGCTTTTTTGGGTATGGATGAATAAAAAAGGAGGCAGCGATATGAACGAAAAGTACACGGGCTTAGCCGAAACGGCGATCCAGTCCATTGAAAAAATTGCAGGCACTCACCCAGGCTTTCGAAGAGCGCATGCAAAAGGCTGCTTTTATCAAGCTGTTTTTGTTCCAAATGGGGAGGCTGCACCGTATACAAAAGCCGCGCATTTGCAGCAAAGACCGGTGCCGGCAGTCGTCCGTTTTTCAGACAGCTCACCAAATCCAAATATGATCGACAGTCTATCACCAGTAAAAGGCATGTCTGTTCAGTTTCACCTGCCCAATGGAGAAAAAACCTATTTAGTTAGTGTAAATGTGCCGGTTTTTTTAACGAAAACACCGGAAGCGTTTGTGGAAATGATGAGGCTTGCCGCAGAAGGGCCGGGACCAAGAGATTTAATGAAATTGTTTATCGACTATCCGGAAAGCAAAGCGGCTTTTCAGATTTTAAAAAAAATGAAGCCGTTCGTCAGCTATTCAACGAGCCGCTATTTTCCTATTCATACATTTTACTTTGTTAACGAAGCAGGCGACAGGCAGCCTGTAAAATATGAATGGATACCAGATAAATCGTTTAGCGCAGAAGCAAAAAAAGAAGCTGTTACCCATCCCGCGGATTACTTAGAAAAAGAATTGGAAGATGAGCTGCCTGTCAGCTTTACACTTTCTATTGTTCTAGGAAAATCGGAAGATGCCACGGACGATTCAACCGTACTTTGGCCTGAAGACCGGCCGCGTATTTCTGTTGGTCGTCTGGAAATAAGAGAAAAAATTCTCCAGCCAAATGACCGGGTCATTTTCGATCCAACTGTGCTTCCGGATGGGATAGAGTGTTCAAATGACCCAGTTTTACATGCCCGCCATGCTATTTATGCTGCTTCTTCTTTACGTCGTTTTAACGGTCTGTAATAGAAATGAAATACAATTGACCCAAAAAAAACGTTAAAATGAAATAAATACAACCGATGTATAGGTTAAAAGCGGCATATTTTTGAATGGAGGCAACAAAGTGAAAAAATGGACGATATTTATCACGGCATTGTGCCTGGTTCTTTCTCTGCTGGGCATCCAAGCACCTGTTCAGGCAGCAGGATTTAACGATGTTCCATCGCGTGCAGTTAAGGAAGTAAACTACTTAACGCAAGGAAAAATTATTTATGGTGTTACTCCGTCATCATTCGCTCCAGGGGCAACATTGACGCGGGCGCAAGTAGCCATTTTTGTCGGCCGGACCCTGCAGCTTAATGGACAGCAGCGGGCTACTCGTTTTTCCGACGTGGGAAAAGGAAACACGGCGTCCGGCTATATTGAAGCCATGGCCGATAAAGGCATTATGCCCGGTACACCAGACAATCAATTTTTCCCTTCTAAAGCCGTTACACGCGGTGACATGGCCATTATTTTACAAAGAGCATTCGGTTATTCTGGAAATGCTGAACAGGCTCTTTTAAAGCTTGGGATTGCCAGCGGAATGGAAGACGGCACATTTGGTACTAAAAAAACGATTACCCGCGCAGATTTTGCGGTGTTTCTTGCACGTGCTGTGAATCCATCTTTTCGCTTGAAACAGTCAGCTTCTTTTAAGTCAGCATTTGTGTCAACCACAAACAACTTAAATATTCGGACTGGCCCATCAACGGATTACACGTCTATCGGCAAAATTTCAGCCAACACAAAAGTATCGGGTGCCCATTCTGTCGGCGGCTGGACTTATGTAAAAGCAGGGTCTCTGACCGGATTTATCAGTTCTTCCTATTTGCGCTCGTCGTTAGGAAGTACGGCGCCTGATGCACCGGCTCCAGCTCCGTTACCAAATACGGATTCTGCTTTGGCCGGGCAAACGATTATTTTAGATCCGGGTCATGGGGGCAAAGATTCCGGCGCGGTCGGCAATGGCTTAAAGGAAAAAGATGTTGTGCTCAAAGCCGGCCTGCAAGTAAGCAGCCTTTTAAAAGGAACACCGTTTACGGTAAAAATGACCCGGTCTTCGGATGTCTTTATTGAACTGCTTGACCGTTCTGCGTTTGCAAAAAATGAAGACGGAGATATTTTTGTCAGTATCCATGCAAATGCCGCAACACCTGCCGCAACAGGTACAGAAGCGTATTATTATTCAGCCGGCAACCAGCATGCAGCTGACAGCAAGCTTCTTGGCGAAAAGATTCAGGCACGTATGCTTGCCGCATGGGGCCTTCGCGACCGCGGTACGAAACCGGGCAATTACTCGGTTCTTCGGGAAAACAGCATGCCAGCCACATTGCTTGAGCTTGGTTTTATCACAAATGCAGGAGACGCTGCCAAGATGGCGTCTGATGCTCAAATGAATAAAATGTCTATTGCGATTTACAATGGGATCCTTGATTATTACAAAGAAAAAGGATTTAGCGTAGATGTGTATTACAAATAAAAAATGGCTTCCGTTTTGAACGGAAGCCATTTTTCATCGGAGGAGATTGTCATGGTCCGCATTCAAAAAACGGGAAGTTTATATCAAATTTCTTTTATGCCCTCCCTGTTTCCGGTTAATTGCTATATGGTTGAGGAAGAAAGATTTCTTACGTTGATTGATGCAGCCCTTCCGTTTAGTGCAGCTGCCATTATGAATATGGTAAAACGATTGGGCAAGCCGATTGAACACATTGTACTTACGCATGCTCATGAAGACCATATTGGCTCAGTCGATCGATTAAAAGCGTTTATGCCTGATGTGCCTGTTTATATATCTGCACGCGACGCACGGATTTTGGAAGGAGATTTGACGGTTGATGCGGGCGAAGCGCAAAAGCCTATTAAAGGCGGTGTTCCAAAAAGAATGAGTACAAAACCGGATGTAGAACTGAATGAAGGGGATCGAATCGGCTCGCTTGAAGCCGTGTTTACGCCAGGCCATACGCCGGGCTCCATGTCGTTTTGGGAGACCCGGAACAAGCACCTGATTGTTGGAGATGCTTTTCAAACACATGGAGGAATGGCGGTTGCCGGTACATTTAAACCGCTGTTCCCTTTTCCAGCATTCGGAACATGGGATAAACAGACCGCGATCGAAAGTGCCAAACGGATTCAGGCGCTTCAGCCAGCGCTTCTTGCGGTGGGTCACGGCAAGATGGTGACGAATCCAGAGAGCGCCATACGCCAGGCAATTGGCGAGGCAGAGAGAAAACTGAGCTGAAAAAAGAGCGAAGCCCAAAGCCGGCTTCGCTCTTTTGCGTTTGCGAAAATGAAATGACCCCTTTATAATGAGGGTATCGAACGTTTGTTTTTGTAGATAGGAGGAAAAGCCATGCAGGCGATCATTGCTGAAAAAGCATCACAGGCCGAGGCGCTTGCCGCTCCATTCCGCCATGCGAAAAAAGGAACACACATTGAGATTGCCCCATGTGAAACATTTCCAGATGGGGCACTGCTCGCCTGGTGCAGCGGCCACTTGTTTGAAATTGTACCGCCGCATGAAATGGACCCTAAATTAAAAAGGTGGCATCTTGAAACACTGCCAATGATTCCAGAAACATTTAAATATAAAATCATCCCAGCTAAAACAAGCCGGTTCAAAGCAGTCAAAGAGATTATTCGAAATCCGGCCGTAACCGAAATTATTTCCGCGGGCGACCCGGCACGTGAGGGAGAGCTCATTGTGCAGCTCGTTGTCCGCATGTCCGGTGTTAATAAACCGATGCGGCGTCTTTGGGTAAGCAGCTTAACACCGAGAGCCGTGGAGCAGGCTTTTGCCAATCTGCGGCCTATCGAAGAGACAATGCCGCTTTACCACGAAGCGATGGCCCGCAGCTACGCAGACTGGCTCATTGGCATGAATGCGAGCCGTGCTTATACGCTCTTAATTCAGTCTAAAACAAAAGGAGCGGGGCGGGATGTATATGCCGTCGGGCGCGTGCAGACTCCTACGCTTGCCCTTGTCGTCAAGCGGGAAAAAGAGATTCTTGCCTTTGTATCCAAGCCATTTTATGAAGTAGTCGCGTCTTTTAACATGGATGGAGCTTTATATGAAGGAAAATGGATAAAAGAAAAAGAAACGCGCTTTTATGAACGAGAGAATGCAGAAGCAATCCGGGACGAGTGCATGGGAAAAGAAGCGGAAGCAGTAGAAGTGAAAACGGAAAACAAACCGGTGCCGCCGCCTGCTTTTCACAGTTTATCCACTCTGCAGGCACTTGCGAACAAGCGGTTTAATTTTTCGCCAAAGAAAACATTGGAGGTGACGCAGGCTCTTTATGAGCGGTCTTACGTGACCTATCCCCGGACCGACAGCAATCATGTAAATCCAGAAGAAGCTGCGGCTTTTCCAGCTATCTTAAGGAAGTTATCCCAGCTCGAGCCGTACGAGCAATGGGCCGCCGGGACAACACGTTCCATCCTATCGGATAAACGATACGTAGACTCGAAAAAAGTAAGCGATCATTATGCCATCATTCCAACAGAAAAAGTTCCGGCTCTTCACTCATTAAGCGGTGATGAGCGAAAGATTTATGATCTCATTGCTCGTTCATTGATTGCTGCCCATTATAACCCGGCCCTGTTTGCACATTCGACGATCCGAACAGCGGTCGGGCCGCACATCTTTGTGACGAACGGGAAGCGGCTGATTGAGCCCGGGTGGCGTCCGGTTTTGTTTGAAAAGGAAAAAGAGGATGTGTTGCTGCCGAATGTGAAAGAAGGACAAAAAGGCATAGCAGAGGATGTAAAAGTCGTGGAAGGAAAAACCGTCCCGCCGAAACGGTACACAGAAGGGGAACTTATTACCGCCATGAAAAATGTCGGTTACACAGTGGAGGATAAAGAGCTTGGCAATGTATTAAAATCGGTTTCCGGCCTTGGAGAGGAAAGTACACGCTCTAATATTATCGAGCGTCTGAAGCAGCTTGACTATATGAAGATAGAAGAGCACCGCGTGGTACCGATGGCCAAGGCATTCGTCTTGATTGATGCTGTGGAAAATACGCTGCTCGCTTCACCAGAATTAACAGGCAGATGGGAGCAGCGCTTAAAAGAAATTGGCAAAGGACAAGCGCCGGCCAATGTGTTTATTGAACAGTCAAAGCGGCTCGCCCAAAAAATTGTGCAGGATGCTATCGAGCACTCTGCCGGCTGGTCATTTGATGCGCCGTCTAAGCCGGCCGCACGTGATCATCAGCCGCTCGGTGCATGCCCGAGATGCGGAAGCGCTGTTATTGATAAAGGGAAATTTTATGGCTGTTCCGCTTACCAATCGTCGAAATGCGGGTTTATACTCGGCAAAAAAATGCTCGGCAAGTCAATCAGTGCAGCGAATGTAAAAAAGCTTCTTGATAAAGGAAAAACGAACTTAATCAAAGGCTTTAAAGGAAAGCAGCCATTTGATGCTTATCTCGTTTGGAAAGATAAAAATGAAGGCACTGTTCAATTTGAATTTAAAGCCTCAAAAAAACAGTAGTCATATATACCTGCTTACTGGCATCCTAATCATTAAAACATGCTGTTTGTACACAGGTTCTGATAAGATAAAGAAAAAAGCGTTCAGGGGGCTGGAATGAAAACACTGATCAATATAAAGGTAAACAAAAAAGCGGCAGCAAAGCTCCGCGCGGGATACCCTCTTCTTGAAAAAGAGGCGGTTGAAAACCCGAAAGCACTCAAAAAAGAAGGAGATATTCTCCGTATTTTAGATGATAAAAAAAACTATATTGGTACCGGCTATTACGGCGTACAAAATAAAGGCATCGGCTGGGTCATCACCCGGGAGCCGGAAGAATATATCGATGCTGCTTTTTTCGGCCGCAAAATAGAGGCGGCTTTTCAGCACCGTAAGGAGCTGATGAAAGACCCTGATACGACGGCTTTTCGCTTGTTTAATGGTGAAGGAGACGGAATTGGCGGGTTAATTATCGATTATTATGACGGCTTTTATGTTATTCACTGGTACAGCGAGGGCATTTACTCATTCCGGAAAGACATCCTGACTGCCATGCGCGAGAAGCTCGAATTCAAAGGGATTTATGAGAAAAAGCGCTTTGACCAGAAAGGGCAGTACATTGAAGATGATGATTTTGTAGAAGGAGAACGCGGCGAGTTTCCAATGCTGATCAAAGAAAATGGCGTGAATTTTTGTGTGGATTTAAATGACGGTGCCATGACGGGGATTTTTCTTGATCAGCGTGAAGTAAGAAATGCGATCCGCACAAGGTATGCCAAAGATGCGGAAATGCTTAATATGTTTTCCTATACAGGCGCATTTTCTGTTTCTTCCGCGCTTGGAGGCGCTGTAAAAACAACAAGTGTGGATGTCGCCAACCGAAGCAGGCCAAAGACGATCCAGCAATTCGAAGCGAACGGAATCGATGTCTCGGAGCAGGAAATCGTCGTGGACGATGTGTTTCAATATTTTAAATACGCTGCCCGAAAGAAGCGGACCTTTGATCTTGTTGTTGTCGACCCGCCCAGTTTTGCGAAAACAAAAAAACGGACCTTCAGCGCAGCAAAAGATTATACAAAGCTGCTTGAAGAAACGATTCAGTTAACGAAGCATAAAGGCATCATTGTTGCCTCTACAAACAGCAGCGCTGTGGATGTAAAAACATTTAAGAGGTTTATTAAAGAGGCCTGCAAGGAGCAGGGAGCGGCTTATGAGATTGTCGAGCAATACGGGCTGCCAGAAGATTTTCGAACCATAGACGCTTTTCCTGAAGGCCATTATTTAAAAGTGATGTTTGTAAAAATTAAAAAGAAATAAAAAACCGGCTTCCGCACAAGGAAGCCATTTTTATTAGGAAAACCGATTTAACATATAGAGCCCTTGCAGCGCATCGCTCAAAACTGGCGCTTCTTCTTTCATTTAACATAAGATAAAGAGGATGATATAAAAAGGAGAGATCAGCATGAACCAAAAGCCGGTCATTTTTGCCCATCGCGGTGCAAGCGGAACATGCCCCGAAAATACAATGGCCGCTTTCCGGGCAGCTGCTCAAAAAGGGGCAGACGGCATTGAACTCGATGTACAAATGACAAGGGATGGAGAGCTTGTCATTATTCATGATGAAACCGTTAATCGGACAACAAACGGCAGGGGAGCCATTGGGCGAATGACGCTGGATGAATTGGCACAGCTTGATGCAGGAAGCTGGTTCAGTCCGTCTTACTCAGGTGAAAAAATCCCAACGCTCGATGAATTTTTTAAATGGGCGGCAGGAAATAAGCTGCAGATCAATATTGAACTTAAAACCAATAAAGTACCTTACCACGGAATCGAAAAGCAAGTGCTGGATTTGGCTGGCGCTTACCAGATGCGGGAGAGAATCATTATTTCTTCGTTTAACTTCGACAGCATTAAGCGGGTGATTGAGCTGGACCCGTACATAGCAGTTGCAGGACTTATTTGGAAAATACGCCGTGATGCATTGGCAAGAGCGAAAGAGCTTGGTTTAAGGGCCCTTCATACACAGTCATCCTATGCGCTTAGCGGCTATGGAAGGGAAGCTGTTGACAGCGGCATGCTTCTTCGTCTCTATACAATTAACCATCCAAAAGAGTGGGAGCGGATTCGGAGCAGCGGTGTGCCGGTAGAAGCGCTTATTACCGATTTTCCTGAACGGTTTCGTTAACGCTTTGAGCGGCTGATCGTTGTAAGTTTAATACCGCATCCGCATAAAGTACTGTGCTTTAGCTTTTTCATAGCCATTTGGCAGTCAGGACAAATTTGGGCTTTTTTCAATGAATGTTCACTCCTTTTCAAAGTAAAAGAGGTATTCCGCCCGTTTGCGGATACCTCTTTTTTTGTTTACTGAGCTGGAACGGCAAGGCCAAGCCCTTCTGCAATGCGTGTGCCGTATTCCGGATCTGCTTTATAGAAATGGGCGATCTGGCGGAGCTTAATGTCTTCACGCTCTACCGGTTTCATTGCGCCAACGATGTTGTTGACAAGGCGTGTGCGCTCATCTTCAGACAATAAACGGTACAAGTCGCCTGCTTGTGTGTAATGGTCATCATGGCTGTAGCTATGCTGGCCTGCAAGGCCTTGCACCTCAAATGGTGTCAGCTTCGCTTCCGGTGTTTCAGCCGGGCCGCCAAAGCTGTTTGGCTCATAATAAACCGACTTGCCGCCATTGCCGTCGAAGCGCATTTGGCCGTCGCGCTGATAGTTGTGGTATGGGCATTTTGGCGAGTTGATTGGCAGTGTATTATGGTTAGCACCAACACGGTAGCGGTGCGCATCTGCATAGGCGAACAAGCGGCCTTGAAGCATTTTGTCTGGTGACGGCTCAATGCCTGGAACAAGAGTACCTGGTGAGAATGTAGCCTGCTCAACTTCTGCAAAATAGTTTTCTGGATTGCGGTCCAGTGTCATTTTACCAACTTCGATTAATGGATAGTCTTTTTGTGACCATACTTTTGTGACATCGAATGGATCCCATTTGTACGTATTGGCGTCTTCGTATGGCATAATTTGCACATACAATGTCCATGATGGGAAATCACCGTTTTCAATAGCGTTAAATAAGTCTTCTGTATGATAATCCGGATTTTCACCAGCTAGTTTTGCGGCAACATCTACATCCAGATTTTTTACACCTTGGTCTGTTTTAAAGTGGTATTTCACCCAGACAGCTTGTCCTTCAGCATTTACCCATTTAAAGGTATGGCTGCCGAATCCATGCATATGACGGAGCGTTGCCGGGATACCGCGGTCAGACATTAAAATCGTAACCTGATGAAGTGATTCAGGTGATAAAGACCAGAAATCCCAAACGGCTGTAGGATTTTTCAAGTGCGTTTGCGGATGGCGTTTTTGTGTATGGATAAAGTCAGGGAATTTAATCGCGTCGCGAATGAAAAACACAGGTGTGTTGTTTCCGACAATATCATAGTTGCCTTCCTCTGTATAAAACTTAACTGCAAAGCCGCGTGGATCGCGAACTGTATCAGCTGATCCAAGCTCACCAGCAACGGTTGAGAAGCGGATAAACATCGGCGTACGTTTGCCTGCTTCGGATAAAAAGTCTGCTTTTGTATATTTTGAGATTTCATCATTTGTTACTTCAAAGTAGCCGTGTGCACCAGCGCCTTTTGCGTGAACAACGCGCTCGGGTACGCGTTCGCGGTTGAAGTGAGCTAGTTTTTCAAGCAAATGAACATCTTGAATTAAAGTAGGGCCGCGATCTCCCGCTGTTTGTGAGTTTTGATTATCCCCAACAGGAGCACCCCAGCTGGTTGTTAAACGATTGCTTTTTTCGATCAAAGAAATCACCTCATCAGTTATTGTTTGCTGTAAGTAAATGATAACACTTCTCAAACGAAAGTCAATATTTATTTATAATAATTATTAACAAAAATCTTCTCTAATATGATAATGTATGAAATCAAGACGATCTATAGAATTGTTTTTTAAAATTATAAAGGCGTAATGTCCTTTTTTATCAAAAATCTATCATTGAAAGCGCTGTCTAAAACGGTGTATACTTTTAGCAAATGAAGAAAGAGGGGAATAGAATGACAACCATTCATATTTTCGACCCGGCCATGTGCTGTTCTGGCACATGCGGTCCACGCGTAGACCCTGAGCTCGCCCGTGTGGCCGCTTCCGTTCATATGTGGCAGGAAAAAGGAGCCCATATTAAACGCTTTAACTTAGCGGACCATTCAGAGGCTTTTTTAGAAAATGAAACGGTACATACACTTATGCAAGAAAAAGGACCGGGAATTTTGCCGATTATTTTTCTGAACGGAGAAGTAGTGAAAGAACGCATGTATCCTACGGATGCTGAATTTGCAGAATGGCTGGGTGCAAAAGCGGGCAGTTTACAGAAGTAAAACGAATAAGCCGAAAAAGGAGACAGCTGAACGCTGTCTCCTTTTTCGGATGTTGGCAAATGCCCGCTTTTGGCGTCACTTGCCGTCTGTGAATGCTCATGACCCGAAAAGGTCACTCCGCTTCCCGGCTGGCGGCGTTCCTGGAAGAGCAGGCGCTTTCTTACTTTGTCCATGCTCTCACAGGGGGCAGCTGAATGCTGTCTCCTTTTCTTTGTTTATTTTTTCAAGATAGTCGTTATGAAGAAGTCCATTCGCCTCCATTAACGTGAATAGTCTGCCCGGTCATATACCGTGAATCGTCGGAAGCAAGATATACGTAAGCAGGGGCCAGTTCAAACGGCTGCCCCTGGCGGTCCATCAGGTTATTAACGAGCGGAACCTGGTCTGCTGAAAAGCTTGCCGGAATAAGAGGAGTCCATACGCGGCCGGGTGCCACAGCGTTTACGCGGATTCCCTGGCTGATAACGTTGTTGGCTAGAGCCCGTGTAAAACCAATATTTGCTGCTTTGGTAGACGAATAATCAACCAATTCCTTATGGCCCCGGTAAGCCGTAACGGAAGAAGTGTTAATAATCGAACTGCCTGCTTTCAAATGGGGAAGAGCGGCCCGCGTTGTGTAAAAGTGAGAATAAATATTAATTTTAAAGGTAAGATCAAATTGTTCGTCTGTAATATCGAGCAGGCTGAGCTGCTGAAATTGAATGCCGACGTGATTGCACAGCACATCAAGACCGCCAAATGTTTTTACGGTGTTTTCTACAATGGCAGCACATTGCTCTTTTTTTCCGAGATCACCCGGCAGCAGTAAGCAAGACTGTCCGAGCTCCTGGATTCTGTTTTTGGTCCGCTCGGCATCTTCATGCTCATCCAAATAAGCAATCGCCACATTGGCTCCTTCTTTGGCAAAAGCAATGGCCACGGCGGCTCCGATGCCACTGTCTCCTCCTGTGATTAGGGCCGTTTTTCCTTTCAGCTTTCCGCTTCCTTTTTCATTTGGATTTTCTACAATTGGGCGGGGCACCATCCACTTTTCCAACCCGGGCTGTCGCAGCTGACGCTGTTCTGGAACCGTAAGCGAAACATCTTCATATTGTGTTATTTTTCCGTAATTAGGGTAAAGAGGATACGAATGTGGAGACCCGTTTTGGTTCTTATCTGTTTTATCATTCAAAATGGAAAACCCCTCCTTATTTGAAAATGACCTATCACACTTTATGTAAGATAGGCATTTGTGGTGAATGTTTCGAAGCGAAGCCAGAGTCCATTTAAATGACAGCTGAATAAAGTAAGGAGAAACGAAACAGAAGGGAGGAAGATGCACGTGCAGGCTTATGAAGTACATGGCCAGGTCAGACTGCTGCTTGTTCAACAGTCTAATGAAAAAGAACGAATTATGTACACGGCAGAGGGTGCAAGCATTCAAGTGCCGAAAATAGGCGCAAGGCCCCCATATTACTGCAATCCACGTTATGGGTGGGTATACCCGGTGATTTAAAAGGCTGCTTTTGTTTTTTATAGTTTGCTCTGGCAGAGGAATACTAACGGGCGTACCATTTACAGCAAAAAAGGAGGATGGCAGATGGAACAGCAGATGACATATGGCAGTGATTACAAATTTATTCCCGCCACTTCAGTAAAAAGCGGCGAGTCCGTCGAAGTCGTGCCGGGTATTGTCTGCCACACGATTCAAATCGTCAATATTTGCCTGATTGGAGATCCAAACACCGGAGACTTCGTTTTAGTAGATGCAGGAATGCCCGGCTCTGCCGGGGACATTATTTCCGTATCAGAAAAGTATTTTGGTGCTGGCAGCCGTCCGAAAGCAATCATTTTAACACACGGCCATTTTGATCACGTGGGAGCTGTTATTGAATTGGTAAAACACTGGAAGGTGCCGGTGTATGCACACGAACTGGAGCTGCCGCATTTAACGGGCCAAGAACCGTATCCGAAGCCGGATGCGACGGTAGAGGGAGGCATGGTAGCGAAGATGTCGCCGCTGTTTCCGCGTGAGCCGATTAACCTTGGAGGGAATGTAGAAAAGCTTCCACCTGATGGGGAACTCCCGCACCTGCCGGATTTTCGCTGGATTCATACGCCGGGGCATTCACCGGGGCACATATCGCTGTTCCGCGACAAGGATCGCCTTTTACTGGCGGGTGACGCATTTGTAACCGTTAAGCAGGATTCTTTTTACAAAGTGGTGACGCAAAAGGAAGAGTTAAACGGTCCTCCCCGGTACTTGACGACCGACTGGGAAGCTGCAAAAAATTCTGTAGCAGCATTGGAGAAGCTAAAGCCGGCTGTCACGATAACGGGCCATGGGCGCCCGATGAGCGGCAGCGAATTATCGGATGGATTAGCTATGCTCGTTCAAGAATTCGACAAAGTGGCAGTTCCCGATTATGGAAAATATGTAGATGAAGAAAAATAACTGTACGTAAAAAATGGTCTCTTTGGAAAGAGACCATTTTTTATAGAAAAGCGTCCAAAAGTATGCCGGCCAGTGCGCCGATTATGACGACCATCCAGGCAGGAAGCTTCCAGTGTGCCAGCAGGCTGAATAATACGGCAGCTAAAACAAAATCAAGGGGACGGTTGATGCTGCTCGTCCAAATAGGCATGTAAAATGCAGCAATCAATAAACCGATAACCGCAGCGTTTACACCCATCAGTGCGCCTTGAACAGCCGGCTTGCGGCGAAGCTCATCCCAAAAAGGAAGGATACCAAAAACGAGCAAAAATGCCGGCAGGAAGATGGCAGCTGTAGCGAGCAGCCCGCCTTTCCAGCCATCAATCACGGCACCCATATAAGCAGCGAATGTAAAAAGCGGCCCTGGTACAGCTTGAGCAGCTCCATAGCCGGCCAAAAACTGTTCTGCTGTCAGCCAGCCCGCTGGAACAAATTCTCGTTCCAAAAGAGGCAGAACAACATGCCCGCCGCCGAATACAAGTGCACCACTACGGTAAAAGCTGTCAAACAGTGCCAGCCAGTCCAGCCCTGTCGCCTGGCGAAGCAAAGGAAGACAGAAGAGCAGAGCAAAGAAAAGCACGAGACAAGCGATACCAAATGCCCGGGAAATAGGAAAAATAAAAGGACGGGCCGTATTTGAATTATGCTTTGGATAAAGAAAAAAGCCGATTAAAGCAGCCGCTGCAATGGTGAGTACCTGGACAAACACAGCCTGCCAGAGCAAAACGACTGCAAGTGCAGCAAGCACAATGGCTTTCCGCTTAAGATCCGGGGCTAATTTTTCCGCCATTCCTAAAATGGCATGAGCCACAACCGCTACAGCCACAAGCTTCAATCCGTGAATCCAGCCGGCTTCCGCTATGTTTCCTCCTTGCAAAAGAAGGGCAAACAAAATGAGGGCAATAACAGAAGGAAGCGTAAAGCCGAGAAAAGCCAGCAAGCCGCCGATCACACCGCCTCGTGCGGCACCAATGCCGATTCCGACCTGGCTGCTTGCTGGACCAGGAATAAATTGACAGAGAGCGACCAAGTCAGCATAGCTCTGCTCATCTATCCATTTTCGCCTGCGTACATATTCTTCGTGAAAATATCCTAAGTGGGCTGTGGGGCCGCCGAAAGAAGTCAGTCCAAGCCGGGTTGATACAACTAAAATTTCCCATAGTGTCTTAGCATTTCTTTTCCTCATCGTTTACTCCTTTAATCTCAAAAACGTTTTATTTAACGTAGCACGGCTGTTTCATTCCTTCAAGAAGCAGGAGGAAACCTTTACAAAATATTAAAGATCAGCCGTTTTGCCGGAAAGGAAAACAGGGAAATAAAGGATAAAAGTAAGAATTTTTAAATTAAATTAAACTTTCAAAAAATTTTTATTATTGTATTGCAACAAGTCTATTACTCTAATATAATAAATTTTCAGAAAGCGAGGAAAAAAGTATGAATCAATCATTATTTCGAAAAAAGAATATTAGGGATCTGCTTGATGGCCAGCCAAAAAGTGCGCTCAAAAAAGAATTGGGTCCCTTTGATTTAACGATGCTGGGTATTGGTGCCATCATCGGAACGGGGATTTTCGTTCTGACTGGGACAGGTGCCTTAACCGCTGGACCGGGATTAATTATATCGTTTGTGATCGCTGGTCTTGCTTGCTTGTTTGCTGCTCTGTCTTATGCTGAATTTGCGTCAACGGTACCAATCGCAGGTTCTGTTTACACATATACGTATACGACACTTGGTGAATTTATTGCTTTTATCATTGGATGGGATTTGGTTCTTGAGTATTTATTGGCTGTAAGTGCTGTATCAGTCGGATGGTCTGGTTATTTTCAATCATTGCTTGCTGGGTTTGGCCTTCATATTCCTACCGCCTTTACAGCAGCTCCAGGTACTATTGAAGGAACGACAACATATTTTAATCTTCCGGCCTTTTTGATTGTTATGCTCATTACGTTTTTACTTTCAATCGGTGTGAGAGAATCAAAGCGTGTGAACAACATTATGGTTATCGTTAAAGTGGCAGTTGTTCTTTTGTTTATCGTAGTAGCTGCCGGGTATGTAAAGCCGGCTAACTGGGATCCGTTTATGCCATTTGGTTTTGATGGTGTGTTTGCCGCTGCGGCACTTGTATTCTTTGCTTTTATCGGGTTTGATGCGATTTCGTCTGCGGCTGAAGAAACAAAAAATCCGAAAAGAGACCTGCCAATCGGGATTCTTTCATCGCTGTTTATTTGTACAGTGCTTTACGTAGTCGTTTCTGCCATTATGACAGGTGTTGTGCCGTTTGCTCAATTCGAAGGGGTGGCGCATCCGGTTTCACTGCCGCTTCAAGTTTCTGGACAAAACTGGGTAGCTGGTATAATTGACCTTGGTGCGATTTTAGGAATGACAACAGTTATGCTCGTTATGCTGTATGGCCAGACACGTGTTATGTTTTCCATGTCACGGGACGGTTTAATGCCGCCTGTTTTGTCAAAAGTCCATAAGAAATACCAAACACCTTTTGCAGCAACATGGATTTTCGGATTGATTGCCGGCTTGATGGGTGCGCTTATTTCGCTGGATGAACTGGCGAAGCTCGTTAACATCGGTACGTTGTCAGCATTTGTCCTCGTATCGATTGCTGTTATCGTACTTCGATACAAGCAGCCGGACCTGCCGCGTGCGTTCCGCTGCCCGGCTGTTCCACTGATTCCGATTTTAGCCATCCTATTCTGCGGATTCTTGATTCTGCAGCTTGGTTCGGCTACATGGATTCGTTTTATTATCTGGCTGTTGATCGGTGTCGTAATTTATTTCGTTTATTCACGGAAGCATTCAAAATTAAATCAATAACAATAAAAAAAAACCGTCCCGAATTCGGGAGGGTTTTTTATCTGTATAAAGAAGAGATTTATTTAATAAGACGTGAGCGACGCAGAATAGGGTAGATGACAATACCTAGAAGGAACAATCCGATTCCAAGCGTAAAGGTTAACCAGTCAGCTGTTCCTGATTTAATAACCCAAAGAGAGTATACAAGCGCAATTGCGGCAATAACCCCGTGACGGATGCGCGCTTTGTCGCCTGCTTCGTACGTTTCGCCTTTTAAAGTAAGCTTTAACAGATACAGAGACGATACCAGGTACGGAATCAAGTAAGCAAGCGTAGCGGACGTTGTTAAAAACGTGAATGCTTCGCTGATTGTTCCGGAAATTGTCGAGAAAACGAAAATCTGTGACATCGCATTTGTGATGGCCAATGAGCGAGACGGGCTGCCTTTTTTATTCACTTTCCCAAAGAAAGCCGGGAAATTGCCTTCTTTCGCTGCAGTGTATGGCACCTCAGAGGCGAGCAGAATCCAGCCAATTGTGGAACCGAACAACGAAATCACCGCAAGCAGGGCCATCACGGTTGCTCCTGTATCGCCGATTAAAACAGAAAGAGCATCGACAAATGGCTTATCAGATGATCTTAACACGTCCTGCGGCAATACACCCATCGTAATCAGGGTCAGCGCTACATAAATGGCAAGAGCAATGAGCAGGCCAAGAACCGTTGCACGTCCAACATCACGCTGGGATTTCGCCCGGCCGGATAAGATAACGGCTGACTCGATTCCAACAAATGCCCAAAGCGTAGAAATAGCTGCCATGTTTACTTGACTGAACAAACCGTGCGTCTGGCCTTCACTGTCTGTAATCAGTGTATACATCTCGCCAAAATTCGATACTTGGAAAGCGAACAGAGCAGCTGTAATAAACAGCAGAAACCCGATCACTTTTGAAGCAGTAGCGACAAAATTTAACTTACCGGCAGTTTGCATGCTTGTGATCAAAATAAAATGTGTGCCCCAAAGCAGTAAGCTGCAAATGACAAATGTAATCGTCTGCCCTACAGAAACTTGCTGAGAGCCAATTGTGAAAAGAGGATGTTCACTTCTCATAACCGGGAAAAACGTTGATAAGTAGCCTGCAAAACTTGTAATGATCGCGACATTGCTGATCCAGTTGGCGACCCAATAGCCCCATACCATCGAAAAGCCGGCAGTTTTTCCGTACTTTGGTGAGTCAAACAACGACCGCGCATAGCTTTGCGGGCCGCCTGTTAATTCAGGCTTGCGAATTGACAATGTGCCAAACACGAGAGCAATCATTAAAACGCCGAAACCAGTCAGAAGCCAGGCAATCGTTACACCAAGCGGGCTCGCTATCTGGGCCAGTGTGCTCGGCAGCATAAAAATACCGGAACCGACCATGTTTCCGACGACAATAGCTGTCAGAAGCCATAATCCCCATTTTTTATCCATTCCATGTTCCTCCTAAATAAAAAACACAAATGCATGGGACATTTGTGTTTTATCGTTATAACCCTCATTTTCTGTCTCTTTATAGTTCTCCACAGAATCAATCCGTGACAGTTTTGCACCTATTCGATACAAACCCAGCTCGAAGCATAAAATGGATGCTTCAAACTTCGGCGACCCTTCCTTTCACATATCTTCAACAGCCCCATTAGACTTCCGATATGCTACTTTTAATAATCGCAACCTCTACCTCATTGAGACAGCCATGAGGATTTTATATTCAATTTTTACAAACTAGAGGATAACAAATAATATTTAGTTATGTCAATATAATATAAAAATTATCTGCTTCACGTTAAAATATTTTTCACATTATTGCTATAATAAAAGGAACAGAACGTACGGAAGGTGCAGAAAATATGACAAATAAAAAACCAACACAATCGAAGCATTTAGCCAGTGCATCACTTGCTGTGATGGGCGGTGGTTTTATTGCAACTATTCCTTTTCAAGAAACAGCCTGGAGTGCTATTTTGCATGGCGGATTTGAAGCGGGCCTTGTTGGCGGTCTTGCTGACTGGTTTGCTGTAACAGCGCTGTTTCGTCATCCAATGGGCATTCCTATTCCGCATACAGCTCTTCTACCAAAAAACCGCAAAAAAATTGTAGCGGCGCTCGTAAATACACTGGAAAACGACTGGCTTTCTAAAGAGAGCATTCAAAGTAAGCTGCAAAATGCGCATGTTATTCAAAAAATGATACCGGTTATCCAAAAAGAAGTTTCGTCAGAAGCGGTAAAAAAAGAAATCAATGGGCTTCTTGATCAAATGGTCCGCTCCATCGATGTGGCAAAAATAGCGCCTCTGATTGAAAAAGAACTAAAAAAGGCATTGCGTTCTATTGATACAGGGCACGTGATCGAAATGGCCGTAGAGAAGCTGATTCATCATCAATACGATGAAAAAGCGCTTGATTATATGCTTGATCGCATGGAGCAGTGGCTGAATAAAAATGAAACGAGCCGACAGCTCGGCCGAACAGCTTTAAGAGCCATCGAGGGCTTGGAGCTGGATGGATTTATGCAGTTTGCCCTGAAATCGTTCCAGCAGATGTTAAGCGAAGAAAAGCTGGGAAGCCTTCTGCAAAACCTGCTGCGGAATGCACTCATTAATATAAAGAACCCGGAGGATATGAACCGGCAGACGCTTTTATTAAAGGTGAAGGAAGAAATGCGGGGAATTACAGAACGGAAAGAATGGATGGAGGTTATAGAGGCTCGGAAAGAAGCAGCGATTCATGACTGGGAGCTTTCCGGGAAAATCGAGGAGATTTTAGTATCCATTCAGCAAAAAGCTTCTGCTTTTATCGAAAGCGGTGAATGCATGGAGAACTATATTCTTCCTTTTGTAAACCGGACGATTCGAAGCGTGCAGGATAATCCCGATAAAATAAACCGGCTGGAAGCGTGGGCTCAGCATCAAATAGGTGTGCTCGTTGAAGAAAACCATTCAAAAATCGGTAAGCTGGTCGAAGAAAATTTAAACAAGCTTGATAATGAAACACTTGTCGAGATGATGGAAAACCATATTGGCAAAGATCTGCAATGGATTCGAGTAAATGGGGCTGTCTGCGGCTTTTTCATCGGTCTTGTGCTGGCCGGTATTCAGACTCTTGTGTAATCTGTAATTTCTTCTTTACAGATGTTTACGATTCAACGTATGATGAAAAACGGTTGATCTTGACAAATGGGAGGAAGAGGCAGTGGCAGGACGGAAAAAAAAGCTTGAAGCCGAGCTGGGTGAAGCACTTATTAAGCTGCAGCGCGAATTGATTGGGCGGGGACCGCAGGAAACGAAAATCTATATCGTTCAGGATATGGTGATCGCCCGTTTCAAAGGCGTGATGACGGTAGAAGAAAAGCACCTGGCCGGCCACCAGGATGGACGGAAGCTTGTAAAGGAAATGCGCCAGGTGCTGCGGGAAATGTACAGCAGTCAATTCGAGGAAATCGTCGAAAAGTATACAGGCTGTAAAGTGCTCTCAAGCCATAGTGATATGAGTACCAAAACAGGGGAACGCATTGAAATATTTGTGATCGACCGCAATTTGGAAAAAGAAGTGACTGCTGACTAAAATTCTATTGACTTTAAAAAGTGAGCGCAGTAGAATGATGTCATCAACAAGCGCATAATCGGCTTAATCCCCCAGAGGGGAACGGAGGACCCAATTTTTCCGGGGCTAATTCCACGGTTTTTGTGGAAGGGATGAGAGTACTCTTTCGCCATCCTGCCCGTCAGCTAACTTCGTCGGCTAAAGCGAGGGAGGTCTAAAGACCACCTTTATTCAGGGGGCTTTTTTTTGTGGCGTATATTGCTGCGAAAGAGAGCAGCTTGATCAAAAAAGCAGGTCTTTTTATTATGCCTATTTTTAAAAAACAGCTTGGAAGACAGAACGCAAAGAGGGCAGAATTGCTTGCTGGGCGTTACGTAGACCAATGATGTTTTTTTCAATTGCAAATCAGGAAAATTCTTTTCTTGTTTTCGCGTGGAAAAAATGTCATTGGTTTTTTTCTGCGTAAAAACAGCAAGAAAGAACAGAAAATACACACTTCAAAACTGGATGGTGAACAACATGGTGTCTTCTGTAAAACGGTTTTTGATCGGGCGGCCGTTAAAATCAACTGAGCTTGGAGAACAAAAATTAAACAAAACAAAAGCGCTTGCTATTTTGTCCTCAGATGCCCTTTCGTCTGTTGCGTATGGCCCGGAACAGATACTGCTTGTTTTAATGACTGTTAGTGCAGCTGCTTTTTGGTATTCGGTTCCGATCGCGTTCGGTGTGCTCATTTTATTAACAGCATTGATCCTGTCTTATCGGCAGATTATTTATGCTTATCCGCAAGGCGGCGGTGCCTATGTGGTGTCGAAAACAAACCTGGGAACCAATCCGGGGCTGATAGCCGGGGGATCACTGCTGGTTGATTATATTTTAACGGTTGCTGTTAGTGTGTCGGCTGGTACGGACGCGATTACGTCCGCTTTTCCGGCTCTGCATGAATACAATGTAATGATTGCCGTTATATTCGTTGTGCTGTTAACGCTTCTTAATTTGCGGGGGGTAACAGAATCTGCCTCCGTGCTGGCGTATCCGGTTTATTTGTTTGTCCTTGCTTTGTTTATTTTAATTGGTGTGGGGCTGTTTCGAATCGCAACTGGAGAGGTGCCGCCCGATCTGCATACTCCGGCCGGAACCCCGGTTGCAGGCATCAGCTTGTTTATTTTGCTGCGGGCGTTCGCATCGGGAAGTTCTGCTTTAACGGGAGTTGAAGCAATTTCCAATGCAATTCCGAATTTTAAAAGCCCGGCCCCGGTCAATGCAGCCAGAACGCTGACAGCGATGGGGCTTCTGCTGGCTCTATTGTTTTGGGGCATTGTATATTTGGCTTATTATTATGGCGTCTCGCCGCTGGCGGAAGTAACGGTCGTTTCTCAAATTGCAGAAGAAACATTCGGCCGCACTTTTATGTATTTCTTTATTCAAGGAACGACGGCTTTAATTTTAATTCTCGCCGCGAATACAGGATATTCGGCATTCCCTTTGCTGGCGGTAAATTTGGCGCAGGATAAATTTATCCCGAGAATGTTTACCCTTAGAGGAGATCGGCTTGGCTACTCGAATGGCATTATGATCCTGGGTGCTGCTTCTATCCTTTTAATTATTTTATTTGGCGGGCACACGGAAAACTTGATTCCACTTTATGCGGTCGGTGTGTTTATTCCGTTTACACTTTCACAGACGGGAATGATGGTCAAATGGCTTCGTGAAAAGCCGAAAGGATGGGCCGCGAAATTTGTGATTAATACAACTGGAGCTTTAATCAGCTTTGTTGTCACAATCGTGTTCTTCTTAACAAAGTTTGCGCAGGTTTGGCCGGTACTTGTGTTTCTGCCTATTATTATTTACCTCTTTCATCGGATTAAAATGCATTATGAAGCGGTCGGTGACCAGCTGCGTATTACCACATGTGAGCCTGCTGTTCCGATTGAAGGAAATATTATCATTGTGCCGGTTTCTGGTATTACGCATGTAGTTGAAAACTCTTTAAACTATGCGAAGTCTCTTTCGCCTGAGCGGATTATTGCCGTTTACGTTGCGTTTGAAAGAGAAGAAGAAAAGAAGTTTGAAGAAAAATGGAATATATGGCAGCCGGATGTACGGCTGGTTACCCTGCATTCGCATTATCGGAGTATTATTCAGCCGCTGACAAAATTTGTGGATACAGTAGAACATAAGGCGCGTGAATCGAACTACCAGGTGACGGTTCTTATTCCGCAGTTTATTACGAAAAAAGGCTGGCATAATTTTCTTCACAATCAATCCAGTCTGCTTATCCGGGCTTTTCTGCTTTACCGCAGAAATGTCGTTGTCACAACAGTGCCGTATCATTTGAAAAAGTAAAAAAAGCCGCACAGAGCTGTGCGGCTTTTTTTAAAGAAGTCTCTCACCGAGCAGGGAAGCAATAAGCGCCACTGCTGCATCGCCTGTTTTATTTTTCTCATCTAAAATAGGGTTGACCTCTACAAATTCTGCTGATGTAATGATGTCTGCTTCCTCAAGCATTTCCATCGCCAGGTGGCTTTCACGGTAGCTGAGCCCGCCTGCTACAGGCGTCCCCACTCCCGGTGCTTCTGTCGGATCAAGCCCATCGAGATCCAATGAAAGATGAACATAATCGGTGCGCTCACGCAAATACTCAATGGTTTCTTTCATAACGGCTGTCATGCCAAGACGGTCTATTTCGTGCATGGTGTACACTTTAATTCCTTTTTCTTTAATCAGTTCGCGCTCACCATGATCCAGATCCCGTGCCCCAATAATCACCACATTCTCCGGCTTTACTTTCGGGGAATAGCCGCCAATATGGGTGAGGGAGCGGTGACCGATGCCGAGGCTCGCGGCAAGCGGCATTCCGTGAATGTTGCCGGATGGAGAGGTTTCCGATGTGTTTAAATCGCCGTGCGCATCATACCAGATCAAGCCGAGGTTTTGGTGTTTTTTTGCGATGCCTGCAAGTGTTCCGATTGCCACGCTGTGATCACCGCCGAGCACAAGCGGAAAGCGGCCTTGGCTGACCGTTTCTTCCATTTTTTTTGCCAGCGCTTCACTAGCTTCTGCAACCGCTGTTAAATTTTTTAAGTTGGCTGTTTCTTTTGGAATGGCCCGTTCCTGAATTTCCACTTTAATATCGCCTTCATCATGGACTGTATATCCAAGCATGCGGATCCGCTCTGTCAGTCCCGCATAGCGGATGGCGCTTGGACCCATGTCGACACCCCGGCGTGTTTGCCCTAAATCCATTGGCACCCCTATGATTGACACTTGTTTCTTTTGCATGTAAATATCCCCTTTGTATCGTAAATGCCCTGCTGTTTTATGAAACATAAAAAAATAAAATGGCTCAAGCACGCATCTTTTGGAGTATTCATATTTGTTTATTCATTTTTTGAAGAGAGGCCGACTTTTTTTAAACGGTATTGAAGGCTTTGCCTGCTTAGGCCCAGCTGTTTAGCGGTCCTGGAAATACTCCATTGGTTCTTGTGCAGGAAATGCTCAATATAGTATTTTTCAAAGGCATCCAGCTGATCTTTCAAATGAGTGGTTCCTTCTTCGTCGCCATTAAGGAATGAGGCAAGCTTTGATACGGGTGCAGACTGGTCGCTTGTCATTGATTTATGGCGGAAGTGATAAGGGAGATGATCATATTCGATCCAGTCCTCGTCTAAAAGCAAATTCATGGATGCTTCGATCACATGCTCAAGCTCCCGCACGTTTCCAGGCCAATGATACGCATTGAGAGCATCCAGTACTTCCGGCTTTACACCGAGCACTTTCATATCAAACAGTGCATTGTATTTCGTGATAAATTGTTCGATCAACAGCGGGATGTCATCCAGGCGCTCGCGCAGCGGAGGAATAAAAATGGTCACTACTCCAAGCCGGTAATATAAGTCCTTGCGCAAGTGATCGTTTGCGATTGCATCGACAGGGTCTTCATTGATCGTGGCGATAATCCGGACGTTAATTGGAATATCTTTCGTGCCGCCGATCCGTCTGACCCTTTTTTCCTGAAGAACACGCAGCAGCTTCGCCTGCAGGTGAATATTCATCGAGTTGATCTCATCGAGAAGAAGCGTGCCGCCTTCTGCCTGCTCGAATAAACCGGCACTGTCAATAGCTCCGGTAAAAGCCCCTTTTGTGGTACCAAATAGCAGCCCTTCAATTAAGTTGTCTGGCAGTGCCGCGCAGTTTTGCGAGATAAACGGTGCTGAAGCCCGGGCACTCCCATTATGGATGCTTTGTGCAAACAGTTCTTTTCCTGTACCGGTTTCCCCGACGACAAGCACATAAGAAGAAGTGCGGGTAGCCCTCTTTGACAGTTCGATCACTTCCTGTATGGCATCGCTTTTGCCGATAATGCTGTCAAAGGTAAAGCGTGTATCCTCCTTTCGGGTACTGCTGCGCATGAGGCGTTCAATTTTCGTAACATCCTTAGCCATTTCAACGGCACCGCGGATTTCATCCTTTTCCCGGAACGGAAATGTATGATTAATAGTTGTAATTTCCGTTCCTTTATTATTAAAGTATGTTTGTTTCACATTGACGGTTTCTTCTCCCTGCTGCAGTGCCCGGACGAGCGTACTGTTTTGGTTTTCGGGAAACATAAATACGTCCAGTACATTTTTGTGCAGCACATCCTGCGTGTCCATTGCTTCAATTTCACGCATTTTTCGGTTGTAAATAATGGTTTTCCCTTCATCGTCAATTGCATGAATCCCCACGTCGACCTGATCCATAATATATTCATATAAGGCATTCATAAAATGCAGCTGATCTTCTTTCATTCCGGAGTCCTCCGTTTCAGGTGTGTTGCTCTCATTCACTATAGAGCAAAAAAAATGGACTGAAAAGGCAAATTTTTTCGTCAGATGCAAAATAATTTTGCGTATTAAAAGAGATTCAAGAAAACAAAAGCTGATCTTCCGCTCGTTAAAAAGTTGGCATGATTCCTGCATAGTATAAAGCGAGACAGTTATTTTTCTGGGGGGATCATCATGGTAATCGCATACAAGCACGAGCCATTTACTGATTTTAATGTGGAAGAAAACAAGCAGGCATTTCAAGAGGCGCTTGGGTTTGTAAATACAAAGCTCGGTGAAGAATACCCGCTTGTTATTAATGGAAAGCGTGTACAGACAGAAACGAAAACAGCATCCATCAACCCGGCATGCAAGCAAGAAGTGATCGGAACAGTTTCGATGGCAGGAAAACAAGAAGCCGAGCAGGCAATGCAGGCAGCACTCACTGCTTTTCAAACGTGGCAGTATACAGATCCGTCAGCACGTGCTCAGATTCTGTTCCGCGCAGCTGCGATTATCCGGCGCAGAAAGCATGAATTTTCGGCATGGCTTGTAAAAGAAGCAGGGAAACCGTGGAAAGAAGCAGATGCAGATACAGCGGAAGCGATTGATTTTCTGGAGTACTATGCACGTCAAATGAACGAGCTGAAAAAGGGATCACCCGTTCAAAGCCGGCCGGGTGAGCACAATGAGTTCGGTTACATCCCACTTGGTGTCGGCATTGTGATTTCACCGTTTAATTTTCCGCTGGCCATCATGGCCGGCACAACAGTTGCAGCCATTGTAACGGGCAACACTGTTCTGTTAAAACCGGCAGAAACCACACCGATTATTGCGGCAAAATTTGTAGAGGTGATGGAGGAAGCAGGTCTTCCGCCGGGCGTTCTGAATTATATCCCGGGCAGCGGTGCCGAAATTGGCGACTTTTTAACGGAACATCCGAAAACACGCTTTGTTTCATTTACCGGCTCTCGTACCGTTGGCTGCCGTATTTACGAACGGGCGTCAAAAGTACAGGAAGGACAAATTTGGCTGAAGCGGGTCATTGCGGAAATGGGTGGAAAAGATACGGTGCTTGTTGACAGCAGCGCCGATGTGGATCTTGCCGCAACATCTATTGTTTACTCAGCCTTTGGATTTTCCGGCCAAAAATGTTCCGCTGGATCGCGCGCGGTCATCCACGAAGATATATATGATGAAGTGCTGGAAAAAGCAGCGGCCTTAACGAAAACCTTAACGCTTGGCAGCCCGGAATCTGCTGATACGTATATGGGCCCGGTGATTGACGAACGGGCATTCCAAAAAATTATGAACTACATTGAAATTGGCAAAGGAGAAGGCCGGCTTGTAACCGGAGGAAGCGGAAATGACGAAACCGGCTACTTTATTGAGCCGACAATCATTGCCGATGTAGGGGAACAGGACCGCCTCATGCAAGAAGAAATTTTTGGCCCGGTCGTCGCATTTTGCAAGGCAAGAGATTTCGATCACATGCTGGAAATTGCGAACAACACAGATTACGGCTTGACCGGAGCACTTATCTCCAACAATCGTGAACATATTGACAGAGCCCGCAGAGAATTTCATGTCGGAAACCTTTACTTTAACCGCGGCTGCACAGGTGCCATTGTCGGCTACCAGCCATTTGGCGGCTTTAACATGTCAGGAACCGATTCAAAAGCAGGAAGCCCGGATTATTTGATTCTTCACATGCAGGGAAAAACAATTTCGGAATTTTTTTAAGCTCAAAAAGGGGGAGAAGAAAATGACATCTGCAACAAACTCATCGAAAAAAATCATTGAACAAACGGAGCAATTTGGGGCGCATAATTATCATCCGCTGCCAATCGTTGTGTCGGAAGCAGAAGGGGTATGGGTAAAAGATCCGGAAGGCAATCGTTACATGGATATGCTGAGCGCCTACTCCGCTGTTAACCAGGGGCATCGCCATCCGAAAATTATTCAGGCACTAAAAGACCAGGCAGACCGGGTTACACTTACTTCACGTGCTTTTCACAATGACCAGCTTGGTCCGTGGTATGAAAAAATTTGTGAATTAACGGGTAAAAATATGGCCCTGCCAATGAATACTGGAGCGGAAGCGGTAGAAACAGCAGTGAAAGCAGCACGCCGCTGGGCATATGACGTAAAAGGTGTGGCAGAAAACCAGGCTGAAATCATCGCCTGTGTCGGCAACTTTCATGGACGCACAATGACGGCTGTATCGCTTTCTTCAGAAGCAGAATATAAACGCGGTTTTGGACCGATGCTGCCCGGAATCAAGCTGATCCCATATGGTGATATTGATGCGCTTGAAGCAGCCATTACACCGAACACAGCCGCCTTTTTAATTGAACCGATTCAAGGTGAAGCTGGGATTATCATTCCACCGGAAGGCTTCTTAAAAGCAGCTTCAACGCTTTGTAAAGAACAAAACGTGCTGTTTATTGCGGATGAAATTCAAGCCGGCCTTGCCCGCAGTGGTAAACTGTTTGCCTGCCAGTGGGAAGATGTTGTTCCAGACATGCTGATTCTTGGAAAAGCACTGGGCGGCGGAGTATTCCCGATTTCCTGCGTTGTGGCAGACAAAGACGTATTAGGGGTGTTTAACCCTGGATCGCATGGTTCTACATTTGGAGGCAACCCGCTTGCGTGTGCGGTGTCGCTCGCTTCACTCCAAGTGATTGAGGAAGAAAAGCTTGTAGAGCGTTCATTGGAACTTGGTACGTACTTTAAGGAAAAGCTATCAGCGATTAAACATCCGGCAATTAAAGAAGTGCGTGGACGTGGATTGTTTATCGGTGTTGAGCTGACAGAGCCAGCTCGTCCATACTGCGAGCGTTTAAAACAGGAAGGTCTTTTATGCAAGGAAACACATGAGACGGTGATCCGTTTTGCTCCGCCGTTGATTATCTCTAAAGAAGATCTTGATTGGGCCATCGAAAAAATTCAAAAGATTTTTGCTTAATAAGAAGCCGGCGGATGAATACGCCGGCTTTTTATTTGCTTCCAGACAATAAATTTTTCTGCCATATGCAAAATTTATTGTCTATTTTTATTTTTCTGAAGGCCGGTCCCTTTGGAATAGCGGCCGCTGTTTTTGGCATAATCCTTGCATTCTTTTTCATAAGATCAAACAGAAAGGTGGCCGCGATGCCCATGCTGAAAAATGAAATAAAAGGAAAGCCGCTTGTTCAAAAATCAGCAGCGATTCCAAATGAAGAAAAGCAAAAACAAGTAAGCAGCTTGTTTCAATCTACCCAAACGATTATAAAAAAAGCACTCGATACACTGGGATACCCTGAAAGTGTCTTCGAATTATTAAAGGAGCCTATGCGGATGCTGACAGTTCGGATTCCAGTCCGAATGGATGATGGGCATGTAAAGGTGTTTACTGGCTTTCGCTCCCAGCACAGTGACGCAGTCGGCCCGACCAAAGGCGGCGTCCGGTTTCATCCGAACGTGACGGAAGAAGAAGTGAAAGCGCTGTCGATTTGGATGACACTCAAATGCGGGATTGCCAGTCTTCCTTACGGCGGTGGAAAAGGCGGCATTATTTGCGATCCGCAGCGAATGTCAGCCGGTGAGCTTGAGCGGCTCAGCCGCGGCTATGTACGCGCAATCAGCCAGATTGTCGGGCCGGCCAAAGATATTCCGGCTCCCGATGTGTATACAAATGCGCAAATTATGGCCTGGATGATGGATGAGTACAGCCATATACGGGAATTTGATTCTCCTGGCTTTATTACCGGAAAACCGATTGTACTTGGCGGATCTCACGGCCGGGAAACGGCAACTGCCCAGGGAGTGGTCATGTGCTTAAGAGAAGCGGTCAGAAAAAAAGGCATGAAAATTGAAGGCGCCCGTATTGTCATTCAAGGATTCGGCAATGCCGGCAGCTTCCTGGCCAAGTTTTTGCATGATGAAGGCGCCCGGATTATCGGTATCTCGGATGTGCTTGGCGGTATTCATGATCCAAACGGGCTTGATATTCCGTACTTGCTGGACCGCCGCGACAGCTTCGGTATGGTGACAAACCTGTTCGAAGACACGATCTCGAATCAGGAACTGCTGGAGCTTGACTGTGACGTTTTAATTCCGGCTGCCATTTCCAACCAAATCACGGAAGAAAATGCAGAACGCATCAAGGCAGGAATTATTGTAGAAGCAGCGAACGGCCCGACAACGATTGGAGCAACGAAACAATTAACCGAGCGCGGCGTTTTGCTTGTTCCGGACATTTTGGCAAGCTCAGGCGGTGTAACGGTTTCGTATTTTGAATGGGTGCAAAATAATGGAGGCTATTACTGGTCAGAAGCAGAGGTTATGCAAAAGTTGCAACAGAGAATGGTCGATTCGTTTAACCTCATTTATGAAACGGCGCACATACATGGGGTTGATATGCGGCTGGCTGCTTACATTGTCGGCATTAAACGTGCGGCGGAAGCAGCGACATTCAGAGGATGGGTGTAAATAAAGAGTCTGGCAGTCTTTCTTCCATGAAAATTGAAAAAAGTAAAAGAATGTCCCAAAATGAAGGGACATTCTTTTATTTGGAAAGGGATTGATCGGTATGAAAAAGCGTCTATGGGATTCACCAGAAAAACTTCGTGCCCTGCTGGATGAGCTTGTCAGCTGGAAAAGCATCACCCTGTCTGAGGATGAGCGGCAGTTTCCAATGAAGCTGCAATCGAAGCTGCTCGGACTCCACTATTTTCAGCAGCATCCCGAGCACCTGTCCCTTCATCCAGCTGATTTGCGGCGGAAGTTTTTAACGGCGCTTTACAAACACCCAAAAGCTGTGCGCACCATTTGCTTGATCAGCCACTTTGATACTGTCAGTACAGAAGAATATGGCGAGCTGGAGCCGCTGGCGACGCAGCCGGAAGAATTGACCGCCTACTGGCTGGAGCGGCCGAATGATCTGCCGCCGGATGTGCTGGCTGATTTGCAATCAGGTGAGTACTTATTCGGACGCGGGACGATGGATATGAAAATGGGGCTGGCTTTGCATATGCAGCTTATTGAGAAAGCAAGTGTGGAACAATGGCCCGTCAATCTGCTGCTGTTAACCGTGCCGGATGAAGAAGTAAACTCAGCTGGAATGCGCGCTGCTGTGCCGAAGCTGCTGGAGCTTCAAGAGGAATTTGATCTTGAATATGAACTATTTTTAAACAGCGAGCCTGTTTTTTCTCAGGAACCGGGTGATAGGACGCGTAAGGTCTATACGGGTACGATTGGCAAAATTATGCCGGGTGCTCTTTTTTATGGACGTGAAACGCATGCGGGCGAGCCATTTAACGGATTAACGTCCCCTTACATTGCGTCATTTTTAACACGAAAAATGGAATGGAACCCCCTGTTTCAAGAAACGGAGCTTGGTGAAACAACACCGCTTCCCGTCACCCTGCAGCAAAAAGATCTTCGTCTTGAATATTCAACGCAGACGCCATACCGTTCATCTGCTCTTTACAACGTATTTTTAATGAAGCAGACAGCACAACATATAATAGAAGGATTCGAACAAATTGCTAAAGAAGCAGCCGGAGAATGTAATGCTGCCTATGAACAAATCTGCCAAATGCACGGTGTGAAGCCGGTAGGAAAGGTCCGTGTCATCCGCTTCGAAGAGCTACTGCGCTACTCAATTGATAAGCTTGGAGAAGAAGCAATAGAAGAAATCAAAGCGGATGTGTACACTCGGGAGGAATGGGACGATCGGGAAAAGTCATTTCGGATCGCGGATAAACTGATTATCCAGTCACAGGAGCTGGCACCAGCCATTATTCTGCTGTTTGCGCCTCCTTTTTATCCCGCTGTTTATTCCTCCGGTGAGGCGCTCGTAGAAGAAGCTGTCGAGTTTCTAACAACATTGGCCCAAAAAGAGTTTGGGCTGCCGATTGAACGGGTCCATTACTTTAACGGTATTTGTGATTTAAGTTATGTAAATGGAAACGGTGAGGGAGAAGGCTGGCAGGCGTTTGAAAAAAATACACCTGTATGGCAGGACAGCTATTCCATTCCATTTGCCGATATGGCTAAGCTCAAAGCGCCGGTTTTAAACATCGGGCCGTTCGGAAAAGATGCCCATAAGCGGACAGAACGGCTTCATATGAAACATGCTTTTGAGCAGCTTCCGGTTCTTTTAGAAAAATGGATTAAACACAGAAAGCCTTGAACCCGTTCAAGGCTTCAGGCTGTTGACAAACGCCCGCTTTCGGCGTCACTTGCCAAGCTGTGAATGCTCATGACCCTGAAAAGGTCACTCCGCTTCCCAGCCGGCAGCGTTCCTGGAAAGACAGACGTTTTCAATCAGCCTGCTTTCTTACTTTGTCTACACTCTCAAGCCTTGAACCCATTCAAGGCTTTTTTCTTCGAAAGTCTGGACAGGGCAGGCAATTTTATGATAACTTTTAATTGAAACTGATTATCAATTGCAACCGTCCGATATAGATGATAAAGGAAAAACGTAAACGAGGTGGAAGAAATGAGCAAGCTGCGTGCGGAACGAGTAAACATTGGCTATGGGGCTGCGACAATCGTCGAGGATTTAACCGTCGATATTCCAGCAGGAAAAGTAACAACGATTATTGGGCCGAACGGCTGCGGGAAATCCACATTGCTCAAAACAATGGCACGTCTTTTAAATCAAAACAGCGGTTCGGTGTACTTAAATGGTGCGGACATTCACCGTCTCTCTACAAAAGAAATCGCCAAGCAAATGGCTATTTTGCCGCAAACGCCGGAAGCCCCGGCTGGACTGACTGTCTATGAGCTGATTTCATATGGCCGCTTCCCGCATCAAAAAGGCTTTGGCACATTAAATGCACACGATAAAGAAGTGATCCAGTGGGCGATGGATGTAACCGGTACGGCGGACTTCCGCGACCGGGAAATTGACGCGCTTTCAGGCGGACAGCGCCAGCGTGTCTGGATCGCGATGGCGCTGGCACAGGAAACAGATTTGATTTTACTCGATGAACCAACGACTTACTTAGACTTGGCCCACCAGCTGGAAGTGCTGGAGCTTTTACAGGAATTAAATGAACGGGAAGGCCGGACCATTGTGATGGTACTCCATGATTTAAACCACGCGGCACGCTTCGCCGATTACCTCGTCGCGATGAGAAAAGGCAGTATCATATGCGAGGGAGCGCCAGAAACGGTTATGACAAAAGAAAATCTGCGTTCTGTTTTTCAAATCGATGCGGAAATTGTCCGCGATCCTCGTTCCGGCAAGCCGGTTTGTTTAACCTATGACTTGGTAAAAGCACCAGAACTTGCGCTGGCAGGAAGCCGATAAAGGAATTCAATAAAGCAGGTGACTGTGTGATTAAGTATTTTTTTTCGTATTACCGCCCATATAAAAAACTGTTTTTTTTAGACTTTTTTTGCGCGGTATTTGCGGGTCTGTTAGAGCTCGCATTTCCACTGGTTGTGAATTATTTTATTGATACCCTTCTGCCCGGAGGGAATTGGAATTTAATTGTAGCCGCAAGTATTGGCTTGCTGCTTATTTATATTGTAAATGCCGGTCTTCATTACGTGGTTACCTACTGGGGGCATATGCTCGGCATTAATATTGAAACAGATATGCGCAGCAAACTGTTTGCCCATGTGCAAAAGCTGTCATTCCGTTTTTTTGATAACACAAAAACAGGCCATCTTATTTCACGGATGACCAGTGATTTAATGGAGATTGGTGAAATGGCGCATCATGGGCCGGAAGATTTGTTTATTGCACTGATGACACTGACCGGGGCGTTTGGCATTATGCTGACAATCAACTGGAAGCTGGCTGTGTTAACATTTATTATCGTGCCGGCTGTGCTGTGGCTCGCTGTTTTCTTCAATAAAAAAATGACCAGGGCCTTTCACCAGCTCTTTGGTGATATTGCTGATTTCAATGCCCGTATTGAAGACAGCATGGGCGGTATTCGTGTCGTGCAGGCTTTTGCGAACGAAAAACATGAAAAGAAGCAATTTGAAGAAAACAATGGAAGATTCCGGATGACAAAGCTCGTTTCCTATAAAATTATGGCGCAGAATATGTCGATCAGCTACATGCTTATGCGCATAATTACACTGTTTGTACTTATTTGCGGAACGTATTTTGTGATGCAGGGTGAGCTTACCTACGGTGAATTTGTCGGATTTATTCTCCTATCTAATATTTTCTTCCGTCCGATTGAAAAAATTAATGCCATTATTGAAAGCTATCCAAAAGGAATTGCCGGCTTCAAACGCTATGTGGAACTGCTCCAGACGGCTCCCGATGTAGCGGATGCACCAGATGCCATAGACGTAGACGCAGTGCATGGCGACATCAGCTACCATAACGTGACGTTCGGGTACGAAGGCAAAAAGCCGGTTCTCCAAAATATCAGCTTGTCGATTAAAGCCGGAGAAACAGTGGCGTTTGTCGGTCCGTCCGGTGCCGGTAAAACGACTATGTGCAGCTTGCTGCCACGTTTTTACGAGGCGCAGGAAGGATTTATTTCAATTGATGGGCTCGACACGAGAAAAATGTCGCTTGCGTCGCTGCGTCGTCAAATTGGGATCGTGCAGCAGGATGTATTCCTGTTTTCTGGCACAATTCGTGAAAATATTTTATATGGCGATCTTGGTGCGTCTGAAGAAGCTATCCTGTCCGCTTTAAAACGGGCGCGCCTTGATGAATTTGTTTCTTCTTTGCCAGATGGACTCGATACGGTCATTGGCGAACGCGGTGTAAAGCTGTCGGGCGGCCAAAAGCAGCGTCTTGCCATTGCGCGGATTTTCCTGAAAAACCCGCCGATTTTAATATTGGATGAAGCAACCTCTGCTCTTGATACGGAAACAGAGCTTGCCATTCAACAGGCGCTCTCGGAGCTGTCTGTCGGGCGGACAACGCTTGTGATTGCCCATCGGCTCGCTACAATCAAGCATGCCGACCGGATTATTGTCGTTACGCCATCAGGCATTGAAGAACAAGGCAGCCATTATGAGCTGCTTGAGCAAAACGGCCATTATCGGCGTTTGCATGAAGCACAGTTCGGCCACGTATAAGCTTATTAAAACCTTTCACTGCTTGGAGCAGTGAAAGGTTTTTTGTTTAAATGATAGCAGTGAAGCGAAAAAATGGCTCAATTAAAAAAGGAGCATTATAATGGCTCTAACGATAAAGATAGGAGCTGAGTGAAAAATGGTGAAGCAAGTGATCTTGAATGATACGCCGATTCAGGTGGAGAATTTTCACGAAGAAACGGTTGTAAATAAAAAGACGGGTGCAAAAGTGCCAAAAATCAGCTTTCAATTTCCCGTCACAAGCGAAGAGTATCACGATATAACGGTTCTTTTATATGAAAATAATTTTCAAGTGAAGGTGCCCGAAAAAGGAATGGAGTTTCCGGCCATGATTCACACGTATTCTACCTCGGTAACGAATTTATATAAAGCGGGCGCAACAGGGACATTCAGTCTGGAACTGATCGGCCGATGACAGCGGAAAAGCAGCTCGTCGGTGAAAAAGCGGCAGGGTTTGTAGAAGACGGCATGATCATTGGTCTTGGAACAGGCAGTACAGTACGGTATACCATTGAGAAAATAGGCAGGCTCGTTCAACAAGGTTTGTCCATTCAAGGCGTGGCTACGTCAATTCGAACGGAACAATTAGCGAAAGAATGCGGAATTCCGCTTCTCAGCCTGGAGGAAGTGGACGAGCTCGATCTGGCTATCGATGGCGCTGACGAAGCCGATCCTGCTTTTCATTTAATCAAAGGCGGAGGAGGAGCACTTCTGCGGGAAAAAATCATTGCCTCTTCCGCACGGAGATTTGTAGTAGTGGCGGATCCATCTAAAATGGTCGAACAACTCGGGCGGCTTCCTCTTCCGGTTGAGGTGGAGATATTCGGATACAAGATGACAGAGAAAAAAATCCGTTCTTTAGGAGGGGCATCCGCATTACGGGTAAAAGAAGGAAAACCGTATATCACTGATAATGGGCATTATATTTTCGACTGCGATTTTGGTCTTATTGCGTCGCCTGAAGAATTGGAGTGGGAATTGAATCTCATCCCCGGTGTTGTAGAAAACGGACTGTTTATCGATATGGCGGATACGATCATTACCGTAAATGAAAAACAGGAGATACAGGTTAAAAAACGAACAAAACAGGAGTGATAGTATGTATTCAGTAAGCGGCATTCAAGTGTTGGCAGAGGGCAGCTTAAAAGAGAAACGAATTGAGCCGGAAGAACATAACGAAACGTACTGCCAGACGGTCAGCTTTAAAGATCGAGAAGGTGAGCATGTCGGTGACTTGGATATTTATTTTGTAGCAAAAGGCTTTGGAAAAGAAGAGGGAAGCGAAGAAATCGACGTTCATTTTACGGTTCCATTCTTCAGTGCCTATGGCCCTGAAGGCGAGCGGTTTATGGAGGAAGCAGAAGCCATGCAGTTTATTTTTGTTCATTTTGCCAGTGAAGTTCAAGATGTGGTCGATGAAGTACTCGATACGTTATATGAACGATATGAAAACGAAGAAAAAGGCCGCTTTTAATTTAAAAGCGGTCTTTTTCTGCAATGGTAAAGGGTTTCCCGCTTGTTTGACAAGGATTTTAAGTGTAACTAAAATAAGAACAAATGGTGGTGAAAAGAAATGATCAACAGCCGTCTCGCAGTCGCAATTCATATTATGATCCTCATTGCATCCAATCCCCGTGAAACGGTTTCATCAGAATGGATGGCAGGGAGTGTCAATACAAACCCCGTTGTAGTGCGGCGAATTATGGGTATGCTTCGCAAAGCCGGTCTCTTAACCTCACGTGCTGGTAAAACAGGCGCAGCCCTGACGAAGGATCCGGCAGACATTACTCTTCTGGATATTTTTCGAGCCGTTGAGCCGAAAGAAGAATTGTTTGCCATCCATGAAAAACCGAATCCGGAATGTGCGGTCGGAAAAAATATTCAGTCGGCGCTCGACGTCACGTTTGGAAGGGCTCAGACTGCGATGGAGCAGGAGTTAAGCAGCCAGACCCTTAAAGATGTTATGAACCATCTCTTATAATAGGGGTGGTTTTCCTTGTGGGAAAAAGTAAAAAAGTTTCTAAAAGTGATTGACGTCTTTTTAAAAAGCTGTTATTATTATCTTGAATTCAAGATAAATAACCAAAACGTTAGTGGAATATATCGAACTTTTTTAACTATATATCTCGAATTCAAGATAATAAAAGAGGAGGAAGAAAGAATGTTAGATGCAGGATTGTTAATTATACGTTTAATCATTGGGCTTGCGTTCGTCGGACACGGCGCGCAGAAACTATTTGGCGCATTTGGAGGCTATGGATTAAAAGGAACGGGAGGCTGGTTTGACTCTATCGGCATGAAGCCTGGTTACGCGATGGCGCTGATCGCAGGGCTTTCAGAATTCGTCGGCGGTGCCCTGTTTGCGCTCGGTTTGCTCACGCCGCTTGCTGGTGTATTAATTGCTTTGACAATGGTTGTTGCGATTGTAAAAGTACATGGTCCAAACGGTTTCTGGAGCACACAAAACGGCTATGAGTACAATTTAGTGCTGCTGGCTGTTGCCATCGGTATTGCCCTAACAGGCCCAGGACGCTATGCGCTGGACGCGCTGCTTGGTTAAAAAAATAGAAGAGGGCAGCAGGGATGGGTTCCGTTACAGCGGAAGTAAAAGCTGCCGCTTCCTCAATGCAAAAAACGAATATAAAGGAAAGGCCGTCTGTTCAATAAGGCGGTCTTTTTGTTTTTGAAGTGGTAAAGTGAACCAAAGCGCGATACGATAAAAGCAGGTCTTTGATTAAAAGGAGGAAGGAAAAATGGCAGACGAACAAAAACAGCAGTTGTTCAAAGATGCAATGGGCAATTACCCGACCGGTGTCACGGTTATGACAACGGTGGACTCAAATGGCAAACCGGCTGGCCTGACTGTGAATTCATTCGCTTCTGTATCACTTGATCCCCTTTTGATTTTATGGTCGATTGACCACAAAGCTGCAACCCTGCCAGCGTTTATGGAAAACGGCACATTCGCCGTGCACATTTTAGCCGGCAATCAAAAAGATATTTGCATGACGTTTGCGACCAAAGGAGCCGACCGCTTCAGCACGTGTAAATGGAACTTTTCACCTGAACACCATTTGCCGGTTATCGAAGGCGCATTTGCTGTTTTTCAATGCCAAACCGTTCAAACAGTGGAGGCAGGAGATCATACAATTTTGATTGGAGAAGTAGACACCATTCAAATTAATGAGGAAAAAGACCCCATGCTCTATCATCGCCGCCATTTTGCTTCGATTCCAGCCACTTTTTACGCTTCAAAGTAGTTTTTTAGATAGAAAAGAAAAGCACAGGCGAAGAGCCCGACTTCGCCTGGCGGCTTCACCGGTCTCAGCTGCCGGCTAGTCCCATAGGAGTCTGCGCCGCCCTCCCGCGCCAAGTGGCTTGCGACAAGATGGTATAGGACGAATAAGGCCGTATCTTTCTGTTTAAAAAAGAGAAATTTCTATTCGTTCATTGCTTATGGATCTTCAAGGTTATTGAGTGAAGCCTGCCGGACGAAGACTCCTGCGGGAAGTACAGTGAGTCGGGAGACCCCGCGGGCGCAGCCGAGGAGGCTCCCGCACTGCCCTAAGGGTCGCGAAGTCTGGCGGGCTTCACTTATCGGCTCTTTTTTAGAAGCAAAAGATTTTGTTTACACACTAAAAGCACAGACGAACTTATTCGCCTGTGCTTTTTATTTTTACAAATTACATTTTATTGGAATGAAAAAAGGATACACTCATATATTTACTTTTGTGGTTCATTTTTCATTTCGAGGAGGAAAAGCATTGGTTATGAACGGATCAAGGGTAAGATGGGCAGCGGCAGTTCTGGCAATTTTGTCTCTGGCAGTAGCATTCATGCTTGGTTTATTAACCCCAAGTGCATCCGCAACAATCAATTATGGAGAAGAAGCAGCGGCTGTGGCCAAAAGGTATGTAGGAAGCCCGTACAAGTACGGAGGAACAACGCCAAAAGGATTCGATGCAAGCGGGTTTACACAGTACGTTTATAAAAACGCCGCAACGAAAATGACGATTCCGCGCACAAGCGTTGACCAATATAGAATTGGAACGTCGGTAAGCCGAAGCCAGCTTAAACCCGGCGATTTAGTTTTTTATGCAACCGGCACAAAAGGAAAGGTATCATTTGCTGCCATCTATTATAAAGACGGCACTTTTATTGGCGCTACCTCCAAAGGAGTAAAGGTAGTGAAAATGAGCGATACGTATTGGAAGGAACGGTATATAGGCGCTAAAAGAATTGTCAAATAACAAGCAGTATAAACAAATAGAATATCGGCCTTATATGAAGAAAAGCTGCGGAAGCTTGGCCTGATAACAGCTTATGATTCTGGCAGCCGGAGAAGAGCTGTGAATAAAACCGGACTGTCTGCTGGCAGTCCGGTTTAGTTACTTTTGAGTATTTGAAAGCCTGTACAGTTCACGGGCGAGTGATTCAAGAATATACACAACCGGTACCTGCGTTGTAATATTGGAGTGTGCAAACCGCTCCTCTGAAACATAGTAGGAAAGGTTAATATCAGACATTTTGGCAATGGTGCAATGTTTGTTATTCGTAATGCTGATAATGGTGCTGCCCGCTTCACGCATTTGGTGGGTATGACGGATGGTATAATCGTTTTCACCGGATACAGACAGAACAATCGTCGTACTGTTTTGAAGAAAGTTTGTATGAATCGGATAGTGCGGGTCTTTTATGTAAAGGGACAGCTTGCCAAGGCTCGAAAAGTAGCGGGCGCCGTACTCAGCTAAAATTCCTGAGCTGCCGATTCCAATAAAGATAATGCTGTCGGAAAGAGACATTGCGAGGGCTGCTTCAAGCATTTGCTCTTCAATCGGTCCATTTAGCGACCGTTCAAAAAAATCTGTGACAGAATGGTGCATGCTTTTAGGCTCAAATGGCTCCTGTTCTTTTAAATAAAGTTTTAACCGAACTTTAAATTCTGTAAAACCATCACAGCCTGCTTTTCGGCAAAAACGCAGAATGGTTGCTGTTGAGACATGTGTTTCCGCTGCCAGCTCCCGAATACGCATATAAATGACTTTATTCCCATTTTTAGATACATATTGATAGACGGCGGTTTCAAGCTCATTAAACGATGAAATCATTTCATTTGTAAACAAGTGAAGCCCCCCTTACGAACAAAAAGCCGCTTCGGTCGACCGAAGCGGCTTTTGATTAATCTTCGCCGATAATTTTTACTTCTGTTTCAAGTTCTACACCAAATTTTTCGCGTACACGATCCTGCGCGTAACGGATTAAGTTTAAATAGTCCGTAGAAGAAGCGCCGTCCACGTTTACAATAAAGCCGGCATGCTTTTTAGAAATTTCCGCGCCTCCGATCCGGGTTCCCTGCAAGCCGCTGTCCTGAATCAGCTTGCCGGCGAAATAACCGGCCGGGCGCTTAAATACACTTCCGCAGGATGGATATTCAAGCGGCTGTTTTGATTCGCGGAGCGCAGTAAAAGTGTCCATTGCTTCTTTAATTTCCTCAAAACGGCCTGGTTTTAATTCAAACACCGCTTCTAGAATAATGTAGTCCTTTTCTGTGAAAATGCTTTTGCGGTAGCCGAAGTGAAAATCATCCTCCCCAAGCGTGACCAAGTCACCGTCATAAGAAAGAACCGTTGCTTTTCTCAGCACCGTTGACGTCTCGCCTCCATAAGCGCCGGCATTCATGACAAGAGCCCCGCCTACAGAACCCGGAATGCCGCAGGCGAACTCAAGGCCCGTTAGATGATGACCGAGTGCTGTACGGGAAACATCAATAATTTTTGCCCCGCTTCCTGCCGTAATCGTCGTACCGTCCACATGAATTTGGTCAAAGTATTCAAGGGCAATGACGATGCCGCGCAAGCCTTTATCCCGGACAAGCACGTTTGATCCGTTTCCTAAAATCGTCAGTGGAAGTGCGTGTTCTTTTGCGTAATGTATAACGGTTTGTAGATCGTCTATATGTTTAGGCTTAATGAAAACATCGGCTACCCCGCCTGTTTTCGTATATGTGTGCTTATACAATGGAAACAGTGGATACACAGACTGTTCATCCACTTTCTTCTTTAAGTCGTTTGCAATTTGCAGCGCATCGATAGCTGCTCACCTTCCTTTTCTCATAATCCTCTCTATTATAAAGGATATGAGGGAATTCGTTAATGATCTTTCACGATTTGAGAAATGTTCCCCATTTTTCAGGGTATTGTATGTAAGTATAGACAAATGGGTGCCTGCCTTAAACGGTTGAAGAGGAGGGAATCGACACAATGGCAAAAACAAAAAGCGCTGCTTTTGTTCAGCAGCATTTGGCGAATGAACGCACTTATTTGGCATGGACAAGAACGGCTATTGCTATTATAGGAATTGGGTTTTTAATCAGCAACCTTCACTTTAGTTTTTTGTCCCGGCATTCGACACGTGCCGATCTCCTGGCAGACATAGTTGGATTTGCTGCTATTCTATCAGGACTGCTCGTCCTTGCTTTTTCTACACGCAGTTATTTTATTAAAGCCAAAGCGATAGACAACGAAATGTTTAAACCTGAAAAAGCGAGTATTTTGCTCCTGACAGGGATCATTATCACTTTAATTTTGCTGTTCGGAGTGTATATATTATTTGTTTTTTCTTAAAAGAACTGCCGCTCCCCAGTTCTTTTTTTATGTTTATTTAAGGAAAAATAAGGATGTATTATTACAGAAAGATCGAAATTTGTAATTTTACCGTAAAACATCGTAATGTTTATTTTTGCTAGAATAAGATTTATGAGGAATTAAGTAGAGAAAAAAGAATGGGAAATTGGGAGGTACATGGTGAACAGCTGCAAGAAAGCAATTCTTTCATTTTTAGCGGTTATCTTGTTTTTTAGCGTGTCCCCATTGGCATCTGTTAAAGCGGAAGCCGAGTCCATTGGTGAATCAGTTGTTGCTTTTGGGAAAACATTCATGGGTGTAGAGTACGTGTTTGGCGGCACAACGCCAAAAGGATTCGACTGCTCCGGTTTCGTTCAATACATTTATAAACATGCTGCTGATATTTCTTTGCCGCGCACAACAGGTGAACAGTACAATGTGGGCACAGCAGTAGCCAAAAGCGATCTTCAGGTTGGCGATCTTGTTTTTTATGCTAACACATATAAAAAAGGCATCTCTCATGTTGGGGTATATGCAGGCAACAACCAAGTATTGAATGCCACATCAAGCAAAGGCATCGCGCTTGTTCCACTAGATGGTGATCCATACTGGTCTCCAAAGTATGCAGGCGCTAAACGTGTGATTGAAGAAGAACAAGCACCAAAATGGTTTACAGATATAGAAAAAACAGATCTTGCGTACAATGCGATTAAATCATTGACGGAACAGGGAGTTATTAATGGATTTACGGCTGATACATTCGCGCCGGACGAAAAAATAACGCGTGGACAAGCCGCAGCCATTATCAACCGTGTACGTGGCTTGAAACCAGAAAAAATGAGCTACTTTACAGATGTGCCGAAAACAAACCGATTTGCTGTGGATATAGCAGCGGTTCATGAAGCGGGAATTATGAATGGCTACGGAGATAAAACATTCGGCTTAGAAGAAGAAATGACAAGAAACGAAATGGCATCTTTGATCCAGCGTGCTTTTAACTTAAAAGTGTCCGAAACGGCGGCAGCAAATGTGGTGTATACAGACATTAAGGCAGGCCATTGGGCATACGAAGGCATCGTTTCCATGGCTTCTATTGATAAAACCGGCTTTTTTAAAGGCGACAAGTTTTATGGAACACACAATGCAACACGTGAAGCATTTACAGTAGCCATCTACAATGCAATGAACGCAAAATAAAAAGCACCGCCCAAACGGGCGGCGCTTTTTATTTTGTATCTGAATGAAGTTCATTAAGCATATTTTCTATTTGCTGCAGGGAAGGCAGGGAAGAGATGGCTCCTTTGCCGGTGGTCGTCATGGCTCCGGCTGCATTGGCAAAACGGACGATTTCTTCTCCGCGCTGCTCAAGAAGAGAAGAAACGTTTTCTAAATTGGCACCAGCCTGAAGCAGTTGAAATAAAAAGCCGCCAATAAAAGCATCCCCCGCACCAGTCGTATCCTGCACCTGTACAGTAAAGCCGGCTGCCTGGATTTCTTTTTCATTCACAAACAGTGAGGCACCTGCTGCCCCCCGGGTATACACCACCGCTTTTACATCTCCTGTAAACAGGGAAGCAATAGCCGCTTTTTCTTCTGAAATACCTGTAATAAATTCAAGTTCTTCATCCGAAATTTTGATCAGATGCGCTTTGGGTATAAATGCTAAAATGGTTTCGCGGCACGCATTCGGATCATCCCAAAGCGGAAGCCGCACATTCGGATCAAAGCTGATGAAAGCACCGCGCTGTTTAGCCCGGTCGATTGCTTTAATATGCGCATGCTTCATTGGACTTTCAACTAAATCAACGGAACAAAAGTGCAGAATGTCACCGGGGTGAAACAAGGATTCGTCCACTTCATCTGCTGTCATCAGCAAATCTGCACAAGGCTTCCGGTAAAAAGAAAAGTCCCGCTCACCATCTTCACGGAGGGAAACGAACGCAAGAGCCGTATTGGCTTCACTCGTGCGGATAATATGCTTGGTTTCCACTCCTGCTTCAACCAGCTTCTCCAATAAAAAATCACCGAATGCATCGGAGCCAAGCTTCGTCAGCATGGCGGAGTGCCCGCCGAGTTTTGAAACGGCAGCGGCCACATTGGCCGGGGCTCCGCCGGGTGCGCGTTCAAAGGATACGACATCTTTAAGAGCCAGTCCTTTTTGCTGTGGGATAAAATCAATTAATACTTCTCCGATTGAAAATAATGTACTCATTTTACTCTCCTATCGTCCATTTTACCGCCTGGCATGATGCGCGGCCGCCTTTTGCAAAAAAGCGGATGCCTGCTGAGTCCCTGCTTGGAAAAATACGGCTTGTAAAAACTTCGGCTCCATCGTTTACAAAGAGCTCCAGGGAAGAGGAATCCACAAATAAACGAAACGTCACTTTGTCCCCCGCTAACGAGCAGCTGCGCACCGTTCCATATGGCGAATCTGTAAGCGCACCGGAATATGTCCTATCCAAATGGACCTTTTGCTGGAGAGCGTCATACGTAATAACGGTTTTTTCTTCTTCGCTTACGCGAATTTCAATTCCGCATGAATCTGCATCCTCCAGCTCAAACGAACAAATCATTTCAAAAGCTGTACCGCTGAAGCTGTCAAAAGTCTGTACTTCATCACAAAGATCAGCTGAAGCTTCCATTTGAACACCGCGCAGGCGCTCAAGCTCCCGGACTGGTCTTTGCATAAGCCGCCCGTTTTCAATCGCGATTTCCCGGGGCAGGGTCAGGCAGTGCGCCCAGCCATGTGAATCCGTTGGATAAGACATTTCAGGAAGTCCCATCCAGCCGACTAAAATACGCCGTCCGTCCGGCGCTTCCATCGTTTGCGGTGCATAAAAATCAAAGCCGCGGTCCAGCTCGGCGAATACGCCATGATCTATGCTTTGTGTTTCAACATCAAGATTCCCGAGAACATAGCCGGATTGATAAATATTATGATAGCAATCGCCTTTCGGCGCAATGCCCTGCGGTGAAAAAACAAGGACACCTTGTCCATCAATTGTAAAGTAATCAGGGCATTCCCACATATAACCGAAGTGGGGAAGATTGGTTTTAATTTCGCCTTCGAATGTCCATGTTTCCATATCCGGGGAGCTGTAGAGCACGACACAGCCCGTCAGGTTTGTCCGCTGGGCACCGATAATGGCATAAAAAAGCCCGTTTTCTTTCCATACTTTTGGATCGCGGAAATGATCGGTATAGCCGGGGGGCACTTCATGAATCACTGGTTTTTGCTTTTTTTGAATAATGCCCTGCTTGTCCATAATGGCAATATTCTGCTTCGGATGCCGCACCCATTGATCATCACGTGTATTGCCGGTATACATTAAGTACAATTGGTCATTGTGCACGATACCACTGCCAGAGTAAGCACCGTGACTGTCAAGGTCACTATCTGGCCGAATCGCGATACCGGCATTCTCCCAATGAACGAGATCTTTTGATTTTGTGTGATACCAATATTTAATGCCGTGAACAGGGCCAAGCGGGAACCACTGGTAAAACAAATGGTATTCACCATTATAAAAAGAAAAGCCGTTCGGATCATTTAACAATCCTGTTTCGGGCTGAATATGATAAGTTTGCCGCCAGGGGGAACCATCCACCTGCTTTTTTAAGGCAGCCAACTCTGATTTAGATATGTCTTCAAGTCGTGTATAACGCTGTTCTGTTGTCCATTGCAATCTGATCACCTCATATTTATTAAAATGAAAAGGAGGTGGAGAAATCTTCTCCACCTAAATGTTATGCTGCTTTTTGCACAGCCTGTTTTTTCTCATCGCGTTTTCCAAGGAACATCGTTACAGCAAAAGCAACTACAATCGAAATAACCATTCCAATCACATATTGAATAAGTCCTTCATGCTGAATAGAAATGATGCCCGGAAGACCGGCTGCGCCAAGCGCAATCGCTTTTACCTTAAAGAATGTCACATACGCCGTTGCCACAGAAGAACCGATCAACGCACCAATAAACGGATAGCGAAGCTTTAAATTCACTCCGAACAGGGCAGGTTCTGTAATGCCAAGCAGGGCTGAAACACCTGCGGCGGAAGCTGTTCCTTTTAGCTTTTTGTTTTTTGTTCTCATAAAGACGGCAAGTGTAGCCGCTCCTTGAGCGACGTTTGACATGGTCGCTACAACGAAGATAAAGGAGCCGCCGGTTTTTGCTATATCCGCAAGAAGTTGTGTTTCAACGGCAATAAAGCTGTGGTGCATACCGGTGATGACAATAGGTGCGTAAAGCAGGCCGAACAGGGCGCCTCCTACAAAACCGGTTGTATCATAGAGCCAGATCATACCGTCAGACAGCAGGTTGCCGGCTGTACGAGTAAGCGGGCCTACAAGTGTAAACGTTAAAATACCTGTAATGAAAATTGTTAAAAGCGGCGTCAGTAAGTTATCAAAGATCGATGGAACAATTTTGCGAAGGGATAGTTCTACTTTAGCCAGAATAAAGGAAGCAGCGAGAACGGGAAGAACTGTACCCTGGTAACCGATTTTTTCAATTTCAAATCCGAAAATAGACCAGACAGGAATTTCGTTTTTAGCTAGAGCATCTGCAATATTATAAGCATTCAATAAATCTGGGTGAACCATCAGCATACCGAGCGTGGCGCCAAGATAAGGGTTGCCGCCAAAGCGCTGGGTTGCAGAAAAACCAATTAAAATAGGGAGAAATACAAAGGCAGCATTGGCAAATGTATTAATAAGAGCTGCTAAATCAGCCATATTTGGATAAGCTTCAATCAGTGACTTGCCATCTACAAACAGTCCCTGTGCTGTGAGCAGGTTGTTGATTCCCATCAACAGACCGCCGGCAACGATCGCCGGAATAATTGGTACAAAAATATCGGACAGCATTTTTACAAATCGCTGGAGAGGATTCATTTTCTTGGCGCCGGCACTTTTCACATCAGCTGTTGACATGCCGCCAGTACCAGTCAGCTGGGCAAACTCTGCATATACCTTGTTAACGGTGCCAGAGCCGAAAATAATCTGGTATTGACCGCCGGTAGAAAAAGTCCCTTTGACGCTGTCCATCGCGTCAAGCTTTTCCTGATCGACAATCGATTCATCATGCAGAGCGAGCCGAAGGCGTGTAGCACAGTGGGCTGCTGCTGCAATGTTTTCCTTTCCGCCAAGCGCTTCAAGCGTTTCGCGTGCAATTTGAGGGTAGTTCATTGGAGTTCCTCCTTTGTAGGTAAAGTATAACCGATACGTGTAAGATTATTTGGAACCGGTTCCCAAAAACATCAAATAAAAAGGGAACCGGTTCCAAGAACGAGTAAATAGGAAAACCGGAGTTGGAACCGGTTTCTACATAATTATAAAAGATGATCTGTACGGATGTCAACACTTTCTCGTAAAACGAGTTCAAACCGCGAATAGGCCAATTTTGGAATGTCCTCCCCTTTAATCAGCTTGGTGATATGGTCCGCTGCCATCTGGCCGGCTTCTTTAAAATGAATGTGGACGGTTGTTAAAGAAGGGTGCATCATAGCGGTTACTTCATAGCCTCCAAAGCCCGTAATGGAAATATCTTTTGGAACATACTGTTTTTTTCGGTAGGCTGCTTTCATGGCTCCGAAAGCAATATTATCGGTGGCACAAATAAGCGCTGAAGGCGAAAATTCATCAAAAAGCTGTTCTGCTTTTTCGGCAGCGTCGGTCATACTAAAGGTCGTTTCAAAAAAGCGGGCTTCTACTTCTTCCGCATGTTCGCGCAACGCCTGGGCTACTCCTTTTTTTCGCTTGACTCCAACTGCCACGTCATATTCGCCGACCCCAAGAAAAGCAATTTTTTTATGTCCGCGCTGGGCAATGTATTTACCAATGGCGTAGCCTGCTGTTTCATCATCATGAATCAGGCTGTATACCTCTTCGTGCTGCTGGCCGACAAGAAGAACCGGGATGTCAATGGTGCGAAACGCTTGTAAATGCGCATCTGTTACTTGGGTAGCGAGCAGAATAATGCCCGCCGCTTTTTGTTTGGCGAGTGTATAAATGCTTTCAATTTCCCGGTGGAGATCTTGTCCCGCATTGGAAATAAGCATATGATAATTTAATTCGCGAAGCCGTTCATCAATCCCCATCAGCGTACGGGAAGTAGCATAGGAATCGAGCCGGGGAACGATTGTGCCGATCATATTTGTTTGTTTCGCTTTTAAGCTCTGGGCAAAAGCGTTCGGTGTATAACCTGTTTCATTGATGACCTGTTCAATTTTCCTTTTTGTTTCTTCACTGACCGAACCGCCGTTTAAGAACCGTGATACAGTGCTTTTTGCGACACCGGCGATTTTGGCAATATCTGCAATGGTTTTCATCAATTCCACTCCGTTTCTATCTTCTACTATACATGATTGAAGAGAAGGGAGAAAACGAAAGAAAGCGAAATACAGAAAGAGAATTTTATGAAAACGAAGCGGTTCACACCGTTTTGGAGTGAAATACAGAGAAAAATCGACTATGATGAAATGTAAGCGCTATAAAATGAAGAAGAAAGGTTTAAGGGAGTTGAGTAGTTTCATTTTAAAGCACACAAAATTGCCTGGAATTTGTTACAAAAAGAAAAAAGCCGTTCGCCATGACTTACGGGTGGTTAATAACCAGAATAACCCGCTTTCGTGTTCTGAAAGTTCATGGCTTGCTGCGAGGGAGCTGCCAGGCGATATACCAGGAAAGGCTGAACGGATGTATGCGGATATTTCGGCTCCCATACATATAAAAGATGACTTTTAAAGTGCTGTCGGGCATTTAAAGGAGGCGGAATCAATGAAACAAGCAATTGAAAAAGCGCATCACGCTTTTCGTCAGGACGAAAAACGGGCAGCACACAGTCCATACCGGCTCGGTTATCATATTATGGCGCCGGCCCGCTGGATAAATGATCCAAACGGCCTTATTCAATGGCGGGGTGACTATCACGTGTTTTATCAGCATCACCCGTATGACGTAAAACCGGGCTCCATCCATTGGGGGCATATGAAAAGTCGTGACCTTGTTCACTGGGAGCATTTGCCGATTGCACTTGCACCAGATGAGGAATATGACAGAAGCGGCTGTTTTTCCGGCAGTGCAGTCGATCATGACGGTATATTAACGCTTATTTATACCGGACATGCAGAAGGTGAAGACGGAATAAAAGAGGTTCAGTGTATCGCAACGAGCACAGATGGCATTCATTTCGAGAAGCATCCACAAAACCCGGTTATTTCTGCCCCTCCCCGGGGAGCCGCGGCTGATTTTCGTGACCCGAAAGTGTGGAAGTATAAAGAGAAATGGTATATGGTTGTCGGCAGTCAAAAGGACAAGCTTGGCCGTGTACACTTGTATGAGTCGGCGGATCTTTTTTCATGGAAGGATCGCGGAGCCATTATAAAAAGCGATGGTAAGCTTGGATTCATGCTTGAATGTCCTGACTTTTTTGAGCTTGAGGGCAGGCATGTGCTTCTCGTTTCACCGCAAGGCATTGAAGCTTCTGGCGACCGTTATCAAAACCTTTACCAGACCGGAACGCTGATCGGTGATTTGGATTACGAAACGGCTGCATTCACGTACAGTGAATTTACTGAGCTTGATCAAGGCTTTGATTTTTATGCGGCACAGTCATTTGAGGATGACCAGGGACGGCGGATTGTATTCGGCTGGATGAATATGTGGGAGGCGGTTATGCCGGAACAGGCACATGGCTGGGCAGGGGCGCTGACGATTCCGCGCCAGCTGTCCTTTAATCAATCGGGACGGCTTGTGATGCAGCCTGTAGAAGAATTGAAAAAACTGCGCCGGGAAAAAACGATTGCCGGTCCAATGCCTCTTTCCGGGACACAGCTGTTCCATATATCCGGAGACCGTCTGGAAATCAAAGCGGAATTTGAAGCGCGAAGTGCCATGTCGTTTGGCCTGCATGTAAGATGTTCAGAAGACAGCCGGGAAAAAACGACGATCCGCTTTGATGCAGCTGATCAAGCCATTATTTTTGACCGGCATTCATCTGGTGAAGGGGAAGGCGGTATCCGCAGGGCAAAAATTGGAGTATCAGCTGTTGTGAAACTGCATATATTTGTCGATCGTTCTTCGGTTGAAGTGTTTGTGAATGATGGAGAAGCGGTTATGACCGGACGTATTTATCCGAATGAAAAAAGTACGAAGGTTCAATTATTTGCCGACGGCGGTGAAGCGAGGCTGGTTTCGTTCGCGGCATGGAAACTGAAAGATGTGTGGAAACAGGAATAAATGTTTTTAAACCACCTAGAAAACAGGTGGTTTTTTTATTGACATAAAACAGACGTTTTATTAATATGTCTATAAATAAATAAACGTAAAAAGGAAATGTTTGTTATGGATACTTCAGCAATGTTTTGGAATGCATCGATTCAAGAATTAAAAAAAGGCTACGTAGAAGAAACTGATTTTTTTACCTGCCTTCTGTGCGGAAAAAGAATTGAGAAAGGGATCATTTATCCGGTTGAAGACAAGCTCTATGACGCGGAGCGGTATACGCAGGCTCACATTAACCAAGAACATGTCTCTGTTTTTGACTATATCATGAAAATGGATAAAAAGCTGACGGGGCTGACCGAACATCAAAATAAGCTGCTTCGCCTTTTTTACGAGGGAAAAAACAATAAAGAAATACAAGCGGAAATGGGGATCGGAAGTATTTCCACCATCCGAAACCATCGTTTTGTACTAAAAGAAAAAGAACGCCAGGCTAAAATGTTTTTGGCAGTGATGGAGCTGTTAAATGAAAGGGATGCCCATGCTCCTGTTGTCGTCCCTCCCCACAAACAGGCTAGAATGGTTGACAGCCGTTATAACGTAACAGAAGAGGAACAGGAAAAGGTGATTCAAAAGTTTATGCCAGAGGGAATTCTGCTCGCATTTCCGCCAAAAGAAAAACAGCGGCTCATTATCATGCGGGAAATGGCGAAAAAGTTCAAAGCAGGCCAGGTGTATAGCGAAAAAGAAACAAACGAGATTCTATTCGCTATTTTCAATGATTACGTCAAAATACGAAGATACTTAATTGAATATGGATTTTTAAACCGCAAGCCGGACGGAAGCGAATATTGGGTGAATGAATAAGGGGAGGCAATGAAAAGGGAGAGAAAAAGAGAACTGAAACAGCAGATTAAAGAAATGAAGATAGAAGCAGGCGTGTATGAAATAAAAAATACGATCAATCAAAAGATCTTTATTGGCAGCACTCGGAATTTTAAAACGTTGAATGGGCGGAAGTTCGGGCTGGAAGCAGGTTCAAGCACAAACAAGGCTTTACAGAAAGAATGGAACGAATATGGTAGAGATCGATTCCGTTAAATAAGTAAATACCAAAAAAGCCGGCCTGCTCAAATGCGAGCAGGCCGGCTTTTTTGGTGGGAACACACTTTTAAAAGCATGCATATTATTGGTAAGAAGAGGTGGTGAACATGAAAATTTTACACAATCCGGTGGAAACCGAAAAACAGGAATGGAAGAAGGAACGTAAACGGCAAAAAGCAAAAACGGCCTTAACTGTTTTTTCTCCACTTTTTCTTCTGCTGATCTGGGAATTTTTGTCCCGAAGCGGCTTAATCGATGCACGGTTTTTTCCGCCGCCGACCGCTATTGCAGCTACGTTTGTTGATATGCTTGTAAGCGGTGAACTGTTCGGGCATATTCGGATTTCATTGTTTCGTATTTTTGTGGGCTTTTTGCTTGGAGCCATTCCCGGTATTATCCTCGGTCTGTTCATGGGCTTGTATGCACCAATCAGGCATTTTCTTTCTCCTCTAATTATGGCGCTTATGCCCATCCCCACACTTGCGCTGCTGCCAATCATTTTAATTTTGTTTGGCATTGGTGAAACGTCGAAAGTTGTGACGATTGCAGGGAGTGTCTTTTTTCCAGTGGTGATCAATACAGCGGCTGGTGTTGTTTCCATTGATTCCATGTACTTGGACGTAGCTAAAAACTATGGCGCAAGCCGTAAAGATTTCTTTTTTAAAATTGCCCTGCCTGGTTCACTTCCCTTTATGCTTGAAGGAGTTCAAATGGGGCAGGCGATTGCTCTATTAACCATCGTAGCGGCTGAGATGATGGGGGCGCGGTCGGGAATTGGCTACTTAATCTGGACATCGTATAATGCGTTTCTGCTCAAAGACATGTTTGTCGGGCTTATTTTAATTTCATTTTTCGGCTATCTTTTTTCCCTGCTTCTGCGTGCACTGCAGCGAAAGTTACTTCCGTGGAGGTGATTAGATGAATGATAAGCCAAAAATATCCATTCGCGAGCTGACGAAAGTTTTTTATAAAAAGCAGGGCAGTACAACCGCTATTGAGAGGATTTCCGTTGATATCGCAGAAGGGGAATTTGTTTGTTTGGTTGGACCGAGCGGATGCGGAAAAACCACACTGCTCCGTATTATTGCCGGTCTCGAAAAACAAAGTGCCGGCCGTTTTGACATTCAAAAAAGTGGTGCAGACCGTCCGGGCCAGTCGATGGTGTTTCAGGAGAAGGGGCTTCTGCCGTGGCTGACAGTAGAAGAAAACGTCGCCTTCGGTTTGAATATGCGTCACTTGCCAAAATCCTATGTGAAAGAAAAAACACAATATTTTTTGGCGAAAGTAGGACTGGAGAAATTCGCGAAAATGTATCCGAAAGAGCTTTCAGGCGGAATGAAGCAGCGGGTCAGCATCGCCAGGGCTTTTGCGAACGACCCTGAGATTCTGCTCATGGATGAACCATTCGGGGCACTCGATGAACAGAACCGGTTTATTTTGCAGGAGGAGCTGCTGTCGATTTGGTCCGAAACGAAGAAAACGGTTCTTTTTATTACACACAGTATCGATGAAGCTCTTTATTTAAGCGACCGGGTTCTTTTGATGAGCGCGCAGCCCGGCCGTATTGCTGCTGATGTCCGCATTGATCTGCCGAGGCCAAGAAAGCTTGAAGATATCCGGTCCAATCCGGACATGACCGCCGCCTTTTCGAAAATCTGGCAGCATCTGCAGGAAGAAGTACAGGGATCAAGAGAATGAAAGGAGCTTCAGAATGAAAAAGTGGCTTGGATTGTTAAGTGTTATGTTCCTTTTAGCGGGCTGTGGAGAAGAAAAACCATCTAGTGTAGGGAATGAAGTAAGTAAGACTAATCCATCCGGTGATCTGGCTCCTTTGGAAGAAAAAACAAAAGTCATTATAGCGGAAGACGGTTCAGCATCCGGTGCTGGATTTTACATTGCCAATGAAAAAGGATATTTTGAGGACTACAACATTGAAGTGGAGTTTGCGACGTTTGCTAACAGTGACGATATGCTTCCCGCTCTTGCATCCGGTGAAGTAGATATTGCGGGAGGGGTTTCTTCCGCCTCATTCTTCAACGCCATTGCTCAAGGAATCGATGTGAAAATTATCGCTGACAAAGGGCACAATGAAAAAGGAAAATCGTATTTTACTTTCGTGATTGGCGCAGACAAGAAGGATGAAATTAAAGATTACAGCGATTTAAAAGGGAAAAAAGTAGCGGTATCCACCGAGCACGCGGTTGATGATTATATCTTCCGGAAAATGCTCGAGCACGCCGGCTTAAAGGAAAGCGACGTAGAGTTTGTTTTAATGCCGGACTTCGGCAATATGCTGGCAGCTATCGAAAATGGCTCCGTTGATGCAGCGCTTCAAATTGAACCGCTCATTACGCAGGGCGTATCGGAAGGCATTCATGTCCGCTTCGGTGATGCAACGGACTTTGCCCCGAAAGCGCAAATTGCCATGGTGCTTGGCTCGCCGCAGTTTATTAACGAACAAAAGGATATTTCTCTGCGCTTTATGGCTGCCTATTTAAAAGGAGTCCGCGACTATAACGATGCCTTTAAGAAAGGAGAAGGCAAGAAAGAGATCATTGACATTATGACCAAGTATACTTCTTTGAAGGATGCAGCAGTGTGGGAAGAAGTGTACGTAACAGGCCTTGATCCAAATGGAAAAATGTTCGTAGACGATATCCGCCAGCAATATGATATGTACAAGAAACATGGAGCCATCCGCGGCGAATTTGATTTTGATAAAGCGATTGATACAACCGTTACAGAAAAGGCGGTTGAGATCATTGGCATTTATAAATGAAGGCTTGCATATAAATACCTGTTCCAAGGCTGGCGGCAAAGTCGTCAGTCTTTTCTTTCATAAAGAAAACGGACAGGCTGCTTGTCGGGAGGCACCGCTTTTTAAAAGAAGCTGATGTGGAAAGCCCGCTGCCTTATCGGCTCTCATTCTAACCGTCCCATTCGTTGCATGAATAAGAAGCAATGTACAAAACGCACAGACAATCGGGCAGGTGGACGGGTCGGCAGGGGAAATGGCTGAGCTGATTAAAGACGTGCGCTTTGACTCAGGGCAAAGCTCTCTCGTTGTTGATACACTTCGGCGGGCCATTGACAAATTTACGCTATCAAAAGGATAAAGGTGTTTCGCGCGCTGCGGGGCGCCTTTATCCTTTTGTCTGGCTGCGCGGAAAGAAAAAGAGTATGGTAAAATAAAAGAATCAAACGAAGCCGTTAAAAGCATACAGCAATCTATCCATGAAGATGGGAAAAGCGTCAGGGAGGAAGCGGGAAAATGGAAAACCGGTTTGCAAAGCAGCAAAAATTTTATCCGATCGGCAGAAAAGGCCAGGAAGGGCTGGCGCAGTCAACGGTCGCGATTATTGGGTGCGGGGCGCTCGGTTCTGCCGCGGCAGATACACTGGCGCGCGCTGGTGTTGGCCGGCTGCTGCTTGTCGATCGTGATTATGTTGAAGTGTCTAACCTGCACAGGCAGCCGCTTTACACAGAAGCGGATGCACTCGATATGATGCCAAAAGTGGAAGCGGCGAAAAAGCGTCTGGCGGCCGTCAATAGCGAGGTTGCTGTGGAAACGTGGATGGATCATGCAGATGCAGCGCTCATTGAAGGGCTGGCACAGCGAAGCGATCTACTGATTGACGGGACCGACAATTTCGAAACACGTCTTGTGATCAATGATGCAAGTGTCAAGCATGGCATTCCTTGGATCTATGGAGCCTGCGTCGGTGCAACAAGTGTTGTTATGCCGTTTATCCCCGGAGAAGGCCCTTGCTTTCGATGCCTGCTGCCGGTACTTCCCTCTTCTGCTGAAACATGCGACACGGCCGGTGTGATTGCGCCGGCTGTATATATAACTGCAGCTTTTCAGTGCGCTGAAGCACTAAAATGGTTGACGGGGAACGCTGACTCTATACGGCGTGATATGCTGCGAATTGACACATGGACAAATGAAAAGCACGCATTCGGTGTGAAGAAAATGAAGCGGCTGGACTGCCTGTCGTGCGGAGTGAAACGCACGTATCCGGCTTTGAGGCAGTCAGATGAAACAAAGGCGGCTTTATTGTGCGGCCGTGACACCATTCAGCTGACACCTGGTGCCGGCCGGACGCTGACACTTGAAGACGGAGAGAAAATAGCCCGGAAACAGCAGTTGAAACATAAGCGGACGCCTTATTTTTTGCAGATTATGTTTGGTGAACATCGAATTGTTTTGTTTGAAAACGGTCGTTTGTTTTTTCATGGAATGCAGGACGCTAAGCAGGCTTTGAAAATTTATAACCAGCTTTTCAGTTAAGGGGGAGCGGAAGAAATGTCAGTTGATTTTGGGAAAGAAACGTCATGTTCAGCCGGTGTTCTGACTGTGAGCGACACACGAACCGTTGAATCGGATAAAAGCGGTGCTCACATCCAGGCTCTCCTGGAAGAAAACGGCCATCAAACGATGCGGTATGCCATTGTGCCGGATGAACAGGAAGCAGTGGGCGGGATGATTGGAAAGTGGCTCGAAGATGATCAGATTGATTTGATCATTGTAACAGGCGGAACTGGCATTGCACCCCGGGATATTACTATTGAGACGGTAAAGCCGCTGCTTCAAAAGGAAATTCCGGGATTTGGAGAGTTTTTTCGTTATTTAAGTTTCACAGAAGATATTGGCACAAAAGCGATGTTATCCAGAGCGTTAGCGGGAACAGCTAAAGGCGGAAAGCTGCTTTTTGCTCTGCCGGGCTCGCGCGGGGCGGTTGATCTAGCGATGCGGAAGTTGATTTTGCCGGAAGCGGCGCATTTGCTTCATGAAGCTAGAAAATAAAAAGGCATAAAAAGTGTAGAGCTTTTCATTCGGTGGTAGAGGAAGGGAAAAGCGGCCGCTTAACTGCGGCCGCGCTCATAGTCTCCGTTTTTGCCGCCTGACTTTTTCTGCAAATACGTTGGACCGATCACCATTTCTTTCCCGGATGCTTTACACATATCATAAATAGTGAGTGCAGCGGCTGAAGCGGCAGTCAATGCCTCCATCTCAACCCCGGTTACACCCTTTGTTTTTGCTTCTGCTTCAATGAATACAACAAAGCGGCCGGCTGCTTCGTCCACTTTCCAATGGAACGTGATATTAACACCGGTTAAAGGTATAGGGTGGCACATGGGAATAATTGAAGAGGTTTGTTTAGCGGCCATGATGCCGGCTACTTGGGCAACCGCGAAGACATCCCCTTTTTTATTTGTACCTTGCGTGATCTGCTCATAAATAGATTGGTTTACTTCGATAGAGGAATGAGCGACAGCAAGACGGACCGTTTCTGCTTTCTCAGAAACATCCACCATTTTAGCGCGTCCCTGCTCATTAAAATGCGTGAATTCAGACATACAAACATCCTTTCAAGTAATAGATAATCTCAGTATAGCATGGGGAAAAGAAAGCGAGGAAAAGAGAATGGTTGACAAGCGAAAGCCGATTGCAGTAAAAGAGGCGATTGAGAGAGTGATGAAACGGGTGACACATTTAACAGAGGAAACGGTACCGCTCCATAAAGCATACGGGCGGATTTTAGCGGAGCCGGTTCGGGCCAGTCACGATGTGCCCCCGTTTGATCGTTCTCCGTATGACGGATTTGCCGTCCGCTCTGCCGACACAAAGGGCGCCTCCGGCGAGTCGCGTGTTGAGTTTCGCGTCATTGATCATATTGGCGCAGGAGCTGTGTCGCCGCATACAGTCGGCGCGGGAGAAGCAGTTCGTATCATGACCGGGGCACCGCTGCCAAACGGAGCGGACGCTGTTGTGATGCTGGAACAGACAGTGATCACAGAAGATACGTTCACCATTCGCAAGCCATTTGAACCGCTTGAAAATGTGTCGTTAAAAGGAGAAGACGCACAGGAAGGAGAGATTATCGTCAAAGCCGGAACTTTTATCCAGCCTGGCGTTATTGCTGTCCTGGCAACATTCGGATACGCACAGGTACGTGTAGCGAAAAAGCCGGTCGTCGGGCTGCTGGCAACAGGCACCGAGCTTGTTGACGTTCATGAGCCGCTTGCGCCGGGGAAAATCCGTAACTCAAATGGTCCTATGATTGCCGCTCAGCTGGCGCGAATGGGCATAGAGTGCCGGCTGCTTGGTTCGCTTCCCGATGATGAGGATGCCTGTTTCGATATGGTGAAGGCGGCAATTAATGAATGTGATGCCGTTATTACAACGGGTGGAGTATCGGTAGGTGATTTTGACTTCCTGCCGGCCGTATACGCCCGTCTCGGAGCTGAGGTATTATTTAATAAAGTACAGATGCGCCCAGGCAGTGTTACAACAGTTGCTCATGTGCGGGATACTTTTTTATTTGGCTTGTCCGGAAACCCATCCGCCTGCTTTGTTGGCTTTGAGCTTTTTGTGCGTCCCGCTCTTCTTTCCATGATGGGGAGCGGCCGGCCGTATTTACCTTATGAGAAGGCGGTACTGGCGGCAGATTTTAAAAAGCCAAACCCGTTTAACCGGTTCATTCGGGCCGTTTATACATCCGCTCCATCAGGCGCGGTGGTCAGCCCGGCAGGATTTAATAAATCAAACTCAGTCACATCAATTGCAAGAGGAAACGCATTTATCGTATTGCCAGGCGGCACGCGCGGATTCCAAAAAGGCGATGAAGTAGATGTACTGATCATTGGATCAGAGGAAGGAGCAGCAGTATGGGAGCTGAATTAAAACCATTTCATGTAACAGAGGAGCCGCTTGACGGAGCGCCATATATGGATTACGTCACGCATCCGGGAGCAGGTGCGGTTACACTGTTTGCTGGTACAGTTCGTGAGTGGACAAATGGAAAGCGGACAATGTACTTAAAATATGAAGCATACGTGCCAATGGCTGAAAAAAAGCTGGCGCAAATCGGTGATGGAATTATGGAGAAATGGCCAGGTTCACGCGTAGCGATTGTTCATCGGATTGGCGAGCTTGCCATTTCTGACATTGCGGTGATTATCGCTGTCTCCTCTCCGCATCGAAGAGCCGCTTATGAAGCGAATGAATACGCGATTGAGCAAATCAAAAAAGTGGTCCCAATCTGGAAAAAAGAAATATGGGAAGATGGAGAAGAATGGATCGGCGATCAAGCTTATAAACCGGAAGGAGGCAAAGGATGATTTATCTGCATTATTTTGCGGGCTTAAAAGAAGCAGCCGGAAAAGCCGAAGAAGAGCTTGCATGGGAGAGCGGCACTGCGTCAGATGTGCTGCAGTGGGTCAAAACATCTTATCCACAGTTTGATTTTTCCGCTGTGCAAATAGCGGTTAATGAAGAATATGTACTCGAAAGTGAGCCTGTTCACCCAGGTGATCACGTAGCTTTTATTCCACCGGTAAGCGGGGGATAACCAAAACTATGAAAAGGACTGAGCGCTTTGAACATAACCGATACACTTCAGCGTCCATTGCGTGATTTGCGGATTTCCGTAACTGACCGGTGCAACTTTCGCTGTACGTATTGCATGCCGAAGGAGATTTTTGGTGATGATTACGCGTTTATGCCGAAAAGCGAGCTTCTCTCTTTTGAAGAAATCACACGGCTGGCAGCGCTGTTTATAGGGTTTGGCGTTAAGAAAGTGCGGCTGACAGGCGGAGAACCGCTGCTGCGTCGTGATCTGCCGCAATTAATCCGCATGCTGTCATCGCTTGACGGACTAGAAGACATCGGTCTGACGACAAACGGACTTTTGCTGAAGCAGCATGGTAAATCGTTGTTCGATGCAGGGCTTCGGAGGCTGAACATCAGTCTGGATGCGTTATCAAAAGAAACGTTCGGGAAAATGAATGGCCGCGGGGTTTCACCGGACGCTATTCTTCAAAATATTGACTACGCGCAGTCACTTGGATTTACAGTGAAGGTTAATATGGTTGTGCAAAAAGGTGTGAACGATCATGAAGTCGCTCCGATGGCGGCTTATTTTAAGAAGCGGGACATCACTCTCCGGTTTATTGAATTTATGGATGTAGGCACAGACAACGGCTGGAGTTTTAAACAAGTCGTCACAAAAGGGGAGCTTCTTGACCGCCTTCGCGAAACAGAAGAACTCATTCCAGCCGAAGCGGCTTATTTTGGTGAAGTGGCCGGACGGTACCGTTATAAAGATGGGGAAGCAGAAGTTGGGTTTATTCCTTCTGTTTCTGAGTCGTTTTGTTCTTCCTGCACACGCGCCCGGCTTTCATCGGATGGAAAGTTTTATACATGCTTGTTTGCGACAAGTGGGTTTGATATAAGAGAACTGCTGCGCTCCGGTGCTTCAGACGAAGAGCTGGCTCAGGCTATTCGAGGTGTATGGGAAGGGCGGACGGACCGCTATTCCGATGAGCGAACAGAGCAAACGGCGAAAAGCCGTAAAAAAATTGGCATGTCTTATATTGGCGGATAAAAGCAGTGCCGGCTCCTTTGATCGGGGGGCCGGCGCTTTTATTTTATCGGCTTGTCTCGTGTACTTACTTTTATAAAAGCGTTTTCTTAACCAAGGGAGGATCATGTGGATTGCAGAGGGAAGAGGATCGAGGGCAGAAGCTTCTCTCGACTATCCGGAAGTAACGTGCATCATTCCCGGATTTAAAAACACGCGGCAAGTCGAGCAAAACCTGCGGGCGCCCCACACGCCTTCTTTCACACAGGAAGAGCAGGAGCGGGTCAAAGCGTTTTATGATGAAAAAGTAAAACAGCATATTCGTGGTGTTTATTAATGGATGCCTGCTCTCCAACGGTGGAGGAGCAGGCCCTTTTTTTGATATGATACGATTAATACATATAAGGATAGGGGCGATTAGATGTACGAGGAGTATACTGCGTTTGCGATTGAGCTTGGAAAGGAAGCGGGTGCTTTTTTACGGCCGAATGCCGGAAAAGCGGGCGGACAGACAATCAAAGCAGCAAAGGATTTCGTTACAGAAATGGATATCAAAGTTGAAGCGCTTATTATCGAACGAATTCAACAGAAGTATCCAGAACATCGCATTTTCAGTGAAGAAGCTGGAGTGATTGAGGCGGACAGTGACTACGAATGGGTAATTGATCCAATTGATGGAACGATTAACTACAGCATTGGCGTGCCGCAGTATGGTGTCTCCATTGCGCTTACATACAAAGGGGAACCAATTGTCGGAGTCATTGATCTGCCAGGGCTGGATGAGACGTATTGGGCATCAAAAGGCGGCGGTGCTTTTAAGGATGGTGAACCGATTCGTGTAAGGAATGTGCCTTTGGCGGAATCCTTTGTTTCACATAGTGATTTTGCGAAAGACGGTAACAAAGAAGCGAATGTGCGTCGGCTCGATCTGCTTTCGAAGATTGTAAACGACGTATACCGCGTCCGCATTATTGGCACGGCAGCCGTTACGCTCGCATACATTGCAGCCGGAAAATGGGATGCTGCACTTTATATGCACCCGGCTTTTTATGATATTGCGGCGGGTCAGCTTCTTGTAACAGAAGCCGGAGGTGTAATGGCAGCAGCCGGTCCGTATACGATGTTTGGACAGAAACAGGCGGCTGACAAACTCGTTTCTTTACTTGAGGAAGCAAAATGAAGCTGATTGCTATAGATATGGATGGAACACTTCTCAGCAGCCAAAATAAAATTCCGCATGAAAATATAGAAGCGATACGCAAAGCGCAGAAAAAAGGAATAGAGGTTGTCATCTCAACTGGACGCTCATACCCGGATGCTTCAAAGCTTATGAAGGAGGCTGGACTGGTCACCTGGATTATTGGCGCGAACGGAGCGACAATACATGACCCGTCCGGAACCTGCGTCCAGGCTGTTTCCTTAAGCAGAGAACAGGCAGAAGAGATCCTCGCTTATTTTGAAGCGCGCAGCTTTTACTACGAGGTGTTTTCGAAACAAAGCATTTTTTCACCGAACAATGGCCATGAATTGGTAAAGGTTGAAATGGACCGTATTCTAACCGCCAACCCGTATGCGGACCGTGAGGAAATGAAAGAAGCGGCCGAGCGGCAGTTTAGTCAGGAACCTTTTCATTTTGTAACGTCTTATAAAGAGATACTGGAGGAAACGAATCAGTATTTTAATTTGCTCGCTTTTTCTTATGATGAAGAAAAATTGCAGGAAGCATGGGACCGTTATGCGGGTCGGCGTGATCTTGCTCTGACGGCTTCAGCGAGTCATGTGTTCGATATTATGCATCCGGATGTTTCAAAAGGAAATGCTGTTCGGAAGCTGGCTGATCAATTTGGTGTGAAAACAGAAGAAACGATGGCGATCGGCGACAACTTCAATGATATATCGATGTTTGAAGCCGCCGGCCGGAGTGTGGCAATGGGCAATGCGCCGGAAGAAGTAAAAGAAAAGGCAGGGGCTGTCACACTCGCCAACGACGAATTTGGCGTCGCTCATGCGATCCGCCAGCTCTTGTAAAATCCTTCTTTCTTTATGCACATTTTGGGATTATAATGAAACGCATATTTCTAAAATTAAGGATAAGTGAGTGATAAACAATGGAGCCGAAAAAATGCAGAGAATCTCGTGTCGTGCGGACGAGCCGGGTGTTTCCAAATGATGTAAACAATCATAATACATTATTTGGGGGACGTCTGATGAGTGATGTGGACCAGGTAGCGTCCATTTCAGCTGCGCGCCACAGCCGGAAGGAATGTGTGACGGCTTCAACCGATTCTGTGGACTTTTTACATCCGATCCGCCCGAGCGATTCGGTTTGCTTTGAATCGTTTGTGACGTGGACAGGCAGTTCTTCGATGGAAGTCTTTGTTAAAATTATTGCGGAAGATTTAAAAACCGGTGCGAGAAAAATCGCGGCTACGGCTTTTTTGACGTTTGTCGCCCTGGACGACAATCGGCGTCCGGCTCCTGTTCCAGGTGTGATCCCTGTTACGAATGAAGAAAAAAAGCTGAATGAAACGGCACCAATGCGGGCACAAAAGCGGAAAGAGCGGAAAAAGGACAGTAAAGAATTAGCGGCTTATTTAACGACAGACAAATTAGAGTCGTAAGTCGTCTCGTTTGATCCCACTTCCTTTTTTTGAAATAATGAGCAGGAAATGATTTGGAAAGAGGTGCTCATATACAATGAAAGTGCTGGTAGTTGGAGCAAACGGACAAATCGGGCAAAAATTAGTCGGGCTTCTGCAGGATAGTGAGAAGCACGAAGCGCGGGCTATGGTACGCAAGGAAAAACAAGCGGAAGCGCTGAGGGAAAAGGGAATAGAAGCGGTTGTTGCCAATCTGGAAGGCAGTGTAGATGAGCTGACAGATGCGGCGTATGGCTGTGATGCGATTGTTTTTACCGCTGGATCCGGCGGTCACACCGGCCCTGATAAAACGCTTTTGATTGACTTGGACGGAGCAGTAAAAATGGTGGAAGCAGCCGAAAAAATCGGAGTAAAACGATTTGTGATGGTGAGTGCGCTGCAAGCGAACAATCGCGAAAACTGGAATAAAGCGATTCTTCCTTACTATGTAGCGAAGCACTATGCAGACCGTGCAGTTGAACAAAGCTCACTCACTTATACAATTGTGCGCCCTGGCGGCTTGTTGAATGAGCCAGGCACAGGGAGAGTGGAGGCAGGCAAACAGCTTGAGCGCGGTTCCATTCCGCGTGAAGACGTAGCGCTGGTCGTTTTTCATGCACTTGACGAGGCACATACGTTTAACCGCTCCTTTGATTTGATCTCCGGGGAAAAGTCGGTCAGCAGTGCGTTAAAACAAATTTAAAAAAACAGCTCTCCCTGTGAAACAGGGAGAGCTGTTTTTTTAATGGATGGCTTTAAGGTCAATTTGTTCAATAAATTCAACAAACGCTCTGACAATATTTAATTCAAGCGATTCCTCATGGAAAAACATCCAGCCTTTCCGCTTGATCAGCTCGCCGTTTGGCTGCCTTAAAGGGATTTTATAGAGATTTTCGATATCTTCTAAAATCATGCTTGGCAAAATGGCATAGCCGAGACCGTTTGCCACCATGTTTTTGCACGTGCCGGCTTTATCAACGTCAATGCTGATTAAAGGCGGCTTCGCATAATTCTCTGCCCACCAGTTATCGACGACCATTTTCAGTCCTTGATCAGTCCTATAATCAATTCTCGGATGGTCAGGCAGGTTCTCCAGGTCAATTTCGTGCTTCGATGCCACACAGATGGTTTCTTCAAACAGGAGGCGCTTTTGGTCTTTCCAGCCGTAATCGCCTTTGACGAATCCAACGTGTACATCCTGGTTGTGGATTAAATGGGTAATATGGCTGCTCCATTCTGTCACAACTTTAAACTCGACATTTGGATATTCTTCTTTAAACATTTTTAAAAGGCCCGGCAGCTTATAATCCGTAAAAAAAGTTGAGACACCAAGACGAAGTGTGCCGGACATCGTATTTTCCATATTTAACACGTTTTCTTTGATTTTCTGCATGCGGTGAATCATATCGTCTGCACACTTTGCTAAATAATCTCCCTGCGGTGTAAACTGCACACCGCGCCTTCCGCGTGTGACAATCTGCACGCTAAACTCTTTTTCCATTTGTTTCAGACGGCTTGTCAGAGCAGGCTGGGAAATATAAAGCGACCGCGCGGCGCTTGTAATATTTTTATGTGCATGCAGTGTTTGTAATATAAGCCAGTCGCGTTCATCCATTTGACCGTCTCCTTACAGGTATAATCAATATTTATCGTTAAGTATAGAAAAACGATATTTTATTTATTTCTCTTTTTTCATTATAGTAAATAGTAGAACAAGAAGAAAGAAGGAGTCACCATGAAAGAAACAAAATGGCTGTTTATTGCCATAAGCGCTATTGGAGGGCTGCTGCTTTCCATGACTGGCCTGTCGATTGGCTGGATGCTCGGCACACTTTTAGCCGCTATGCTTATTTCTTTCACTAAGCCAAACGTTTTAGGAAAGAAAGGCGTTCCGAAATACTGGCTTTATGCTGGTCAATGTATTTTAGGCATTGAGCTTGGTCAAAAAATCAATCTTTCCGTTCTTACTGTTTTTCAAAAGGATTGGGCGGTTATTATCATTATGCTCCTGCTTTCGATTGTATTTTCGCTCCTGTCAGGTGTGGTTTTGTGGAAATTCAGCAAAACAGATATGCTGACAAGCTTTTTCAGTACAGCTCCTGGTGGTTTGTCGGCTATGCCGGGAATTGCCGAAGAAGTAGGGGCTAATACAGCGGTTGTCAGCATTTTGCAGACGATGCGTGTGTTTTTGGTTATCTTTATTATCCCTATCGTTGTTTCGGTCCTCGTATTTCATCCATCTGCCGCTTCTGCTGCCCAAACAGCTCCTTCTGTATTTGAATGGACCAGCTTTGGCTGGACATCGGTCCTCGCTGTAACAGCGTATGCAGGCTACCATGTTGGAAAAAAATTGAAATTTCCTGCCCCCTGGCTGCTGGGAGGCATGCTGTCGACAGCAATTGTACAGTCAGGTACATCTTCTGCAGTCGGATACGATATGCAGGCATACTGGCCGCATGAAATTATGATCCTTTCGCAAATTGTGATTGCTGCTTCCATTGGATCACGGTTTCGGAAAGAAATGTTTTACGGATTAAAGCAGACCATTGCCATCGCGTTTATTAGTACGGTTCTGTTTATCGGCGCTATGTTTGTTTGCGCATATATTGTATCAAAAGCAACGGGCATTGCGTTTATGACGGCTGCTTTGGCGTTCGCGCCAGGTGGGGTAGCAGAAATGGCAACAACTGCAGTCGTTCTCAATGCTGATGCGACTTTTGTTGTAGCGGTTCAAGTTTTGCGTATTATCGCGGTGATCCTCGTGCTGCCGCCAGTGTTCCGAATGCTGCATGCATGGGAGACAAGAAAAGAAACTCATTCTCATGCATCCGTTTAGTACAATTAACTTTTGGCTCTGTTTTTCTTCTTTAGCAGAAGAGAAGAAAAACAGAGTTATTTCTTTAGTCTTTTTTAAAAAGGTTTGACTTTTAAAAAGTAAAAGTGTTATATTTAATACCGTCTCTTGAACAGTAATTCAAAACATGAAAATTTTAAACGGTTTTGGTTAATATCTTCTCAAAAAGATTGACTAGATTTGAGAGGTATGATAAAGTGATTTAGCTTCATTAATAACTTCTCAGTATGAAATAAATAACCTTTAAAAAAGTTGTTGACATTCAAAAGTGATTAATGATATGCTGTTATAGCTGTCGCAGAGATAGCGTAAACAAATTGAACATTGAAAACTGAACAAAATCAATAAAAACGTCAACGTTTTAAAATTTTTATTTCCCATTAAAAACAC
>NZ_JAKGCR010000131.1 GCF_022668875.1 Domibacillus sp. PGB-M46 | reverse complement strand
TTTTTTTAATTCTTTTTTCGGCTGTTCCTTATATTTTTTGAATCCTTCATACTGATATTCGATGCTTGCCTGAAGAGCAATACTGTCAGAACCAGACAGCCATTTGAATGTTTCTTTTAGCCCAGGGAGGAGCTTTTTAGCAGCTGTTTCTGTATACCGTTTTTTTGTTTTTTCAAAACTCTTGATGTTTTCATTTAATA
>NZ_JAKGCR010000130.1 GCF_022668875.1 Domibacillus sp. PGB-M46 | reverse complement strand
ACAGATGAAACAAAGAACCTTCATTTTAAAGCCTTTCGGTTTAAAATCCATCCAAGTGACGAGCAAAAACAACTGATTAACCAAACGATCGGCTGCTGCCGGTTTGTCTACAATTATATATTAAATGAAAACATCAAGAGTTTTGAAAAAACAAAAAAACGGTATACAGAAACAGCTGCCAAAAAGCTTCTCCCTGGGCTAAA
>NZ_JAKGCR010000129.1 GCF_022668875.1 Domibacillus sp. PGB-M46 | reverse complement strand
ACTTTGTCCCGCTGCTGTCCTTCGCCTAAAAGGGCTGCGACTGGAACGCCAAGGTATTTGCCGGCCAGGTCGAGAAGAGCCGCTTCTAAAGCGGTTACAGCATGAATCGTAATGCGGAGGTCAAATGTCTGCAGGCCGCGTCCTGCCGCATCCCGGTCTGCAAACTGCCGGCGTACGTTATTTAAAATATTGTTGTAGGCGCC
>NZ_JAKGCR010000012.1 GCF_022668875.1 Domibacillus sp. PGB-M46 | reverse complement strand
TCTATACCTAATTATACCATTTTAGCAATAGAGCGTTCAAGGAAAAAGAATGACTGAAAGAGCAGCGATTCATCCCCACTTAGCAAGCTTGAAGTGGGGGTGTTCTCGCCGAAAATGATAAAAAAGCCTGTAAACAAAGCCTTCAAAATGAAGGCTTTGTTTACAGGCTGAAGCGAAAAGTCCGCTTTTTTTGTTACTTTGATAAAAGAGATTGTGCTTCATCCAGAGCCATTTTGTTGCCGACCGCGGAGTAATCCAGCCACGGCTGTTCTTTAATCACGAAAACCTGGTCCTGCTTAACTGCTTTTAATCCCTGCCAGATGGCGCTTTTTTGAATCTCTTTGAATGACTGCTGTGCATCATCTTCTGCATCGACAACAACAAAAATCGTATCGGCAGCAAAGTCTGGCAGCACTTCCTGAGAAATAACCTCGTACGGTTCATTTGAATCAAGTTCTTCAATCCCTTTAGCAGGTGTTAAGCCAAGATCATCAAACAAAATCGGTCCAAGCGGACGGGCTGTTGTAAAAACACGAAGCTCTTTTGCATTGATGCGAATGGCCATCGCTGTGCCTGACTGAATGGTGTCTGGCAGTTCAGCTTTAACTTGCTGCGCCTTTTGGTCGTATTTCTGAATAAATGTGCTTGCTTCCTTTTCACGGTCGAGCAGCTTGCCAAGCTGTGTTAAATGGTCACGCCATGTCCCTTGGTCAAGGTCAATGACTTCGACAGGCGCAATGTCTTCATACTTGCTGAGGTCCTGGCCGGCAAATTCTTTATCAACGAGGATTAAGTCAGGTTCTAATGCAAGCAATGCTTCCATGTTGACATCTTTTGCTTCACCGAGTTTTTCTGTTCCTTTCAGCTGATCGGCTACGTGGGGAAGAAAGTCTCCTACTTTGCCGCCGACAACGGAGCCGGCTGGCTGAATGCCAAGAGCTAATAGGTTATTCGTTATGTGAATCGACAAGGAAGCAATTTTTTGCCCGTTTTCTTGCGCTGGTGCTGAGTCACCGGCAGAGTCAGCCGGTTCCTTGCTTCCACAAGCGGCAAGCAATAAGGTAAGGCACATACATAAGCAGAAGAATGTTATTTTTTTCATTACGCAAGCTCCTATCATGAATGAGTAGATTTTCTAAATACATATAAAAAATAGGGGGCACCGAGCGCTGCAGTCACGATGCCGGCCGGAATGCCAGCTGGCGCAAACAATGACCGGCCGATCGTATCAGCTGCCATTAAAATCAGCATGCCAACCAAGCCGGAGAGCGGCAGTACATACTGATGAAGCGGCCCGGCAATCCGGCGGGCAATTTGTGGAGCGGCGAGTCCAATAAAGCCAATCCCTCCAGCCATGGAAACACTCGCACTCGACAGAGCAACGGCGCAAAGCAGCAGGCCGGCCCGCTGTTTGGCCACATTAACACCAAGCCCGGCTGCCGGCGCTTCACCAAGCGACAGCATATTTAATGTGCCTGCATGGAAAAACGAATATGGTACCAAAACGAGCAGCCACGGCAGCAATGCTAGTACGTGTATCCATTCCCGTCCCCATATATTTCCCGCCAGCCAGTAGGCCGCAAAAGAATACACTTCCTCATCTAGGCGAAGCGACAGTACAAGTGTCAGGGCACTAAAGCCCGCTGCGAGCGCGATGCCGTTTAACAACAAGCGCTGCGGCAGAAAGCCAGCCTTACGGTCAAAAGAAAAAATAGTAATCAGCCCTGCTGCGCAAAGTCCACCGATAAAAGTAAAAAGCGGAATGAAAATGGTAAAGCTGCCTTCAAGCGTACCAAAAAAACGTAAAAAGAGAATCAGCCCGAAAGCGGCTCCGGCGTGAATGCCAATCACCCCCGGGTCTGCCAGCGCATTGCGGGATAAGCCCTGCAGCAGGCATCCGGCGATTCCCAAACCCACACCTGCCAGCATCGCAATTAACAGGCGGGGAAGTCGGTAATCGAACAGCACGATGGAGTCACGGGGAGAACCGAGTCCAAGGACTGTTTTTAATACCTCAACGGGACTGAGGCGAATCGTTCCGGTATTTAAGCTGATAAGCAGCACACACAGGCATAACAGTAATAAAACAAGCGAGGCCCTTACAGCTTTTTTCTGGCGTGTCTTCATGATTCTCTCCTCCTTTGCCGACGGGAGAGGAACAAAAAGAAGGGTACTCCTAAAAGAGCAACCATCGCACTGATCGCCAGCTCACGCGGCGGGTTTACCATACGGGCCCCGTAATCAGCCAGCACAAGTAAAATCGAGCCTCCCAAGGCGCTGATCGGAATAATAAACCGATAGTCAACGCCAACTAGCTTACGGGCAATGTGGGGAACGATCAGCCCGATAAACCCGATTGAGCCGGCTGCTGAAACCGATGTCCCTGCCAGAAGAACGGCGGCTCCGATCGCAGCCAGGCGGACCAGCGGCACGTTTCCACCAAGCCCAGCTGCGGTTTCTTCTCCAAGAGAGAGCAGCGTGAGCGGCCGGGCAAAGGAAAGAGACAGTAAGACGGCGGCCAGTATAATCGGTGCCAGGTATGTAAGATGCCCCCATCTAATGCCGGCAGTGCCACCCGCAAACCAAAAAGCAAGGTCCTGGCTTAAGTCAAAGTAAATCGCAACTCCTGAGCTGAGCGAGCTGAACAGAGCAGCTAAAATGGCTCCGGCAACCGTCAGGCGTATCGGCGTGATGCCGCCCGGTGCACCAGAGGCAATCCAAAAAATGCATATTGCACTGATGACCGATCCGAAAAAGCAAAACACAATCAGCAGAGAATACGGTATGCCGGGGGAAAGAGCAAAACAAAGAGCTGTCATAAGAGATGCGCCGGCATTGATCCCTAAAATACCCGGATCCGCCAAATCATTCCGGGTAACCGCCTGCATTAAAGCGCCGGAAACGGCCAGGGCACAGCCGACAAGCGCAGCGCCAAGCACGCGGGGAAGGCGAAGCTCATGAATAATTTGATGAGACGTCAGCTCTGCATTGAAATGAAAAACAGCGGCCCAGACGGTGGGCAGGTTAAGTTCTTTCGCTCCCGAGGAAACGGCGGCGAACAATGACACACCTAACAAACAAGTTGCCGCAAAAAAAATGATAATAAATAAGCTGTACCTTTTTTTCATCAGAAGAAAACAAGACCTTTCTAACTGCTATTGATAATCACTTTCAATTAAGTATAATAATAAGGGAAATAAGCGTCAATGTACGATTTTTGGCTTCTTTTCATGTATTATTTTTCGTTTCATTATTTTTTAATCCATCAGGGGGCATTACAGGTGAGAATGGAAATTGTAAAGACATGTCTTTTAAGCGGAAAGCAGACTCAGCAAGCTGTGCCTTCTTTTTGTCTTTTATCGATTGAAAAAAGCAGCGGATCATTAATCATAAATGGGATTAAGCAGGCACTTGGAAAAAGGGCTGTTTTTCTGCTGCATCCAGGCACATCTTTTTCGGTTGAAGCGGTAAATGAGGATGAAATAAGCGGCTGTATGCTGCTGTTCGACTTATATGAGGAACAAAGCCGGACCGCTGAAAAACTGGTGTACAAAAAAGCACGGACGTTTTCGGTAGAAGGGCTGGTTTCCTACCACCGTTCAGCGATTTGCCGTCTTCTATCTTCTATCCATCATAGAGATGCCGATCCTCCGTATGTGAGGGAGGGAGCGGCAGCAGAACTGCTTCACTGGCTTTCTGATCAGCCGTCATCCCTTCGACTTGAAGACAATGAAGAGCGTATTCATCAAACGCTTGGTTATATGAGCACTTGTTTTACTGAACCTATCACCCTGTCAGGGCTGGCTGAAATGGCCGGTATGAACCCGGCATATTATTCTCATCTATTTAAACAAAAAATGAATAAAACACCGATGGAATGGCTGACCCATCTTCGGCTGAACACGGCGAAAGAGATGCTTTTGACAGGAGACATTAAAATCAAGGAAGGCGCCCGCCGAACCGGGTATCAGGATGAACATTATTTCAGCCGCCGTTTTAAGCAGACATTCGGCATCGCGCCTTCCCATTATAATAGAAGACATATTAAAAAGGTCGTCTCTCTTTCTTACCCGTATACCGACCATTTGCTTGCACTGGGTGTAACCCCTGCAGCGGGCCAACTTCAGGAAAGCTTCGACGGCCGAATCAAAGAGCTGACGCTTCCTTATCATGCGAGCGAGCCATGGGATATCCAGCGGCAGTTTTTTTTAGAACAGAAACCTGACTTAATCTTGTGTAAAAACAACGTTGCCGGTATGGCGAAAGAGCATATCGGGGACATTGCTCCGGTTGTATCAATTGACTGGACAAGCATGGACGTATACAGCCATGCAGACACCATTGCCCGCTTGCTGGAAAAAGAAGAGGCTCTTTCAGCATGGCATGGCGCACATAACGAAAAAGTCAGAAAAGCACGGGCTGCAGTAGAAAACCGGATTGGAACCGGAAGATCTGCTGCTGTTTGGAGTGTAACAAACAAGGGAGTTCGGCTGTACGGAGCCCGTAATATGGGACATGTGTTTTACCGGCTGCTGGGCTTTCGTGCTCCTCGGTATCTTCAGGAAAAGATGGAGGAGCATCCAATGGGCACAATGTTTACCTGGATGCCCGCTTCTCTTGAACAGATGAAGAGGGATAGAAGTGATTTCATGTGGATTGTCACGGATAGTGAACACCGCCGGCGGATAATGGAGCATGAAATTAAAACGGACTCTCTCTTGTCAGCCCACCCCGCTGTTCAAAATGGCCGCTGCTTTTTTCTAGACTGGCAAAAGTGGAGTGTGTACGCGCCTCTAGGTATTGAGAAACAGCTTGAGGAAGCCTTGCTTTTTTTAACATCAGACGGGAGCTGATCAAGGTAGAACAGAAAAAGTAGACGTACTATGCGGTTTAAACAGTGAAAGTATCCAGTCAGGGCTGCCTAAACACATAAAAAAAGACAAAGTAGTTCTCAAATCTCTGATTTGAGGCTGCTTTGTCTCCAGTCTGAACGCTCCATATCTTAATATTATCATCAGTCGATCCTGTCAATGAATAGAATAAAATGTATACCTTATTCATTTTGAAAATGCAGAATGATGTGATGGTGTGCTTGCTGAACGGGAAATGGCCAAAGGAGAACAAAAGTTCAGCCTTAATGCAACAAAAATGCAAGCTTGTTTTATTTATAGGTAAAGCCCAAGGCATTCATAAAGGGACTGACCCCATAGTTAGAATTATATTTTTGTGAAAGTTTTTTGTGTAGAAGCCACATTTTCTTGGTATGATTTGATCATCCATTATTTAATTTTGTGGAAATCATCGAAAAATTGGTGCTGATATGGACATTTATACAATGGATTTAGTTATTAATTTTTTATTAGTTTTGTTTCCGTTATTCTTATGGCAAATGTTTTATCTTTTACACTATATTTATCAGTTTGAGTGGGTAGAAAAGTGGATGTTTGCTGTTTTCCCAGTACTATCCCTTATAATGTGTATGACCTTTCCTATTATTTTTATCGAACCTCTTCTTCTAGATCTTCGCAGGATTCCATTAATTTTAGGCGCTTTATATGGCGGATATAAAGTCGCACTCTTATTATTATCTGTGGTTGTAACACACCGTTATTTAATTGGCGGGGAGGCTTTTTACAATTCATTTTTTATTTTAATGTTAACCGCTATTTTCGCAGGATTAATGTCTAAATACTATATAAAGATGTCTTTAAAAATGAAAGTACTGACAAGCAGTGTATTAATCGTTCTCTCGTTATTTTTTTCAACACTGTTTTCTACACAGGTCTTTCATGTGGCCATGGTATTGAATGTTCGCTTAGAACACTTGCTTATCAATGTTATCGGCATGGTGATTGCAACACTTCTTACGGAAGTGATTTTGATTAATTTTGCTTTGCTGCGCAAATCAATGAAAGCAGAAAAGATGGAAGTTGCCAGTCATCTTGCTGCAAGTATTTCACATGAAGTTGGAAACCCGCTTACCGCGACTAGAGGATTTATGCAGCTTCTATCAGATGAAAAAATTCCTTTTGAAACAAGAAAAAATTACTTGGAAATTGCAGCGCAAGAGTTGGATCAGGCGATAGATACTATCAATGATTACTTAACCTTTGCAAAACCAGCGCCTAGAGAAAAAGAGAAAATCTTCATTTTGGAAGAAATTCAGTGTGTGGTCAAGGATCTTACTCCTTTAGCGGCAGTAAATAATGTTGAAATAAACATTTCTTTCACGGAAAATAAGGATTGTTTTGTTTTGGGAGATCGAAAAAGATTCGAGCAATGTTTGGCGAATATATTGAAAAATGGAATCGAATCGATGCCAAAGGGCGGAAAAATACAAATTGCGTTAGACTGCGAACGAACATCCATGATCACGGTAACTATAAAAGATGAAGGAATAGGTATGACTAAGCAGCAAATAAATCGTATAGGCGAGCCTTATTTCACAACAAAGGAAAATGGAACTGGGCTGGGAATGATGGTTTCATTTAGTGTCATCCGGGGAATGGGTGGAGAAATTAAAGTGAAAAGTGAATGGGGAAAAGGTACATATTTCTCTATCACTTTTCCTAAATATATACAGCAAGACAAATAAGAGTTTTAATGAAAGCACGCTTCCTTAAAGAGTAAGCGCTTTATGTTATGTGGATTTGTGAGATAAACTGTAATAAAAAAAGTAAATAAATAAAAGCCGGAGCAAGGGGAAACTTGCTCCGGCTTTATATTTAAATTAAAGGGAAATCGATCTATCTGGGGAGAAGATCAATTATTTTAATTGGAATCGGAATTTAATAATTATTTTACTAGCCAGCTGTCCATATATTCTTTATCTTCGATCGCATGTGCATCCTTTACAATATACAGCGGACGGAAGGTATCGACCATGACGGCCAGTTCTTGGGTTTCTTTTTTGCCAATGCTTCCTTCAATCTTGCCTGGATGAGGGCCATGCGGCAGGCCGCTTGGATGCAGCGTAATGGAGCCTTGTTCCACTCCGCGGCGGCTCATAAAGTCGCCATCTACGTAATACAACACTTCATCGCTCTCAACGTTGCTGTGTACATAAGGGGCCGGGATTGCTTCCGGGTGATAATCATACATACGCGGTACGAATGAACATACAACATAATTGTGCGCTTCGAATGTTTGGTGTACGGGAGGCGGCTGATGAACACGCCCTGTGATTGGTTCAAAATCATGAATGCTAAATGCGTAAGGGAAGAGGTAGCCATCCCATCCCACTGCATCAAGTGGATGAAAATCATACGTATAGGATGTAATCATCCCCTGGGCGCGCACTCGTATTTCAAACTCTCCTTTTTCATCTTTTGGTTCCAGCTTTTCTGGTGTCCGGAAGTCGCGTTCGCAAAAAGGAGAGTGCTCTAAAAGCTGTCCAAATTCATTGCGGTAGCGCTTTGGTGGCACAATCGATGAATTAGACTCTAGGATAAAGAAGCGGGCTTCTTCTGATTCCAAAACGACACGATAGGTTGTGCCAATCGGAATGACGAGGTAATCACCAGGTCCGAAACTCAGTTCTCCAAAGATGCTTTCGATTTTGCCTGTTCCTTCATGAACAAACAGCAGCTCATCTCCTTCACCGTTCCGGTAAAAATAATCCATCTGGCGGTTAGGCCGTGCCAAGCCAAGTGCTACATCATCATTTGCCATGAAAATTTTCCTAGCTTCAAGAAAATCGCCGCCTATCTCCGTATTCCAAGTACGGAAATGCCGGTGTTTTAAGGCATCCTTTTCTTCAAACTCATACTTTACATCACGGATCTTTACAGCTTTTTTCACCTGTGTCGGCTGGTTAATATGGTAAATAAGAGACTGGATGCTTGAAAAACCTTTTGTGCCCATTAACTGTTCGTAGTAAAGGCTGCCATCTTCTTGGCGAAATTGGGTGTGTCGCTTATGAGGAATGCGCCCCATTTTAACATAATGTGTCATTGGTTAAACTCCCTTCGTTCGCTGTCTTTATCTTCTTTATCATTACACCTTATATTTTTACATTCTCGACATTTAAAATTTCTGCTTCCGAAAGAGCTGGCAAAACCTTGCCAGTGACGCTACCAAAACCAATCCGGTATCCGTCTCCCTGGCACCAGCCAGTGATGGTCAATTGATCTCCATCCTCGATCCAACTTCTTTGGGCGCCGCCATTAAGCTGAACTGGTTCAGCACCGCGCCAGGTAAGTTCGAGCAGGCTGCCGCGTTCGGCACGTTCTGGACCGCTGATAGTACCTGAGGCGTGCATGTCACCAGGACGAATATTGCACCCTGTAATCGTGTGGTGAGCTACCTGTTGAGCGATCGACCAGTACATGTAGCTAAAATTGGTGTTTGTAATTTTTGTGGCTTCTTCTGCGTTTTCTGGTTGTAAATGAACTTCAAGATTAATATTAAAAGCTCCCTCTTTTGCCTGTTGTAAGTATGGGAACGGCTTTGGTTCTTGTTCGGGTCCTGATGCTCGAAAAGGTTCCAGCGCTTCTAGCGGCACCACCCAAGGCGAGATAGAGGTGGCAAAGTTTTTAGCCAGAAAGGGGCCAAGAGGCTGGTATTCCCACGCTTGAATATCTCGGGCGCTCCAGTCATTCACAAGAACAAGCCCGAAAACATGATTTTCCGCCTGGTTAACAGGAATCGGTTCTCCAAGACGGTTGCCGGGACCGATAAACCAGCCCATTTCAAGCTCAAAATCAAGCTGTACAGACGGTTCAAAGACAGGATTTTCTTCATTTGGCGGCTTGCGCTGTCCTAGAGGACGGCGTACTTCGGTTCCGCTGGGAATAATAGAACTGGCGCGGCCGTGGTAGCCAACCGGCAGGTGTGTCCAGTTTGGCATCAGTGCATTGTCTTTTCCTCTAAACATGGTACCTACATTGGTTGCATGTTCTCTTGAAGCATAAAAATCAGTGTAGTCCCCAATGTCTGCTGGAAGAAGCATTTCTACATCTCTCATTAAGTGAAACGCTTGTGAGCGAAGTTCTTCATTATCCCGTAAATCAGGTGTGTCAGCGTCTAAAAGATATTGAAGTTTTTTTCGCACTGCGCTCCAGACAGGGCGGCCAAGAGCCATAAATTGATTGAGTGAAGAGGCTGAAAAAATATTTTTTCCTTCTGCACCTGTACCATTTAAGAATCCAGCCTCATCCATTACCGATAAATCAAGAACATAATCACCGATTGCTGTACCTGCGCGCGGTTCTTTTCCTATTGGCTGAAAAATGCCGTATGGCAGGTTTTGTATAGGAAAATGTGAATCTGGTGTGGTTTCTATAAAGGAATAATTCATTGTACTGCCTCCCCTTGAAAAATAGTCAGCTCTCCTAGTTCTTCCCGGGGCTCATCAAAGCTGCAGCTTCCGTATGAAGCCGCAAATAAAGTGCGGGCTTTGTCGATTTCAGCCGAGGTGACTGTAAAATGGCGCCAGGAAAGAGCCTCTTTTGTAAATGAAAAGTTTGCAGGATCTTCATCTAGTAAAATATCCTGAATGGTATCTATATTAATTGAATGGCAATAGGCCATAATGGAAGCCGTAAAGACATTCACAAATCCATGCATTTTTGTTTCAACTTCATTTCGATATTGACGGATTGGATGGTGAAGGCCTGCTGTAAATTTAATAGCCAGCCCTCTTTTTTGGGTTTCATGAATAATGAAAGCAGCACGCTCAGCAGATGGAAATAAGTCAGCTGTAATACCGCCCATGCGCATTTTAACACCGATGCTTTTTGAAGAAATTTGATTAAGCGAAGAGACCGTATCCAATGTTCGCAGAATCTCTTGATTCGTTCCGGTCATTTCACAATAAACAGGATAATCTTCTGTGTACTGTTCCAGTTTTTTTAGAAACGAAAAATCAACTTTTTCAGGAAGCGGAATTTCAACTGCTTCAATGGTACCGGCCGTATTATATGTTTCTAAGAAGAGATTCATGGCCTCGATCTCTTTTTCAATTGCTTCTGATTTCGATAAGATAACGGTCAACCGCAGTGGATACTGGTCATTAAACTGTACTGCAAAAGGCTGAAGTTCGTTCAATCGTGAAGCAGGAATAACAAAAGGGCCCAGCATCCAGCTGTCAGAACCATGGATATAAGAATGATAGTTTGAAATGGCTTCAGCAAGCGGAAGTGCTGCCGGAGGAAACAGTCCTGCATAATCAATGAGCTCCGTCATGAAATGACTGACAGCGGCTTCTTCCCACTTTACATTTATTTTTGTTAACAATAGCCTCACACCTCCCATGAAAGGAAGTCACACCAGGAAAGCCCTGGCGTGACCGGATTAGATTTAGATGTTTCCGCGGAGTTCCTGCTCACGTTCAATAGATTCGAACAGCGCCTTAAAATTCCCGTCTCCGAAACCAAGCGCACCTTTACGCTGAATGATTTCAATAAACATAGTAGGGCGGTCTACGAGAGGCTTTGTGAAAATTTGAAGCAAATAGCCTTCATCATCGCGATCAACAAGAATATTCAAATCTTGTAGACGCTTTACATCTTCGTCGATATCGCCTACACGATTAGCAAGATCTTCGTAGTAAGTGTCAGGCGTCTGTAAAAATTCAACCCCGTTTTCTCTTAAAGCGGCTACCGTGCCAATGATGTCATTTGTCAAAAGGGCAAGATGCTGTACCCCTGGTCCATTGTAGTAATCTAAATACTCTTGAATTTGCGATTTGCGTTTTCCTTCTGCCGGCTCATTGATTGGGAATTTAATGCGGCCTGTTCCATTCATCATCACTTTAGACATCAAAGCAGAATATTCAGTTGAAATGTCTTCATCATCAAAATGTTTCAGAACCGTAAATCCGAATACGCTTTCATAATAGTTCGTCCATTCTTCCATCACTTCTACGTTGCCAACAAGATGATCAACGCCGATTAAGCCTGAAGACTGGGCATTATAAATATCTTCACGTGCTTCATAGCCAGGCATAAAAACGCCTTTATAATCAATCGGTTCAACAAGTGTATGAATGGTATCTCCGTATGTGCCTAAGATTGCTTTTCTCACTTTTCCATTTTCATCTTCTTCTACCCATGGTTCACGAATGGCGATGCCGCCGCGTTCAATGGCTCCCTTATAGGTCTTTTCTAAATCTTTTACAAGAAGGGCGATATCTTTTACACCTTCACCATGGAGTTTAGTAAAAGTTGATATGTCAGTTTGATCAGATAGAGAACCTGTTAACACTAATCGAATGGCACCCTGTTCCATAACGTAAGAAACACGATCACGTGACCCAGTTTCCAACCCTCTGTAGGCTACAAGCTTAAAGCCGAATGCCTTTGCGTAATAATAAGCTGCTTGTTTTGCATTGCCAGTATAAATTTCAACGTAGTGAACATTTTTTACTGGAAACAATTCTTCTTTTTTTGCTTTAGGTGCTGCAACCATTTTTTCTGCCATTTTTACCGCTCCCTTTAATTTTTTATTAAACAAACAGAATTTTCGAAATTTACTGTCTGTGATGGTTCACATCATAATACATAAAAATTCACCGCGCAAACACGCCTTTTAACGCGTTTAGTCTTTGCGGCGTCAGCATTTTACCGCATTAAAGCATATACGCGTTTGAGCGCACTCTTGCATCTTTTTTACATATCCACTTAAAATGTTGGCAATCAAAACAAGGGGGAGTTAACCATGAAAATTAACGTCAAGTTCTGTCCTTGCAATTTTGAAGATGAGTTAGAAGCGACCAAAGAAAAATTAATGGAGCGCAGCGACTTGGAGGTTATTGAGGAAAGATGCTTGTTGTACTGTGGGCAATGCTTAATGGAACCATTCGCGCTTGTAAATGGTGAAAACATTGTTGCCGATGATCCGGATGAACTTTATGAAAAAATTGACCAGCATGTAGCTGGCCTTAAACAGGAAGAAGTAGTGTAACCATATAAAAAAAAGAAATTATAATGAAAAATGTTTAATCGATGGCTGCAACGCTTAAGTAGTTGCCCTCTTAAAAAAACTGCAAACCTTCAGAAGAAGCCGGTTTATGATAAGATATGTGTAAAAGCCCTACTCCAAATGCTGCTCTTTAGCATTAATGGTAGGGCATTATTTAATTCTGAAGGGGTACATTATGACAGCATTGATTGGGAAGCAGTTCGAAAACGGTATTTTGATAATGGCCGATAAAAGAATAACCTATAGAGGAACGAATAACTTCAGCGATAATGAAAAGAAAATAATCGCCTTGAACCAAAATGTTATCTTTGCCTTTGCGGGTGTTAAAAATGTCATTGATATGGCTATAGAAGAATTAAAATTATTTTCTCTTAACGCAAATTCTTTTGAAGAGATTGAAGCACAATCCCAAAAATTATTTAAACATTCATTAGAGCTGTTTAAAAAATCGTACCCTGGACAGGATTATGCAACTGTTTACATACTAGCCGGGTTTACTGAAGGCGGCATGCTTCGTGTTACGTATTATTCCTCAGATGACCATTTTCAAAAAAGCAGCTCTATTGATTTTTTTTATAAAACATTTCCAAATACAGAAATGATGTACCTGCGCAGTTATTTAATGAACGAAGTAGATGTTTCAAGGACAGATATCAATTACTTCATACGAAAATTCTCTTCGGCGATCCGCCAGATAAACAACGAGAAAGTCAGTAAAAATGCGTATGCGATCTTTTTATCCAAGCAGGGTTTATTTGAAATTGATATTAATAAAAATGGATCCATCAAAGTTAAACAAATGAAACTGGATATCTAAAGCAAAGAGCGATGCGGCATGCCCACACGCTCTTTGTTTTTCAACAATATTTTTTTGCTTTAACGCGGTGAAAGATATATGATGCACCGATAAAACGCTTTTGTGTATAGTCTTGCAGGCACGAAAAACTTGTTATAATATTTAGAAAAATGAGCAAAGTGGCTATTAAATTGGTTTAATAACACTATTTGCACATTGGATAAAGGAGAGGGAGGAAGATATCTATAAAAAGAAAAACATTTTTGAGAACTGGGAAAACTTTTAAAAATCCTGTAGTCAAAGGTAGAAATTTGTTATAAGATAAGAACTGTTCGAATAATTATTGTTTCAAACATTTTTGTATACATTGTCTGAAAATTATGACTACGGGTGTGATAAAGTTGAATTCAAAGATAGCTCAGTCTCAAACTCTTCAAAACCAGGTGTATGAATATTTACACGAACAAATTGTAAGCGGAAACATACCGCCTGGCCAGCGAATTGTGGAAGAAAGAATTTCTCAGGAAACGGGTGTCAGCAGAAGTCCGATTCGGGAGGCAATTCGCAGGCTAAACAGTGATGGGTTGGTTTCCGTAAGTCCGAGAGGCGGAGTAAGAGTGTATCGCGCAACTTTTTCAGATTTTAAATACCTTTATGAATGCCGATTAAGTTTGGAGCCTACTGCAGCCTATTATGCCGCTTTACGTATGAGCGACAAACAGCGTGACCGTTTGTCAATTATAGTAGATGAAATGAATCTAATGGTTGAGAAAAAAGATCTTGAAAAGTTAAAAAGCATAAGCAGTCAATTTCATTCTTTAATTGTAGAGGCTAGTGAAAACCCATATTTAGTGAAGATGATGAATCAGTTAAATTCATTAATTTCTTTTTATCGAAATGCCGTTTTAAACATCCCTCTGCGAATAGAAGAGGGTGCTGTAGAACACCAGGCGATATGGCAAGCAATTCAAACTCAGGATGGAAAAGCAGCAGAGGAGTTAATGAGAGTACATATTCAGCGTGATTATCAGTTTTATACTTCCATGTACTCGAGTGCTAAAGAGGATAAATATTAATCCTATCACTTTACAAAGCATAGGCATGCTGAAAAATTTACAAATGGAGAGTGGCCGCTATGATTTTTCCAGAAAAACTTAAAATTCGTGATGTCACATTGAGAGACGGGTTACAAAACGAAGCTGTATTTGTAGAAACGGATCAAAAGATCAATAAAATAAAAAATTTAATTGAGGCAGGGTTTGACCGCTTGGAAGTTACATCTTTTGTTCATCCAAAATGGGTTCCTGCTATGCAAGATGCCGATGAATTAGGACAGAACTTACCAATGTCTCCTGGTGTAGAATATGAAGCACTTGTTCCGAATAAAAGAGGGTTAGACAGATTTCTAAAGTCAAAAATCCATAATGCACTTTTCTTTCTTTCTGCAAGTACAGAGCATAACCAGGCAAATTTGAATAAGACGACAGATCAATCCTTAGAAGAAATAAAAGAGTTAATCGAAATAACCAACAAAGAAGGCAGAAAAACAATTGGTGCCATTTCGACTGCATTTGTTTGTCCGTTTGCCGGAGTTGTACCGTACTCAGAAGTGGAAAGAGTGGCGGAGCATCTGGTCAATCATGGCGTTAATGAGTTAGGCTTGGGAGATACAATTGGCAAAGCAACACCAAGACAGGTATATGAATACTGCAGCCGTTTGGCAGAGAAATTCCTGGATGTTCCGATTGGCCTTCATTTGCATGACACGTATGGATATGGACTGGCAAATGTTATGGCTGGAATACAAGCTGGTGTCCATCTAGTGGATGTGGCGCAAGCTGGGCTGGGGGGATGTCCATATGCCCCTGGGTCTCCTGGAAATATTCAGGCAAGTCGTGTGGTAGCATTTTTAGAACAGCAAAATATTAAAACTGGAATAGATCTGGAACAGTTAAAGAAATTAGATATTGAGTTTCCTCAATTGTTAAGCAACTCGAAAGTTTTAACCAAAACAGTGTAAGAGATATAAGAATAGTAAATTTTGATTTAGTTTGTATACATTATCAGAATATTCAGTAAAATAAAATTATCTTTGTTATTGTATGGAGCTTAGGATCAAAGAAAAGAAGTGAATAAATGAAGGGTGGGAGCCTAATGAAAAAACCTTTAGAAGGCATTAAAGTACTAGAATTAGGGAACTTTGTAGCAGCTCCATTTGCAGGAAAGATTTTTGGGGAATTTGGTGCGGAAGTTATTAAAGTAGAGGATCCGAAGAACGGAGACTCCCTTCGTAACTGGCGTGTTATGCACAAAGGGACTTCCCTCTGGTGGTATGTACATGCACGGAATAAAAAATCAATTACACTTAACCTTCGCGAAGAAGAAGGACAGGAAATGGTCCGGGAGCTAGCAAAAGATGCGGATGTCATTATTGAAAATTTCCGCCCAGGCACGCTCGAAAGATGGGGAATTGGCTATGAAGACTTAAAAAAAATAAATCCAAGCCTCATTATGACTCGAATTTCCGGATACGGCCAAACGGGACCTTATCGTGACAAAGTAGGTTTTGGGAGCGTTGCTGAATCAATGGGTGGTCTTCGCTACCTGACAGGATTCCCTGACCGCCCGCCAGTCCGTGTTGGATTAGCTGTTGGAGATTCAATTGCAGGTCTGTACGCGGTAAATGGCACTTTAATGGCATTGAGAGCTAGAGATATGGATCCACTAAAAAGAGGGCAGTGTGTGGATGTTGCATTGACAGAATCTGTTTTTTCTTTATTGGAGGGTGTCCTGCCGGAGTACGACATGAAAGGGATTGTGCGAGAACGGACAGGTGCTACATTGGAAGGCATTGCCCCATCTAACACGTATTTATGCGCTGATGGGAAGTACATTGTCATTGCTGCAAACAGTGATAGCATCTTTAAGCGGTTCGCGGTAGCGATTGGACGCCCCGACTTTGCTGAAAACCCAGTATATTTAAATAATCAGGGACGGGCCGAAAATGCAGAATACTTAGACCAAGTAATTGAAGAATGGACAAAGCGCCACACACAAAAAGAAGTGCAAAGTATTCTTGATGCAGCTGGAGTGCCGGTAGGCCCTATCTACAGCATTGAAGATATCGTGAATGATGAGCAATTTCAAGCGCGGGATATGTTGCAAACTGTGACATTGCCTGATGGGGAGCAGGTGCTCGTACCTGGGATCGTGCCAAAACTATCTGAAACGCCGGGCAGCATTGAATGGATTGGCCCTGAATTAGGACAGCATAACGAAGAAGTCATTGGTCAAAAATTAACTCAGCCTAAATAATTATTCAAAGTGACTTAAGAATGTTAAACCTATTGATCATTGCCTTTTTGTCGCTCTCGGTAGAAAGGCAATCAGAAATTTGGATAAGGGGTACGGTTAAGCCGGTTTGAATTTCACGAACTTTTGAAAGCGGTAACAAAAACGGGCGTGGGGAGGAATAAAGCATATGTTGTCTATTTTGGGGTTTGCCATGGTTTTCACCTTTTTGTTTCTAATTATGACAAAGCGTATTTCGCCATTTATCGGCTTAACCATTGTACCTATTGTGTATGGGTTGATAGGGGGATTCGGCCCTGAATTAGGAGAGTTAATGATGGAAGGGATCCTGGGAGTAGCGCCTACCGCGGTTCTCCTGCTGTTTGCCATTATGTACTTTGGCATCATGCTGGATACGGGATTATTTGATCCCCTGACATCAAAGATCATCCAGTTGGCCAAAGGTGACCCTCTGAAAATCATTGTTGGAACCGCTGTGCTAGCCGGGTTAATCGGATTTGACGGCGATGGATCTACCACAATGATGATCGTTGTGACAGCGTTTCTTCCATTATATAAGAAGCTCGGCATCAGCCCGATTATTCTGGCTTCGATTACAATCATGCAAATTGGGATTACCACGCTAGTTCCATGGGGCGGTCCTGCGGGAAGGGTAGCGAGCGTATTAAAGCTTGACCCGACTCAGCTATATCTTCAAATGTTGCCAGGAATGCTGATTAGTTTGCTATATGTTATTGGGGTTGCCTATTTTATCGGCTTAAAAGAACGTGCTCGATGCAAAAAAGAAAACATTGATTTTATTCCGATGCAGACAGCTAAAATCAAAGATGCAGCGATCGAAAGCGCAACAATTGAAAACATTCCTTCTGCAGATTCGAATTTAAAGCGTCCAAAGTTAATTTGGGTCAATTTCCTTTTATCTACAGTTATTATGGTTGCAATTGTACTAGAATGGCTGCCGGCTGCTGTTCTCTTTATCATAGGTACAGCACTTGGCCTATTGATTAATTATCCGGTTCTTAATGATCAGCGGGAGCGGCTGGCAGCTCACGCGCCCAATGCACTGGCTGTTGTATGCATGGTACTGGCTGCGGGGATTTTCTCAGGAATTTTTAAAGGCACGCCTATTTCTGAGTCTATGGCTCAATCATTGGTGGCAATTATTCCGACAGACCTTGGCGCCTTTATGGGACTAATTACTGCCGTGGTTAGTGCTCCTGCGCTCTTTTTGATCGGACCTGACGGATTTTATTTCGGTATTTTGCCGGTACTGGCCGAAACGGCTGCTGCGTACGGGATCGATACTCTATCACTCGGAACCGCTTCTTTATACGGAACATCATTCGGTATTATGGGCCCGCTCGTCGCATCGGTCTATTTATTAACTCATATAACAGGAATCAGTCTGTCAGACCTCCATAAACATGCTGCTAAATGGTCTGTAGGGATTCTGCTAATTTATACTATTGTAGGTATATTCCAAGGAACTATTGCTTTATAACAATAGCAAAACATCAAGATGGGTGGAGGATGACGAACATGGAAAAGCTGGCTGTTAACAATGAATCAATTTTGCATTCTACTGGACAAGCGGGGGCAGGAAAATATTGTTGTCAAAAACATGTAACCGAGGCTTTGAAAGTCGTTCATCTTCCACACATTGCTAAGGTGAAATACCAAGGTAAGGTATGCGGATTTTGTGGACGAAAAGCTCGTTATCAGTTTTTTTCGCTTTATTAAAAAGTTTTAAGAGAAAATTTTAGAATAATGGTTCCTCTGGAAATTTTGTTTTATGGAGAAATCGTTATTCGTTCAAAAGGGAGGCATGAAGAATGCTGCATAAGTTTAAAGGACACTATCCAAATATACATCCAAGTGCATATATAGCTCCGGGAGCTCAGTTAATCGGAAACATAGAACTTCAGGAGGAAACATCCGTATGGTTCAATGCTGTGTTAAGAGGAGATAATGAGAAAATTACGATTGGAAAAGGATCCAATATTCAAGATGGAGCTATTGTCCACGTTGATCCAGGCTACCCGATTAATGTAGGTGAACATGTAACCATAGGGCATAACGTGGTTTTACATGGATGTACAGTGGAAGATGGCGCACTGATTGGCATGGGTGCAACCATTTTAAATGGAGCTGTCATTGGAGAAGGAGCTTTAATCGCAGCGGGTGCACTTGTTCCGGAAGGAAAAGTGATTGAACCTGGCGTTTTAGCTGCTGGAGTTCCCGCCAAGGTAATTCGAAAACTGACACCAGAAAATATTGAACGTGCTAAAGAAGGAGCTCTTTATTACGTAAAAAATGGGATAAGGTATAAAGAAGAGAACATCATCGAAAAAGAAAATGTTCTTAAATAACTTCTGCCTTTGTAGAAACAGTTAGCAAGCAGACCGTCCCATTTAAGACGAGTCTGCTTATTTTTTATAAATTGTTTTGAAAGGTAGATGAGATGAAGAAGCGAAAAAGGCCTGACCAATATCTCGTTTTTGTCTGTACCAGTATATTTATGAGCAGCATCGCAGGGAGCCGTCCTCTTGTTCCCCTGTATGCAAGTGATCTAGGTGCCAGCTATGCTGAAATCGGTGTTATCGTAGCGTTATTCTCTTTTTTGCCGCTGTTTTTATCTATTAAGTCAGGAAAAATTATAGATCGGATCGGGATAAAAATTCCGCTGGCTGTCAGCATTCTCTTTGGAAGTGTCTCTATGATCCTGCTCGCTATGTTTACCAATATTTTAGGCTTATACGTCTCCCAAGTATTTTCGGGCCTTTCGCAATTAATATTTGTTCTCGCTATTCAGGCATACGCAGGTCAGTTTTTAAAAAGAAAGCTGCGTGAATATTACATTACCTTGCTAAGTATTGGAATTGCATTTGGGAGCTTTATAGGACCTTTAATTGGAGGCTTTCTATCGGATATTTACAGCTATACCTATGCTTTTCTTTTGCTGGGTGCTATTCTCTTTCTTTTATTGCCGATTTCTTTTTTGTTCAAAAAAGAAAAATCATATTTAGATAAACCGAAGAGGCAAAGGGAAAACTCTTTCGGTTTGGTGCGTATATCTAATTTGCGTAAAGCAATTGTGGTAAGTTCCGTGATTTTACTTGCGCGTGAAACATATACAGCTTTCTTTCCGCTGCTTGCCGCGGATAAAGGAATTTCAAACGCTGCTATCGGGGTCATTATCGCCTTAAATGCAGGTGCAGGTATATTAATTCATAAGATTTTGCCATGGCTTTCCCGCCTTTTTAACAGAAATCTAGTTGTGACAGTATCCATTATCATTTCAGGTTTAATTTACTTGTTCAATCCTTTAACCGACAATGTAATGTGGCTTAGCATTTTATCTTTTATCCTTGGCTTTTTTACAGGGATTGGACAGCCGCTGTCTATTTTTATGACCATAGAAGCTTTGCCGAACGAAAGAATGGCCGAGGGGCTTGGCTTACGGCTCATGTTTAACAAATTAACACAAATTATTGGGCCTTTATCGTTAGGAACAATCTCCAGTTCATTAGGTATGTCGGGTGTATTTTATTTATGCGGCACCCTTATTATGATCGGTTCTATAAATACTCAAAAGGGTGCAGCTCTGGAAAAGACAGATAGAGCCACACCTAATATTAATCAATAGTGACCAAATGTTTAAAAGTTAATCTATGCTTGCTGTGAATAGAGCCATTGAGTAACCGAAGTGTGCAGCATATTAGTTAAATTGGTGTATTAGACGTTAAAGGAGATACGCTATGTATATAAAGAAATTGCCTGAAAAAAACGTACAGCAATTGTTTAATGCCATTCTTTCTTTACAGACAAAAGAAGAATGCAGTGCCTTTTTTGATGATTTATGTACAATGAATGAGCTGGCTGCCTTTACACAAAGGCTGGAAGTTGCAAGGCTGCTTCAAGAAGGATGTACTTATGACTTTATCCAGACGGAAACCAAAGCTGCTTCAGGTACTATTTCCAGAATTAAAAAATTAATGGATTATGGAAACGATGGGTATCGGATCGCCTTAGATCGCATAGAGCCTTACGAAAAAAGGTAATGTAACTGGCCGGGTGGATGCATTACCAGCCTTCTTAAGCCAACATTTAAAGTAATTTGGACAAACATAGGGAGCTTCCAGGGCAAAGAGAAGCTTCCCTTTAACTATAAAAAATTTCATATACTTCGGGAGAATAAATATGGATGAAAAGAAAAGGCAAGCAGCAAAAGAACAACTTTTTAAAGCTATTCTTTCATTAAATACAATGGAAGAATGCGCTGATTTTTTTGATGATTTATGTACGCTAAAAGAATTAGAAGCTTTTACACAGAGGTTTCATGTAGCAGGAAGAATTATGAACGGAGAAACATATGAAATGATTAATTTAGAAACCAATGCTAGATCAAACTTAATATTTCGTATGAAAAAAAGTCTGCAAAGAGAGCAAAGCTGTTTACGCGAGGTTTTAGAGCGGCTGCCAGAAAAAGAGAGAAGTATAAATTAACACGTCTGATTACAGTTAATTTATGGTGCGGCTTCATTTCTTTCAAAGCTAAATATTGTTTTGAAAAAGCTAAAGTATTTAAGGTGCACTTACTTCAACGAGTAAGTGCACCTTTTTTGTATCAAAATTTAATAAATACAAAGCGATTGGTATAATGCTTGTTAAAAAAAACGAAGGGGAGCAGGGAGCCTGCAGTCAACCAATCTATTGATATAAGTCTTCTTTAAAGTAATATTTTCTCCCTGCTTTTTTAAGAACCAATTACCCACTTCGGGCGTTTTAATGGTGAGAAAAAGCTATTTCTGTTTTTTCTAAATCCAATTCGACTTTCACAAAGCAGATTTGCGGCCTCCACAGTTGTAATATTGTGTGATTCTGCTTTATGAAGAACATCTAATAGTGTATGATAAATCGTTTTCGTTTTTTGAAGGACTCTTTCTTTGTTAGGGCCGTATAATTCATCGGTCACTTGAATGACCCCGCCACTGTTTACAATATAATCTGGTGCGTATAGGATTCCCTTTTCTCTCAAAAGCTCAGCACAGTCTTCGCTCAGAAGCTGGTTATTTGCAGCTCCTACAATTGCTTTAACCTTGAGCTGATCAATAGTCGAATAGTTAATAATTCCTCCTATAGCACAAGGAACAAACAGATCCGCCTCAACTCCATAAATCTCATTGCCTTCTACAGCAATAACTTTTCGATCCGTTTTTTCAGCAGCTTTTCTAATTTGGTCTATAGCATCCGAACTTACATCTGTTACATATAAATCTGCTCCCTCATTCAGCAAATGTTCAGCTACTTTAAACCCAACTTTCCCTAAACCTTGAATAGAAAAAACTTTTCCAGATAGATCTTCGCTGTTCCATAAATAGCTTGCAGCAGCTTTTATACTATAAAGAACGCCAAGTGCCGTCGGAATAGAAGTTTCACCCCCACCCCCATATTCTTCTGGCAAACCAGCAATACAGCGTGTTTCTTTGGAAGCGTGTACAAAATCTTCTAGTACAGTACCCATATCCGTTCCTGTATAGAATCTTCCATTTAATGATTCAATAAATTGTCCATATGCTCGAAACAACTCTGGTGTTTTGTCTTTGGCAGGGTCTCCAATTATCACTGCTTTTCCGCCGCCAAAGTCTAGATCAGCAGCAGCACATTTATATGTCATGCCTTTAGACAGCCGCAAGGCATCCTCCAATGCTTCTTCAACCGTTTCATAATTTCGCATTCTAGTTCCTCCGAGAGCTGGGCCCGCTGTAGTGTTATGAATAGCGATGATGGCCCTTAGTCCGGTTTCTGGGTCATTACAAAACACGACCTGCTCATGTTCCTGCATCTTTTCGAACAGATCCGTCATTATAGAAACCTTTAGATCTTGATCATTTTGGGGCAGCATAGTTTTCATTATTTCACTTTCCCTTCAAGTTTTTAATTGTCACAGAATTTCTTTTTAGTGCTCGCTTGAGAACGCGACAAATTGTATCAAATTTTTATTAATGATACTTACAAGGAACAAGTCTTTCGCTTAATTCATGTTTACCTTCTTGTACGTAAAATTATTAGAATTTTTCGTCTTTATAGGTGTGGTGGTTCAAATCATAATACATAAAAATTTATCAAGCAAACGCTTGTTTTAACGCGAATACTCTTTACAGCATCATGATTTTAACGCAATAAAGCATGTGTGCTTTTGGAGATATTTTTTTGTATCTTTTCTATTAATAAACTTTTGTAATTTAGTGAGTAAAAGCGTAAAAGCGAGAAAACAGCAAAGCGTTGATTGGAGTCTTTGCATGAAAACCAATTTAAAAATATAATCTCTTAAAAGGAAGGAGCTGCATTATGAATCAGATAAAGCACTATATCTCTATGTTAGCAGGCACGTTTATTATTGCCTTATCTTTCACATTACTGCAGGGGCCAAATCAAATAGCTTCTGGTGGTTTAACAGGAGCCTCTCTTGTTCTTAGTTCTATATTTAATGCTCCTTCAGCTATCATTTTATGGGTGACCACCTTGTTTTTATTAGTTGTTTGTTGTTACTTTTTAGGCGTGCATTCTATTTTAAAATCGGTGATTGGATCTCTATTGATTCCGTTTTTTGTTTACCTTACAAACGACTTACCTCCGCTTACAAACGATCCGCTATTGGCTTCTATCTGCGGCGGTCTAGGAGTAGGAGCCGGCTTGGGGCTGGTTTTTCGAGCAGGGGGGAATACCGGCGGTTTTACGTTAATTGCTCAAAGTCTACATAAAATAAAGGCTGCTAAACATAGTACTTCAATTATGTATATGGATGCAGCCGTTATGATAGCAGGAGGGCTTATTTTTTCTCCCGAAAAAGCATTGTATGCTCTGGCTGGAGCATTTGTAACTCGAAAGACGATGGACATTATTCAAGGGAAAAACACAAGGTCAAACATAGTCTACGTTATATCTTCTGAAAATTATGAAAAAAGGATAGCTAATTGGGTTCTTTACAAACTGGGGAGAGGGTTAACAAAAGTATCAGGGGCAGGGGGGTACAGCGGTAATGAACGAGTCATTATGATGATTGTCCTTGAGCAATCAAAAGTAAAAGACCTAAGATCTTCTGTACAAGAAATTGATCCTCATGCTTTTATCATCTTGTGTGAGGCAACTGAGGTATTTGGTGAAGGGTTTACTCCGTTTTTCCCGGTTCCCGAAGGCAAAAAGGCAGTTACTTCAAGTCCAGCTTTGAATATTCACCATTGAAAACCCAAATGTAATGCTTTTTAAAGAATCATAATACAAAACATAAATGTTTAACAATAAGGTGACTCACAACCACAAACAAAAGGAGAAGTTGATATTATGAATGATCACAGCAAAATTTTAGATTGTACTATTCGTGATGGGGGCTTAGTCAACAATTGGGATTTCAGTGTTGAATTTGTTCAAGACTTGTATGATAGTTTAAGTGCAGCCGGCGTTGAGTATATGGAGATTGGATACAAAAATTCTGCTAAGCTTCTGAATGTGTCTGAACCCAATCCATGGAGATTTCTCGACGATAACTTTTTAAAAGAAGTTATTCCTGAGAAAAAGTTTACAAAGTTGTCTGCCTTGGTGGACATTGGCCGGGTAGATCCAAATGACATTCTACCCCGGGATCAAAGTGTTTTGGATATGATTCGGGTGGCATGTTACATCCGTGAAGTAAATAAAGGCTTAGAACTTGTACAAATATTTCATGATTTAGGTTATGAGACTTCGCTCAACATCATGGCTTTATCAAGTGCACCTGAACATCAACTTTTTGAAGCATTTGAAATGGTGAAAGAAAGTCCGGTGGATGTGGTATATATTGTAGATTCTTTTGGCAGTTTGGAACCGGCGGATATCGAGCATCAGGTGAAAAAGTTTCAATCCATGATTCCCAACAAACAGCTTGGCGTCCACACGCATAATAACATGCAGCTGGCATTCGCCAATACCTTAACTGCGTTTCAAAATGGAGTTACGTTCCTTGATTCATCTGTTTACGGCATGGGACGTGCAGCCGGCAATTGTAACACAGAGCTTCTCGTCAGCCACATTCCGAAACCAAGCTATGAGCTTAAGCCGATTCTTCACGTCATTGAAAAGCACATGCTGGATATGCGTCAAAATTGGGAATGGGGCTATATTATCCCTTATATGATCTCAGGTGTGCTCAATGAGCATCCGCGTGTGGCTATGGCTTACCGGGATAGTGCAGACCGGGATAGATTTGTAGATTTTTATGAAAAGGTAGCAAGACCCGAAGCTACTTTTGCTACAGTTATGAAGTAGATTGGATGGTTAATTGTATTCGTAATTGCTAATTTATAGCTGCCTACGGGCGGCTCTTTTTATTGTAGAAATAAGTTAGCGTAATGGTAAACAATTGTCTTTAAACTAGCACAGGCAGGGTGAACCTCTTCATCAAAATCTTCGGTTTAGGTGGAGAGGCTCATTACTAATTGATTTTATATTAGCCCTTTTCCTGTGCTATATTGACAAAAGCCCTAACAAGAGGAGACTGATCGTTTCGTCGATAAGAAACCCCCATGGAAGCAAGGGGTAACTGATTGTTTATATCTTTGTAGACCACTTCTTGAGTATGAAGATTTGTAGCTGATTGAGGGACGACTGCTATTCCCATTCCAGCAGCAACCAATCCAATAACGGTTTGGAACTCGAGAGCTTCTTGCTGAATAATAGGGTTACATAAACCCAAAATTTCATTATACAGACCTGCCCACGTTTTTGGCGATAACATCACAAATGGATAAGGCTTAAGATCTGTAAGAGAAACATTTTGTTTTTTTAGTAATGGATGCTGTTTTGGAACAGCCAGTAGACAAGGAGCAATGGACACAATTTCAGTACATAAAGAATGATCCAGCACAGGTGGTCTTAAAACGCCTATATCAATTTCGTTTTGACGCAATGCTTCCACTTGCAGCGGGGTCGATAGTTCATGAAGGTGTACTTGAACATCCGGAAATAGACAACGAAATTCTCTCAGAACAGAAGGAAGAATATCATAGGTTGCTGAACCAACAAAACCTACTCGAAGGTTTCCGAGCTTTCCTTCGTGGCTGCGTTGCGCATTCTCGACAGCACATTGAAGGTGATCGAATAGTTTCGAAATATCCTTATAAAATGCTTTTCCTGCTTCCGTTAATTCCACATGCCGATTATTACGGTAAAAAAGAATAACTTCTAACTCTTTCTCTAAATTCTGAATTTGTAAGCTTAATGGGGGCTGCGTAATTCGAAGACGTTTCGCCGCACGGCTAAAGTTAAGTTCTTCAGCTACAGCCATAAAGTATTCCAGCTGTCTAAGTTCCATTTTCCGTCACCTAATATTCAGTTATTTAAAAAACATATAATAGTTATATGAATTATATAATTTACTCGCATCTCTTCACAAGATAAACTAACTGTATAAATTATGACAGGAGGCTTACACATGACTACAAATGCAAAGCCAGGTCAATTATCTGTTGGGAACGTAAAAGAGAACTGGACTGGAGATGCCCGTTTTTACGAGTACACGAATGCTGCTGATCCCATCGGCAGCGGAATTATTAGCCCGATTCCCGCTAAAGAATTTGAACCAGAGCTGTACAATTCTGGAGAAACTCGAATTGAAATGCTGGATTTAAGTAAAGAATTAGGAACAAACTATCCAGCAACTAGCCCTTCTCTTCTTGCACACTTCATACACATAAAAGCAGGAGATTTGATTAAAACAGAGCCAAATGCAACGAGTGAGTTATATTATATTATTTCTGGCGCTGGCAGTACCGAAACAAATGGAAAGGTGATCAATTGGAAAAAAGGAGATTTTTTAACACTTCCATCAGGATCACTTAGCATCCATACTGCAACGGAAGATACAACGATCTACTATATTTTAGATACTCCTCTTTTAGATTATCTAGGTGTAAAAGCAACAGAAGCCCGTTTTGCGCCAACACTTTATACAGCAGAGCAAGCTAAAGCACATTTGGATGAGGTAGCAAATGCTCCTGACGCTCATTTGAAAAACCGTATCTCTATCTTGCTGAATAATCAAAATTTCGATCAAACATTAACAATTACGCATGTATTATGGGCAATGTTCGGGATTGTTCCAGTAGGATCTAATCAAGCTCCTCACAGCCATAAATCAGTTGCTCTTGATTTTGTTGCTTATGCAGCACCTGGTACGTACACATTGGTTGGAGATCAGATAGATCCAGATTCTCAGAAAATCATTGATCCTATTCGCATCGATTGGGTGACAGGAAAGGCTTTCGTTACACCTCCTGGGTTGTGGCATTCTCATCACAATGAATCTGGAGAAGCTGCATACATTATACCGATTCAGGACGCGGGGCTTCAAACGTATCTGCGTACTTTAGATATTCAATTTACTCATTACGATCAGTAATAAGTAAAGCTAATATTTGGCTGCATATTATGGAAGGACGTTAAAGAATGCGGGTGGCTAAGTTTTGTAAGCGCAATATTGAAGCAACCGAAGCTGGAGAAGTGATAAATATTTTGCAACGTGATTATCAAGGTATAGTAGAACCTAAAACAGTTGGTTGTTTTAAACGGTGTTTAGAATGCCGGGTGACTCCATTCTGTCGAATTCAGTTAACGACAATTGAAGCAAAGAATGTGAATGCACTAGTTGAAAAGATAATTGAAACGGTTAATGAAAGGTCGTAAAGGGCCATCTAATAATAAATAAATGACAGACCTTAAAGCGCTTTCTCCCATTTTTGAGTCAAGGAAATAAAGCATACCAGGAATTTGGGTGGTATATTGAATTGGGCTCGAATGTACTAGATGTCGGTAGGAGACTTTATTTAAAATTAATCATATATATTTTATTTCTTCTTTGTAAGCGTTAACTTTTTATCGAATATGTATTAACTTGTTCATGATGGTTACATTTCTGATGTCTGCGTTTTAATGAATAGGGGAGCGGCAATCTTGAGTAGAGGCCGCTCTTTTTTATTGTCGTTGTAAAACCAGGCAGAGGAGCTCAGTCTATTGTTGTACTGGGCAAGACTTCTTTATAATAGCAGCCTTCATCGTCCCATTTATAAGGCCCTTCTTGTATGAGAATCTGCTTGGGATAGGGGGTTATGAACCGCTCGGATACATCACCGATATAGGAAAATAATTTAGAAGCACCATCCAAAAATCCTAGCAGCTCGTCAATACTAACCAAGCGAACAATCATATCCATTCTTATCTCATCTTCGCTGTCTATTTTATCATTCACTTCCATTACAGCCTGACGAAACGCACGATCATGCTTTACCAATTTTGCAACATCTTTCATGGTTGGAACACCGAAAATGAAATTCAGCTCATCAGAGGGTTCTCGAAGGGCTTTTTCTCCAATTAAGTTTACATGGCGATTAATGGGATTCGTTACATAGTAAAGCCGCTCAAATTCCATAAACGCATTTTGGTCCGGATTCATTTGTTTAACTGCTGGATCCGTTACCAGGTATAAAGCTGAATGATTCACTTATAAAACTCCTTAGTTTTTGCTTTTATTATATCAATTGAAAAGCAGCAAAGGAAAAATTGAGAATATGAAGCCTAAGGACAAAAGAGGAATAAATACTTTTTTTTGTATGTTAATCCATTTATTGTTATATTATACTAGACTGTAGAATCAAGGCTGATATAAGGAGAGAGGCATAATGAAAAAGCCGGTAAGTGTTTTAGCTGCATCACTAATAGCGGGAACAATTTTCACGTCGTCTGTTTCACCAGCGTCCGCATCATCATACGCTGATATTGAGGGAACAATTTATGAAGAAGCAGTAGAATTCCTTATGGAAAATTATATGACTTCGGGTTATCCTGATCGTTATGGAGTAGAAGAACCAATCAAACGAGTGGATGCTGCTGTGATAATGGCTAGATACTTGGAGCTTGATCTCCATACTGCCCCTAAGACGAATTTTAAAGATGTGCCGGCTCGTGCAACTCAAGCTGTGGCAATTCTTAAACATCATGGAATTGTATATGGTAAGTCGGATGTGTACTTTGGAGCTACAGACAATATTACGCGAGGCGAAGCAGCTGTTATTTTTTATAGAGCATTTGGAACGGAGACACTTGAAGGCACTTCTGAAAATAGCACATCAACCAAATTTACAGATGTAACAGGCCGCTACGTAGAAGCTGTAAACTTTCTTGTAGAACGTGGCGTTATTCAAGGGAAATCGAACAACCGGTTTGGTACAACCGAGCCCTTAACAAGAGGCCAATTCGCTTTGATGATTCATAGAATGCACCTGTACTACGATAAAAAACCGATGGAATTCGTAAGTTCCTAAACATCTTAGTAGAGAAGAGAGCGGCCAAGTTCAATCGCTCTTTTTTCATATCCGCTTCAAACTTTGCGTAAAATATCAATTTTAAGAAAAATTCATGATGCTTTAAAATATCATTTTTTGATAATTTTAGAGACATTCATAGAATTTCCTTGATTGTTAAGTCATTCATAACGCTATTCAGTGTTTGCAAATGAGTATTCCTTTAAGATCATCTTTCATGCAATCCAGATAATGCTAAACAAAACATATTGAAATTAGGGAACCAGCTTTTACTTGTTTTATTCTATATAATTAAAGCGAATCATATTGAAGCAAATATCTTTTATGAGGGAGACGATTATATGCCACAGGGACGAGAAAACACTTCTAAAAGAACTACAGGAAATAAAGACACTAATGACTTAAATAACAGGTCTAATGATATTTTCAGCAGAAATGAGTTAGTCAATACCCAGCTAAATCAAAAAGCTTCAACGGATAAAATGGGTGAAAATATGATTAATGGTACTAATATGACGGATAAGCCTAACGAATAAAAAATCACATTATTTTATGGACTATTTTCAATAATGTAACGCTATTTATTTTTCACCTTAATAAAGGCCTTTTTGTAGGTAACAAGACTACACTTTGCAATTAATGAATATTTTCTCTATAATGAGGATATAATAAAAAAAACAGGGATGCTGGACACATCCCTGTCTTCACAGCGCATGACAGAATGTCGGCGGCGTGTTGATATAATCGGTCAAAAAATAACCCATTACAGAGCCACCAACTCTGTATCAGGACGGGTTATTTTTTTGTTGCAGCAATAATTGATACAACAAGAGATGCAAACATTATCATTAAAGAAAGTGTTTGAAACGTCGTCACAGGCTGCACCCCCCTTCTACCGGGGATTGCCGCCACCCATCCTGTATGTAGCTGTTACTATTATTATATCATATAGCCTGCCTAACAAGAGAATATGATATTAACGATCTATACAGAAGGTGTTAAATTTTGCGTATCGCTCGTGTTTTAAGAAAGTTTAAAAACAGAAAAGCGGATGCCTAAATGGCAAACCGCTCAACTTACTTTTTTAATAATCGGCTTGTAATAATTGACGAAATCTTTATTTCCGGCAAGTGTTTCTTGAATGATTTTATGGATAGCGCCTTTGACAAAAGTTTCAATATTGGGATGATCAATCATTCTTAGAACAGCCAGTACTTTCTTATAACCGCCACGATCTGAAACAGCCTGAATGTAATCTGCTACCGTAAGATAATATCCATCGAACTCAAATTTTTTATCGGCTTCGACTCCATGTTCAATTACAATCATCTTATATAATTCGTCGTAAGGTTCCATATGAGAAGCCTCCTAAAGTTTTAAATAAGATTAGTTTACTCAAAATCTTGTATTTATATACATATTATTCGTCCTTCAGTGAGGTTTCAAACCATAAGAGGGATAAGCACATAGGGTTAATGTAGATTAATTTTTGTTTGTATATTCTATATTGCCGGCAGTGAGGTTGTTTCGCCTTAATGTAAAAGGCAATCTCATGACATTCAGACACATGGAGTTTTTTGTAATTAACGAGACTAGACTTTGCAGGTACTGAACATTTTTTCTACAATAAAAGACAGGGATACTGGTAACATCCCTGTCTTTATAGCCCGTGACTGCAAGTCGGCGGCTAATTAAATAATGTTATAAAAATAATCCGGTGTAGATCCGCGAACTCTGCACAAAGGACGGGTTATTTTTTTGTTGCGAAAATATCAACCTTACGCTAAATATTAAATTTATACATATTCGAAACATTTCTTTCAGCACTTTAATTGTTTATATTTTAAGAATCATTTTATATAAATTTAAGAAATTTAAAATTTGGCTTAATGTCCAGCCTTAATAAATTCTTTTGGAGACAAAGCGGATGCTTAAAGGGCAGGCCGCTTAACTTACTTTTTTAATAATCGGCTTATAGTAATTTACGAAATCTTTGTTTCCGACAAGCGTTTCCTGAATGATTCGACGGATAGCGCCTTTGACAAAAGTCTCAATATTTGAGTGATCAATCATTTTTAAAACAGCCAGTATTTTTTTATGACCGCCACGATCTGAAACAGCCTGAATATAATCGGCTACCGTAAGATAATACCCATTGAAATCAAATTTTTTATCGGCTTCGAGTCCATGTTCAAGTACAATAATCTTATATAACTCGTTATAAGGTTCCATATGAGAAGCCTCCTAAAGTTTTAAATAAGATTAGTTTACTCAGAATCTTGTAGTTATATACATATTATTTATTGCTCTGTTAGCTTTCAACTATAAAAGGGAAAAACACAAAGGGTTAATCTAAATTAATTTTTATTCTGCATAATTTATATTACCGCTGGCAGTAAAAATGTTTCATCCCAAAATGAACGGTAATCTTATGATATTGAAACACAATAGAAAAAATGAAGCTTTTTTGTAATTAACAAAACTACAATTGCGAATAATCAATATTTTCTCTATACTAACAAAACAGGGATGCTGGTAACATCTCCGTATTTACAGCCCATGATAGAATGTCAGCTGCTAATTGAATTAGGTCAAAAAAAATAACCCAGTGAAGAGCCGCGAACTCTATACACAGGATGGGTTATTTTTTATTGCAACAATATTAACTTTGCGCCAAATACTAATTTTGCGAACAGTTAATATAGACATACAAACATTCGTTTGATAAAATTATCATTATAATAAAAAAGAATCGCGTAGATAGTCAGGGTGCTTTTAAAAATAACGCGTTGTTGATCAAAGGCACAACGAGTCGAGTTATCTTATAATACTGTACACTTAATTATGCACAATTTTAAAACGAATGTAAATTTGATGAAAGTGGAAAAAACAGTGATCGTCCTCATTTAATGGGTGCTCTAGCGATACCTAATACTATTTATTCTCTAGCCTCTTTCGAAGAACTTAACCCCATAATCCGAGACCATGAAATACATTGGAAACATTACAATGGTGACAGCAAAGAACGTGGTATGATTACGAAGATCATCAAAACGTTATGGGACCACGAGAGATTTATTAAAATGAATATTATTAACTATGATCAGTCTGTCATCGAAGAAAAAGCGATAGGCTTTGAAGATGTTGATCCTGGCCTGGTGGATGCAACTGTTTATATGAAATTGCCGGAGAGGCTTGTTTATGGTTTACTAAGAAATTACGGCAGATTAAGCAGAATTGACGCTAGAATTGTCACTGAAAAGGCAACAGAATATCAAAAAGAAAATGTGAATTTAAAAGAGCAGCTTCCTAAACAATTGAATGTACAGGCAATTTATAGAGGACAATCGTTTAAAATAGTTGAAAGTCGTTACGCTTCTAAAGGCTTAGAAGCCGGATTAGAAACAACTGATCTTTTCCTAGGAATGATTAGAACAATTGTAACCAATCCTCCCTATTCAGGACGAAAAAAGAAAGCCCAAATACATATGATTATGAATTTGCTTAAAGATGAACGATTCTATAGTTTTTTAAAACGAATCAAATATTATGAGTGGTCTCATTCCCATCAACTAACTGAAATTGATTTTTCTAATTATCTACAATTATTTATTAGTGCTCACTATGAGCATTATAATAACTAACTACCCTTGGAAATTCACTAAATTAATACAAACAAATATTCGCCAAAATTGGATTTGGCGCAAAGTTTGACTAAATTTGACCTTTAAGGCAGGAGTGATTTTATGGCGGCACCGCGCGAAGAAAGGATTGCTGAACAAAGAATTGAAGCTATGCTGCCATCCTTTCCTTTTTATATTCAAGAATATATACGTGATAAACGCAGATATGGCAACACCCCCTCTACCCAGCTGGACTATCTGTATGATTTCCGGATCTTTTTTGAATGGCTTTTAAAAGAAGGTTTAGCCCCTTCAGCTCAATCTATCTCTGAGATTCCCTATTCCATACTGGCTACGCTTAGAAAGCAGGATGTAGAGTTTTTTATTGATTATGTTCGGGATGAACCATTTGAAGCAAAAAAAGATGTTTGGAAAAAGCGTTCAGCTACCCGTGTAACTCGGATCATCCAATCATTAAAATCTCTGTTTCGCTATTTAACAGAGGAAACGGAGCTTGAAAACGGAGAGTGCTACTTTGATCGTAATGTAATGACAAAGATTAAAATTGGGAAAGCAAAAGAAACTGCCAAACGGCGCTCCCAGCGTATCAGTACTTTACTTATGAATGATGATGATATCCAGGAGTTTCTGTTCTTCCTAAAGAATGAGTATGAGCTCACCCTGACTCCAAGAAAACAGGCCATGTACCTGCGCAACAAGGAACGGGATATTGCACTTATCTCTCTTATGTTAGGCAGCGGGATTCGTGTTAGTGAAGCGGCAGGGCTTTTGATGAACAGTATTAACCATAAGAAGAATACCATAGATGTAACGCGTAAAGGTGGAAAGGAAGATACTGTATTGGTCCTCCCTTCTACAATGGAAGATCTTCGCGCGTACTTGGATGTGCGTGAAGCAAGATACCAGCCACAAAAACAAGAATCCTTTGTCTTTTTAACACGTTATCAGGGAAAAGCACAGCAAATCTCTATCCGGTCGATTGAAACCAATATTAATCAGTATACGCAAGCTTTTACGTCGGGACGAGCCATGAGTCCACATAAATTGCGGCATTCTTTTGCTGGCGGCTGGCTCCGTAACGGGGGTGACATTGTAAAACTTCGTGATCAGCTGGGGCATAGTTCTATTGAAACGACCTCTCTTTATACAAATTTGAGACAGGAAGAAAGTATCTCTATTATAGAGCAAATGGATAAATCAAGAAAAAATAAATAGCAGATCCAAGATAAAAAAGAACGTTCTAAAAAGGAAAGAAGCGCAGCAGATATGCTGTGCTTTTACTTTGCTATTTCTAAATCTTCATAATTCTCCAGCTGTATAGAAGGTTTTTTTGGCCGCTTCATCCCCAAATACGACCATCTTTCTGGCCCTGTCCATGATCTTTACTAAATCCTCATAGTCTTGCTGCATGGTGAGTGCTCTTTTTTCAAGCTCTGCGTATGTCCGTTTTCTCTTGTTTTGCCGTTTCAAGCTCTCTTCGAAGGCTTTCGTAATCTGCCTCAAAAGCATTTATATTTTGCAGAAAATTGATAATCTGTCTCATCGTAAGAGTATTCGGGCTTGGAATTTCGATTGTATCTGGGTCTGCAGGCTTATTCGCAGAAACAATATGAAGCCCTGAAACCTCTTCTTTCTTTTAGGCATTACGAAAATAGTGTTTCCTTTGTTTGCGCGCAAGGCTCAATGCTTTTTCATACTGCTGCCGGACCACAGCATTCCAGCGGAACCCGCATGCCGCCAATGTATCTCCTACTTCTTCAAACGCTCTCAGCTGGGTGCTTCCCTCTCTCACATGGCGTAATACCGTTTCAGCAAACAGAAGATCATGTTCTTCTGACCAGGCATCTTACCTACTTTCATCGGTTATCTCCCCTCTTATTTTGATGACCTTTTCATCAAGACAGCCGCTTTTTCTACTATCATTTCGTCCTGCTGTTCTTTGCCGGATCATCTCATTCGCTTTCTGAATATACTCCTCATTTGTAAAAATAGTCTTGGTAGTCGTATTGTGCTTTTTTGCGTGCCTTGAGGAGTTGATGGCATTGGACTAAGTACCGCAAATCGGGCACGGCACTCCCTATCCACTTTCCATTGTTTGACGGTAAATCGCTTCGTATTCAACTCCATTTTGACTGTATGTTTAATGATAGGCTTTGTATTCGTATCAGTCTCTTCACCGTTCCGGATGTGTTCACTTATGTATATTGAAGAATTTTTCGCTACCTTTTGTAATGTTTATAAAAATATTAGTACTCATGAATGATTTGTTTGGATGTACCGTTAACTACATAAGCTGGTCACGTTTCCTGTTCATCCCTTTTTTCCATAGCTCTAACCTGCCCAAACCCTCCCTATTCCCTAAAGAGTATTATTTTAATTTTTACTTCATACATATGATTGATGATTGAGGTGTAATCAAAGGAGGCTACTCATTGATGGATAACTATGATGGATTTTCACAGAACCTTCAGTCCTATTCGAAACCTTGTCCTAATCCCTATTGCTACAATCCCCATTGTAAATGTGGAGCGAAATGTAAATGTACACCTGAAAGGCCGTGTGGATGCAGTGATACGAGCAGTTCAGCGGGACTGCTTCATGAATCTGTAGTTGCAGCTGTTGAAGAAATGAGGGTTTGGGTTATTCTGATGGCAGAACACGCTAAATTTATAAGGCTGGGACTGGATCCTAATCCTGATCAAGAGCATTTTTTTCGAATGGCAGACCAATTCGCTATTCAATTAGAGCAATTACACTATTGTATACAACAGACCCCGAACACGGCTCCAACACAAATATTAATTAATTTAAGAGAACAAACGATACAAATGGTCAATCAACTTATTATTTTTAAGAAAACATTGTTTAAGCTTCTGGAAGAATGTAAAGGACTTGGTATCCTGCCTTCCATGCTGGTCGATCATATCCGAAGGGAAGCAGATCGGTTCGTCGGAACATTAGAACGCTCTAAAAGTAAGCAAACGAAAACCAGAAATCAACTAGGCATTCCTAATGGTCAAATCTTAGCTGAAACCGTACCAAGAAATCTGTACCATCGTTTATCAGGAAAACAGCTTTTTAAAGTCGGTATTGAAGAAACAGCTTTCTTTTCCCGTGTCCATGGGGAACATGCCCATCACCTTTCCATGTCCTTTAGGCCGGAAGTTCAAGAAAATTACCGCCAACAGGCTCTTTTCTTTGAAAAGGAGTTCGCGAATCATAGATCACAGTCAAAAGAAGTTGAGAAAACAGGCACGGGATTTGAAAAGTTAGTACGTGAAGGCATTAAAATTTCCTGTGATTTTAATATGTATCTCCAACGTGTATTAAATGATATAACAACCTGCACAATACCGACTAAACAGACGAATTTCCCTCCTCTCCTTGCCGATCACATGAGCCGGGAAACCGTTTATTATATAGATATTTTGGAACGCTTACATCGGTAGAAATAGCACTACTAAGGTCAATATGAATCGTTGGAATAATAGGTCTCTAAATGAGGCCTACTTCCAATAAACAGATTAAATAAGGCTATCTTCCGTTTATGCGGACTGTTGATTAACTATGTGTTAATGTAATCCACTTTTTTTGAACGAAGATAGAGATAAACTTACATAAACCGTACATTTCTATTCGTTTAAATAGTCCCTAATAATGTACTGGTAAGCCATTTCTGCAGTCAGGTTTCTCACACCTGGCTGCTTTTTTATGCAACCCTCCGCTGTTATTCTTTACCTCACCGATAAACTTTTTTGTTTTTATAAGGTCATTCGTACAGTTCTTGCCTGAATTCCTCCATACTATGTAGAAGTAGGAGGTGATAGCTTTGAGCTATGAAGATAAAGGTGGATGTGAACACAAAGGTGGATACGGATCTGGCTTTGCACTTGTTGTTGTCTTATTTATTCTTCTCATTATTATCGGTGCCTCTTATGTAAAAGGAGACTACGGTTACGATAATAAAGGACACTACGGACACGGTGGTAAAGGATACTACTAAGTGCCCTTACTTTTCTGTTTTTTGTATAAATTTTCATCTGACGGGTCATAATGGTACTGTTGATTCAAACCCAACTCCTAAAGACGCAACTATTTCTTAGCCAGGCTTTTGCCTGGCTCTTTTTTATTTTGTCTGTATAAAACTTTCTGAACGTGTTCCTAATGTTAACGGTGAGGCGGGCTGACCCTCACAAATTCACATTTTCCACTTCTAAAAAGCAGTTAGGTTCCCGCCTGTCTGTTTTATTTTTTATATAAAATTCTTTTGAGGAGTCATAATCGTATTCTGAGTTTCGAATCCAGCTTCCTATGAACCCAGAACATTTTTATAGCCAGGCTCCCCTCGCCTGGCTGCTTTTTTCATAAGGGCTCTACAATAACGTATACTGATTATGTTTTAGTTTGGATTTCGTCTCCTATATACAAAATACCGCAATGAAATGTCACCCACTTATTTGTAGTCAGGCGCCCACCTGGCTGCTTTTTCATGCAAATCCCCATCGTTTTTTTGCTTCCTTCAGCCAGATAGATGGCAGGTGGGGATAGCGATGTAAATCTTATTTCAAATAACGCTCGTATTGTTGCCTGTTTGGTCTTGTCAGACATAGCTCACTTCTTTTTCGCTGGCTATTTTTCGAAGAACGGAGGACATCCTCTTATTCTGTTTTCTTTACGTAAACCGGCCTCTTGGATTCAAACGTTTCTTTGCAATAAGCTTGTACCTATTCTGGGATCCATTGCTGTTTGGCGAATGTTCCACAGTATGCCAATGTTGTTCTCCCCCCGTCAATTCTTTAAACCACTGCTCATCCCTTGTTAAAAGTGCCAGGTCAATGAGTGCTGATTTGTCCTGATGCTTGTCCCAAAAATCATCAATCGGTTCCAATTGCTCTTCTGTAAAGATGCCGGGTACCGGTGTTCTAAATTGGAATTCACCATCTTTGATCCGTATTACTTTTGTGAGTTCGATCTTATACTCTTGAAACCCGCTTTGCATAATATTGCTCACATAACCAATTACCTTCACACCGCCAATTTGTACTTTCCTCCACTCTCCTACTTTTAACAAAGTTTTCACCCCCCAGTTTTCTTACTTTTTATATTTCTCCTTTTCTCTGAATTTATTCATCTCGAGAATTAAAGGTTTGGGAATATTCCTAACTAGGAATGCCATAGTGACTTGCTGCAGAGGTTTGTTTTCCAGTTCTGTGGGGTATTATCAGTAAAGTACCAAGTACTACCCCCATCTAAAGTTAACTCATCTTTTTTTTCGAAGATCCTTTGGTTCTTCGGCTTTTTTTTGCATATTTTCCCTTAACCTGGGTATATAAAAATTAGAATCACATCTCAGATACCACAGCTAAAACGGGATGAATTCCCGTTTTTTTTATGGCTGCTTTTTGTAAGAAAGATTAACAAATACCCCCTATAGAGCGGAGTTACTGCTATGGAAGAAATAGTAAATATATTTTCTAATGAATTATTGCTCTTAGCTGACGAATATAGGCGGTGCCCAAACATTACTCTTAAAAAGCAAATACAAATAGATATCCAACTCTTAGAAGGAGTAATTGAGCTTTACGAACGGCATGAAGAATAGCCTATATTTCATTTGACGAACCACTTTATTTTTTTGCAAATAGTGGTTCGTCAACAGTTTCGTTCTACTATTAGCCAGTAATTAGATAAATAAACAAAAAAGCTCATCTGTGTTTTAAAGATCCTGCTCTAATTGAACACATGAACATAAAAGAAGGAAGAACAGCCCAGAGGCTGTTCTTCCTTCTTTTATCACCGTATCCTACATGTTTTGTTCCGCTTTTCTTTGCTGGACCATATTATTCGCTTTCTTAATGTACTCCTCATTTGTAAAAATAGCCTGGGTAGTAGTATTGTGCTTTTTTGCATGCCTTGAGAAGTTGGTGGCGTTGGACCAGGAATTGCAGACCGGGCACGGCAGCTCCTTGTCCACTTTCCATTGTTTGACGGTAAATTGCTTTGTATTTAGTTTCATTTTGACTGTATGTTCAATGACAGGTTTTGTATTCGTAGCCGCTTCTTCGCCTTTTTGGATGTGTTCACTTATGTACGATGCAGCTTCTTTCGCAGCTTTTTGATCAGCGGTTATTTCGCGTTCTACAAGGAGATAAATAGCCTCACTAATAGAAAGGCCTAGCTCATCACAACGCTCCTTAAAGTCATCATATAGGCTGTCTGGAAGGCGGGCAGTCAAAACAGTTGAGGACTCTTTTCTTCTTTTGTTTCTTGCGAATTGTTCCAAGTAGCTCATGTGATCTTCTCCTCTTTTGCCTTTTTATATGCTGATACATACATATGACGACAAGCGAAGTTTTATGCATACAAAAGTAGTGAAGACAAATACAAATGGATGAAATCCACATTTCCGCCTGCAGAACTATCTCTATGAAACGTTTGTTTTGTTCTTTAATTTTCATTAATCAAAAATCCTCACTGTTTAACGCCAGTGAGGATTTTTGATATTAAGCTTTAAATTTACTTATTACTTCTTTCAATTCTTGAGCCATTTCGCTTAACACTTCTGCCGAAGATGAGACTTCCTCCATTGCAGCGTTCTGTTCTTCGGCTGAAGCAGCCACGCTGTGTATATTACCTGCTGATTGTTTAACGACATGACTGACTTCTTTCATCATTTCCACGACACTTTGTGAACTTGAACTCACTTGTTCTACAATAGCAGAAACCTCTTGGGATTCGGCAGCTACCTGTTCTATGGAGTGTACAATGTCCTGGAAGGCTTCTCCTGTTTGATCAACCATTCTAATGCCTTCCTGCACAATATCTGCACCATTATTCATAGACTGAACGGCTTTTTCCGCTTGTGTTTGAATCTCTTTTATAAGATCGTGAATTTGACCCGTTGCTTCAGCAGATTGCTCAGCGAGCTTTCGAACTTCGTCAGCGACAACAGCAAACCCTCTACCCTGCTCACCCGCTCGTGCAGCTTCTATTGCCGCATTTAAAGCTAACAAGTTCGTTTGATTTGCAATCTGTGTAATCAGCTCTACAATTTGGCCGATTTCTTTTGATTTTTCCCCAAGGGCATTTACAACATCTGTAGATTCAGTTGTCGAGTCTTGCACAAGATTCATCTGTTTAACAGTTTGGTTCACAATGGTATTCCCAATGTTTGCTTTCTCATTTGTGGAAGCCGTTAAATCAGCAACAGACTGAATGGAAGATGCTGCTTGAGCCATTCCCCTTGAAATTTCATCGAGTGCCTGGGTTGACTCAACGGCGCTGGAAACTTGTTTTTCTGAGCCGGATGCCACTTCCTGGATAGCTGATGAAATTTGTTCTGTGGCTCTGCTCGTCTCTTCTGCACTTGCAGATAATTCTTCTGATGTTGCAGCTACTTGTTCTGTATTGGATCCAACTTGGTGAATCAGCATTCTAAGATTCATTTTCATTTGATTGAAGGAATGTGCCAGTTTTCCAATTTCATCTCGATATTTTACCTGGATATCTTCCTGAGCCAAATCGCCTGATGCAATACTTTCCGCTCCTTTTGCAAGAGATAAAATAGGCTTGGTAATGACCCGGGTAATGACTGTACCGATTATAATGGATAAAATAAAAGCAGCTATACTTAAGATAAGGACCATCCTTGTGGAAGCATCAACCATTTCGTTGTTTGCTGTGCTTCCTTCCTCCATTAACTTCGCCTGTCCCTGCTGCAAAGCATCTGCAGTATTCTCTATTTCTATAGCCAATGGGGTAACTTCCTCGGCAGCAAGCCGCTGAGCTTCCACTTTGTCGGTCTCTACTAAAGTGATAACATCATCTGCTTTATTTTCAAACTCTTCATTCATTCCGGCCAGTTCATTCAGTAAATCTTTATCTTCTTCACGTTGTACCAAACTACTTGTAGCTTGAATGTTCTCATTTAGGTTAGTGATTGATTCTGATAAAAATTCTGCCGCACTGTCCTCTTGCAATAAAACACCTCTCAGCCCGGCAATTCCTTGAGATGCATTCATTTGAATATCTTGTGCATTTGATAGGATAGCAGCCCGGCGATCTACTAAATCTGTGTATGATTCGTCTATTTTTTTTAGGTTGTAATAGGATATAAAACTAATCATGCCGAGAAGCATGGCAATACTCAAGAATCCAATCATCAGCTTTTTTCCAATTGTAAAATTCATTGATAACACTCCATTACCGATTATTTTCATGCTTTTACTTATATCGGTAATCTATCTCAGATATTCAATAGAACTTTTTGTATTCACCTCAACTACGTCCGCTTTTTTGGTGTATTCACTTATGTACAAAGATCTTTCACTGCTTTTCATTAGCAGTTATTTCTTGTTCTACCTAGAGATAAATAGCTTTTTTCCAAATTATTAGAATGTCCTTTAAAGTCATTGTATAGGCTGTCCGGAAGGCGGGGAGCCAAATCAGTTAAGGACCCTTTTCTTTTTTTGTTTCTTACAAATGGTTCCTGATAGCCATGTTATCGTCTCTCCTTTTGTTTTTTTATCCTTTTTAATACATGTGGCTACAAGTGAAACTTTATGTATACAAAGATAGTGCAGATGAATACAACAGAAAAAGAACTTGGTCAGCTAGTGTTTATAAAACATATACATACCTTTGAACAGCAAAAATATTTTATTTTTGAATAAACAGCTAAATAAGTTTATTGCCCTCTTCCCAAGCGGGCTAGAGAGTATAATAAAGAAAAGAGCGCTTAAGATGAGAAGAGGATTAGAGTAGGTACTCTCTTGAGTTTTGATCAATCAGGTGCACCGGTAACTGAATTATAGTTTTTCTGACTTCCTTACCCATATCTCTTCAATGACATTTTTTCTTATATTCCAGTACAACCTATCTAATTGTCAGTTAGTTTATCATTCTTGCTATATCTCTTATCTTCTACAATTTTTTAGGGCTTAATTTCTTATTCTTTAATAAAACTTATGTTATAGATATGTCAGTTTGCTAAAGCTTGTTATCAGGTTAGTCATATGTATTTTTGCGGAGTTTTTTAAAAATAAAATTTTCCTGCTCCCAACAAAAATGTATCACTTATTAGAATGAATATTTCACGAAAGGAAGGAATACATTGGCTGAATCAGTAAAACTAAAAATTCAACACAAAAAGGCTTCACTGTTTGAGATTATTCAAAGAGGAGCTGTCATCACTGTTGGATCCTTATTGATGGCAACGGGATTGGAGATCTTTTTAGTTCCAAACCACGTTATTGATGGAGGCATTACGGGGATATCGATTATGCTTTCCCACATTACCGGGGTAAGCCTTGGACTCTTTATTTTCCTTTTAAACTTACCGTTCGTCTACATTGGATACAAACAAATCGGTAAAACCTTTGCATTATCGACTATTTTTGGAATCTTCATGCTGTCCATCTTCACAGCTTACTTTCATCCGATTCCCGCTTTTACAGACGACATTCTTCTTGCTACGATCTTTGGAGGAATGGCACTTGGCAGTGGGATTGGCCTTGTTATCCGCTATGGCGGAGCGCTAGATGGGACAGAAATTCTTGCTATTTTGATTAATAAAAAAGTGCCTTTTTCTGTTGGTGAAATTGTGATGTTCTTTAATGTGTTTATTTTAAGTACAGCAGGATTTGTTTTTAGCTGGGATCGTGCTATGTATTCGATTTTAGCGTATGTCATTGCCTCTAAAACCATTGATACGGTTGTTGCCGGGCTGGATGAATCAAAATCCGCTTGGATTATCAGTGATCATTTTCAGGAAATTGGAGATGCCATTAATGCCCGTTTAGGTCGTGGGGTAACGTTTCTTAATGGCGAAGGGGCCTACACTGGTGATGGAAAAAAGGTGATTTTTTGTATTATTACACGCTTGGAAGAAGCTAAATTAAAAGGAATTGTGGAAGAGTTAGATCCAAATGCTTTTTTAGCAGTAGGAGATATTACAGAAGTGCGTGGAGGGCGCTTTAAAAAGAGAGATATTCATTAATGACCGGCCTTCTTAATGGATTAACTGTCACTGTTTGAATTTTAATTAGAAAAAGCAGCGCCCAATCGGCAGCTGCTTTTCTTTTATCTTTGCGCAAGCAGAAAATCATAATCTAGCCCTATTGTCTTTGGAAATTCACCGGCTGATAAGCCTGAAAATATTAACGTGCATTGAAAAGTTTTTGGCGTTGGATCAGGAATGGCAGATCGAGCACGACAGCTCCCTATTGACTCCCCCCCTGGGTTCCTTTTATGCCGGTTTGATACCGATACTCCTCTAAATATTATTCAGATGACAATCGGTAAAGGAAAACAGCCAGCTGGCCGCGAGTAATGTTGCGTGAAACCCCAAATTGGGTTTCAGTATAACCAGAGGTGATATTGTTTGCCACCAATGCATCTACAGCTTCCTTATAACGAGAAGACACGTCTGTAAAAGAAGAGGACCTCCCGTCTCCTGAGAGGTTGTAAGCCCGCTGTAAAATAAGAGCGACTTCCCCTCGTGTGAGCGGATCAGAGGCACCGAATCTGGTTACTGTCTTCCCGCCGATGATCCCTGCTTGTTTCAGCGCATTTACGGCACCTGCAGCCCTTGGCGGTACATCCATAAAGCCCGATTCCTCTGCCCTTTCCGTGTTTAGGTTCAGTTCTTTAGCCAGCCAAATGGCGGCATCTGCACGGATAATATCCTTCTGAACACCAAATTCTGTTTGAGATAAACCCTGGGTAATTTGGTTACGGACCAGATACTCTACGGCAGGTGCATAAAATGAAGGAACATCTTGGAAAGCACCCGTTTCTGTTACCGGCTCGGGCTGTGGCTCTGGCACGGTTACTATAATGACTGCTGTTTCTCCCGCATATGCCGCTGTCAGAGTCGTACTGCCATAACCCTTAAGCTCGACTCTCCCGCTTTCCACCGTTGCAATACTATTGTCGGCGGATGACCATTCTGCTCCATTCGTGACGTTCTGCACTTCGCCATTTTTGTAGGTCGCGGATGCTGTGACAGTGATCATATCTCCAGGTGTTCCTGTTAGCGAGGCACTACTTGTTTCAAGTTTGACAACAGGGTTCGGTTCCGGCTGCGGTTCCGGGCTGTTTACGACAATCATGGTCGATTGCCCCTCGTAGGTGACTGTAATGGTCGTGCTGCCATAGCCCTTCAGCTCTACTCTTCCATCTTGAACTGTAGCAACAGCTGAGTTGGCCGATGACCACTCTGCCCTGTTCGTCACGTTCTGCACTTCCCCATTCTTGTACGTTGCAGACACCGTTACCTCCACAGAATCTCCGGGCTGCCCTGTTAAAATGGTTTGGGCCGCTTCGAGTTTTACCACAGGGTTGGGTTCTGGCTCTGGAGCTGGAACATCTACCATCACAACCGCTGATTGATCCTCATATGTGACAGTGATCGCTGTACTGCCATAGCCCTTCAGCTCTACTCTTCCGTCCTCTACTGTGGCAACAGCCGGGTTGGCCGATGACCACTCTGCCTCGTTTGTTATATTTTGAACTTCGCCATTTTTGTATGTGGCGGATGCTATAACGCTAATGACGTCTCCAGGCATTCCAGAGAGGGAATTTTCATTGAGAGTTATGGCCGATAACGGATTTATCTCTTTAAATTCTTGCTTTGTAAACGAAGAAGCCCGAATTAGACCATATCCAAAAAACGGATCTCTTCCTTCTGTGCCTAAATCCTGTGTATGCTCAACCAGTACCCTGCGCAGTTCTTCATTGGCAAGCTCAGGATAAGCCTGCTTTAATAAAGCAAGCTCTCCCGTCACATAAGGTGCTGCCATGGAAGTTCCGCTCATATAAGCATACTGGTTTCCTAAATATGTACTAAGGATTTTTACACCGGGAGCAGCTACCTCGACAGCTGGTCCAGTTGATGAAAAAGAAGCTCGATTAAAATAACTGTCTACAGCGCCTACCCCGATAACCGACGAATAACGGGCTGGGAAATCAACGGTGTCTTTTAATCCATCCGGTGCTCCATCGTTTCCGGCTGCGGCAACAATAAGCAGACCGCTTTCATAAGCCTGATCAACAGCGGATTGTAACGCAGCGGATGCTGTTTGAGTTCCTGAGCTTAAGTTAATGATGTCCATTCCATTTGAAATTGACCAGTCAATTCCTTCGAGCAAATCAGATAAATAAGCTGCCCCTTCCTGGTCAAACGCCTTTACCGCGTAAATTTCCGACTCGTAAGCAGCACCTTTTACTCCAAAGCCGTTATTTCGCGCACCAATTATACCTGCTACATGTGTTCCATGGCCTTGATCATCACTGTATGAAGAGGTATAGCCAACTGTTGATACCCCTCCCGCAACCGCCAAATCACTGTGCGGTGCGATCCCTGAGTCAATAACTGCTATTTTAACTCCTTCACCTGTAAAACCAGAATTCCAGGCGTCTGGTATATTAGTGACCGGAATGCCCCAATCCTCTATCTGCTCACTCAAGTGAACAAGAGTATCCTCTTCTACGTGTTCTACAGAAGGGTCTTTCCGAAGATCATCTATTGACTCTTCGGGCACCTCAACGGATGTGATCCCCACTTGCTCGAATGTCTCTTTTACATCACCATCTACAGCTTCTACTTTCTGGTCAATCTCCTGCTGACTTATTCCTTCATCAAAAACAATGAGCATTTGTTTTTCCTCATTATTCTCTGCAAAGACTGGACTATTACCTTGAATACATAGCAGCAAACCGACACTTATTAAACTGTAGGCGCAGTTTTTCAAGTCCATACTCCTTCCATAATAAGTTATAGAAAACTATTCCATTATATAATTCCTGTTCAATCAAATTATAAAACCTTAAAGTTATGTACTAAAAAATAAAAAATTAGAATGCTAGTTGATGAAAAAAGAAGGGTTGCCATGAACGGGGAAAATAGTGATGGTTGGTTTGTGGGTTATGCAGAAACTAAAAAAGTTAAAACAGCCTAAGGGCCGTTCTAGCCTTTTCTATCAGATTCTACTGAAAGAGTACCCCTGCTCAATTTCGTCAGGGGTGCAGCCCATCAACAAGCGATGGGGTGAATGTCAGTTTTGCGAAGCAAACGTTTTTAGCCTCGTATTTGTAAAAATAGCTTGGGTAGTGGTATTGGGCTTTCCTGCGTATCACGGGAAGTTGGTGGCATTGGACCAGAAACTGCAAATCGGGCACGGCAGCTCCCTGTCCACCTCTGATTGTTTAAAAAGGTGGTTTTATATATACGACGAATACACGAGACATTGTGATTTGGAAACTCAGGGACAGTGATGAATTGTTAAACTGAAAACAAAAAAACAGAACCCGCACTTGGGTCCTGTTTCTCCTTTTCTATGCTGTCTATTGTTCCCTTTTTTATTTGCCCAATTAGCTTTTTGTCATCAAGTCCTGGCTTCTCGATAATTTCACCAGGACAATATACAGGCCGCCTTTTACTTCATTTTCGAGATCGAGGATTCTCTTTTTTGCTTATAGTTTTAATGGTCATGGCTGATTCCTCCTTAAAAGTAGGTGGAAACCAGTATCTTTGCAGTTTCTGTATCCAAACCAGAACCGCCTGTCTCAATTTAACATTCAGCACATCTGCATTCCATGTTTTCTGGTAGCGTTAGCAGAAAGGTCGCAGCTATGTTAGGAGGAATAATGAAGCAGGCTTTTTGATGTATTATACTTTTTGGCTATTGGATGTCACTTTCTCACGTAAAGCCTTATTAACAGAGCCGCGATTCTTCCAGACAAACTGAACTATTTCTGTTGGTTCTAGCATCTGTTCATCTGGATCGCAATAAGTTTCGCCTTTGCCATGAATCGTCCACGCCTTCGTCTCTTCACTAAACATCAGTGTCCACTGGCCATTCCGCTGCTTATCTTCAAAAACAAAATAATACTTGTTTCCGTATTCATCGTAAAAAGAAATTTCAGGGAAATCGAATGAAAATTGTTCAATATCTTTTTTCGATTTTAACACTCTAACCATGATTAAAGTCTCCTTCAAGGATAATTTGAAAAACGTAAGAAGCATCTCGTTTTTTAGATAGTTATTTATATCATTATATACAATTCGAGAAAATAATGCATAATATCCTTTTATTTTACATTTTACTCCCTTAAGGTAAAGATACTTATGGATTGATTTAGTATAACTGCCCAACCTTTTCACTGCTAGATATTAATGATGCATAATCTAGATGGAAAGAGAAAGCATATAGCTGAAGAAGCAAAAGAAATTGGGAAAAAGTTTATAAATACTAAGAAACGGATGAAAAAAAGAAAACTATGTACAAAAATTAGAAGAGTTTTGAGATTTTTGGGTTATTAAAGTATGTTTTCTCAGTATGAATAAATTGATCTTAGATTGATGTCGATATCATCTGTCTTAGAGATTAAATATATGAATTTCGCCAATTTAAGCAAATCGTTCTCAAATCAGTATGTATATAATCTATTTTTAATATTGAATATATGAATTTTTCAGAAGATAATGATAATATTGTTAATGGATTTGTTTATTTTGCACAAAGGAGATAGAGAAAATGACAACGACGAATGTTACAACACACGAAAAGCAAGCAGCTAAACAATACATAGACCGCGTATTTGAAATTGTTCAAAAACGCAATCCTGGCGAACATGAATTTCATCAGGCAGTTCAAGAAATTTTCGAGTCGTTAACGCCTGTATTTGAAAAATATCCAAAATACATTCAGCACAATATTTTAGAGCGTATGGTAGAGCCTGAACGCGTTATTTCTTTCCGCGTACCTTGGACAGATGACAATGGCAACGTACAGGTGAACCGCGGCTTCCGTGTGCAATTCAGCAGTGCAATTGGTCCGTATAAAGGCGGGCTTCGCTTCCATCCGTCGGTAAATGCAAGTATCATTAAATTCCTCGGCTTTGAACAGATCTTTAAAAACTCATTGACCGGGCAGCCGATCGGCGGCGGCAAAGGCGGATCTGACTTTGATCCTAAAGGAAAATCAGACAATGAAGTCATGCGCTTTACTCAAAGCTTTATGACTGAGCTTTACCGTCATATTGGACCAGATGTTGACGTGCCAGCTGGTGACATTGGTGTCGGCGCACGCGAAATCGGTTACATGTTTGGCCAGTACAAACGTCTTCGTGGCAGCTATGAAGCAGGTGTTTTAACAGGAAAAGGTATTTCATATGGTGGAAGCCTTGCACGTACAGAAGCAACAGGCTTTGGCACGGTTTATTTTGTGGATGAGATGCTGCGGGATAAAGGAAAAACATTCAATGGACGCACTGTCGTAGTATCCGGTTCGGGGAATGTATCCATTTACGCTATGCAAAAAGCGACAGAGCTTGGTGCCACCGTTGTCGCATGCTCGGATTCAGGCGGCTATATTTACGATGAAGACGGTATTGATATCGCTACTGTAAAACAGTTGAAAGAAGTAGAGCGCAAGCGTATCAGTGAATATGTGAAATTCCATCCGACTGCAGTTTATACAGAAGGCTGCGAAGGTATTTGGACGATTCCTTGTAAAATTGCTCTTCCTTGTGCAACGCAGAATGAAATTAATGCAGAATCAGCACAGCAGCTTGTGGACAATGGTGTGAAAGCAGTCGGCGAAGGGGCAAATATGCCTTCTACCCTTGAAGCAATCGATATTTTCTTGAAAAATGGTGTTCTTTTTGCCCCGGCAAAAGCAGCCAATGCAGGCGGCGTAGCCGTTTCTGCTCTTGAAATGGCGCAAAACAGCGCACGGATGCCTTGGTCATTTGAAGAGGTGGATGCCAAACTGCATGACATCATGAAAAATATCTACAAACAAGCAAAAGATGCAGCTGCTGAATTTGGCTATGAAGACAATCTTGTCGTTGGTGCTAATATTGCTGGTTTCCTTAAAGTTGCGGATGCGATGATCATGCAGGGTGTTGTCTAAGCGGAAATGAAACGGGATTTAAATAAATAGGCGTAGTCCTCATCACTCAAACATAAGTAACCCTGCCTCTTCCAGAGACAGGGTTATTTATATCCAAGAAATTATGAATTATCCATAATAGCAGTGGCTGACCGTGTTTAACACATGCTCTAAAAATTGAATCCCTATTGCTCCGGGGACATTTCCTTCTTTTAGTGAAGCCCCCTTATGTTCTCACACTTTATATGGTATGTCTTCATTATATAATATCGGAGGATACCTTCTTTGTAGTCAATACTTCTAAAGCATCCTTTACATCTTTCGCAAATCGGATTGGCTTTTCAACTTTTTCAAAATGGATATACATGAGCCTCGGATCCTCAAACAACCAATGATTATGAAAGCCGGTTACAATAATGTCATGTTTAAGAAGCTCACTGATGAATGGATTGAGCTCTTCTTCCAGGATCACCGTTTCCCCGCTGCAAAGGGCTCTCCCATCTGAAGATAACGATTCAAAGGCAAACATTTGCGGAATTAATAAAAATGACGTTCCCCGCCTTCCGAGAACCCGAGGCATAATATTTGTACGAGATTTCATCACAATACAAGCCCCATCTTCAAATGTATGCATGCTGCCATCCAAAATTTGATTGAACTCCTCACAAAGCTCTTCTCCCCGTCTATTCGGTGTTTTTTGTTTTCCTCGGGAACGTCCAATATTGCGGGTAGTTAAAACGTTCAGAGCTCTTCTTACTTTTTTGGCAAAAGATAAAGGTTCATCCAGGGATTCGAAATGCATATACATCAATCGCGGATTTTCAAACAACCAATGGTTGTGAAGGGCGGTTACAATGATTCCCTCTTCACGCAGCCTCACCATAAATCGGTTTGCTTCCTCCTGCAGAAGGACAGTTTCACCAAGACACAATGCCTTTCCATTTTGATCAAGGTTTTCAAAGGAGTATGCCTGAGGTACAAACATAAAGGAATCAGCTCTACGGCCTAGTACAACCGGGTGAATATTTGTACGGGATCTTGTTGCAGTACAAACGCCATTAATAACAGCGGGAGTTGCCCCCAGAATTTCCGCGAATTTCTCACAAAGGTCATCAGGTCTAATACTGTTCATGTTATCCAATCACAAATCATCTCCCGAATACAATTTCCCGGTTATTTTATTCAGGAAGACACGTGGAGGTTCTTTATATATGCTCGAAAAGAAGATTAAAATGTTCCAATTACAGATTCTAAAGTCGTGGACATTGAATATGGTGAAAGGAAGCGCAATAACCCTATCAAAATTAAATATTTAAAAGCTAAAAGGAACAAGAACAGCACAAAGGAACTAACGCCTGTTTCACAAACAGAGGCGGGTTCTTTTTTTTTGCATAAAATACCGGATTTTCCTCACCCTACTGAAAAAGGATGTCATTTTAGCCGCAGGATGAAGACATTGTATTCAGGAAGTCATTTTTTTAATTCATTTATGCAAGATGACCTTTCCTTAGCATGCGATATTTCTCGCCGCTAGCCCCGCTCCAGGGAAAGGATTTAAAAGATGCAATGGATCAGCGGACTTGTTGGGAATTAACAAAGCGGCAGCCTTATGAGAACAAGCCGCAAACGATAAAAAAAAGGAAGACAGTGGGTGAAAACATGAAGAGAGAAGCAAGCATTTCAACCTGGCAGCTATTTTTCTTTATGCTGCAAACCCATGTTGGTGTCGGAATTCTCTCTCTTCCATACGACGTGCATCAAGCTGCGGGGAAAGACGGCTGGTTATCGATCTTGCTGGCGGGTTTTTTTATGCAGATAGGGATTGTCGTGATGTGGCTGCTGGCTTCACGCTTTCCTAATAAAACATTGCCTGAATTTTTGCCGCTCATTGTCGGACGAGCGATTAGTGTGCTGATTATAGCGCTTTATATGTTCTTTTTTTTCATGACGACCAGCCAGATTTTAGCGGTTTTTCTTTCGATTACCGCAGATTGGGCGTTTCCCCGCACACCACCCGTTGTGTTCGCAGTCATTATTACAGCTGTTACGGTCTACTTGATTAAAGAGGATATTCGGGTCATCGCTCGGTTTCATGTGCTGATGTCCTTTTTTCTGATGGGTGTGCTCATGATTTTTCTCTTTATGTGGAATCACTTGAATGTTTATTATTTACTGCCCATTGGGTCTTCCGGTATCCAAGATATAGCAGCAGGCGCCCAAAAAGCCATTTTTTCATTAGGTGGAACCGAAATGCTGCTCTGGCTTTTTCCCTTTACTCAGGCGAACAACAAAGGAAAATGGAAAGCCGCTGCAGGAGCAAGCCTTGCCGTAACGGTTATATATACATTGCTTGCGCTTTGCGCATTTGCCTATTTTAGCGAAACTAAGCTAATGCACGTCCCAGAACCGGTTATTTACATGATTAAATCAATTGAATTAGGCATCGTAGAACGGCTGGATCTTATTTTTCTTGTTTTTTGGGCGGTCTTCTCCATCACTTCGTTTATGAACAACTTGTACTTAGCTGCATTGAGTGCAGCTAACATCACTAAAGCAAAGCATCATAAGACCGCTGTTTATGTTCTTAGTCTTCTTATCATACCGGTGGCTGTTTATACGAATAATGCTGAGTCAATCAAAATGCTTGGGGGCTTCATCAGCTCGGTCTATCCTGGCTTTTTGTTCATTATTCCTTTATTTTTACTTGTGGTCGCCATCATTAGGAGAAAGCGGGAGGGTACGGGGTGAGAGAATGGTGGACTGTCGTGTTTTCGATTGTTGCTGTACAGACCTTTTTAGAAAAAAGCTACGGCGGTTTTTTACAGCAAAGGTGACTGTACATATTTGACACTCCCACGGCTGAAGCCGCAAGCCCTTCACCTTGCGGTGAAGCGGGTGGGATTTTGAAGTGCGAAACCGTTCACTGTCCATTTTTCCGTCCCCTTTGTAGATGTTTGCAAAAAACGTTGCTAATTTTTATCATTGTCGGCGAGAACACCCCCACTTCAAGCTTGCTAAGTAGGGGATGAATCGCTGCTTTTTCAGTCATTCTTTTTCCTTGAACGCTCCAATGTCAAAATGGTATAATTAGGTATAGAACAAATGTTCAGGGGGTGAGGAATATGATAAAAGCTAAAAAAGATGAAAAAAATAGTCTTCATTTTAAAGCCTTTCGGTTTAAAATCCATCCAAGTGACGAGCAAAAGCAACTGATTAACCAAACAATCGGCTGCTGCCGGTTTGTCTACAATTATATATTAAACGAAAACATCAAGAGTTTTGAAAAAACAAAAAAACGGTATACAGAAACAGCTGCCAAAAAGCTTCTCCCTGGGCTAAAAGAAACATTCAAATGGTTGTCTGGTCCTGACAGTATTGCTCTTCAGGCAAGCATCGAATACCAGTACGAAGGATTCAAAAAATATAAGGATCAGCCAAAAAAAGAATTAAAAAAAAGAGCCGCAAAAAAATGCGCAGAAGGCTATACGCCAACGGCGTATGACTTTAAGGGCCATCCAACATTCAAAAGTAAGAAAAACCCGGTCCAGAGCTATACGACCAAAATGACAAACAACAATATTAAAATGATAGATAACCGCATTCAGCTGCCGAAACTCGGCTGGATTCGTTTCTCCAAGTCCCGAAACATCGAAGGCGACATTAAGCGTGTCACCGTGCGCCGCAGCAATACCGGCCGGTATTCTATTTCGGTCATTTGCGAGATGCCTTATTCCCCGTACAAACCAAGCACCAACGATGCCGTTGGCATTGACCTGGGTTTAAAAGACTTTGCCGTGCTATCCAACGGTGAATCCATTGCCAACCCGAAATACTATCAAAAATACGAAAAGCGATTAGCCTTTCTTCAGCGTGCATTTGCACGTAAAAAAGAAGGGTCGGAATCGTGGAAAAAAAATAAAGCCCAGATTGCTAAACTGCACGAAAAAATCAAACACACAAGAGAAGATTTTCTTCACAAGCTGACGACCAGGCTCGTTCATGAAAACCAAGTGATCGCAGTGGAGAATTTGTTAGTGAAGAATCTCGTCCAAAACAAAAAACGAAGCAAGGGGATTCACGATGCGTCATGGTCGAGATTCAACGAAATGCTCGCATACAAAGCGAAGTGGCATGGACGGACGATCATAAAAGTCGATCCGTTCTTCCCATCAAGCCAGCTCTGTTCCGGGTGTGGCCACCAGCACAAGGATGTAAAAAGTCTCGCTGTCCGGGTGTGGGAATGTCCATCCTGCGGCGTGCGTCACGACCGGGACCTGAATGCGAGCCTGAATATTAAAAGAGAAGCCCTTCGGCTTCTTTCACTTCAGTCTAGTTAAGATTGGTCATAAAACCGTTGGAATACGGGGTTAGCCTGATTACTGGGGGTCGGAGATCCTCTTGCCCAGGAATCCCCCACTTCAACCGTCAGGTAAGTGGGTGGTAGTTCAACAAATCACATTACTAAGAAAATTAATATTTCATGTCTCTATATCTTTTCCCTTATGGAGTGTGTATTAGTGTTTAACTGCCTTTTGTTCTTCAGCTAACGGGATGCATTAATTAAAAAGTGAAATATAAAATTTAATTCATTAATGCAACATAAAAGGAATTTTGTTGTGTTGCAGCAACACCCCCTCACTTTTTTGAGTCAGGGGTTTTTGCATCTACAGAAAGCTTTCTCACTTCTATTTCTTTCTTCAGCATAGTAATGAATTCTTTATCTAAATTCATTTTTTTTTGCTTGGTTATATGCTCTCAGCAATTGTTGGTCTGACAAAGGCAGGTTTTTCATGACTCCTCCTATTCGGTATATTACTACCCAGGAAGGTGATTAAAAAACAAATATCCAGCAGGTAAAATATAGTAAAAATTCAGGTGGTTGTATCACTCAGTTTAAAGAAAAGAAATTCGTCTTAAAAATTACCGTTTTCGCATTGATTGTTACTTTAAAACAAATCAAAAAGCAACATTCTTTTCTAAAACAGCGTTAAGAAAAGAGTAAAAAATAAAAACATCATGATAATAATCGGTTCCTTTATGGAAGTTTTTTTAATTTGTAAAAAGTTTAAAACAATTCAATTTGGTTATAATAAAACGGATTCTAATGTAAGGAGGCACACAAATAATGGAACAAGGAAAAGTTAAGTGGTTTAATGGTGAAAAGGGATTTGGATTTATTGAACGTAACGGCGGAGAAGATGTATTTGTACATTTCTCAGCAATACAAGGTGAAGGTTTCAAAAATCTTGATGAAGGACAAGAAGTGGAATTTGAGGTTGAACAAGGTCAAAGAGGGCCTCAAGCCGTTAATGTTCATAAATTATAATTAGCCGCCAATCAAAACAGACTCTAAATGGGTCTGTTTTTTAACTTCTTACAAGAAAAAATACCCTACTGGTTTATAGGTAGGGTAATAAGCAAAATAAAATGGTTTGTATCTTGTAGTATAGGGATATACGGGCAATAAAATGAAAATTCCTATAAAGGCATATGACATACATATGACATTATTATTTAGACATTTTACAGAAATAGCACAGTCTGTACAAAAACAGCGTAAAAAATATTAAGAAAAGAAGCCCATTTAATAAACAGGTTCTGTTAATTTTTAACCAATGAAAAAGACCGAAAAAATCGGTCTATTTTTTATACATCTTCTCAAACTAAAATACATGTGAGTATCAGTACAATTCTTTACAGACTGCCGCAAAACTAGTGTATAATGGATTTTGCAACCTTCGATGTCATACGACAGGAGTGACTTTTATGGGTGAAAACATTTCAGATATTGATTACAAACAAGTAATTGAATATGCTTTAGAACCACTGATTATTCATTCACAGCTAAAAATCATCTATGTTAATCGTGCAGCCGAAATATTCTTTAGGGCTTCAAAAGAAGAAATTATCGGAGCAAGCCCTTTAGACATTTTTAAGGAGTCATCCAAATCATCAATAGACAAAAGAATACAAAATGCTTATGAACGACCAGCTAATGTAATTGAAGAAACAATATATCGAATGGATGGGACAACGGTTGATGTAGAACTATACTGTCATCCTGTGTTACTGGGTAATACAAAAGCTATCCAGACATATGTAAGAGATATAACAGAAAGAAAAGCAGCTGAGAGAAAACAAACAGAAATTTCAAAACAAATAAACGAGTTATCATCGACACTAGTTCCGCTATTGGACGGGATTGCGGTACTTCCTTTGCTGGGTGCTTTTGATGAAGAACGAGCAATACAAGTTTTAGAAAAAGTTCCGGTGAACGTACAGAAACAAAACATAACGTGTTTAATTATAGATTTCTCTGCTATATATAATCTGGATTCTATTGTAGCGGAATACATTTTCAGAATTAATACTGTATTGTCATTGCTTGGTGTACGTTCTATCATCACAGGTTTAAGACCCGAACTAGCTCTAGTCGCCACGCAACTAGGTATAAATTTCAATTCCACACCCACTGTTTCAACTGTAAAAGCAGCACTTCATTTATTAGGTGTAGAGTATAATGTGGGTTCACCGACTCAAACGGAAAACAAGTAAAAGCAAAGAATTTAGGAAGCAATGTGACAAAACATTGCTTTTTTATTTTGAATTTGCCTCTTTAACTAACCTGCTTCGTTAATTCAATAGCTCTTTTAAAATTTTATCAGCAATCATTATTAAGCAATCTTTAGATTTTTTATAGTTATCTTCGAAAGCTTTATTGATTCTTTCAGCTAATTCTTCAGCATTATTCACTTCAAGAGCTGCCGATGCAATTCGATGAATTTCAAATTCGTATTCGTCATCCGGGCAATCAAGAGCCAGCAAGCCCATAGGATCCCATTCATTAATTATCTTTCCGACTACTTGCAATGTCTTCTTAAATTTGTCTTTAAGGTGTTTATGCGACAACCGACTCCCCCCTATAATCAATTAATAATAATTCTATATCTTGTTAAATTAGTCTGCCCGTTAGTTGAGGAAGAAAAAAGACTGGCTGAAACAACTGCCGGCTCTCAAACTCTTGCCCCCCCTTGATCGCTCATTCAATATTAAAAAGGACTGTCTATTGACAGTCTTATTATTGAATTAAAACCTGCTTTACCTAGTGATTTCTTTATTTGTCATTATCCAAATCACTATCCAGAAAAGATTTTTTGTCCTCTTCAGTCCCATACTTCTTTTCAATAAATTGACCAATCACTGACTTGTTAATACCATCCTTTACTGCTGCTGAAATTACTATATATAAAATAAATAGACCAACAATCCAAAGGATAATAGAAAAAACCAAGGAATCGAATGCCATTATGCCCCTCCAAACTAATAACCAATTTCTTTCATTACTTTACCACAAAAAACCATTCTCCTCCCTCAACAACCTTGCCCCTTTAGCTTAACAACAGGGGATATGTTCAATCAAAATTTATGTCACCTTGTCGTTTCGTCTTTTTCTTAATAATACGAGCAATTTTATCGGAATTCCGCCATTTCTCTGCTTTAGGCAGCTGGGAGACAATCTCATATGCTAATTTTTCATAAATGTTATGCAGAATAGGCTCTTCATCATATCTGAATTCATATCCTTCGTTTCGTTTAAGCCATGTTTGCGGAACATGGTGAGTAGTGTTTACCTTATTCGGGGGAATATGAGGTCCCCCTTAATGGTAAAGCCATTGGATGCTCAACAAACTTCAAGTAAGGATTTTCTTTTTTGGGGCACACTTAGATTATAAATACGTATTTTGGAGTGAAGTATATGAATGTTGCGATTATGGGTGCAGGTCTTTCCGGCTTAGCTTGCGCCATCACACTTGAAAAAAATGGAATATACCCGACTATATTTGAAAAGCGCAGCAGAGTAGGAGACAGATTTGTTAATGGAGAGGTACTATTATCTATTTTTTATAGACCAGTTCATGATTGTATTGCATCATTATCGGACGATTTTGGGATTTACCTTAAGCCTGCTTCACCTATTCATAAGCTGGAACTTTTTTCGAAAAATGAGAAAGCAGTCATCGAAGGTCAATTAGGGTTTACCAATATACGGGGCAGAGAACAGGATTCGTTTGAATCCCAGCTAGAAAAGCAAACAAAATCAACCATTCACTTTAATTCAGAGAAAACTTATGAACAACTCTTATCAAGTTATTCCCATGTCATTTTGGCAACGGGTGATGGAGAATATGCGAAAAGGACGAAAAACTACAGAGAGGATTTAACGGTTTCCATAAAAGGGGCTACAGTCGAAGGAGTGTTTGACCGTTATTCTGTTACAGGATGGCTGAATTATGATATGGCACCTTTTGGCTGTTGCTACCTTATACCCTATTCAGAAAAAGAGGCACACATCTCTTTATCTATTCCAGATTTACCAAAAAACAAGGATATTCAAATAAATAATCTATGGGATAAATTTTATGATAAGGTCCGATCTCAACTTAACCAAGAATTACCGATAACCGATCAGTTTCAAATAACTAATTATTCTCTTGGTATTTGCCAGTCAGCACGGATTGGTAATACGTTTTACGCTGGAAATTGTTTCGGAACGTTGATGCCCTTCTTGGGATTTGGACAATATGCTTCCATTTTAAGTGGAATATATGCTGCTTATGATTTATGCGGTTTGGGAAAATATGAAGAGTTAATGAAACCCATTCGTCAAGGCTATGATAATTCGCTCGTTTTACGGAGGGCGATGGATCAATTATCCAATAATGGCTTAGATCGAATTGTTCACGCACTCCAAGGAACCATTGGTGAAAAACTGTTTCAATCCAATTTGATAAATCCACTGAAAGTAGCAAGTTATTTACTAAGGCCGTATATAAAAATGACAAAGTGATTAAGCTACTTCTTAGTAAAGTATTATATTGGAGTACTCGTTTGTTACCTCCTCAGCACGGGTATCTCCACTCCATTCATAAACCCTTTTATCATAATTTCGAATATAGAACTGTTGCCCCTTGGTGTGATGGGCTTCTATTTGATAAACCTCCAAAGCTTACCATGAAGGAAAAGGCCAAGGTTTTTGTGAATGCTTAGCCTTTTATTTCCTAAGAAATGAATTGTAATCATTAAACTGTCACGTTAAGTGACAAAACAGCTATGCACCGTTTCAAATAGCCTTTTTTTTAGTGTGATACAGAGTGACAAAATCAAAATTTCATGATATCACGAAAACACTAGGCTTTGCCTAGTCTGACACTGAAAGTGATAGCACGTTTTCCTTATGCTTTTTCTCACTCTTTTTATAAATTCAATGCATTTTACCAGCTACAAATTTTTAACAAGACGTTTAAATAGCAAATGCAACTGTACATATGTAACGAACAAAAAAAGGTGCCAGCTAAATGCTAGTACCCTTATATAGAATTAGTAAGAAGCCCCTTTATGTCCTCCAATGTGTCCGGCTCGTTGAAGATATGTACCGCCTTTCATTAAGCTGTACGCATGAAAAATCGCCTTTTTGCCAAAACGATCCCGTATTTGGTCGATCGTTTCATCCAGGATATGACGCCTTTCATCCAGTTCAGGGGGCGTAAACAAATCTATTTGTTCATGTGCTGCAGGCTGTAATTTACTGCACACGACGTGAATCTGGCGCACCGGCTGTCCGTCCCAATATTTTTTAAACAGCCGGACAAAGTGCTCACAAAGTTCAGCGGTCTTATTTGTGCTACGTGGAAGCACTATTTGATGCTTAAATCCGCGATCCTCAATATCCCGGCTGTAAGATATGCCAAGCGCAATCCCTGCTGCTGCAGCCCCATGCTGGCGCAGACGCATCGCCACATCCTCGGTCATTTCTTTGATGACAATCACGATCTCGTCTTCCTTGTCATAATCCCTTAACAGGATCTGCCCTTTGGAAAAAGATTTTTCCCGTGCTCCCACCTTCTCAGATATCACGCTGTAATCAATTCCCCAGGCATGGTAAAACAGCTGCTCTCCAATCACGCCGAATTTTCGCTTTATTTTCCACTTATCTGCGTGAGCAAGATCTTTTACCGATTCAATCCCTATGTTGTAAAGAGCCTTGGCGTAGCCATTCGAAATTCCCCACATATCTGTTATCGGGTCAATCGCCCAAACCTTCGCTGGGACATCTTCATAAGACCAGTAAGAAATCCCATTCGGAGCGTTCTTCCCCTCATTATCAAGAGCCAGCTTAGCCAGCAGAGGATTGTCGCCAATCCCTATGGTGACAACCAGGCGCAGCTCCTGCCAAACCGTACGCTGAATGGTGCGGGCGATCGTGAATGTATCGCCAAAGAGCCTTTTTGAGGCCGTTACATCCAGAAATGCTTCATCTATGGAATAACAGTGCAAATCTTCTTCCGCTACAAAGCGGCGAAAAATATCCAGGATCATTTTATTTACTTTTAGATAAAGAGCCATAGAGGGTTCAACAAGGATTAAGCGTGGATCTTTCGGTATTTCATAATTCCGTGACCCTGTCTTAATACCGAATTCTTTTTTTACCCGCGGTGAGGCAGCCAATACAACAGAACCGGACCGTTCTTTATGGGCGATCACAATCACATAGGCATGCAGCGGATGAATCCTGCGGCGTACAGCCTCTACACTGGCAAAGAAGGATTTCACGTCAATGCAAAATACATCCCTGCGCGGCAAATATTCGTCATCAATAGGCCTCACCATATTCCTCGTCTCCCGCGGCAAATGAAATAGACACCATTTCATCTAATCGAAATCTGGAACTGTACCCTTTCAGCTTTACATAGGGATGCTGGCCGGGCAGCCGGCAAAACTCCGAGACAATCCCGTTTACCTGCAGCAGGTCATGATCACCAAAGGTATTCATCTTAAACACCACTTCTCTTTCAAGTTGGAATGAACTTTGGATGATCCGGTCGAATTCCTCCAACTGCTGTTCATCAAATAGAATCTCCGTTTTCACCGGTTTACTTTTTTCTCTTTCCATCATTTCAGCATGCTCGGCTAGAATGAGTCCCTGCCATTTCATCATTCCCCGGTCATTATACAATTTCTTCATCCAAGATAACTCCTTTCAATGAGAATATATGTTCGTATACAGTATATAATTCAGTATAAGAACAAATATTCCTGCCGACAATGAAAACTTTTTTATGATTCCTCTTTTTACCGAAAATATGTTCGTCTATTTATTGATTCATGAACATTTGTTCGATATAATAAGGTTGTGAAAAGGAGGCTGTTAGAATGAATGGATTGTTTAACCTATCGCTGGAACAAAAAAAGCCAATCTCAATTATGTATATGGCAGATGATCATACGATTACAGACCGAAGTGTCATTGTGCGTAAAATAGATAAAACTCACATCTACGCTTACTGCTTGAAGAGACAACAGATGCGGAAATTTAAGCGGTCCAGCATTTTAGCAGCAGGAAAAGCACCGCAAAGGAGAATGGCTTATGCTTAAACAACTGTCTGCACGCCAGGAAAAAATGCTGCAGTTTATAGATGATTATGTAAGTGCCAAAAACTATCCCCCGTCTATTCGTGAAATCGGTGATGCGGTTGAATTAAAGTCTTCTTCAACCGTAAAGGGCCATCTTGATCGTTTAAAGGCGTCTGGATACGTAACCTGGGAACAAGGAAAGCTGCGGACATTGAATGTGGTTAAGAGAAGCAGCGCATCAATGCTAATGAAGTTAAATGCTTAATATACAGAAGGAGCAGTAACAGCATGAAGACCTGTTATTGCTCCTTCTTTTCTAAACTTTTTAGATCCCAAAAGTGAAGTTAACACTCACTTAATCATGAATTATTTCGATCAATTATAGAAAGACCGTCAAATAAGTAAGCAAGGCCATATGTGGAAAGCGTCTGTCTTGTTAGATATTTTTGTATAAATATATAATAATATAAAAATTCATTTATACATTTTTAGGCTTTAAAAGCCTGACATAACAAGGTTTTCAAGATTCTTTATTTATATAATCCATTGTCTTGAATGGATAGCCATGCCGCTTAAAAGCTATTATGATGTTACAAAAAAGCTTGAGCACGTTACTGAACATAGATTATTGAACAGAGTTTTGTTACATAAAAAGCAAAAAAAAGCGCCCTTTTAGGAACCGGGCGGCCGTATTCAGAAAAGGACGAGTTTCAGAACAAATATCGACTAATAAATTAGGAAAAAGGCTCATAACGAAAAAGCAGCTGTCCCTTTCCCAAGGGGACGGCTGCTTTTTCCAAATTTATGTGTTAAAAGAAAATGAGCAAAAGTGGTCGTCACTCTTGCTTTATAAGCTTATGGCTGTACGGATGAACATATTCCTGTAAATAAACAGCTCACTCTATTAACCCTTAAACAATATCGATTAAAAAAGCCAGGATAACAATCATTGGCGTATAGAGTCGGTTCTTACAATTTCACTGCGCATATATTTTACTGAGACAAGAAGAATATATCATCCATTTAAAACATACATTCCTTTATTGTTTGAAGCCTATCCTGTATTTCCATTGTAACACCAAGTTTCCACCCACTTTAGGGCAAGAAGAAAGGAAGTGTAACAGAATGACCCATAACCGTTTACGTTCCATTGATCAGAATGTTATGCACGATATGGCGCTCGTAGAGCATTTTAGGGCAGCCATTGGCATGAGGACCTTTATACTGACCCCATCTTATCCATTTATGTTTGTTGGCGAAATTGTTTCCATGGTAGGAGACCAAGTCGAGATATTCGCTGAAACAACCCATTTTGCCCAGCTTGAAAAGAGAAACTGGCTGATCCATGTCCATAATATCGAAGTATTTTATATCGAGTTTCCCGGAGATCCGCGCATCCCAGAGTTAAATGACATGCTGTAACAAGGAGGGAAAACGATGATAAGGCGCTATCATGTGGTGGCCATTCCGATCCGCATTGTCGTCAACAACTTTGGTGACCATAATCCAAATGGACAAATGTATGTGTTAAAAGAAAATGAATCGAAAGTAAAAGAGCTTGTGCGCAAAAACCCTTTTACTCCTGTTGAACTCGTACAGCCGCTGACCATTAGAGCCAATGAAGGAGACACGGTTGAGATTCTGTTTGAAAATCAGCTTCCTTTTGCAGCAGGCATGCATTTTCAGGATCTTGACTATGACGTGCTGACCTCAGACGGAGCCAACGTTGGTTTTAATCCAAGCTCACTGGCCGAGTCCGGTAACAAACTGCTTTATAAACTGGATGCTACGTTTGAAGGCATTTGTTTTTTCACGGATGTCGGCAATGTATCGAGCACCGAAGAGGGCTCCAGTATTCAAGGTCTCTTTGGTACACTGCTTGTTGAAAAAAGAGGCTCCTGGTGGACAGATCCTGTAACAGGCGGACCGATCAACAGTGGTGTTTTCGCAGATATCCACCACCCTTTTCTTCCTTCCTTCCGTGAATACGCTTGGTTTTTTAATGATGAGATGGAAGTGGATGATTTAACGGGCAACCCGCCGCTTAACCCGATGACCAATCAGGAAGGCGAATCCTTTCATGGCGTGAATTACCGATACGAACCGCTTCATAACCGTCTGAAACTGATTGAAGAAGGCGTCGTATCTCCCGAGCTTGAAGGCGAGGAAGTTCATCATGACTCATGGGTATTTGGCGACCCTGCCACCCCAATTTTGTGTGGCTACCGGGACGATCCCGCCGTTGTCCGCCTGATTCATGCAGGCTCAAAAGAAACACATGTGTTCCACTATCATGTGCACCAATGGCTGAGAGATCCCGGAAACATTAATTCAGAGATTGTGGATGCCCAGGCGATCAGCCCGCAGTCTCACTATAGCGTTCAGCCTTTGTATGGACTTGGCAGCCTGCAGGGCGCGATTGGGGATGTGGTTATTCATTGTCACCTCTATCCACATTTTGAAGCCGGCATGTGGGGAATGAACCGTATCTTTGATACCCTGCAGGACGGAAGTCAATGCTATCCAAACGGCACACCCATTGCCCCGCTCCAACCATTACCAGACCGTCCCTGCCCGCCGCAGCCAACAAAGGAAAAACCAGGGTTTCCTAACTTTATTCCTGGGAAGGTTGGCTGCAAAGCGCCAAGACCACCGCTTGGCATTGTTGGCGGACGGGGCATGACGGAACTCGAAAAAAATGCCGCCGTACCGAATGCAAGGCCGGGGGCCGTTTTTGCCGATTCCTGCCTGGGAAACCCGGTTGTCCTGGAATTTAACGTGTCCGTAATTGATCTTCCACTTGTTTATAACAAACAAGGCTGGAACGATCCAAAAGGAAGAATTTATGTAAAAGATGAAGAGCTTGAGGATGTGCTGTCCGGAAAAAAAGAGCCGGAACCGCTTGTTCTGCATGCGCCAGCCGGTTCTTGTGTCAGAATAAACTTTACAAACCGGCTGTCTCATATTTTGGATGGAGATGCCTTTCAGCTGGTCACGCGAACCTATGAGGTGGGCTTTCATATCCATTTTGTAAAGTTTGATGTTCTTGTGTCCGATGGCGCAAATGTAGGCTGGAACTATGACAGTGCCATTTTGCCGGGTGAGACCGGCCGGTATGAATGGTATGCGGACACCGAATTAAAAGCTTTTTTCTTTCACGATCATTTATTCCCAACTACTCATCAGCAGCATGGAATTTTTGGTTCGTGTGTCATCCAGCCTCGATTTTCTAAATTTTTGGATTCAAGAACGGGTGAAGAAACAGATCATGGTACACAGATTACTGTTGCCCACCCAATTATTCCGGATTACCGCGATTTTGCATTATTTGTTCAAGATTTTGCTCTGTTGTTTGACAGAGACGGCTGTCCGATTCAGCCGCCACCGTTCCCTGGTTCACTGGAGGATCCCGGCATTTTTGCGGTCAATTATAAGAATGAACCGCTGCAGTTCCGGCTTGGGAAAGACTGTGATCCCGCTTACTCTTTCAGTTCTTATGTGAATGGAGACCCCGTTACTCCTATTTTGCGGGCATATGAGGGAGATCCAATCCGTATCCGGCTGCTGCAGGGTGCCCATGAAGAATCCCATAGTTTTAATGTGCATGGATTAAGATGGAAATCAGAGCGGCCCAGCAACGACTCCCAGATCCGTTCACAGCAGCATATCGGCATCTCAGAGTCATTTACACTTGAAACGGAGATCCCAAGAGCAGGAGATTATTTGTGGGCTTTTGAGACGGAAGAAGATGTGTGGAATGGCACGTGGGGATTAATCCGTGCATATGACCAGGAAGTGAACCACCTGATCCCTTTATCTGACCGGCCTTTGCCGGATTCAAGAACAAAACCGCTGCCTGAAGTAACCGGAAAGCCGCCAGCTCCGGCTGACCCGCAGTCTAGCCTGCCGCCTGAAGCAGCACATAATCCGCCGGTCCGAAAGTATAGGGTTGTCGCATTTCAAACCCCTATCATATACAACTCGTTTGGAGACCATGATCCGTATGGCATCGTCTTTGCTTTAGAGGAAGATGTGAAGGATATTCGGCGCGGCAAAAAAAAGCCAGAGCCGCTTGTGCTTAGAGGAAACGCTGGTGATCTTGTAGAAGTCACGCTGACGAGCCGTCTGAAACCCGATTTATTCCCATTCCCTAATGGCATTTACCCTTATCCGCCAGTAAAAGAACAGGCCTTTTATCCGCCGTCTCTGCGGATTTCATTACATGTCAATATGCTGAATTATGATGTGACCACTTCAAGTGGTGATACGGTTGGATTCAACCCTGATCAAACAGTGGGGCCTGGGGAAACCATTACGTACCGCTGGCATGTGCAGGACAGCATGGGCACCTGCGCGATGTGGGATATGGCCGATTTACGGAATCACCGCTCCTTTGGAGCGTTCGGTGCGTTTATCGCTGAGCCGCGGTTTACAACGTACCATGATCCTCATACACTGGAGCCTGCCCAAACGGGCACAAATGTAATTCTCAAACACCCGCTTAACGGAGACTATAGGGAATTTGTGCTGGTGATGCATGACGGTGTCCGACTCGAGAATAAGCACGGTAAGGTCATTATCGATCCACTTGACGGTGTGATTCCAAAAGCGGACCCTGACGATGAAGTAGACACATATGATTTTGGCTCACGCGGCTTTAACTACCGGTCAGAACGGTTGATTAACCGCTTTAGAAAACATCCTGTTTTAGGTGACTTATTTAGTTCAGAGGTTCACGATGATCCGGCCACACCTGTTTTTGAAGCGTATCCTGGTGACCCTGTCGTTATTCGGCTTACGACACCGTCAGAACGTAGAAGATCTCATACATTCCATCTGCACGGTCATAATTGGAAATTCGATCCGAGAGATATTGATTCCCGTATTGATTCATACACCGGCCACATGGTTACCGGCGTCACAGAAGATCTACTTTTAATTGGAGGTGCTGGAGGAACGTATAACTACCCAGGAGATTATATGTACCGAGCCGGCAACATACGCTGGGATATCGAGCAGGGAATGTGGGGGATTATTCGGGTCCATGATAAAACCCAGCCTCATCTACCTTTACTAGATAAATGACATAGGAGCAATAAAAAAAGGACGGTCAAAGACAGTCCAAAATAAATTGATATAGAAACGTTTAGGTTTACGCCCATGCGGGCAAAAATAAAATAAGTGACGGAATAGAAATCCTGTTTCTTTCTTGTCTTTCCACTCCCCCCAAAGGCCACTCTGGGGGGTTCCTTCGTTTTCATTCCTACTTCACTAAATGTATTAGCTCGGCTCTACATGGACATGGACTTCAATTACATCATGTTCCTTCATCAGAGCGTCTTCCACTTCCATCGAGATATCATGGGCTGCCCCGATCCCTAGAGTGGACTTAACTAGAATGACAACATCGACCACAGAGCTGCTCCCATACTTTCTTGCTCTTATCGTTTTGATCCCCTTCACGCCGGAAATGTCAAAAATCGATTTTTTGTAGACTTCGAGCTGATCTTCGTCATAGCCGTCCGTTAAATCATGAGAAGCCTCTCTAAAGATTTCCCATCCTGTTTTACAGATCAGCAGGCCGACGACAACGGCTGCAACAGGGTCCAGCCAGGGAAGGCCAAACTGAGCCCCAAAAATACCAACCGCTGTTCCAATGCTGACCCAGGCATCGGATAAGTTGTCTTTCGCTGCTGCCATTACAGACTGGCTTTTGATTTTTTGTGCTAATCTTCGGTTGTACCGGTATACGCCATATATAACAGCCGCGCAAAAAAGGCCTGTCCAGGCCGCGATTTGGTCAGGTGCTTCTGTTGTGTGGTCAAAAACAGACAAAGCAGCTGTATATAAGACTTGCAGGCCTACTGCAACCATAATAAATGCGGCCACCAGTGAAGCGACAGGCTCAGCTTTCCAGTGTCCATAAGGATGGTCATTATCTGCAGGTCTTTGAGAAATTTTCAATCCAATTAACACTGCAACAGAGGCGATAATATCGGTCGTGTTGTTTAAACCGTCCGCTTTCAAGGCTTCTGAGTCCGCCAGATAACCAACTGTTAATTTAAAAGCAGATAAGCAGATATATACAAAGATGCTGAGAATGGCTCCCCGTTCCCCCATCTTTAAATCAAGATATTTCTGATCCATGTTCGTTCCTCCGGCATTTACTTCTTTCACATACTACCAGATCAAATTTGAGTGGGTCTACAGCAATCTTTTTGCCTCATTTAACAAAAATAAGTCTGTACAAATAATGTTTCTCTAAGTAAACAATCTAAAAAATCACACTAAAAAAATAAAGCAGCTACAATAGAATTAGCTGCTTTATTTTTTAGAACTTTATTAGCTTTTCAGTAATTTCATAACCCCATTAAAATACAAATTATCGAACACAAAATAATGAACAGAGTTTTGTTACAGAAAAAGCAATAAAAAGCGCCCTTTTGAGAACCGGACGGCTGTGTTCAGAAAAGGACCAGTTTCTGCACATAATAGGTGATTAATGAAACATAGATTTTGAAACACAAAAAACATCGTTTTTAAGCCAGGTGATATATTAAAAATAAACCCTTAAGATTTTCTAAAAGCTGACTTTTGTTGGGGAACTATAAAATTTCCGAATAAACAATAAAAGTTATTCAACTTTTTGGACGTACTATTGAGTAACTTAAAAGCCAATGTTATAGTAAAGGCTAAATATAAACACTGGATTCTTTCGGACTGTTCTTAGTCACTTTCCACTGTTGGAAAGGAGACTATAAAGGGTCTTTTGCTCATATAAAAGAAATGCTGGAAACCCTCTGTTACTACTATAATGTTGAAATTACTCATACCTTTAGCAAAGATAAGAAGCCGGTGCTAACAGTTTCTTGTATAGAAAACTCCGAAATCCTACAAATAACATTTATTGAAAGCCAAACCCTTGAAGAATACAAAGATGTAGAAGAAGCCGCATCTATCATTGAAAGATTTATAAATGGATAGTTGTTTTTATTAGACCCTCAGAGATTTTTCTGAGGGTTTTTGCTTAACAGTTTAGGTCTACTATTAACCAATCTAACTTTTGGCCAAATTATTGAAATTACGCACAAAAAAGGCCGCAGAAAGATCCGCAGCAAAGAACAACTAGTAATCAGTATGTAGCAAACAAAAAGTCATCAGGAGGTGGTATTTTACCACTATTGTTTCTTTACCCTCTGTGACCCGAAGTTAAACCGAATACATAAAAAAAGGCTGCAGAAAATCTGCAGTAAAAAAGCATTATAAAGTAAAAAAGAAGGCTGAATTTCCAGCCTTCTTTTTTTATTGACGAGTCGTTATGTTTATTTTGCTACACTATAAAGCGACTCTACATCGTAAATCTGTTATGCGCAGCAGGTTAGGAAAGTACCGTTTTTAACAGATCAAGTATGTTTTGCTGATCTTTCTCTGACAAAAGCTGTTTTTTAATATCATTAGTCATCGGGATGGATAATTCTTTAACATACACTTCCATTCCTTTTTGCTCAATCGGCTCAGCTAATTCTTTTGCCTCTTCCATTGTTGAAGCAGCTCCTAACAGCAAGAGAAACTGTCCTTCTGAGGGAATGACTGCCGTCGGAACATTTTTAGGTTTGGCTTTTTCGGCAGCTTCTGCTGTTGAGAATATACCTCCTTGAATGAGGGCAACCGTCACATCTTTTACATCGGTTGGCTTAGTTTCCTGAACAGATCTTTCATTCCCGTTAACAGCCTGTTGTTTTTGTTCCTTCTCTATATCCACAGCATTGATCATTATTACGCTAAAAAACGTACCGACACCAATCGCTAAAGACACAATACCCGTTACAACTGCTGGATGGATAAACGATGTTTTTTTCTTTACTGCAGGGATCGGCGTTTCTTCTCCTGGTATATGCCAATGGAGCACATTGCTGTTTTTCTCATGCCATTTTGGAGCCCCCATTACATCACCTCAACTTTGTCTTTATACATAGATAAGATTCTTTTAACAAAAAAGAACTGGCTTATTTCTATGTCGATAACTGCAGGCTTCTCATGCCTATCAGTGTTCGATTGAAAACCAGAACATTGTTCAATACGCTGGTATTTCTATTTGCCAACAATCACCTGTATTTTTGGCATGGTGTGCAAATCCCTTGCATTTGTGTGTGCAATAATATAATAAAGACCGTCATTATGAAATTTGATATTGATTGCATAGACTCCATTTCCTATATGTGTGGCTTCCAGGGTGTCATGCTGATCGCCGCCCTCCTCTTTCCATATTTCAAATTTCACATCGTCCGCATCCTCTACCGGCTCGTTGTCTTGCGTGACAATGGCTTGGATTTCTACCTCTTGGTTTAATTTAGCTTCTTTTGGATTTAATTTGATTTCCACTTCCACCAGCTTCGGCGCTTGATTAGATTGAACACTTTGTTCTTCTTGGCTGCAGGCACTTAAAATAAAAAGGAGAAAAAAGAGAACACCTGCCGGGTTTTTGAGGGCAGAAACAAAAAAACGTTTCATAAAATCTCATATCCTTCCTTCGTTGAATTAAAGGCTTTATCAAAAAAAGCAGCACTATAGCTGCTTTTTTTGATGACGGCCGTGATTATATGAATGAAAACGTCCCATTTTTTCACGTTCCTTCTTTTATCATTTTCGGTGAGAACACCCCTACTTCAAGCTTGCTAAGTGGGGGATGAATCGCTGCTTTTTCAGTCATTCTTTTTCCTTGAACGCTCCAGTGTCAAAATGGTATAATTAGGTATAGAACAAATGTTCAGGGGGTGAGGAAAATGATAAAAGCTAAAAAAGATGAAAAAAATAGTCTTCATTTTAAAGCCTTTCGGTTTAAAATCCATCCAAGTGACGAGCAAAAACAACTGATTAACCAAACAATCGGTTGCTGCCGGTTTGTCTACAATTATATATTGAATGAAAACATCAAGAGTTTCGAAAAAACAAAAAAACGGTATACAGAAACAGCTGCCAAAAAGCTCCTCCCTGGTCTAAAGGAAATATTCAAATGGTTGTCTGATCCTGATAGTATTGCTCTTCAGGCAAGCATCGAATATCAATATGAAGGATTCAAAAAAATATAAGAACCATCCAAAAAAGGAATTAAAAAAACGAGCCGCAAAAAAATGTACAGAAGGCTATACGCCAACGGCGTATGATCTTAAGGGCCATCCAACATTCAAAAGTAAGAAAAACCCGGTCCAAAGCTACACAACCAAAATGACAAACAACAATATTAAAATGATAGACCACCACATTCAGCTGCCGAAACTCGGCTGGATTCGTTTCTCCAAGTCCCGAAACATCGAAGGCGACATTAAGCGTGTCACCGTGCGTCGCAGCAGTACCGGCCGGTATTCTATTTCGGTCATTTGCGAGATGTCTTATTCCCCGTACAAACCAAGCACCAACGATGCCGTTGGCATTGACCTGGGTTTAAAAGAGTTTGCCGTGCTCTCCAACGGTGAATCCATTGCCAACCCGAAATACTATCAAAAATACGAAAAGCGATTAGCCTTTCTTCAGCGTGCGTTTGCACGTAAAAAAGAAGGGTCGAAATCGTGGGAAAAAAATAAAGCCCAGATTGCTAAACTGCACGAAAAGATCAAACACACAAGAGACGATTTTCTTCACAAGCTGACGACCAGGCTCGTTCATGAAAACCAAGTGATCGCAGTGGAGAATTTGTCGGTGAAGAATCTTGTCCAAAACAAAAAACTAAGCAAGGGGATTCACGATGCGTCATGGTCGAGATTCAACGAAATGCTCGCATACAAAGCGAAGTGGTATGGACGGACGATCATAAAAGTCGATCCGTTCTTCCCATCAAGCCAGCTCTGTTCCGGGTGTGGCCACCAGCATAAGGATGTAAAAAGTCTCGCTGTCCGGGTGTGGGAATGTCCTTCCTGCGGTGTGTGTCACGACCGGGACCTAAATGCGAGCCTGAATATTAAAAAAGAAGCCCTTCGGCTTCTTTCACTTCAGTCTATTTAAGCTTTGTCATAAAACCGTTGGAATACGGGGTTAGCCTGATTACTGGGGGTCGGAGATCCTCTTGCCCAGGAATCCCCCACTTCAACCGTCAGGTAAGTGGGTGGTAGTTCAAATCTGTTACTTCACAAGAAAATAAGGTTTCAAACATAAAAAAGCCCTCATAGAGGGCTTTTAGCAGAAAACATTTTTATGTTGTATGATGATGTTTTTCGTCAAACACCCGGTTATCCAGATATTTATGAAAAAACCATTCGCCTGCTGCAATAATAAGAGCTGAAAGAAATGCAGCCTGCAGCAGATCGCTATCATTAGCAAAAAGTGCTTTTCCCATAAGCCAGACTACTAAAAAAGTTAAAATGGCATCAGAAACGGTCGCAATCATGTTTCTCTTTGCATGATCTGCATTACGCTCATAATCATCACCGGCTTTACGGAAAACAAGCAAATCGCCAAGGATATATGCCACAACTGTGAGGACCACACTAATAAGCATTGCATCCCCGAATTCCACATCATATATGCCGGTGAGGACAATACCCAAGACAACGGCAATCATGACAAATTTAATAAAAAGTGCTTTTACATGTTCCAAGGTGTATTCCTCCTTTAGCTTTAGTCTTTCAATGTATACCCCTATAAAAAGCAATAAACACTTTCTTTTTCATTTTTAGTTGCAGCTAAAATTATTAAAGAAACAAATAGCAAAGAGCAATAAATAGAAAGGTTTCAGACCTTAGGGTCTGAAACCTTTCTTAATACAACATTTTATTTATGTTGCATTAAAAAAGGGGTTTCGTTCCAGACAAGAACGAATTCTATTCTTTTTTTAAAGTAATAAAACAATATAATTTCTTGCTCTTCTCTTGTATTGGCCCCACCTACGCCAGATACCTTGATGGCCACCCTTGCCATCCTACCCAAATATTATATTCTTTTATTACTTTATTAATGATATACCCCGAAAAATCAAAGATAAATCCAGTTTCTTTTATCTTTTTACTTTCCAGATATAATAACAGTTCTTTCGATTCAATTCTTTAAATTCCTGTTTTGCTGACAAACAGCCGGGTAATATAAACACTGTGACAATAGCAAAATCCCAATTTACTGAGGAGGAATTTTCGATGGCAAATAATAATAACGATAAAATGAGCCGTGAAGAAGCAGGACGTAAAGGCGGAGAAGCAACAGCAAAAAATCATGATAAAGAATTCTACCAGGAAATCGGACAAAAAGGCGGAGAAGCCAGAAGCCGTAATTCCGACAATAATGACAACGATGGCAAAATGAGCCGTGAAGAAGCAGGACGTAAAGGCGGAGAAAAGAGCCGTCGCTAAAGAAACCTAAAAGAAGAGAATGCGAATTCGCATTCTCTTCTTTTAGGTTGAACTGCTTTACAATTATACTGCTCAGATACAACATAGTTTCATTTAGGTGGCATTTAGAAAAGTTTAAAAGCTATAATGTCCTTATCTCTAAGTTTATACTACCTCAATTGCGTATACGTAAATACTTTCAGGATTACTTTCTACTTTAAGGCCTATTTCTTTTTTTATTAATTCATCTGGTGCTTTGCCGATACTGACGTCTATTTCTACAATGTCGTATTTTTCTGGTCCAACAGGCATGTACAACATCCCCACTCGTTCTGATGTTTGATAGGTCACTCCAAATTTCATTTTCAACATCTCCAATCCTTTTTCTTATTTTCAGCTCAATAAAAGCGTTTTGTTCTTTTTAGTAAGTCAGTACATGTACTAGGCCAATCTCCCCTAAAAAGCGCCCCTATACTAGGGGGGCTTTTTAAGGATTCCCAATACAACATAATATCATTTATGTTGCAGGGGGATAAGACGTGGTTCCCCTTTGGCTATTCTCCGTTCAGTAAGCAGAACATCGAACATTTCTACATGTTAAAATGAATAAGGCATACATTTTTAGCCGGTCTCTTGACAAGATTGACTCATAATTGATCTTATGTTGGCTCCAAATCCGGCTGAATTAAAAGGCATTTTGTTTATGCAGGACACGCCTTCAGCTGTTGTTGCGTCTGCATTTGGCTATGTATATTCGTGTTTGATGGCGCGGACAACTGCGTGTAGCCGGATGTGCGATCAGACGGGCAAATGCTATATAATCGTACTGCCGGAAAACAGCCTCATTTTCGGAAAACTGTAGCACACCTTCGGCTTTTTTAAGCGTCAACGGCTCAGGCCCTCACTGCACTTGTAATCGGCCTGCTACCGTCCTGCAGCACGGATTTAATACCGTGTTGGTTTACGTTCCCATAACAACAGGAAAATAAGGCAGAATAAGGTTTCACGTTAAACCACCTACCCTATATCTTATCTATTGTCGTGGTGCTATTCCCACGCCTTTTTTATACGGATTGCTGAACATTGAGGCAGCCGGCCTACAACGTTTTTAATACGAGGCATACGATAAATTTAACGGGCGGTAGTGATGTCTATGTTGAACCTCCAGCAACTAGCGAGTGGTCAACGCATACGGCGGTTTATACCTGAGTACCGATTAAACATGGCGACATTGCACCACTCGCGTATCTATCATCGTTTATTGCCGCGGAGCCTCCCGCGGCCTTTTTTTGTGTATTCGGTTTATCTTCGCATCGAAGCGGGTAAACGTTATCATGTGGCATACACCCGCCACATCTCCTGAACTCTACATAGTTCGTCTTGTTTGCTGCGGAGTCACATCCGCAGCCTTTTTTGCGCGCTATTACAGACGACTCTCGATCGAATCTACTTACAAAAACTCAATTGCCTCTATGACACAAATCATTTTAGCGCCGGTTTTCCCACAATTCAATACCTTTCACAGATGTTCACGCGCGTATTTTTAGCCCATTGACCGGCGTTCCGTTTTTGATTAAACGTTTCATTAACCCATGTGTTACCTTATGACAAACCTGTGCGAAGCCTGCCGGCGATTTCGTCTCCACATTATTGATAGCAACGTAGCTAATGTATTTACTGAGTGAAGCAAATGTAGTCGTTTTCTAATCGTGCGGTAAATCGATTTTAATGTTTGCAGGAATAATGGTAACTACTTCTTCAACCTGTCCGAATACAGCCGATCTTCCTAGCACTAGACGCCATAATTATTTATCGGACAGGAATTAGTAAGCTCACCTTTGTTGAATAAGAACATGTCATAACATACCGCAATTAACACATCTCGTAATTCAGAGTATTTAACTAAACCCTCAAAATATTCTTGGCAGACACATAATTATGATTTATAGAAAATATATCAACATTTTCCGGACTCGTATAGCAGCAGGAAAAGCACCGCAAAGGAGAAAGGTTTATGCTTAGACAACCGTCTGCACGCCAGGAAAAAATGCTGCAGTTTATAGATGATTATGTAAGTGCCATATCCCCCGTCTATTCGTGAAATCGGTGACGCGGTTGAGTTAAAGCCTTCTTCAACCGTAAAGGGTCATCTTGATCGTTTAAAAGCATCCGGGTACGTAACCTGGGAACAGGGGAAGCCGCGGACATTAAATGTGGTGAAAAGAAGTGCCATATTCCTCATGAAATTAAACGCTTAATATACAAAAGGAGCAAGAACAGTATGAAGACTGTTCTTGCCCCTTCTTTTTTAAACTTTCTATATTCCAAAAGTGATACTGACATAGTCATTACTACTTTATATTCTTTATATATTATTTATCCATTGAGGACAGCCGCTGGCTTTTTTTAAAATATCAATGTGTCGAATGCACCGCTTCGCGACTGCCTACAACGCGGCGGATGAAGAATGCTATGACCAGGCCAACCAGTGCTATGATCATCGTGAACAGGAACACGTTTTGTGATCCAGCCGTCATCGCGTTTGCCATTTCGGCCTGTTTGGCCGGAGCGGAGGAGCCGTGCAAGTATTTCTCCATACTGCCCGTAAGGATACTGATGGCGACCGCTGTTCCAATCGCACCCACGACCTGCTGCAGGGTGTTCATGACTGCCGTGCCGTGCGGGTATAGCTCCGGCGGCAATTGATTGAGCCCGTTCGTTTGAGCCGGCATCCATATCATGCCTACCCCTACCATGAGCCCGATATGCAAAGCCACGATAAAGGCCACTGAAGAAGCAGGAGACAGGGTCGTAAAGAACCATAACATGACGGCAACGATCACGAGTCCGGGAATAACGAGCCATTTCGGCCCGTATTTATCGAACAAGCGCCCCATACGCGGAGAGAGGATACCGTTCAGCGCGCTGCCCGGCAAAAGCATGAGTCCAGTAGTGAACACGGACAGTCCTGCACCCGTCTGCAGAAACATCGGCAGGATAATCATGCTCGACATAATGATCAACATACACGACAGTACCAGGAGCAGCCCCACGACGTACATTGGGTACTTGAAAACGCTCAGATTCATCATCGGATCGTGCATAACGTTCTGTCGCAGTATGAACAGCACCAGCGCGATAAGCCCAACGACGATTGAAGTGACCACTACTGCACTGCCCCATCCTTCAGATCCTTCACCTGCCTTACTGAAGCCGAAGACAACTCCTCCAAAGCCGATCGTTGACAATACGATAGACAGCAGATCGATCCGAGGCTTCGTGACCTCAGTGACATTTTCCAAATACTTCAGCCCTACCAACAGCCCAATAACCAGGAACGGCAGCGACAACCAGAAGATATAATGCCATGTTAAATACTCGATTAATAGACCGCCTATGGTCGGGCCGGTTGCTGGCGCAAACATGATCACAAGTCCAACGAAGCCCATCGCCGCCCCCCGCTTTTCCGGCGGGTATATGACAAGAATTGTATTGAACATGAGCGGCAGCAATAATCCCATGCCTGCCGCCTGTAAAACGCGAGCGAACATCAGCATTTCAAAATTGAACGCGAGCGCCGCAATGAGTGTACCTAGAATTAAGCTTACGAGCGAACCTGTGAACAGCTGTCTCGTTGTAAACCTCTGCAGCAGCAGCCCGCTCATCGGCATTAAAATGCCAAGAGTCAGCAGGAAACCGGTTGTTAACCACTGTGCGGTTGCGGCTGAAATTTGGAACACGTCCATTAAATTAGTCATTGCAATGTTTAGAGCCGTCTCGCTAAACATGCCGACAAAACCGCAGATAAGCAGCGATGCCAAGATGGCACGTGTATTGTATTCTTTCTTCATCTCTATGTTATATCTCCTTGTAAATAAATTTAATTAATAATCCACTGTTTATCTTATCACCAAAACAAAATGAATGTTGAATAAAGTTCTTGTTATTAAATTTTCAATATTCCAGCCTTCCGTATTGATAAAGAACTCCCATATTCTCACGCAATGTTTGCCCTTCATATTCTCTGTGGAACAAACCGCGGTCCTGCAAAATGGGGATAACCAGGTCCACAAAATCAGCAGCTCCATCATAGGATATATCCGGAACGACCGAGAAGCCGTCACATACGCCGGCTAAAAACCATTCTTCCAAGAAGTCAGCCACTTGTACGGGGGTGCCTGCCACTACTGGATGATAGTTAATGACCCCACGGGAAAGAACATCTCGAATGGACAGCCCTTGTTTCAGCAGTTTTAAAGCTCTGATGGATAATTGAATGTCGTTGAGAAGGTAACAACAAGCCCAATATGTTTCGTTTCTCCGGCTACAGCCATGAGTGCTAACATAGGGTCTATAGGAAACATAGGAATCTAAGGACCTAAGTTGACAGTTAATGCCGGAGTATCCGCGATGAAGATCATTTGAGATTTTCCTTTTTCAGCTAATTTAGCCCGCTCCACATAACTATCCATATTTGTATAAGCTGCTGGGTCGGTAGCGCTGAATTCAGATCCGCAACCAGAAATCATTTGTAGTGCTAGTTGCATCTCTTTTCTTTTTTTCCATCTATCTCTCCGCCTTTACTTTAAATAGGCTCCAAGTAAGCAAAAGAGCTGTAGTAAATTATTTCTATTGCATTTCAGTAGATCTGAAAAACACAAAATAATGTTTAGTCTGCTAACTAATCTGCTGGTGATTACCTGGAAAAGACCGACTTCTTTTGATTTTCTTACTAAGTTGCCGCGTGTAATACTCATATCCTCTAGGGTTAAGTACGTCTTCGCTGTAAAAGGCTAATGCAATGGCTCGTTAAAATCCTGGGTTTCTGCTTTCGAAATATCAGGGCCTTCCTTGCTGAGAACGGCTATTATTCGAGGTACGTCTTTAGAAAAATATTCTCCTCTTAAATGAAGTAAATGCGTTTTAGCCATACGGTTATCATTGTTTCGGCTGGACACATCGTCTTCATTGGATTCCCATAACCCTCTTCTCAGTAAATAAAAAACATAGAAGTATTTAATTCCGGTGCTAAATAGTTATTTAGCCTACTAATTATAAACTTAGAGAAAGCTTAAAATAAGTTTTTCTCCAGTCGCTTCATTAGTTGCCTTAACAGTAAGAGATCTTCCGGTGACATGGAATGCAGTAATTTTTCCTGCTGCTGCTTCCATTTGCAATCAACCGGCTTCTCTAATTCTTTGCCTTTGTCTGTTAGAAAAATCCGCATAACCCTTGCATCTTGCTCATCACGTTTACGGTATATGAACCCATTTTGCTCCAGTGATTTAACCATATTTGTTACCGTAGGCGGCTCGCATTTTAAATGTTCACATAGCTGCATTTGTGTTATTCCATCACCTAACCACAAACGAGCGAGTAGTTTATCCTGGCCTACATGAAGATTAAGTTCTCTTAGACTTTCGCTATAATCTCGACGCATTTGGGATGAAATTTTATCTAACGACTCACGAATATCGCATCCAACCTTATCGTTCATAGCTTCCCCTCAACTAGTCAAAATATATTTAGCGGACTAACTATATCACGGTGAAATTCAAGTGTCAACTTATCTTAAGAACCTACTCACTTAGTCATACTCATTAAGTATAGTTGGAACTATTTGTGAATAATAAGTATACCTGTATAGACAATAATAAAATCGTTGCTCTTATTATGGAAGAGGACAACTTTAATGGCCATAGTACTATTTCTTGTACCTAACATTAGGAAAGAGGTTAAAGATGTTTAAATTCTTTAAAGATGGTTTTAAATCGAATATCTATTTTCCGGATAGGGTAAACCCAAATTGCCACGTAACGTGTTTAATTCATATTCCTTACCGAATATTCCCTTTTCTTGCAAAATAGGAACGACTAAATCAATAAAGTCATTAAATCCTAAAGGATACTCCTGTCTTATCAGCAATAGATCCATCGCCCCTGCCTCATACCAGTGTTGAATTTCATCTGCTGCTTTTTCTGCCAAGCCAAAAAATTTCGGTTTTGGTATACGGTAAATCGGCATAAGCGCTTGCAGTTCCTGGAATTTTCCTTCAGCTTCTCTCTCTGTTCTTCCCACAATCGGATTATGTGAGATCGTAAGTAGGAAATCATCAAACGAGCGCCCTTCCAACCCCTCTCTCCTCTTTAACTCTTGACTAAAAGCTTTTATATCTTCTAAATTACCGGCCGGGAGAAATACACCGTCGGCATGCTTCGAGGCAATATTCTTGAAATCTGAAGAGGTGCCGGCTTGGAAGATAACCGGTCTTCCTTGTTTAGAACGGCTAATATTTAAAGGGCCATCCACGAAAAAATAATTTCCTCCCGGCCGGTATTCTATTTCGCTCGTCCAAAACAAAAAGCGAAGTGGTACGGACGGACGATCATAAAAGTCGATCCGTTCTTCCCATCAAGCCAGCTCTGCTCAAGGTGCAGGCATCAGCATAAGGATGTGAAAAATCTCGCTGTCCGGGTGTGGGAGTGTCCATCCTGCGGCGTGCATCACGACCGGCACCTGACGAGCCTGAATATTAAAAAAGAAGCCCTTTGGCTTCTTTCACTTTAGTCTAGTTAAGCTTGGTCATAAAACCGTTGGAATACGGGGTTAGCCTGATTACTGTGGGTCGAAGATCTCCTTGCCCAGGAATCCCCCACTTCAACCGTCAGGTAAGTGGGTGGTAGTTCAAAGGCTTTCTTATGTTGAGAATCTTTATTTTTTGTTCCTTTTCCTGTGGAGAAATCAAACATCAGGCAAAAACCATCTGCACCCAATAGAATAACAAGAATAATGTTACAATGGTTGTAAAGGGTATGACAGTCAATGACACACTTAGATAATATTTCCAAGTAACATAAATCTGATTCTTCCTTAAAATATCCATCCAAATAAGAGAGGCAAGCGTTCCAATTGGCAATAACAAAGAGCCCATATCACTGCCAATAATATTTGCAAGATAAATCGTCTTTAAAGTGAGAGGATCTATCCCCATTTCTGTTAAGGTAATGGTTCCAATCATTAAGGCAGGATGATTATTGAAAAAGTTGGATAAAACTGAAACTAACGCGCCCATGATAAAGCTCGCTTGCAGCAAGCCCTGATTAACGATAGGTTCACATGCCTTTACAAGCATGGCTGTTAAACCCGCATTGTGAAGCCCATAAATAATGACATACATTGAGAAAGCAAAAATTAAAATGTGCCAAGGGGTCTTTTTCAAAATATCTACCGGGTTTGTTCGCAAATGATACCATCTCCATGCAAGCAATACGAGTGATCCAAGTACTGCCACCAATTCAATTGGAATGGAGAAATAGGATGCCACAAAAAGCAGGCAGCGTATCATAAAGACAAATAATAAAAGTCTTAACATAAATTTCGTGCGTTTCTGTTTTGTATCAAAAGACAATGCCCCTTTTAATGGATGAAAATTTTTGACGAAAAAATTTTCTTCTATGTCATTTAAAGAAGCGGGCAGCGTCTTTGGCAACTTCTTCTTCACAACAATAAACATTAAAAAGGACATGAAAAATAATCCAAGTGTTGCAGGTACAAACATCATGGCAGTATGCATGTAGAGGGTCATATGAACAATTTCCAATGCAATTAAATTGACAATATTGCTTACACCAATCGGCGCACTGGAAGCGGTCGCAATTAGAGCTCCGCTTAGGAGGTATGGAAGCTGTTCATTTGGTTTCATTTGAAGGTTTTTAAGAAGTAAAATTAATATGGGAGTCGTAATTAAGATACTGCCATCATTGTTAAATAAAAGGGTCATCAAGAAACATAAAAGCTGAATGTACCAGTAGAGACGATAGCCCGAGCCTTTAGCTAGCTTTGCAAGCCTCGCAGCTGCCCAGTGAAAAAAACCAAAACTTTCTAATGTAACAGCCATGACGATCGTCGCTATAATTGTAATAGATGCGCCACCTATCTTATCAATAATGTCCATAACATCTCCATATGATACAATTCCCATTAGTAAAATAGTTCCTGCCCCGATCGATGCTGGCCATGTTTCACTAATGCCGCCTGGCCTTAAAAATATGCCAAGCATTGTCATAGTAAATACTAAAACAGTCAATCCAATTTCAAAGCTCATTATTTCCTTCTCCTTCTTGAAAAAGCCATAAACCAAACCTCTTTTTCTCCGTTTTTTATATTTTATTCACCTCCATTAAAATGAAACTGTACAATGCCGCTAATCTCTAAACTTAGAAAAAAAGTTAACATATATTGAAAGCATAAGCAGTCAAAAAAAAGCCCCAGATTCTAAAAAGCCGGGGTTTTCAAATACCATTTAATTCCATTTGTGTTGAATTATTCATAAGTTTCTGTACATAATAGGTGATTAATGACACATAGATTTTGAGCAATGTTCTGTGACGCAAAAGGCATAGGATTTTGGCTAAAAGAAGCTGTTTATAAAAACATCTCAAAAACGATCGTTTTTGAGGCGATCCAAACACTAAAAAATATCTCCAAGCCAGCTATTACTCTTTCTTGAGAATTAGTAAAACCGTGCTGTTCACTTTGTTTTCGAAGCTTTTTATTATGTAATGATATACAAAATTAATGGATTCCGAATAAAAGGATCTCTTTCCGTTATTTCTAATATTCCTCTCTTATTTTGGGTTTCCGGTCTTTGATACAGCTTTTGCGATTATTAGGCGCATTGTCAATAAAAAGCCAATATTAGCACCTGATAAAGCTCATCTGCACCATAGACTGCTAACGCTTGGTCTTTCCCATCGTAATATAGTATTAGCGATTTATACATTTGGCATTCTATTTAGTATAAGTGCCATACTGCTGTCAGGGGCGACTCTTTGGGGTTCAGTCTTGATTATTTTTGGCCTTTTAATAGTAATTGAAATTTCCGCTGAACTTATAGGGATTGTACATAGACAATATAAACCTATTTTAACGTTGTATAGAAGGTTGACGGGCAGCCGTTAAAAAACAAAAAAGCCTAATTTCTAAATTAATAGAGATTAGGCTTTTTTACTTGTTTCTCTCCTAAAGATGTTTACTTAATAATGTCTGCCCTCCGACTCCACTCTCCCTGTTTTATATTTTATTACCGCGACTTGCTGGCCGCTCCCGATCTTGAGGCTTTCTTCGGAACAAGCAAACCCGGGAGGCTGGCTTGCCTCCACCGTCGACAATGACCTATTCTCTCTTTGAAAATCGCATGACCGTCAGCATCAAAATCATTTGTTGCAGCCGGGCTTAGCCTGGCTGTTTTTTGTATCAAGAACCCAGTCGACACATACATTGCTTTAAGAAGAAGTAAGCAGGTTAGCCCTTACTTCTTCTCGTACATAAAGGATCTATCCCGACACAAAGAGCTGGACACAACTATTAAGAAACTTTCCGGGCATAAGTCCGATAATGAACCGGGCTCATACATTCTTTCCGTTACGGCACCTGGGATAATGGAAATATAGGCTGAGGAACTTTTGGGACAGGGCTAAAAACACCTTTTAACGAGCCAAATTCCGCTACGCAGTCGGCGGCTGGTTGTTTAGTTTCGCTCGAATAATGAGGAAAATGAATTGAAAATCCAGAATATTACATCAGCCTGCTGCATACGCTTCTTTAGTCTTATCCAATAATTTACCAATTAGTTTCTTGGACCATTTTTTTAAATGATTGCTCTTTTCCCGATACGCTGATACACCTAGAATAATGAAAATTGTGGCAGTCAATGCCTCACCCTTCACATGTCCTGCCGGCGAGTTCTTTTTAGTAAAGGAGAGACAGCATGCGCAACAGACGGAATGAAAAAGAAAAACAAGAGGAAAACCTACCTGCCGAGGAAAATGAAACGGCAGTGCTGAAGAACGAAAACACTAAGGATGAGGAAAAAGACGAGGAAGAGATTGGAGAAATAGATGATGAAGATGAGGATGTAGAGGAACAGGATAACGAACTTTTCGAAGAGTTAACTCATTTGATGGGCGAAAGTGTGTTAATTGTTACCGAAGCGTCTCAACTAAATTTGCTCGGCCAGACATCCAGGCCTATTTTTTGCGGACCGATTGTTGAAGTAGAGAGAAGCCACCTGACGATTGATCCGGTCACCATTAAAATTTTAAATGCTCCATTTTTCCAGTTTCCGCTGCCGCTGTCCATTCCACTTGAAAAAATTGCCCGGCTGACACCTTGTTTTGACTGCAGTGAGCGGTTCCCGCTTATTTAAAATCAGGAAGAAAGGAAGTGTAAAAAATGACGCTAAGCCGTTCCGCTTCATATTCTCATAATGTTATGCACGATATGGCGCTGGTGGATTATTTTAGAGCCTCTATTGGACAGAGGGCTTTTATATTGACCCCTTCCTATCCCTTTATGTTTATCGGTGAAATTGTTTCCTTGATAGGAGACCAGGTGGAGCTTGCAGTCGAAACGACCCATTTTGCCCAGCTTGAAAACCGGAACTGGCTCATTCATATTGACAATATCGAAGTGTTTTATATCGAGTTTCCCGGTGATCCGCGCATCCCGGAGTTAAATGACATGCTGTAACGAGGAGGAAAACGATGATACGTCGTTATCATGTAGTCGCGATTCCCATCCGGATGGTGGTAAACAATTTTGGCGACCATAACCCGGATGGACAGATGTATGTGTTGAAGGAAAATGAAGAAAAGGTAAAAGAGCTGATCCGTAAAAACCCCTTTACCCCCGTAGACCTGGTGCAGCCGCTGACGATCAGGGCGAACGAAGGGGATACGGTTGAAATTCTTTTCGAAAATCAGCTTCCTTTTGCAGCGGGCATGCATTTTCAGGACCTTGACTATGACGTACTGACCTCGGACGGAGCCAATGTCGGCTTTAATCCAAGCTCACTGGCCAAATGCGGTGAAAAGCTTCTCTACAGGCTGGAGGCCACGTTTGAAGGCATTTGTTTTTTCACCGATGTCGGCAATGTATCGAGCACTGAAGAAGGCTCCAGTATCCAGGGCCTTTTCGGCACACTGCTTGTTGAAAGAAGAGGCTCCTGGTGGACGGACCCCGTTACGGGCGGACCGATCAACAGCGGCGTGTTTGCGGATATTCACCATTCTTTCCTTCCCTCCTTCCGTGAGTATGCATGGTTTTTCCATGATGAAATGGAAGTGGATGATTTAACGGGCAACCGGCCGCTGAACCCGATGACCAATCAGGAAGCCGAATCATTTCACGGTGTCAACTACCGGTATGATCCCCTTCATAACCGCTTAAAGCTGGTGGAAGAAGGGGTTGTCTCTCCCGAAGTTGACGGGGAGGAAGTCCACCATGATTCCTGGGTGTTTGGCGATCCTGCAACGCCGATTCTGCGCGGATACCGGGATGATCCGGCTGTGATCCGCCTGATCCATGCAGCTGCCAAAGAAACACACGTCTTTCACTACCATGCGCACCAATGGCTTAGAGACGCAAATAACATTCAGTCTGAGATTGTGGATGCGCAGGCGATCAGCCCGCAGTCCCACTACAGCATTCAGCCTTTGTACGGACTTGGGAGTCTGCCTGGTACAATCGGCGATGTGATTATCCACTGTCATTTGTATCCACACTTCGAAGCCGGGATGTGGGGGATGAATCGCATTTTTGACACATTGCAGGACGGGAGCCAGTGCTATCCGAACGGCACGCCGATCGCACCGCTTCAGCCGCTGCCGGACCGCCCTGCCCCGCCGCGCCCGACAAAAGAAAGGCCGGGATTCCCGAACTTCATTCCCGGAAAAGTCGGCTGCAAGGCGCCACGGCCGCCTCTCGGTATTGTCGGCGGCCGGGACATGACGGAGCTTGAGAAAAACGCCGCTGTCCCAAATGCCAGACCGGGGGCTGTTTTTACAGATCCGTGCATGACAAATCCGGTTGTCGAGGAGTTCAATATCTCAATAATTGAATTGCCAATTGTTTATAACAAACAAGGCTGGTATGACCCAAAAGGAAGAATCTATGTACGGGATGAAGATGTAGATGATGTGCTGTCCGGAAAAAAAGAACCGGAACCGCTTGTTTTGCATGTATCTGCCGGTACGTGTATTCGGATTAATTTCACCAATCGCCTCCCTCATATTCTCGACGGCGATGCTTTTCAGCTGGTGACCCGAGCGTACGAGACCGGGTTCCATATTCATTTTGTGAAATTTGATGTTCTTGTAGGCGATGGCGCTAACGTAGGGTGGAATTATGACAGCTCGATTTTACCGGATGAAACGATTCGGTATGAATATTTTGCCGATACGGAATTAAAAGCCTTTTTCGTTCATGATCATTTGTTCCCTGTTTCCCATCAGCAGCATGGCGTTTTTGGAACCATTGTTGTACAGCCGCGCTTTTCTCAATTTTTGGATTCTAAAACAGGTGAAGAAACGGATAAGGGAGCCGAAGTTACCGTCCGCCACCCATTGATCGCTGATTACCGCGACTTTGCACTGTTTGTCCAGGATTTCGCTTTATTATTTGATAAAGACGGCTGTCCGATTCAGCCACCGAAGTTTCCTGGCTCACAGGACGATCCTGGTATTTTTGCGGTCAATTATAAAAACGAGCCACTGCAGTTCCGGCTTGGGAAAGACTGTGATCCTGCGTACTCGTTCAGCTCTTATGTAAATGGAGATCCCCTCACCCCGGTTTTCCGGGCTTATGAAGGAGATTCTATCCGCATTCGGCTTCTGCAGGGTGCCCATGAGGAATCGCACAGCTTTAATCTGCACGGTTTGAGGTGGAGATCAGAAAGGCCGAGCAATGATTCCCAGATGCGGTCGCAGCAGCATATCGGCATTTCAGAGTCTTTTACGTTTGAAATGGATATTCCAAGAGCCGGAGATTATTTGTGGGCTTTTGAAACAGAAGAGGATATCTGGAACGGCACGTGGGGACTTGTTCGCGCATACGATCAGGAAGTAGAGGATTTAATCCCGCTGTCTGACCGGCCTTTGCCCGCGCCAAGAACAAAACCGCTGCCTGAAGTAACAGGAAAACCGCCAGCCCCTGCCGATCCGCAGTCTACCCTGCCGCCTGAAGCAGCACATAATGCGCCGATTCGCCGCTATAGTGTTGTTGCTTTTCAAACGCCGATTAAATACAACTCGTTTGGAGACCATGACCCATTTGGCATCGTGTTTGCTTTAGAAGAAGACGTGGATGATATTCTGTCAGGCAAAAAAAACCCGGAGCCGCTTGTACTAAGGGGTAATTCTGGTGATTTAGTCGAAGTTACCTTGACCAGCCGGCTCAAGTTTGACTTATTCCCGTTCCCGGATGGCATTCATCCTTATCCGCCGGTAAAAGAGCAGGCTTTTTACCCGCCGTCCCTGCGGATTTCCCTTCATGTCAATATGCTGGACTATGATGTGACCACTTCAAGCGGCGGCACCGTCGGTTTTAATCCCGATCAAACAGTCGGGCCTGGTGAGACGATTACGTACCGCTGGCATGTACAGGAGTCCATGGGCACCTGCGCCATGTGGGATATGGCTGATTTGCGCAACCACCGCTCCTTTGGAACGTTCGGGGCTTTTATCGCGGAACCGCGGTTTACAACATACCATGATCCTTATACGCTGGAACCTGTCCAGACGGGCACAAACGTCGTTCTCAAGAATCCGTTTAGCGAAGGCGGATTTAGAGAATTTGTGCTGGTGATGCATGACGGTGTTCGTTTAGAAGATAAGCACGGCAAAGTCATTATCGATCCGCTTGACGGCGTGATTCCAGAACCCGACCCTGAAGACGATGAAGTAGACACCTATGATTTCGGGTCACGCGGCTTTAATTACCGGACGGAACGGCTCATTAACCGCTTCAGAAAACACCCTGTTTTAGGTGACTTATTTAGTTCAGAGGTTCATGGTGATCCGGCCACGCCTGTTTTTGAAGCGTATCCTGGTGATCCCGTTGTTGTCCGGCTTACCACCCCTTCCGAACGCAGAAGAGCGCACACCTTCCATATTCACGGACACAACTGGAAATTCGATCCGAGAGACACTGAATCCCGTATTGATTCATATACAGGCCATATGGTTGTAGGTGTAACGGAAGATCTGCACTTAATCGGCGGCGCTGGAGGAACATACAACTACCCGGGTGATTATATGTACCGGGCCGGCAACATTCGCTGGGATATCGAACAGGGGATGTGGGGAATTATGCGGGTTCACAGCAAAGTACAGCCCCATTTGCCCCCTTTGTCGAATTGATATTTACCCAACGAGGCGATTTATTTCTTTCCCTTATAAAAAGCGGTATTCCCTCGGAATGCCGCTTTTTCCATACAGCTTGTCAGCAGAAATTGTCAAGCCGTTCTACCCACTTGATTTCATCAAATTGGACAAGGAACACTTTTTTCTTAAATTCATGCTTATGTTTCTCTTTTTTCACTTTTACAACAATCTCAATAAAATCGTTGCCTACAAAAATAATTTTTCCCTGAACAATCTTTTCTTCTTCAAGGGCAACCTTAACCCGCTCACCGATCAGCTGCCGGAAACGAAACGCCATGCTGCTTCTTAACCCGCTCAAGCGAAAGCGGAAACGGTCATCGCACAGACAGTGATGATCATGGAGAAAATCATTGTGCTTAAAGTCTTTACAGCCGCCGCATGAATGGTGCTGGTGGTGAAAAAATTGATGATCATGCAGGCCGAAATCATTGTGCTTAAAGCCTTTACAGCTGCATGAATGGTGCTGGTGGTGAAAAAAGTGGTGATCATGCAGGCCGAAATCATTGTGCTTAAAGCCTTTACAGCCGCATGAATGGTGCTGGTGGTGAAAAAAGTGGTGATCATGCAAGCCGAAATCATTGTGTTTAAAGCCGCCTTTGAAGCCACAATGTTGTGTGCTCACTATCTTTCCCTCCTTTGTTTTAAGATTAACTTTATTGAGCCTATATCAGTTTGACAGGAAAAAGATTTTAATAATATCTTGCTAAGTCTCAATATTAAACAATCTTTTATTAAGCCTGTCTGTTTTTATAAGCTTGCCATCATTTTATGCTGACTCCATATATCTGAATAAGCAATGGCCCCTTTCGAGCGAAAATTCAAATAAAAGCTTGCCTATTAATCTTCCATAAAGTAACATCTATGAACCGTTCACATAAACTAGTAATAAACCAAAGTTATATATTTAAGAGGAAAAGTTTAATCTGTCAGAAAGGAGGTGATGGAGTGAATAGGAAAAACAATTCCAAAGATTTTTGTTGTCCGGGGTTTATCCCTCCAGGCACACATGATGATTTTTGCATCCCTGAAGAATGCTGTCCAAAACGTTTAGATACGCCTAAATTCCCTTCCCCTTCTACATGTCTTCCAGAAGAACGGCAGCGAGCACTTGAGGAAAAGATTGAGAGAGCAAACGAGTTATTGCTGAATTTAGCTTTATCTAATAAGCAGCCAAAGGAAGGGCGGGTCAGATCCTTCGAAGGCTTAACCGGTCAATGGGTGGAGATAGTAATAGACAGAAGAGAAAAATTGGACACAGAGAAGAAGACGGTTAGGAAAGTATCTAATAAGAGGAAAAAGTCAGTCTGGAAGAGAAAGATGATGAGGAACTTAGTCACCAGGATAAAACGCAGTAAAAAATTTCTAAAAAACAAGCATGTTGTTAAAAGTAAAGCTCTTGTTAGAAAATGTTATGGACGTGTTCACTTAGTTGGCCGTGATTTTGTTTTATTAAAGAAAAAAGAAAATGACATTATCATTCCACTTTCAAAAGTTCATTCCATTAAGTCTATTAGCCGTTTCACCCAGCCTACAAATGAACCGGGATTGCTGAATATTGATCCCTGCTTGCGAAGGTCTATTACATTTAATTTTGGAGAAACAGTAGCCTCTTCTCCTGAATTAATTCAGCTTTTTTTCAAGATGACACTACCTATTTTTTTATTGCATCTAGTAGACAAAAAAATAACGGTTATGCTTTTAGAAAAAAAAGAGCAGGGTATTGTTCAAGAAGTTGATAAGGAATCACTAACCCTTCTCACAGTAAAAAAAGAAATAAAAGTAATTCCTTTTCATTCGATATATTCTATCATAACGTAATGTCCCACATATCATTTTTTCGGACTTGGTTGCACGGGTCGGAGGTAGGGAGTTTATGCTGACTCTTATCAATACGTCTCTAGAAGATGGAATAATCATAATTAAACGTATTCGCAAGCAGGTAGAATCACCCTCACTCGTATCCATACCAATGACCCTTACTGTAGGATTAGAGGAATATAAACAGGAATCAATAGAACATGTATTGGAAAAAGCGGACAAAGCGCTCTATCAAGCGAAAGAAACAGGAAGAAACAGATGGTTTGTTAGTTAGTCTTAAAATATAAAAGGCGCCCTCTTCGATTTAGAGGGCGCCATTTTGTACTTTTCTACTAGCATTGATTACTCTCTAAACTCCTGAAGGATACGGGCCCCAAAGAAGCCTTTGGATCAAATTACTAACGGATTGGCTAGCGATTTATATAGTAAATTTCCCTACTTCATCTTGCAATTCAACTGCCAAGTCCGTTAATGATCGTGCTGAAAGGTTTAACTCACTTATTACGGATAATTGTTCTTCAACAGAAGATAAGTTAGTTTCAGTTTGCTCCACATTCATTTTAATAGAATCCTTTGTTTGATCAACAGTTGAAACAATCGCATTGCCTCCCGAGGCAACTTGCTCTATCGTTGCAGCAACAGCTTCAATATTTACAAAAACATGCTGAATGGATTCTTTAATATCGATGAACCTCGATTCAGCTTCTCTGCTTCTTTCCAGCCCATCTTCAACCTGGTTTGTACCTTCCTTAATTACTTGATTAGCGTAGTCAACTTCTTCCTGTATAGAGCCTATTAATTCAGATATTTGTGCAGCTGACTGGTTAGATTCAGCAGCTAATTTTCGTACCTCATCTGCAACTACAGCAAAACCTTTTCCGCTTTCACCTGCTCTAGCCGCCTCAATCGCCGCATTTAAAGCAAGCAGGTTTGTTTGGTTAGAAATGCTGGAGATAATTCCTGAAATGTTCCCAATTTCGCTTGATCGAGTGTGGAGCCTTTTAATAGACTGGGAAATATTTAAGACCACTTTATGAATATCATTCATCTTAGCAGCAAGATCATTTACCGTTTGTTCACCTTCTAATGAGGAACCTGTTGCTTTCGATGCCAGGGCTTTTAATTCTATCGTATTTCCGGCGATTTGCTGAGTATTTGCTGATATTTGCTCAATAGCAGCAGCTACTTCTTGTATTTGCTTCATGTGTTCTTCCGAAGAATCAGAGATATATTCAGTGGAGTTTGTTATATTTTTTGCCGATGATTCCACACTGTCTACACTCGCCGAAAGTTCTTCTGAAGACGCAGCTATTTCTTCTGAAGAATTCTTTAGAATTTTTATTAAAGACCGAAGCTTTTCAGCCATCTCATTTACGGACCGAACCAAAACCCCTACTTCGTCTTGACTCTTAATTGATAGTTTTTCTACCTTAAGATTTCCTTTAGATAGTTCTTGGTGTACGTTTACTACCTGCAGAATAGGCTTCACAATTAGCTGCGACATTATGTAGCTGATTAAAATCGCCAGTATAATAACGCTCATGACCGATATAGCAATGACTTTCTCGATATAACGCCCATCTCCCTCCATTTCAATTTTATCAGCCTGGGTTTCCTTGATAATTTCCTCAGAATACGTTTTGAAACCTGCTATAATTGCCTGTGCTTCTGGTTCTGATGATTCCCTAAGCTTGTTTAAAGCCTCCTCCTGCTGTCCGTTTTGGAAAGCAGATATAATGGTGTTATCAATTTCCCTGCCCCAAACCGTACTTTGATCAATTAAGTCATCTAAAAATTCTTTATTTGAAATATCGGAAACCTTCTCAATATTATCTTGGATTTCTTTGTTTTCTTTAGCGTATTCGGCATATAAGTCTAAAGAAGATTCATCATTGTGAAGTATCAAGCTCTTAACTAATGACATTCTTTGTGAAATATTTGAATTCATTTGTTCGATATGTGTAATGAGCACAAAGTCCCCTGTTACTTCTTCGATATCATCATTCAACTCTGACACTACATTGTGTATGATTAATCCCATCAAAACGACCAAAATAATCACAGTTCCAAAACCTAAAAATAATTTCCCTCGTATGCTTTTCATCCTATTCATTCTCCTATTTATAAATATAAATACCCATGCATATAGTATCATGTTGAGAATAAAAAAATTGTAGAACCATGTCGAATAAACCTTTTATTATCATGCACAAAATAGATTTTACAAAAGAAAATTACTTTGTATATCGTCTTCCCCGATTGAGTAACCTTCGATATATTTCCAGATCGGTTCTATTAAAAGTAAGATCTTAGTTCGAACTGAACTCCAAAGATACACTGTATAAAGGACAAGTTGTTACTATTTAATGTTGAAAAATAAATATTTGAATAAGTAGGAAAAAAGGTCATGATTACCAACAAGGAAATGATGAGTCTCTTATATCTCTATTGAGAAAATTAACCTTAAATTTGCTCAAAATACTGTCAAAAGTGACAGCCCTTTTGAGAACCGGACGGCCGTGCTCAGAAAAAGACGAATCCCTGCACATAATATGTAACAAACCCAATTTCCTTGTAGGAAATTGGGTTTATTTGTATGTCACCAAAACAATTAATTATGACCAACTATTGGATGCGGCACGTATGGCTCTTCAAGGAATGCAATTTCTGCAGGTGTTAGCTTGACTGATAATGCACCTACAGCATCTTCAAGATGCGATATTTTTGTAGCCCCGATAATAGGAGCTGTTACTGGCTCTTTCTGTAGTAACCAGGCAAGTGCGATGTGTGTGCGAGGGACACCGTGTTTTTCGGCAATGGATGCTACCCGCTCCACAACCAATCGATCAGCGTCCGAAGTCGCATCGTATTTAGATTTTTGAATTTGATCTGTCTCGGAACGATGCGTTGTTACTGACCAGTCACGCGTTAACCTTCCTGATGCAAGAGGGCTATATGGAGTAACGCCGATTTTCTCTTCCTTACAGAGAGGCAGCATTTCTCGCTCCTCTTCACGGTAGATTAGGTTTAAATGGTTCTGCATGGACACGAACTTCGTCCAACCATTTTTTTCTGCCACATGTAATGCCTTTTGAAACTGCCAAGCATACATGGCAGAAGCACCAATGTATCTTGCTTTTCCGGCTTTCACCACGTCATGCAATGCTTCCATCGTTTCTTCAATAGGGGTATTGTAATCCCAGCGATGGATAATATAGAGGTCTACATAATCCGTTTCCAACCGCTTAAGACTGTTATCGATTTCACTCATAATTGCTTTTCGGGAAAGACCAGAACCATTTGGACCTTTATGCATTTGTCCGTGTACCTTAGTTGCTATTACAACTTCATCACGATTCGCATAATCCTTTAGGGCTCGTCCAAGATATTCCTCGCTTGTGCCAAGGGAGTATACATTTGCTGTATCAAAAAAATTAATACCTAACTCAAGTGCTTTTTTTATAACGGGTCGAGAGTCCTCTTCGTTAAGTACCCATTGGTGAAGCCACTTGTCAGCGTCCCCAAAGCCCATACATCCAAGACAAAATCGGGATACGTCTAAGCCTGTATTACCAAGTTTCACATACTCCATTTGATTCTTCCTCTCTTTCATTGATTAGCCGCGTTTATCGTGGCCTATTTACAATTAATTATGTCATAAACAATGAAGAAACCCTTATCACATTACTGCTAAGTTTTTGCCTAATTCTTTCAGACTCTCTTACTCGAACTATGAATACCAGGTATAATGAATCGAAGACGCAGAAAAAGGAGAAAAAGTCATGTCCGAGAAAACCTCCAAACAACAACGGGAAATTTCCAGGCTCATTGAGCACTTTTCAAATCAGGATGGTGTTCATCCCACCCCTATTCCAAGTTTATTTCTCATCCGTGAATCTATTATAACTGAACCTATTTCAAGAGTTAACGAGCCATCTTTTTGCATTATCCTCCAAGGCGAGAAGGAGATGTTATTGGGAGAGGAACGCTTTTTATATGGTGCCGGTCATTATATTGTGGCATCTGTTGATTTGCCAGTTACGGGACAAGTAATCAAGGCCTCAACAGAATCTCCTTATTTAGCCCTCAAGCTTGAATTTACTTCGGGCCAAATTTTAGAAGTTTTAAATGAAGCAGATATTCAGTCTGACCAGAGAAAGAACGCGAAACGGGCCATGTTTGTGAGCGAAGTAGAGCCATCTTTGTTAGATGCCGTACTCAGATTAGCTAGTTTGTTAAAGAATCCAAAACATATCCCTGTCCTTGCTCCATTATTTAAAAAAGAAATTATTTATTGGATTTTACAAAGTCCTCATGGCGAAGCGCTTGAACAAATGGCATTAGAAGGCAGCAATGGCTCTAGAATAAGAGGGGTTATAGACCATATCGTCAATAATTATGAAGAGCCTTTTCGAATTGAAGAGCTTACCCAAATAGCGAATATGAGTGCTTCATCACTACATCGACATTTTAAAGAGGTTACGGCTATGAGTCCTATTCAGTTTCAAAAACAACTGAGATTACAGGAAGCTAGGCGATTATTATTATCCGATTCAACAGATATAGCTAATGTCGCATTTAAGGTTGGCTACGAAAGTCAATCGCAATTCAGTCGAGAATATTCCCGAATGTTTGGATTTCCACCTAGAGTAGATATAAACCGATTAAGAGAGAACTACGTGTAATGTACTTTGATCGATTATTGTATAAAGGGTAGTCTCTTTTTTACATTCATTAGGAATTCTTGTTTTAAATTAAGAAAAAAGCCTCCCATTCACATGAGAGGCTCCTTTAATTTGTAAAATTCCTCAAACGATTGGACAGACATCGGTTTGGCAAAAACGTATCCTTGTCCCAGCGTACAACCATTCTTCAGGAGAAAATCTGCTTGCCCCTGGGTTTCAATTCCTTCCGCTACAAGACCAAATCCCAAGCTTTTCCCCATATCAATAATCGTTTTGACAAGCGTTGAATAACCTGAATGATCAGTGATTTCATCAATAAAGGATTTATCTATTTTAATGAAATCGATCGGCAGGGTTTTCAGCATGCTTAATGACGAATAACCTGTGCCGAAATCATCAATATAAGTGTGGATACCCATTTGCTGTAGTTCAAACAAAATAGGTGAAATAGTGTGTATACTTTGAAGCATGCTCTCTGTCAGCTCCACACCCAGTAAATGCGGCGGAAGTCCATGCTGTTCGATTGTACAGCGAAGATGATTGAGAAAATCGGGATCCTCAAATTGAAGGTTTGATACATTAATGGCAACCTTAATGGGTTTCCCTTCTTCTTCCCACTTTCGAGCCTGGCTGACAGCCTCCTGGACCACCCACTTTCCGATAGCAAGCATTTGGCCAGACTCCTCTGCAATAGGGATAAACTCTGCAGGAGATACGAAGCCGAGAGCAGGGTGCTCCCATCGAAGTAAAGCCTCTACCCCCGCCACTTCTTTTGTTGATAAATCAATTTTAGGCTGATAATAAAGTTCAAATTCATCTGCATCAATCGCCTTTTTTAACGCTAATTCAATATAAAGTTTTCTTTTTACGAGCGCCTCGTCTTCCGACTCATAAAACCGCACTGTGTTTTTTCCCCGCTGCTTTGCCTGACGAAGGGCTACACCGGCTTTTGACATCAAACTATTTAAAGTTGTACCGTGCTCTGGAAAAAGCACCATACCCGCACTTACCGTTACATCCATCTCTTGATTTTCTAGTTCAAATGGGAGCGCCAGCTGTGCCATCATGTTGTGTACAAAAGTTTCCACGTTCGCTTTTTCCGTATACGGCAGTGCGATAATAAATTCATCTCCGCCGTACCGGGCAATGTAATCAGATGGCCGGAGGATAGCCTGAAGCCGATGAGCGATAATTTGAAGAACCAGGTCCCCTGCTTTAAAGCCAAGCATGTCATTGATCACTTTCAGGCGGTCAATGTTCAAATAAAGAATAACCATGCTGTCTTTACCGGTTTGCACTTTCAGCCATTCTTCCATTCTTTTATTAAAGGATAGCCGATTTGGCAATCCTGTTAAAAAATCGGTAAGGGATACTTGCTGTAGCTGCTTTTCCATTTCAATGGCTTTCGTCAAATCGTTGGCCACTCCTAAAAGCCGAACCACTTTCCCATTCTCACTTTTTATGGGATGTCCCATCACCTTGATCCAGATAATCCTGCCGTCCTGATGATAAATGCGCCACTGTGCTTCCGAATGAGTGCCATTCAAAAGGCGCTCGTAATGCTTATTTACAATTTCTATATCCGCCGGATAGGTCTTTTTCAACCAAAATTCGTAGTCCTTTTCAAACTCTTCCGCATCATACCCCAGCATTCTTTCAATACCCGCAGATACTTTCATCATCTGATTTTCTACATCTATTAACCAGATCCATGAACTGTGGTTGTAGAAAAGGGCATTTAAGTCTTCTTGCTGCTGTTTTAACTGGTCAAAGTTTTCCTGGATTTCTGCCTTCTTTGCTTTATTTTCTGCAAGAAGCTGTTTGTTTTTGCCGATCACAGCACCGAAATAGCCGCCAACTAAAACCGCCGCAATTGTCGCGGATATAATTAAATAGGGATGCAAATTAGTTAGTATATTATACAGGGCCGTAATTGCTCCCAGAATCAGACTGTATTTAAGGATTTCTGCATTTCGAAAGAGCTGCATACACTGCCACCTCACTTTAGAAGATACCTTTCATTACTATCTTTTCTTGTTCCTGCACTGCCAAAATTAATTTATAAAATCTTGTCGAGTTTTTTCTTTAAAATGTTTTCCCCGTGCAAAAGATTTAAAATAATGACAGCGCTAGATGCACGCTTTGTGATTTAAAAACATAAGGCTAAGACGGTGGAAGACGGATGAAACTGAAATTTTTTCAATAATATATCTAATTATGGAAATGCGTTGTCCGTATGCTTTAGCCATTTCCCTTACAGGCGGCCGCTTTTGTATTGCCTCTTCTATCCATTCGCTTTGGCCCTTTTCAGCATGAGTTTGGGTCAGCAATCTGTAATACAAAAAATTAAGTCTTAAGCTGGTCTTCTAATTTGATCCTCGATAACCTGAGTTGTCTGATAGCCGATGCTGCTATGAATTCTGTTTCGGTTATATCAGACCAGCCTTCTGTAAGCTGCAGCATAGCCAGCCTGGGGTCAATCAGCTAATACAAAGCTGTTTCTTCCTCCCTTTTTAGCCCTGTACATCGCCTCATCCGCCTGCTGGATCAGCTCTTCCACTGTTTGACCATGCTGCGGATAAAAGGCAATCCCGATGCTGGATGTTGTTGTGAATAGATGGCCTTTAACCTGATAAGGCTGCTCAATCGTCTGGAGGATCCTGCCGGCAGCCTCTTCGGCAGCGGCTCCAGACGTGTTAGGCAAAAGAATGGTAAACTCATCGCCTCCCATTCGTGCCAGGACATCCATTTTACGCAGGCTGCCTTTCAGCCGGTCTGTAAATTGCCTGAGCAGTTCATCACCCACATCGTGGCCAAGTGTATCGTTGATCGTTTTAAATTTATCCAAGTCTAAATACATAATACCGGCCCTCTGCCCGCTTCGTGCAGCTTCCTTTATAGCTTGATTGGCTAAGTTCTCGAATAAGCGGCGGTTCGGTACGTCTGTCAGCGGGTCATAAAAAGCCATGTGCTCCAGTTTTTCTTCGTAATACTTTCGTTCATTAATATTACGGGAAATGCCGACAAAGCCTTCTAACACGCTTTGTTCATTCCATAGCGGCATACAGACCGTTTCAAAATACAGCCACTCTCCTGAGCGCCCTTTTTTCCTGAATTCGACTGTATAAGGGCGCTGATGCTCCACGGCTTCTGCAAACCGGGATACAATTTCCAGCCTATCCTCTTCATGAACAAGGGAAACAGCGGGCTGCCCTACATATTCTTCCGGCTTCACGCCTAAAACAGGCTGGTAAGAAGGCGATGCGTACGTAACAATGCCTTCAAGATTAAACACGACAATCAGGTCATTCATATTTTCTGCAATTAAGCGATACTTCTTTTCGCTTTCCCGTAACGCTTTTTTTGCGGTTACTTCCTCCGTCACGTCTTTGCCTATTCCATAGATCCCTATGATCTTTCCTTCCACATAAATCGGGACGTTTGTGAAACTCAAATGAATTACTTCTTTATTCAAGCTGTACAAGGATACATTATATTCTACGCTTTTGCCCTGCTTGACTTCTTCGTAGTGCTGAAGAACATCTTCAAAAGGGGTAACAAACTCTTTTTCAAAATCTCTTAAATTCGGTTTTCCTGCAATGTCTATGCTTCTCCCCATTATTTTTTCAAAAGCAGGATTTACACTGATAAAATTCCCTGCTAAGTCCAGTGACCAGACTGCATCTTGATTATAGTCAAATAACGATCGATACCGCTCCTCACTTTCACGCAGTTCTTTTTCCGTACGTTTTTGTTCTGAAATGTCCTTTACAAATGTATAAAGTCCCTGCATTTCACCTTTAATGATCACAGGCACCTCTTTTACCTGCAAATCGACCCGGCGGCCATCTTGTTGAAAAAAATAAGATTCATATTCTTGTAGGTGGCCTTGCAAAACAAGCTGCCGCAGGCTATAGATTTTCTCCAGTTCTTTCGGGTCAAACATCTGAATCGCCGTTTCTTTTAGTTCCCTCATTTCCATATCTGCTGAAACGCCCAGCATGTTTCGAAACACCTGGTTAACGCGAATTAATTCTCTCTCCTTATTTATAAATAACACGCCATCCGTATTGTTTTCGATTAATGACTGCCAATGAAGCTCTGCTTCTTGCAGCCGGTCATTTTTCTTTAACAGCTCTTCCTGCTGATGAACGGATTTTGTAATATCCCGGACAACAGCGACAATGTGGGCAAGCTCTCCTTTTTCATTGAACAAAGGATCCAGCCGGGTTTCTGAATAAACTGTCTCGCCATCTGTCCCAGGAAATTGATCCTTGTATATTGCTGATTCCCTTTTTTCAATGACTCTTTTATATTGTTCTGAGATCAATGCTTCTCTTTCCGGTTGATCGTAAAAAACTTCTCCTATCGTTTTTCCTTCTATTTGTTTAAGTGATAATCCTAATTGGTTACAGCCCGTTTGGTTAGCAAAGACATAGCGCAAAACGGTCCTTTCTTCTATCTCCACAATAAACAACATATCAGAAAGCTGATTCAATACCCCTTGAAAAAACAATTGGATCACTTCTCCCCTCTAGCCACAGACTGTTATAGAATGCTTGTTTCGACAAATATTAATCTGAAATATACCATCGAATACGCTTATTATCGTACTGTTCTGTTTTATTTTTTACCCCATTTTAGAGTTTTCTAATTGCTGTTTTATCTAATACACCAGAACCAGGCCGCTGATTACAATAATATAGGCACGCAGTGGATGAATCCTGCAGGGTACAGCTCCTACATTGGCAAAGAAGGATTTCACATCAATGCAAAATACATCCCTGCTTGGCTGATGCTCATCATCAATAGGCCTCACCATCTTCATCGTTTCCTGCGGCCAATGAAATAGACACCATTTCATCTAATCGAAACCTGGAACTGTACCCTTTCAGCTTTACAAATGGATACTGGCCGGGCAGCCGGTAAAATTCCGCGACAATCCCGTTCACTTATAACAGGTCATGATCACCAAAGGTATTTATCTTAAGTACAACTTCTCTTTCAAGGTGGGGTGAGTGAATCATCCGGCCGGATTCCTCCAATCGCTGTTCATCAAATAGAATGTCCGCTTCCATTGGTTTGCTTTTTTCTCTTTCCGTCACTTCAGTATGCTCGGCTAGGATGAGTCCCTGCCAATTCATCATTCCCCGGTCATTATACAATTTCTTCATCCAAGATAACTTCTAAAGGCATCCAGATACGTAACCTGGGAGCATGGAAAGCTAAAGACGTTGAATGTAGGGAAAAGAGACACAATACTTCCAATGAAATTAAATGCTTAATAAATTCGTTATCGACAAAAGACCACCCACTGCAAAATCTAATTCTGCTACGTAGTGAATTTCCTTTGTCTCAATCTCTGCTTCTCACGATATAATCGAGCTCATAGAGACGGGCTGTGCCCATCACACGCCCAAAGTCTTGAGAGAACAAAAAACCTGCAGACGCTCTCTTTGGAGAAACAAGTCTGCAGGCTGAATAAATCAGGATAATTTTCTAATTTTTGCACACATACGTTAGAAGTTGCTTATTATTATACGTTAAACCGGTTAACCGTCTCTTTTAATTCTTCCGCCATAGACGCGAGCATCTGTGCAGAAGCAGTGATTTCTTCCATAGACGCAAGCTGTTCTTCAGTGGAAGCAGAGACTTCTTGAGAACTTGCCGCATTTTCCTGAGCCAGCCCTGCAATTTCATTAGCCGAAGTTGAAACTTCTTCAATATTAGCGGTCATCTTCTGAACAGTTATGCTTACTTCCTCAATCAGCGGAGTGATATTTTTAGTACTGGTCAAAATTTGAACAAGTTTATTGGACGTCCGCTCTGATACTTTTACGCCATTTTCTGCGTTGGTCATTACCTCACTCATTAACTGAACGGCATCTTTTGTATCTGCTTGAATAACAGTGATTAAATCCGCAATGGTTTTGGTAGACTGCTGTGACTGTTCAGCTAGTTTTCGTACTTCATCAGCCACTACAGCAAATCCTTTTCCATGCTCCCCAGCCCGGGCTGCCTCAATAGCGGCGTTTAAGGCAAGGAGATTGGTTTGGCCAGCAATACCGTTAATAACATCCAGGATTTTGCCGATTTCCTGTGAGCGCACGAAAAGAGAAGTAATCATTTCATTTGACCGGCTGACTGACGCATGAATAAAGTTCATCTGGTTTAAGCTATCATTAACAAACTGGCCGCCTTCTTCTGCTTCTTCGGCTGTTTTTCTCGATAAAGCAAGTACATCAGCGGAACTAGTTGAAATTTTAACTGCCCCTTCCAGTACATTCTGTAAAGCCTGGGAGTTGCTATCAAGTTTATGATTGGTCATGTTTGCACCGCCCGCAATTTCCTGAATAGCAGAGGCAACCGTTTCTGTTGCCTGGTTTGACTGCTCTGCACTTGCTTGCAGCTGTTCCGCAGAAGCTGCTACCTGATCCGAATTAATGGCAATGCTGCTGATCATAGTGCGCAAGCTCGAGGTCATCTGTTCAAATGACTGATTTAAATGGTAAATTTCATCTTTGCTTTTGAGTCTTAATTTTTCAACATTCAAGTTTCCGGCAGCCACTTGTTTTGCTTTCTCACCCAGACGGTTGATCGGCCGAGAAAGTAAAATAGAAATGACAACACCGCTCGATACCGCGATAAGAGTTGCGATCATACTAATGACTAAAACCTCTAGAGTACCTGAACGGGCAGCCTCCTGCGTTTCTTTTGTTTTTGGTAACAGGATATCTTCTCTTAGCCACTCATTTAGAGAATCGGTATCTTCCGTCAGCTTGTTGCTAATTGGAACAACCTCTGTCAATCCTGCCGCTAATGCCTTTTTCTTATCTACAGAAGCTCGTTCGATAATATCGTTGGCTGTCTGGTGGAATTGAGCGTTAGTCTCTTCAATTTCTTCAAGCCGGCCTTTTGTTTCCTGCAGTGTGGCCAAATTTTTTCCTTTTTCAATCCAGCTATTAATGATTTCATTTGTTTCATTCATCCGATCCTTGTATTTCGGATCGTCATATAGCATAAACGCTCGGTAATAACCGACCTGAAGTGCTATATTTGTTTCGATCTCCTGGGAAATAGATTCTAGCTCCGTAACTGTCTCAATCAAATAGCTGTATGCCTCGTCCGTTTCTTTCATGTTTTTGTATGAGAAAAAAGACGCCAAACTAAAAACAAGAGAGACAATTACAAAACTGCTAATTAATTTTTGCTTAATGGTTAAATTCATTTTTTTCTCCTATTCTATTTTCTAAAAACAACTCGTAAATCTCCCCCGGTGTATGAATATCTTTGGAAATCACGGGGTCTTCAAGTTTAAAGCCTTGTTTAACCAAACATTACAATCAACTTAACTAAGACCAAAGACTTGTTTGACAAACCAGAAAACACTGATTATATAGTAACATAACTAGTTAAAAAGTCACTAACGATATACGCCGAATATGTGACCATTCTACAGAACATTTTGTTAAATTCATCTAATCAAATCATTAAATATGTTCTGGGTTGTGTATATTTGCAACTGTTGATGCCCTGCTACTTCTTTAATTCAAAATCTAGATAATGGCACTTCTCTCTTGTATATTTCTCAAGTATTCGGACTCTGTTTAATGTGGCCCCATTGTTGCCTATTCGCCAAAATACAGACTTTGTACTGTATGCATACACTGTTCAACTGCCCCTCCTTGTCGGAAGGCTGCATCCTGTACAGCGACAAGAGCTCTGTTTACACATCCTATACGTATCAGCAGGCAGTAAAAGAAAAAGGCATTATCATGGGCATGCCCCGGAAAGGGACAACCCAACGACAATGCCTCCATCGAATCGTTTCACGCCTTGCTAAAGTCTGAACGACGAGCTTTGAAAACGACCCGGCTTCCTTTGACAGCCGGGGCGTTTAATGTAAAGTATGGACGAACTGTTGACTAATCAGGTAGATTACTTTAACGAGAAATGCGGTAAACTAACTAATAAGATATTTAATTATCCTTGGAGGATGAAATTATGACTTTTGAAGAACTTACACAAAACAAGCCAACGTTAGAATGGAAACAAAGAATGGATGAAGAAGATGATATTTTCACCGATGAAAATATCAATGTAACTAATGAGGTTCTGGATTCTTACATCAGCAGTTTAAAAGAACTTGGAGATACTCCAACAGAGGAAGCTATACTAGAATGTGTCAAAGAAGTTGTTATTAGACTAAATGAATTAAACGACAAATATGATTACTTTATTGAAACAATGGAAAGAGAGGAATTAGCTGAGTTTATCGAGGAAGGTGCGAAAATAGCTGGATTAAAATCTGAAGAAGATATTACTGAAGAATGGAGAGAGTGGTAAACAAAAAAGACCAAACAATAAAAGGATGAGTAAACGTGAAAAAATTTGATTTAAATAACGGTTGGCATATAGAAATGTATAAAAAAAATGATGTCTATTTCAATGAAGACAAAGTTGCCGTTGTTGATTATGACAATGACCTAATCGCTATTGTTCAATTTGAAGACGATAAGATTGATTTTCTTCATACAAATTACAATTTGAGACCTAAGCTACTTTTTAGTGAGAAAATAATTGTGTTTCCTGATATGCCAGAAGATGAATAAGAGTTCTTTTGCACACTTTTGTGTGCTTTTTTGATTTAAGCAGCAGTTTCGGTCTGCTATTGGCCAGCAAAATAGAATACAACATAATGTTATTATGTTTCATCAATAAAAAGCAGCCATAAATAACTCTGGCTGCTTTTTCATGGTAAAATATTGTAAAGTTCCTTTTCCAGGAAGGAGAATCGCATTGAATAGAATGATTTTAAGCATTTTCTGTACCTTTTTTTTCATTTCTGGCTGTTCTAACAGTAGTGAGGAAGCCTACGCATCTATCATCATTATCGATGGGAAAGAATATGTTGGACAAGAGCTTTTGACAGATAACACATTCACTGTGAAAGAAAAAGTAGGTGAAGTTAAAAAGCAATTAGACATAGACACTATGCCGAAAGAAAATTGGAGCTCTAATGCTTATGAAGAAGGCAGCGATGTTTATTCTGTCAATGAAAAAGACAATATCTTTTTGATTGAAGAACATGATAACAAATATCAAATTCTTGCAGAGGAAGCTAAAGATAAACAGTTATCGAATAATCAAGATGATACGAGTACTATAAACAAAGATGGTTATGACGATGCAAGGAAATCTGCTTGGGATTTCGTAAAAGAAAAAAGTTGGGATGATTGGGCTGAAGAGAACTGGCAAAGTGCAAACGTTACGAAAACCATTGCTGACAATAACTATGAATTGCTTGATAGCACTTATGAAGGAACAAAGGTACTATTAGTTTCTTTTGAAGATAAGGAGAATCTTGTAATTGGTACACCTCCAATACTAATTGATCCCAATACCAATAAAGTAATTGGCTATATGCTCGTTGAATAAAAAATTGTTATACTAATGGGTATATTCGTTGAAAATGCTCCGGTTGCCTTTGACGGCCGGGGCATTTAATTTACAGTAGAGACGAACTGTTTATCAACTATTTGACACTCCTACGGCTGAAGCCGCAAGCCCTTCACCTTGCGGTGAAACGGGTGGGATTCTGAAGTGCGAACGCGTTCCCAGTCCATTTCTGTTTAGAACTCGCCTTCAGTTAAGGGCGGTGTCATCAGCCCGTCCTGCTTCGTTTTATATGCCTTCGGCATACATGTACCTTACAGGCGGTCCTGCTGTTACCACAGGAATAGGTTAAGCTGCTTGCTTGTTTTTCTTTTTTGAAAGGCCGCTGATGGCTTTCGAAATATTAATGGCCGCATTCACATCGGCTTGAAGTGTATACTGACATTTGGCACACGCAAACGTGTGTCTTTTTCGATTCTTTTTGTCTACATGGCCACATTTACATGTTTGAGAGGTATGATGTGGATTCACATATTCAATTTGAATACCAGCCATTTTGGCTTTGTATTCAATAAACTGCTGAAGCTGATAATGTGCCCAGGAATGCAGATTCCTGCCTGCGTCTTTTTTTGATTTTGCTTTACGGCGAATACCCGTCAAATCTTCCATTCGAATGCAGCGAACACCGTTCTCTGCAGCAAAATTCACGATTTGCCGGCTCATTTTATGATTTAGATTTTTCATCCACTGAGATTCTTTGTTTTTCGATTTTTTAATAACGGAGAGAAGCTTTCGCTTTCCTAACTTTTTTCTTCTTGAAGAAAATGTTCTTCGAATGAAAGCAGCCTTGTTTCCGCGAAAGAAGAGTGTTTTCGTACCAACCGAGGCAGCAGCTAAATAGTTCAGCCCTACATCGATGCCCATCACTTTTGATGAAGAAGCAGCTCGTTTTGGCTCAAACGAAATAGAAAGCGAGATATACCATTTGCCTTTTTTCTCATACAGCTCAGCGGCTCCTTGTTTTGCCTGCCCGGAAAGAATTTTATCCAGCCAGTGCTGCTGATATACTTCTGCGATAACCGGCACACCAATTCTCTTTTCTAATGTAGGGAAAGACAGCTTATATAAACCATTTTCCTTTTCGATAGCGAGGTTTTGATTGTTAAAACCGCACCAGAAACGGCGAAACGTTTTTGCTTTTTGATTCTTTTTCTTGGATTTCACTTCACGGATGGTTTGATTCACTACTGCCGAAGGCAGTTTTTCTTGCGAAAAAAGCTTGTAGACCTTGGACGTTGCTTTAGACAGTTCTTCATAACTTAGCAGCCAGTTTGAAAAAGAAGTATTTAATTCGGCCATTTTTTTATACATCTGTTTCTTTGTTTCCGTTGGTTTCATTAGCTCCAATCTTAATGAAATAGTTCCCACTTTTAAGCCTCCTTTCCAATTTCCTTCCATGGAACAAGCATACCAAATGTATGTTCCATATGCAAATGCTAAAATTGGAAAAAATAAAAAATCGAACCTTTGACATGTCTGAAGACATGCCTGGTTCGACCCCGCTCTCATCCCACCTCTGAAGAAGTGGGCTTTCCCGCTTGGAAAGTCTGTAAATGGCATTCCAAAAAATAAAAAAGGAAAAAGACTATGCCTTCTTCCTTTTCTTATATGTGTTCGATTATAATTTAAACTTCCGTACCAAGTCATTCAATGTTTCAGCATGTTGAGCAAGCAGGTCTGCACTTGCTGAAACCTCCTCCATCGAGCTGTTGCTTTGCTGTACGGAAGCGGATGTTTGCTCAAGTCCTGCCGCTGCTTCCTCGGAAATTGAAGCAATGTTTTCTACTGACTGGCTGACAGTTATGCTGTTATTTGAAACTCTCTGTAAGACTGTAGAAATTGCGCTGATCTCATTGCCCATGATTTGAACTGCTTCATTAATTTCATTAAATTTTGCACCTGAAAGATTTACCTGTTCTATTCCGTTTCTAACCTGATCATATCCTTCTTCCAGTATACCGGTTACTGTTCTTGATTCTAATTGGATGTTCCCTACAATTTGAGTAATTTCTCCTACGGAAGCCGATACTTGTTCCGCTAGATTACGAACTTCATCTGCCACAACCGCAAAACCTTTTCCGTGCTCTCCAGCTCTCGCTGCTTCTATAGCCGCATTTAATGCCAGCAAATTCGTTTGGTTAGCAACATTCTGAATAACATCTACTAGCTTAGATATATCGAGTGATCGTTTGGCAAGACCATTTACCTTTTCTACGGACTCTTTTACAATACCGTCAATCATATTCATTTGGTTCATTGAGTTTTTCATCAATGCAACCCCGTCTTCGGTTAAGCGTAAAACCCCAGAAGACTTTTGTTCTATCTGCTCCCCACTTGTTCTGGCACTTTTTATATCCTCATTTTGACTGGTTACCACTTCAGAAATACTGCCTACTGAGGAAGCCTGCTGCTCCGCTCCAGCTGCGAGCTCTTGAACAGTGGAAGCGATCTGCTCGCTGCCCTGCTGTACTTCTTTGGAAGATTGGGATAATTCCTCACTTTGACTGCTTACGCTGTCTGAAACCCGTACCATTTCGTTAACCATGTTTCTTAAGTTACTGCTCATTTTATTAACAGCTGTGCTGAGTTGTCCGATTTCATCATTTCCCTTATAGTCCAGATTGTCTGCGCTCAAGTTTCCTTCAGAGACTTGTGTTGCCAGGCTTACAACTTTTTTCAGATTCTTAATGATCATTCTGCTCACTATAATGATCAGAAAACTGCCTAGAAGGATAGATGCAATAATTGAGACGATTAAAATTATTACTGAATTGTGGAGAGCATTATTGGCACTTTTAATTGCACGTACTCTCTCTTCATAAGAAGCTGTCCGGACTTCTGTTAAATCTTCAACAGTGCTATCAAGCAGGCCTTGTGTTTGAATCCTAAGTTCCCTAACTTTTTGATGTTCTTTTTTTTCAATGGCCGGCACAATTTGTTCTAAAAACAACTGATTAATTTCCTGGTTATTGGCTTTCACCGTTTCAAATAATTCCTTTTGTTTATCGGTAGACAGCTGCGGCTCTAACTTAGTCTCCAGTTCTGTGACTTGCTCCATTCGATCTTTAAATTCATTGATGGAGTTTTCGTCTTGCAGATAAATATAATCAGCAATTCGGATATCTTTCCCCCGAATGGTAGACGCCATTAAAGTAAAGTCAACTGAACGTGTTGCCTCTTTGTCCACATCATCAATAGAGTGGCTTACATCCTCTAGTTGAAAGAATACAATCAAAACGGATATCACAAATAAAAGAAGAGTTATACCAAAAGCAATCCCGTATTTCCAACCAATCCTAATGTTTTCCCATTTTAGACTACTAAACATTATTTTCTCCTTACCCTATAAAAAATTTAACTTATATCTTTTGTCACAAATAAATCCGTGTAAAAACAAGTTAACCAGGACTTATTTACCTATAACATATATACATTTTACTTATTTTCAAAAAGGAAATCTACTATTTTTATTAAAAAAAGCAGGTGTTTTTACCTATAGTTTCTAGTTCCCTCTTTTAGAATTTGTGCATTTCTATTTTTTTAACATGCAAGAAGACGGATTTTCAATTTGACTATACATATCTGTATACAAAGGAAAAACACCGACTCGAAAATTCAGTCGATGTTTTTCCTTTTCCATTTGCAAATGAATATTTGTACTCTCTGACTTTAGTTCTGCTTAATGTTATAAAATGAAGTAAAAAATCAATAAAGTAAAAAAACCAGGACACCATTCAAGCCATGTTTGCTGTAAATCAATACAATTTTTGCTTCTTAAGCCCACTGGCAGAATAAATCGTAGAAATTGCTTATAAGTAGAAGTCTTATTTAATGCAATGTATAGGATCAGGAGGTATTCTACTTTAATAACAATTGGGGAAAAGATAACTCAACTGAATCGCACTTTAACAGCAGCCTTAGTTTACAGCCATTTCTTTAAATAAATGGCTAATGACAACGATCATCGCATGAGACTTGGCAGCTTGTTCGACCAGATGAAGTTACAACGCTGTTTCTTCATGCTATTACTAGCCAAAGAAATTGTAATAAATTAGTGCTTTTTTCTATAGCACTCAAAAAAACGAATATATAATCCATTTAACCAGAGGGGTAATGCATATTCATTTCCGCAAAATTATCGTCTATTTCAATCTATAATCAGCATCAAATTTGCCGAGTTTCTTCTATTATATATACTATTCTAAAGCATTGTCTTTTTGTATAAATAGTATTGGCATACGACATAATTGTAAAAACGGTAGTCAAGCTGATTACTTATAGCTTTTATGCCTAATTTTATGCCAAGCGAGATAGTTTCCCGGGTTGAAAAAATACCGCACAAAAGAGGATCCGTTCTGTGGATAAATACAAAACTACTGTCTCTTTTACCGAGTTTCTTCTATTATATATACCGTCCCAAAGCATATCTTTCCATTAGTGAACGACATGCTTTTCCCGCTCCATAATCTTCTATAAACAGATCACATTGTCTGAATTAAGTTGAAGCCCATTAGCGATCGAATCTAGCATACATTCTTGCTGATGTTGAAGGTATGAACCTGATTTTGTATTTTCCTGCAAGCTCTTTCTTTGCTTTCTCAGCCAACTTCATCCCCTGCTTATTATGTTTATCCTCAAGCGCAATTCCATTTGGAACTAATTTATCAGTGTTCCAATTAATCCAGCTGCCGTAGTTAGCCATCCATTCAGACAGTTCTTCTTTTAACTCAGCTGAAAGAGATATTTCATCTAAATCCAGATTACAGCCACAACGGCTGCACCAGAAAGGATCGCTACTCATATCACCTTCAATTTTCAACTCGTCGGTATTATTTTGTTCACAGCAACATTCCATCACCTTTTACCGTCCTTTTAATTAAAAATACTTGCTGTTTTTACCGAGTTTCTTCTATTATATATACTTTCCTAGCGCGTCATCTTTCCATTGGTGAACCACGTGCTGTTCCCGCTCCATAATCTTTTGAAGATAGATCATCGTGGTTTCGATTTTCTCGTGGCCAAGTGCGCGCATAATGGCATACACATCGCTGTTATTCATATAGCTGATAATCGCAAAGCTATGTCTGAATTCGTGTGGCGTAATTCTCTTTTTTCGTGCCTGAATGGATAGGATCGGCACCTTCTCAATTTCGTCTCCTAACATGGTCGCAAAGTAAGACGGGCGGAATGCTTTCCACCGGCTGTTCGGGAATAGCGGCTCATCGCTGTCGCTTGGGAAGTCTGCCGGCAGAAGCCGTGTTTTCCGGTACAGCACAATACTGTCCATCACTTTTTCCCGAAGCGGAATATCCCGCTGTTTATTTCCCTTTCCAATTACATGCAGATAAAAGCCTCCGAGGATTGGATCAAAACGGACGTCCGATACCTTCAATTGGCATAATTCATCATTCCGCATACCGGTTCCTACCAGAACATGAATCAAAGTAAACATAATCCTATTACGGTCCCTATAGTAGTCGAGGAGCTGAATGACTTCCTTTGGGCCTAAGTCTCGATTAGGCCGGTCATCTTTACGGACAGTTGCCGGACGCAGTCCTTGGTGAATCGGCTGATTGAGATAGCGATTCTCGTGCAAAAAACGAAAGAAACTCTTAAGGATGGTCGTTTTACGCGCAAGAGTCGCTGCTGAATAAGGGCCTTTTGTTTGCACCCGCGGGCTCTCTTCGGCAAGCCAGGTCTGATAACGCCGCAAATGCCTTGGTGACAGGCTTTTAAATAACGAACCTTCTTCAATCTGCTCTATATCGAGCCCGATTTCCTCTGGAAACTGCAACATGTTCTCAATCAGCTGGGACAGCTCCCTTTCATACTCTTTAATGGTCCGGTCTGAACGCTCCGCTTCCTTATTCAAATTGATACTGCGATATAAGTAATAATGAAGCACATCCCTATCATCAAAATAAAAAAACGGATCTTCCTTTTCTTTTTCTGCCTGTTCGATTCGTTCTAGCAGCTGGCCGGCTGTCTCCATCTTATTTGCTGGAAAAAGCGGCTGGTTGTTTTTCGTCAGCTCAAACATACTGCTTCTCCTCCCTGCCCTCATTTTATGTATTTCTTCTTTTTACTCTTTTTTAAACTCTACAGCGTCTTTTACCGCACTTATTTGCATTTTTATTTAAATCAATATTATTCAATAATATGTATATACAAACTTTATTTTAAAAACTTAAATTC
>NZ_JAKGCR010000128.1 GCF_022668875.1 Domibacillus sp. PGB-M46 | reverse complement strand
AGACTTTTTACATCCTTATGCTGGTGGCCACACCCGGAACAGAGCTGGCTTGATGGGAAGAACGGATCGACTTTTATAATCGTCCGTCCATGCCACTTCGCTTTATAGGCGAGCATTTCGTGGAATCTCGACCATGACGCATCGTGAATCCCCTTGCTTCGTTTTTTGTTTTGGACAAGATTCTTCACTGACAAATTCTCCAC
>NZ_JAKGCR010000127.1 GCF_022668875.1 Domibacillus sp. PGB-M46 | reverse complement strand
AACTTGGTTCTCACACACGTTGACGCGTTATTTTGTTCAGTTTTGAAGGATGAATTCCTTCGGGCCTGCTGAGCAGGTCACAAAAGCGCTGCGGCAGGACGCCGCGCACTTAGCTTTTGATCTTTTAAACATGATTGTTCTTTGAAAACTGGATAATATCGTAAAGTAACACCAAGCAATACCGAGTAATCGCCATTTTAGGTTA
>NZ_JAKGCR010000126.1 GCF_022668875.1 Domibacillus sp. PGB-M46 | reverse complement strand
ATTATCAAGCTTATTATACCCTTGCCGGGGTGGCGGAACTGGCAGACGCACAGGACTTAAAATCCTGCGGTAGGTGACTACCGTACCGGTTCGATTCCGGTCCTCGGCACCACTTTACAACGAAATCGTGCGCCCGTAGCTCAATTGGATAGAGTACTTGACTACGAATCAAGCGGTTAGAGGTTCGAGTCCTCTCGGGCGCGCC
>NZ_JAKGCR010000125.1 GCF_022668875.1 Domibacillus sp. PGB-M46 | reverse complement strand
AGCACAACAGTCTGGAAACTAAGAGAGCTTCAAAATCGTTTATTCCCGGAAGATGGCCTGCAAAAAGAGCTTCTTTCAAGCATCATCACATTGTAAGAAATCATCTGCCATAGCAGATCATGCTGGACAACTGGTATAACGGGCAGGGAGGGTACGCCCATGGAAACATGGCCCCCTGCTCAATCAGCATGTTAAAGGGGTAAGCATAAT
>NZ_JAKGCR010000124.1 GCF_022668875.1 Domibacillus sp. PGB-M46 | reverse complement strand
ACGATTTTAATATTGTTATTTGTCATTTTGGTTGTGTAGCTTTGGACCGGGTTTTTCTTGCTTTTGAATGTCGGATGGCCCTTAAAGTCATACGGCGTTGGCGTATAGCCTTCTGCACATTTTTTAGCGGCTCGTTTTTTTAATTCTTTTTTCGGCTGTTCCTTATATTTTTTGAATCCTTCATACTGATATTCGATGCTTGCCTGAAGAG
>NZ_JAKGCR010000123.1 GCF_022668875.1 Domibacillus sp. PGB-M46 | reverse complement strand
CTGGACGGAATCGGCGGTTATGCGGTTCGCGGTGTCCTGGAAACCCATCAGGATATGAAACGGAACGGCCATATTCCAATCGGCCTGATCAGCGGAAAGGTTGTGGCGAAAAAAGCGATTAAGCAGGGCCAATTCCTAACAATAGATGATGTTGAACTGGATCCAAGCACAACAGTCTGGAAACTAAGAGAGCTTCAAAATCGTTTATTCCCG
>NZ_JAKGCR010000122.1 GCF_022668875.1 Domibacillus sp. PGB-M46 | reverse complement strand
GGTAGCCGTATCGGAAGGTGCGGCTGGATCACCTCCTTTCTAAGGATATTTACGGAAGTGAGAACTTGGTTCTCACAAACGTTTGGCGTTTGATTTTGTTCAGTTTTGAAGGTTCAATTTGAAGCTTCATTACTGGATTTGGGGCCTTAGCTCAGCTGGGAGAGCGCCTGCTTTGCACGCAGGAGGTCAGCGGTTCGATCCCGCTAGGCTCCACCA
>NZ_JAKGCR010000121.1 GCF_022668875.1 Domibacillus sp. PGB-M46 | reverse complement strand
GCTGCTTACTTTAAAGCGATTGCCGAAAGCACAGATTTAAATGCGATTGTCTACCAGCGTGACAATGTCTCTTTTTCTATCTCTGCTTTGGAAACGCTTGCTGAAGTGCCGCAGGTGGTCGGTGTCAAAGACGGCCTTGGCAGTATGGAGTTAAATACACTGCTCACACAGACATTTGGAGACCGTTTTGGATGGCTGAACGGGATGCCGCTGGCTGAAG
>NZ_JAKGCR010000120.1 GCF_022668875.1 Domibacillus sp. PGB-M46 | reverse complement strand
AAGCTGGCAAGGTGATAGGGGCGGTACAAAATGTGGTGCTCTCTGTCACCTTTCTTCAGCAGGTAATTCAGTTCGTGTGCTACCGCTTCATTTTGGCCTTTTACGATGACAAATACGCCAGGCGCCAGGCCATCCACATATTCGACGACACCAAAACTGTTTAATACGCCGCCATTTTCTTTAACGTCCAAATCCTTAATGACGGAATCAAGGTCTCCGGC
>NZ_JAKGCR010000119.1 GCF_022668875.1 Domibacillus sp. PGB-M46 | reverse complement strand
GACCCTTCTTTTTTACGTGCAAACGCACGCTGAAGAAAGGCTAATCGCTTTTCGTATTTTTGATAGTATTTCGGGTTGGCAATGGATTCACCGTTGGAGAGCACGGCAAACTCTTTTAATCCCAGGTCAATGCCAACGGCATCGCTGGTGCTTGGTTTATACGGGGAATAAGGCATCTCGCAAATGACCGAAATAGAATACCGGCCGGTATTGCTGCGGCGC
>NZ_JAKGCR010000011.1 GCF_022668875.1 Domibacillus sp. PGB-M46 | reverse complement strand
TGGCTTTTTAGGTACTTACATACCCATTTTTCAACTTAAAGGTGTTTTTATTTGTCTCACTCCATGGGGTCAGTCCCAGGATCAAAACAGGCTTTTTTTATATTTAATGGGGTTATTCTTTTGTAAAAGAGATCGATATTTTTGTTTCTTGTTCAATTAAAACATCTATTAGCAGTCTTTTCTCCTGCCAACCTACATTATTATAAAGCACTATAACCTCGCTAGTTTTGAATAGATCTTTCATAGCAGATTAATTGCTATATTCCCAATCAACCTTCTTCTAGCTTTCCTGGTTCCATTTCCGATTCATACCAGTGAAGCTTTCTGTCTATATCATCAAGCTTTCTTGTGATTCCTATCAAACCACCCCAGACAAAAATAATGAATAGAATCCATAATCCGCTTAAAATGAAAAAGCTATAATCTGCAAAAATGGTTCTTTCCAAATCCATGGCTAGCTTTGGTGTTGCATATATACAAACTAAAAACAAAAACCCTACTAACCGTGAAAGATATTTAAGCATCATCCGGGCTTCTTTCGTTTTCGCAGACTGCTTTTTGCTTTTGCTAAATTCCATTCGTATCTCACCTTTCTTTGTGATATTATGACGTCTCTTTTGCTTTTTTAAAAACTGCCTCTTGTTGTAGTTGAATTTTATATAATTTCTTTAGTATTTTACTTATTGAGTAAGTTCCAGTCCATTCTAAAGATAATAGTGCCTGTTTTGTAATAGAATAAAACGGTTTTATATTTTGTAAGTTAACAACTATCTGCTCATGTTCATTCATTGAATAATAAAATGGATCGATAAAGATCACCACTGTGTCGCCACCTGTTTTTATAAAGTGATTATCAATCAATAGTTTATTCCTATCCCAATTAATCCAATTGCCGTATTCAAACGCCCATTACTCCATGGCATTTTTCAATTCTTCAGAAATAGATGGTTCTTCTAAATCTAGATTGGCTCCAGATTTATTACACCAATGGATCAGCGCCTGCACCTCCTTCAACCTTTAAATCGATTGTTTCCCTCCACCATAAAACATTGCATAATGTCAGCAACCTTTACTGATCTTTTATACAAATATTTATTCAACGAACCGGACTTCATATATTAAAATTATAGCAATATTTAACTAATTTGCTAGAAATGATAAAATAAAAGCAAGAAAATGACTTAAATACAAAATCACTCAATGTTTGGTATTTCAAAAGGAGGTCTTAATAATGTCTTTCGGTGACTTCATGCTACTAGTCAAAGCTGAACAAGAAAAAAAGAAGAAAATTAAAAAACAACTGACTAAGTCTAGGAATAAGAAAAAGCCCCAAAACGATAATCGGGGCAAATAATTAACACTTTGATTCCTTTCTAAGTTTTGCTTCAAGTTCTGCTTTTTTACGCTGGAATTCTTCATCATCAGTAATTAAACCTTGTTCCTCTTTGCTGTCTTTACCGTCAATAAACCACTGTGGCAATTTTTCCTTTCTGATTCTTCCCTGCTTTTGGTAATCCATTTTTTTAATTGGCTTTTCCTGTTGAAGATACGTTTCAAAGTTTTCTCCAAACAATGTTTTGGGCCGTAAATAATGTTTAAACTGTTCATGATCCAGCCACTCCGCTGTTTTAATACGAATAACTTTCTTAAAGTCTTCCAGTGTAAATCCTTCTTCATATCTTTCGGTAATCAACTGTTTTGTATGCCTCGTATTTGCCTTGTAACCTTTTTCAGCTATTGTGTTTAAGTAAGCAATGATCTCTTCAAACGGAATGTCTGAGGAACCTGCACCGTTATTAGTCTTATTATTCTTTAGTTCATTATATTGATTAGTTTCTTGATTCTTTAGTAGTGGCGGATTATCCGAAAACGGTTTTTCCGAAGACGGTTCTGCCGTAGCGGTTAAGCCAGAGCGGATTTCCCGCTCCGGTAAAACATCCTGCTTTTCTTCGTAAACATCATAAATATAACCTGCAAATTTGCCGTTATCCGTCCGGTGATTAGACCTTGAAATATACCCCTGTTCAATAAGCTCTTTAATGCCATTTCTAACACTGTCCTTGCCATCTCTGCTATGCTTAATGATCTCTGATTCGTACACTTGCCAATCGTCTGGACGGCTTAATAAATAGACGAGAATGCCTTTTGCTTTAAAAGAAAGGGTTTTATCATATATAAATCCTTTATGAAGCTGCACATAAGGATTTTCTCGGTCTTTCCTTTTTCGATAGACACTCATACGCTCACTTCCTTGATTCCCTGCTTTATGCTACAATACAGGATGAAATAAGTTGTTACATCCGAGTGGTTGTTCGCAGCAACCGCTCATTTTCTATGTGCTGTTGAATTTTCAAGGTACAATACTTCAGGATACCCCGTTAAGCTATAATCAGTTGCTTCCGAAAAACGAATAGCTTCTTCTGCAGTCATGGGCTGTTTTGCTGTTAGTGTCTCTATAGCAATCCATCTTTTCAGACTGACTCCAATAATAGCAGCCATATCAATCCGTGAAATCCCCGCCAGCACACGGGCTTCTTTTAAAGACAAAGGTTCACTCATGTTGCTGCTTACTTTTTCTACAGCATAGGAAAAAGTAATAAATTCTTTTTCTGCCTCTTCTTCCGTTTGAACTAAATAAGCTTTCTTGCATGTTATTTTCTCGATTTTGTTTTTGGATGTCATACAGATCCAGAATACTCGTCCCATCTGTTTTATATTTAAATTATAGTTAAGGCCCTTTTCTCCAACAATATGATAAATCGCTTTTGACTCCTGAATTATCAAATTCATTAGGTTCCTCCCTCTTAACCGATACTTCTTTCCTTTCTAGCTTTGCTAACCTTGTTAACTGATATCTTCATATTTTTAGCCTGCCCATTATAATTATTTCTCACCTCATCCACCCACCCATCTATAAATACATCAATTTCCGGCTTGTAAAACAGCATTCTTGTTCCAACACGAATAATTGGGAAGTCAGGATCATGAAAAAACAGTTCGCTTAATGTGGGATAGCTCAATCCTAAATATTTTTGCAAATCCTTGCTGCTCATTAACAATCGGTCATGTTCAATTTTCTCCAGCTTCTCTTCTACTGCCTTTTTATACATCTCTTCAACACGCTTTTCATCAATCGAGATTTCAATCATTTTTTTCACTCCTTTTTATTAAGTTTATTAAAACTCAAATTAATTATATAAATACTTAAATAATTTGTAAAGTAATTAATGGTAAATCATTCATTTTATAATCAATTCAAGTATAATAATACTCAAAGAGTGTGCTTAACATAGGGGGCTTCAGAATGAAAAAATTTATCAACTATATAAAAGACAAGCGGACTACAAAAGGTTTGAGTACGTATAAACTTGCTGCCCTTGTAGGTGTTTCTCAAAGCTATCTCTCACAATTAGAAAATGGCCGAAAAGATAAGCCTCCTTCTCCAGAGATTATTAAAAAACTGTCCAATGCTCTTGAAGTAGATTACTTTGAGTTAATGAGACTAGCAGGTTATATGGATACGATCGATTTTCGAACTGATTTCACCGGCTTCGATGCTCTCCCTCCAAAAAGGGCTCCTGAGTATAATCAACAGAAGGTAGACATTGTCTACGATCCAAGACCATCTTATAGAAAAGATCCTATTGGACTTCTTCTAAATGGAAGCTTTCCTAAAGAAAAGTTGTTTAAATCTATACGATCTGTTAAGAAAATATCTATTGATGAAATTAGTAAAAGAAGTGGTCTTGAGGCTCAATTTGTTCAAGATTTTGAGGATGCAAAGAATTATCCTACAGAGCAGCATCTATACTCGTTATTTCATGCTTTACACTTAGAAGATCTTTACAGCTGGCTCACGGATCATTTAGATGCTCTGGTAAAGGATCTCGACCAGCTAGATCGGATAAAAATAAAAAAGCACCTGGATCAATTTTTAAAAGCAAATTTTACTGAGGTTTCCTTCAAGGTCTTTAATAGAGAAGAATTTACAGATTCAACGGGTCAAAAAGTGACTCGAACTGTTCCAAAAGAAGAATTAACGGAACGCTTCTTTTCTTTGAATCACCTATTAGAAAGGGAAGGAAATGTTTATTACGAAGGTAAAATTTTATCCAAAAAAGATCGTGATAAAATCAAAATCCTGCTTAACCTAATGCTAGAGGATTAAAGAGGAGCATAAACCACTATGGCATATATCTATCAAGCTAAAACTGGTAAAAAGGATCATACATCTTCTAATGATTCTTCAACATTAGAATTACATGCTGCCATTATAAAAAGAATCCAAGAGCTAGCTGATGAAAGAAATAAGACTGTTACTGAAACAGCTAAGTTAGGCGGTATTAGGCAATCGACTATTTCTGAAATCATGAATGGTAGATCCAAACATCCCAAAGTATCGACCATTTTTCAATATTGCCAAGGATGCAACATTTCATTAAAAGATTTTTTTGATACACCCGCTTTTAAAACAACTCAATTAAAATGAAACGTGTCTAACGCCTTGAAAATTTTATTTAAATATTAACCATTATGAATTTTTCAAGTGAACAGAAAATTAAAAAGCGTTAAACCTTGATATATCAAGATTTAACGCTTTTTCGGGGGATGAGATTATATCATGCCGCCTACCAAATAGAGGAAAACTCATTTAAAGAATGGCTTTAAATCAAGGTTTTCTAATTTCATATTAAATAAAATTAAACCGAAGTGAAAAGAACTATGAGAAAAAGTATGAGTTTTTGAATACCAATAAGAAGGTTCATTGCTATCGAACCAATAAAAAAACGAATGACATTCGTTAATATGCTTCTCTTGTATAGAATTAATAGTTTATGGATGGCTTCTACTTATTTTTCTATATGGAAAACAGACAATCACTAACACAAAACCGACAAATAAAGATAAAAACGGGAAGATCCATGGAAAGAAAATTGTTGGATACCACTCCCAGGCATCTGTATAATAACCGATTGCGTATGGTACGATCGCACTTGCATTAAGCAGCTCGGTTTGCAGTTCATTCCGTTCCGTAAATCGAAAAGATTCACGTTTTATATTCCCTCCGTCCTCTACTCGATAAAGATTATAGGTTAATTTATCTTCTGGAACTCCGCCCACGATATCTCCATTCGGCTTTTCTATTTCTAACTCCCTTGTTTTCTTCACTAGCACGGTAAAATCAGTTTTGTTCATCTTTTTATCCTTTAACATTAAATAGGCAATTTCTCCATGATATCTGTTAAGGCCTGATTCTTCTGCTCGTATTGGATAGCTGCTTAATGTATCAACCTGTACACCATCTAATTTTAGAGTTAGATCCGCAAGTACTATTTTATTATCCCAAGGGTCTATATATCCTTCTTCGTTTTTAATTGTTTCTTCGATCTCTATTAGATGATCTTGAAAATGAAAGGTCGGATCAACAGACGGATAACCTGTATTTACACCTGTAATTGTATAACGCACATTCATTTTTTGATCGTTAATAAGCTCCATCACCATTTTCGTGCTTGACGGAACAGAAATGATAAATAATAGTGCTCCTATTATGAAAAAGACTAATCTTTTCATTCATTTGCTCCTCACTTTTTCATTAAACAGCACTCTTAATAGGATAAACAAGGTTTCTACTGCTGTATCATTGAACATGAATAGATTATAAAAAATAAGCTTGTTTATCTTACTATGAAAGGTACATATCTATAAAATGGGCCATCTCTTTATCCTGACGGAGAATCGAAACAATTTCTTTGATGGTCTCTAAGGATATTGATCTTTTTTTCTTTAAATCCGCAGGCAAAATTGACAACAAGCTGTTTGATTTCTAAATTCGAGCCCCGAAGCAACAGCCGATAGTTCAAGTTGTTGATCTTTGTTTTTTATATTCAGCATAAATAGTCGACCGAGGAACACCGGTCAATTTTGAAATATCAGAAATCGTCATACCTTTTTCTTCTCTTGCTTCAAGAAGCTTTAGCGCTTGTTTAATATTCTGCTCTGGCTGCCCTTTCCTCCCCATCTTTTTTCCATTCTTCATAGCCCTTTTGCGTCCTTCTCCGGTGCGGGAAACAATCATATCCCGTTCAAATTGTGCAAAGCTTCCAAGCGTATTAAAGAGCAGCATCTGAAATGGATCATCTTTTGAATTAGCTTTGAATGTCATATTATGATCGATGAACGTTATACTGATTCCCTTCTCCATTAACCCACTGACAATCTTATTCAAATCCAAAATGCTTCTGGCCAAACGATCAATCTTAGTTACATAAATATGGTCACCAGAACGGGCATGTTTTAGAAGTGCTTGTATTTGTTCTCGCGCCGCCATTTTTGTTCCGGTCACTTTCTCAATAAATAATTGATCTTTTTGTACACCAGCTGCTTCTAACCGTTCAATCTGAGTTTCTAAATCCTGACCAATTGTACTTACTCTGGCATAGCCAAGCTTCACCCTTGACACCCTTTCTTTTTTGAATTTACATTATTCCCCTTTGAGAGCTTCCCAAAGTTGCTGAAGCTTTCGTAAATCCTCTTCACTTGCATTTAAAAGGTCGTTATACCAATAGTTGAGTTTTGGATCTTGAATAACCAAATCATTCTTAGTAGGCTTATATTCATCTCGTCCAATAAGCCAGTCCGTCGTAACATTATAGAAATCCGCTAATATTTTTAATCCTTTAATAGTAGGGTACCGCTCCCCTTGTTCATAACTTGACAAAGCAGAAGTCGATAAGCCCAACGCTTTGCAAACACCGGTCTGAGACAATCCTTTTTCTATTCTGACAGTCCTTAGTCTTGAAGCAAATATAGAATGAGAGTTTTCAGTCTTCACATAGAACAGCTGCTTTCTTTTTTTGGTCCCTTAGAATACATTGCTTTATTTTAAACATTCTAAGTTCCACCTCTCTTCAGTGATTAATGTTCAAACTTGCTTCAACTCTTTAAATAAATTACACCTAACATTTCCTACCGAGATAAGTATCTTGCCAAACCAATACATCCATATTATACCACACACCATCTGTATCATTGTTATATTATAGACATTTAATTTAGACTAATTTTTAGACTCTATATTCACCCCGAAATGCACCACTTATTTAAAATAAAAAGAGTGTCTAAAACTTTTAGTTTCTAGACAAAAAAAACATAAAGTAGCCTTTGATAGAGCTACTTTACGTTTCTCTCTATTCCCCTTGCTCTCCGCAAATTATTCTTCAATATGAAAGAGATATTTTTGTGAATGTTCTAAATAATTGTTGGACAAATGATTAAAAAACTGCTTTCTCTAGTTTTATGCAGGGTTATATCTGAATAAGTATAAAAGAAGACCATCAGTTTTACGCTAAATTTCTAGGCCAATCCTTGTATTGTTCTTTTGCTTGTTCAACAATTGCATTTGTTAGAAACTTTAATTGTTCTCCTGTAATTTTCTCTTTCATCAAAACCATCTTTACGGCCAGATTCACCTTAGAAAGAACATCTACTCTATGCGGATTGGTCCAGTCTACTTTAAACTCTTTCTTCATGGCTGTTAATACCTTCCGGACTAGACTTGCAATAAACTCATTTGTGAATACCTTATCACCAAGATTTTCTATAACATGGTAAAAAGCTACCTCTTCATCTGAAAGACCAAGATCATCCTCAAAGCGCAACTCATCTTCCATTCCTTTACGTACTTCCATCATCATTCTAATAACATCTGCAGCCGAGATGACTCGATCATGATACTCAGTTATTGCTTTCTCTAACGCTTCTTTTAATGTTTTTTGTTTTGGATTGGAACTTTTCAATTTTAATTTGAGCTCATCATCAAGTAATTTCTTTAAAAGCTTTAGCCGAAGATCTACATGCTTTTTCTCCACTAAATCAGCCATAAATGCTTCATCAAGGATTGAAATATCAGGTTTTTCAATTCCAGCGACAGCAAACAAGTCAATTGCTTCTTTGGCTTCTATGCTTTCGTTTACGAGTTTCGCAACCTGTTGTTCTAGGTCTTTTTCTTTTTTCCGCTTTCCAGTATTCCCTTCAACAATTTTCCGAATTTGAGTCGCTAAAAGTTGGTAAAGAGTAATTTCGTTAGCAAAAGAACGTACTTCATCAATATGCCTAACTAATTGATGAGCCTGCTTCAATTTTAATTGAGCTGTCAAAAATGCTTCTTGATCATCTCCTAAGAGTTTGCCTACTAATTCCGCAATATAATCTTCACGATCCACCTTCTCAAAGGCCTTCCATCCACTTACATCTGTACCTTGTGGAATATAATTACGGATAGTTCCTAGATGTTCATAGAAAATAGCAACTGCAGCTTCTATATCAAATGTCGGTTTACCCTTACCTCCACCATTAGTGTATTTCTTTGTTGCCTCTTTAAGATTTTGCGCAATGCCGATAAAATCAACTATAACACCGCCTTCTTTACCTGGGAACACCCTGTTCACGCGGGCAATGGCTTGCATAAGGTTATGTCCTCTCATTGGTTTATCCACGTATAAGAACTTCATTGTAGGAATATCAGTCCCAGTCAACCACATATCTGTAACAATAACCATTTTAAGAGGATGATCCTCATCTTTTAAATTCTCTTTTATAGTCCTTTGTTCTTCCTTTGTTTTAATATGAGGATACTCACTACCAGGTTGAGTGACTGTTTTCCACTCTTCTGGATCCTTCTTTACATTACCAGTCATGATTATTTCAACTAACGGACAATTTGGCAATTTCTTCATTTCCTCATATAATGCGACGCAGATTTCACGACTCATACATACAATCATGGCTTTATCTTGGGGACTAGCTGCCTGTTCAAAATGATAAAGAATATCCTTCGCTAATCTTGCAAGTCGCGGTTGGGTTCCTACAACACTTTTTAAAGCTGACCATTTTATTTGAGCCTTTGAACTCTCATCATTTGAATCGGCTTGTGAAATTAACTCTTGGAAATCCTCATTGAGTTGTGCGTTCGTGTTATCAAGAGGAATTAAACGAGACTCGTAGTAAATGGGAACTGTTGCTTTATCCAGTACCGCTTGTTGCATGTCATAAACGTGAATGTAATTGCCAAATAGTTCAACTGTATTACGACCTACAAAGTCTATCGGTGTACCCGTAAATGCAATATGTGAAGCATTAGGTAATGCCGTCCGCAAATGACCCGCAAACCCTCCTTCGTTGTATTGGGTACGATGAGCTTCGTCAGAAATTACAATAATGTTTCTCCGTGTAGAAAGAACTGGGTGTTTAATTTCTTTCTTTTTTTCTTCCCCTTCTGAACCTTCTTTCTTTAGACGAAACTTCTCAATTGTTGAAAATACAATCTGTCCTGATTCGTTTTTCAATATTTCACGCAACTCGTCTGCGCTTTCAGCATGATGAATATTACCAACTAAATTTTCTCCATCTTTAAATGTGTCATATAACTGTTGATCTAAATCAGATCTATCTACTTGAATAACAACGCTTGGATTCTCCATGTCAGGATGATTTACAATCATCCCGGCAAAGAACATCATAGAAATACTTTTTCCAGAACCTTGCGTATGCCAAATGACACCAATTTTCCTATTTCCTTCGGGACGTGTTGCTCTTATAGTTTCCTGTACGGCAAATTTCACTCCGAAGAATTGGTGATATTTTGCACCTATTTTATACGCCTTTTCACCGTCTCTCATATAAACCAAGAAAAACCGAATATACTCAAGTAGACGCTTTTTCGGGAACAATCCTTCAATAAGTGTTTTCATAGTATTTGCTACATTATTGTCTACTGTCCTGCCATCTGTAGATTTCCATGCTGAAAAAAATTCGATTGGCGCGCCTGGAACACCGTGAAGTGTTTCTACATTGTCTGAAATAACGGAAAAGGCATTGTAGATGAATAGTTGAGGAATGTCATTAGTGTAATTCGTTATTTGTGTGTAGGCATCATCCACAGTAGCCTGTTCGTTATAGGGACTCTTCAATTCAAAAATAATCAACGGGAGACCATTTATAAAAACAATAATATCCGGCCTTCTTGAAAATCGGCCCTCTATTGAGAGTTGATTAACTACTAAAAAATCATTTTCATCATATTCTTTCCAATTTATTGGGAATATATGCTCGAAATAACGCTCTACCCCATCTTCCCATGAAAAAGTAAAACCTTTTGTTAGCATTTCATGAAACCGTTCATTCCTTTGCTGATTCGTTACACCGTCTGGATTTATGATTAGAGAAGCCAAAATAGGTATTTGTTTATCAGGGAGCGAAGGGTATTCCCTTCGCAAAAAAAACTCTAAACGATCCCGTAGTACTACATCACGAACGCTTTCTCGACCTCTAAATAATTCCGTAGCATGCAGATAACTATATCCAATGCGCTTAAGCCTTTCTATGGTCGTGTCTTCAAAGTCTGATTCATAAAGTCCATTTGCCAATCAAAGTACCTCCTCAACTTGTTTTTCTACTTCTTTCAGTTCAATTGTGCCTGATATTAGGCGTGGTAGAAGGAAGTCACGCAAACTTACCAACACACTGTTTTCTCGTTCATTTTCTAGAGTAATTAAATACCAATCATTAACTATATTTTCGTAATCCTTTTGAATATTAAGAGGTGGATAAACAACTTGAAGATTAAGTACCTCAGAAGAAAGTTCCGCCTGACCAGTACTACCTTCTGTCATTGTTTGCAATAAAGATTCATTCATTTTCATTACTTGACCTATATATAAAGGTGAACAAATTTCTACATTTGGTCTACAAATCCGTACATGACTATCAACTGTAATCGGTTCTCTTACCTCAAATAATTGGGCAACCCTGCCCAAAGTACCTATCCCTGTTGAATTTATGAGAATATCGTATTTTTGCAAATATTTATCTTTGGGAATGTTTTTTATCAAATCATGTCTTCTGGCCAGTGAAGTAGATATTTTTTTATTTCTTATACACTTCTGGTTTATCACAAGTACAGACCCTTCAATATCTTCTGTATATTTTGGTGTTATTCCTTTCTTTGAGAGATATAGAAGTTCAGACAGCTTTTTAGTCTTCCAACCCGCTGGAATCGTTCCTAATTCAGATTCCTCAAAATCATTATCTTGAAATGGACCAAAATCTACAAACCAATTTTTATACAAGGCCGCAGACATGTCATGAAGAGTTTGATTTATTTTGTTATTCATTAGAATTTTATCATCTACATTCGATAAAAATCTTGCAATTTGTTGTTGTTCATGCAGTGGTGGGAGAAGTAGAGAATATTTCATAATTTCTTCTTTATCCCCTCTTGGCATTTTTGCACCCTTTGCTCCAGACATTACATAATCAAAAAAGTTATCAGTGAATAAACAGTAATATAAATATTTGCTATCAACTTGTTCTTTGTCCTTACTACGAATGACTAAGACATCGTTTGAGCATCCACCATCTTTATCTGCAAACCAAATCTTTTTAAAATATGGTCTTATATTCGAAATAAGAATATCACCTGCGCAGTATTTGGAAACGGTTTTTGATGATGGTAAGGAAGAAGCGTTAGTTACTCCATTTCTATCCGGATTCATATTTTCAGTAGAGACATAGTTAGAAAAATTTATTTGCTCTAAACTTATTCTTTCTTTATTATAAAAACTTATATCTTTCAAAGAAACTTCTTTCCATTCACTCAAAATAACCCCTCCAAACCTTTCTTAATCTTTTCTTGGAGACGATTAGATTCTTCAAATTGTTCCGTTAGTGTTATCATTAATTCTTCCATTTTTTCCTCAAATGGTATATCATCCATTTCTATTTCTTCTGCTCCTACATAAATACCTGGCGTTAATTTGTAATCATTCCCTTTAACGTCCTCAATAGTAGCAACTTTACAAAATCCTTGAACATATTCACATTCACCTTCACCTGTCTTATAGGCATGGTAAATAGTCGTTATTGTGTCAATGTCCTCTTGTGTAAAGGCTCTCTGTCTGCGGTTGACCATTATCCCTTTCTTCCGAGCATCAATAAATAATATTTCATTCCGACGGTCCCTAAATCCATTTTCACCTTTACGATTTTTACTCAAGAAAAACAGACAACAAGGTATCCCGGTGCCATAAAAGAGCTTTTCAGGAAGCTGAACAATACAGTCAATATAGGAATCTTCGACTAATTTTTGACGTACTTCCTTTTCTCCAGAGCTATTAGTAGTCATAGCCCCATTTGCCATAACGTATCCTGCCGTCCCACCTGGAGCTAAGTGCCACAGGAAATGTTGCATCCACATGTAGTTAGCATTAGTATTGTTTAAAGCTTTTTCATGTTTAACAATCAAACGGGGGTCTTGCTTTGATACACGCTCTGCTCCCCAATCTTTCAAATTAAAAGGAGGATTTGCAATAACATGGTCAAACTGAATAGGCTCAAACGAACCATCCTCATGCTTGATTAGAAATTGATCGTTAAGTAGCGAGTTCCCTAAGCGAATATCAGCATTAATTCCATGCATAAGAACATTCATCTTTCCGAGACGAAGGGTCATATCTACGTTTTCTTGTCCGTAGAACGACAAAGAATGTTTATTAGGAGTATAGTCCTCCGATTGGACAAACATTCCTCCACTACCACAAGCAGGATCGAATAATGTACCTGAAAGTGGTTCTAACATTGCAACGAGAAGCTTTACAATGGAAGCAGGGGTAAAAAACTCGCCACCCCTTTGACCTTCACTTGAAGCAAATTCTGAAATGAAATATATATATGTCGCTCCTAATACATCGATTGCTTCACTATTATTTCCAAAAACATCCCTTGAAAAAACTTCAATGAGCCCAGCAATGCTTTCTGCAGGAATGTTACTCGCTTGATATATATTGCGCGGCAAAACTCCTTCCAATTCTGGATTAGCTTCTTCAATTAACGTCATAGCTTCATCTAATAATTTTTTGATAGTTGGCTGCTTCGCATTAGCAATGATGTATGACCAATTCGCTTTATTAGGAAGAATGTATACCCGCTCTGAACGGTATTGATCTTCATCAGAGAGAACTTCTTCCCTCATTTTAAGGTCTTCCATATACCAATCACTGTTTGGATTGCTTACTAACGCTTCAAGTTCTTCACGTCTTCTCTCATATCGAAGTGAAAGATACCGAAGAAATATAAGTGGTAGGACAAAATTTTTATACTCGGATGGAGCCACACTGCCTCGGAGTTTGTTAGCTGCATCGAATAAGTCTTTAGTAAAATCTATATCTGCTTTTAGTTTCATTTTTAGTACCTCCTGTTGTTTTCCAGTTACAATTTTACCACTTTTATATAAGAATCATAATAGTCTTCCTCATTTTAAAAAACAAAACTCTTGAATTAAAGAACCTATTGAGGGTTATAGTACCCAAGCAAACATTGAAGGAAAAAGTTCTCCTGCTCTACACATTTTTCTTTTGGATGGCCTGGTAACTCAACCTTTTCTATAGAAATTATTGCTCTCCTTTTTGGTTCCTGGTATATCTTCTATTAATTTCCCTGTTTTAATTGCTGTAGAAAAGTGTTGTGTGACAAGGTATCTTGCCACACCCACTTCCTCTCTTCCTTTTACAACTGGATTGGATGGCATGGTCGCCTTTTAACTTTTCACATTTAGTAATTCAAACGATTTATGAATTCCCATCTCTTCGTACGCCTTTCTCTTTTCGCTTTTCAATTGTTGTTCTGCTTCTTTTACAAGTTCTTTATAACGCTCATTTGCTAATTTATATCGTTTAGCTACAGCTTCCTGTAGATCCAGGGATGGCAGTGAAATTTGGAGGCTACCAAAGTTTTTAGGATTTAAAACTGGCATTGCAGTACCGATCATTAAATGACTTAGTTGATATTTTCCAATTGGACTTTCCAAATATGCTTGTAGAAAGTGTGGGTACAGCTTGTTTTTTACAGATCGAAAACCAATGAAATTCTGGGAAAGCAGGATAGCTCCTTCATGTTCTGGAACCACAGCAATCTTTATATTCGATCCTTTAGATGAAATGATAACGTCTCCTTCCTGAACCTGGTAAAGTGAGGTCTTGAAATTTGTCTTCGCTTCGATAGTAGATAGTTCATCCATTAAGATTGCACCATCTTGAACGTCGGACAATTTAATGACCTTAAATTCACCATTATCTACCTCATCTACTGTTTTAGAGGTTATATTTAATCCTCTGTAAATCTTCCCGAGTGAATTGATCTCCACAAGAGGGGTTTGATCGTTTCCTAAACGATTTATATGGATACGGAAAGTGCCTTCACCATCAATTTCAAATTCATTTGATTGGATGTATCTTGCTACAGTTAAGCTCTCTTCAAGGTCACTTATAGGAACATACTTGCTAAAACCCTCTACTTCTTCAGCATTCTCCAGTGCTTGATGAATTTTACTGATATGTTCTTCCGTTAAATATCTGATTCTTCCCTGCTCTTGAAACAACTCGCTTGCCTGAATAAACTGAACCTTCTTCTGTTTATACTCTGGTTTATTTTTGTTGAGAATCAACAGGCTAATTGGGATAGCCGTATTCATTAAAAGATTAGGCGCCAGTGAGATAACGGCCTCAATTTGGTCAGTGTCAATTAGATTTTGACGAATAACCTGTTCCGGGCCACTTCTGCTTAAGACACCGTTAGTGACAGTGATTATTGCTTTTCCCCTATCTTTTAAAGAAGACAGAGCGTGTTGAATAAAGGCCATATCTGCACTGTTTCTTGGAAGGTCTCCCATTGAAAATCGTTGATAAGTATCATTACTCAGTTTTTCTTGTGTCTGCTCATCCAAACGGAGACTTAAAGGGATCGCCATGGCAATACAATCAAAATTTTTCACCTTGTTTCCTTCCAGGAAAAGTGGATTGGTCAATGTATTTCCCTGTTCAAATTCAGCATCTATAGCACCTGACATAAGTAAACAAAGTTTACCAGCAGCCCAGCTACTTGGATTTAGTTCCTGGCCATAAAGAGTAATTGTTTTTTCCGGATGCTGCCTTTTCACTTCAATCATAGAACCGCCATAACCTGCAGCGCCATCATAAAAAGAATTTCCGGCTTTTATATCTAATAAAGTCACCATTAACTGATTTAAAAAATTAGGTATTAAATGTTCTCCTCCCTTTTTTCCTTCAGTCCTCATAGCCCAATTTCTAATTTCGTGGACTATCTCTGAAAACTCTTCAGCCGGTGTTTTATATACGGAAAGCATCGTTTCAAATATTGTTTTATTATCAAACGAATCCCAGTCGATGTTTAGTTTTTCATATACACCCTGCAATTCCGATATCTGTTTTTCAATTATTTTAAATGCTTTTTTAATGTTCTCTTTTGCATTCACTGCATCTTTCACCAGGTAAGACAACCTGGCTTCATTTGACAGACGTTCTTCAAATTCTTGTTCTACATATTTAAGACTGAAACTGGCCAGCATAATGGATGCTGACATTGAAGAACCCCTTAAAATATCTGCTACATCCCATACGTTTTTTTTGTACAAGCAAATCATCTCCTTAGTAATTAATTACTAACTTTTTATTTCTTGTTCAAAGTATATTATCTTTTGTATTTAAAGTCAACAAAAAAGTTAGTAATTACTTACTAACTTTCGACAACTTAAATCCTTAAATTAATTTGGGATTTCTTAAACCCTTTTTGAGTTAATCTTCTTCCTCAATATTTCAATTACGTAATTAGTTCTTTGAAGAGAAAGTATTGCTTTTCTTTTCCATAAAGTGCTTTCTTTGTTCTGAGTAAGTTTCTGTTATATAAGTTTTTACTCGGTTAAAGCTTTTTAATTTATCTTTTCGAAGCATTAAATATTGCCCGTTTTTGCGGCCATCACACTAGAGAAGGATTGTACTACTTCTTTTAAATAGCCTCATCTTACTTTTGCATAATCAATGAACCCTATTCCAAAGTTATACGACTGCAGAGCTAAATCTACATCACCTCTAGCCTTTTTCAGCACACTTGCAAAATACTTCACCCCAACAGCAATGGGCTGTTCTGGATCGGTAATCGTATTTCTCGGCAATCCAACCGATTCAGAGGACTGCATAACATCCGATATCCCTCCTCCTGATTCCTGCAGCATTTTCGTAAGGAGGAGCTGAGTATAATCAGAAACTCCATATTGCGCTGCATATTTAGCTATTAACGGCTCGTACTGTTTAACAAATGCTGATATTTGTGCCTTACCGACGGTTCCGTTCCCAGTATATCCACCTTCCTGCTGTTGTTCTTGCGCACCGAAGAAAAACAAGAACATAACCATAAAGATCGCAATCAACAAAATGAGTAGCTTCTTCCAATGTTGAACAGCAAATACAGCTAGTTTAATGTACATGCTATAACGCCGCTTTCTGTCCGTAAGTTTTCTCGTATTTTTCTGGGTGGATCAGCCTCATTTCTTCTGGTCTATGGTCTACACTCATATGAATACGATTGTTTCCGACTATGTAGATTCCTTCACCCTGTAGGAACTTGCTGATAATGAGCTCTTTCTCTTCTGATAACTTAAGAATTTCATGATTCTTTAAGTCGGCAATATCCTTCTCTTTTAACGGCAGAATTAGCTGAGAAATAGAGTTACCGATGATGATTACTTTATAATTCCCTCTATTTGATGTTGTGCTTATTACAAAACGTAACAACCCTGTTCTGCATCCTTCAGATACTTGGGTAATCTTTCTTCCCTCTACTCTTACTAGAACGATATAGCAAGGCTTTATATATGAATGGATTGGAAGATCAATTATTCCTTTGAACTTTTCTTTATTCATTTTTAATCCGTGAAAGAGCGGAAGATACCCATCAACCTTCGTTACTAGTTCTTCAGATGGATGAATAACAAGTTCCTTAATGAGCTTTCTTATCATAGTCATCGAAACTTGCTGCCTGCTTACTGTTTGACTCTTCGTGTTTCTCCTTGTATTAGCCCATGGTTTTGATGTTTCTGCTATCTTAGTGGACCATAAGATAACTTTCCGATATTTTATCTTTGATGTTTTTTATAATCTAATTAGGTATTCTATATTTTAACCCTACCTTTAATTTTAACTACAAAAAAGAAAAATCCTAAAATACAAAGAAACTTTGTTTATAACTTATTCAATCTCAGTGTTTGGATTCCACACTGTATGCTCCAAATAATGCGTTATTTCTGGATATAAAATAGTAACATCACTTAAGGCCATAAATAAATAGTTAGAAAATATTTTAATATGTGTGTTCTGACTATCACTAGGAATAAAAACATGCTTAAATTCCTTATTTTTCTTCTTTGGATACTGTGAATATTTCTTTGATTGACTAAATTCGTCTTGGTAAAGAAATAATCCATCCTCTAAACTAAGTATCATATTATGCCTAAATTCTTTCTTAAGCTTACTTGGGTACTTATCGATTACTGCCTTCGCCTTGTTATTAGTATTTTTATTAAAATTAATTTTTTCACATATTAAAAAAGTTAATATGTTATCCTCATGGTTGGTATTTAGATTAAATTCATTATTTCTTTTGTTTTCCTTGTGATAAAAATATTTATCCAGATTATCTATTAATTTCTCTTGAATCGAATGCTCCTTTATATAGTTTTTTATGTTGGTTATAATCTTATCCTGGGCTAAATTAAGCTTAAATTTATTTAGATCACTAGGATTAACTTCACGTTGAACAACCTTATTGTGAAAGTACACACATTCTTCAATTCTTTGCTGACTATTTTCTACATTTGACCTAAGATGCTCTGTTCTATAAATTAAAGATGGATCTTTAAGTATGTCTCTCATTCTCTTTGTATTTGCAAGTCGATTCAATGCTTTTTTCAATGTTGTCTCAGTGAGTACTGATTTTACTTCCCCAACTGCTGCCACTGTCTCTATAGGATAAAATCTTTGGAGTGCAGGATCTTGAACTAAAGGGGTAGCACTTTTATCAAACAATATTACATCACATTGCGTACTTCTCCCACTTTCATTTTGTCTATGGTTAATTACAAAACCTTCACTAATAGAAAATTTCCCCGGGGTAAAGTACCTAATAAATTCTCTTACTAATGCTTCTCTATACATTCCAAACTCGCCATTATGAATATAAGATTTACTATTCTCTGTTTTAAAAAGCTCTTTAGATTTATTACAAAAGTTGTTTTTAAAAATTTCTATATTTGTATTTAATATCTCCGTAAAATATTTGTTTGGCATGCTCTACCTCCAGAATAAGTGAGTAAGAAAAAAATAAGGCTATAATTTCTTTTGATCTACTTCCTAATTTATTTAACATAAAAACATTTTATCAAATAATTATCTAGAGCTAATGAGAAGATTTAAGATACTATAATTTTTTTAGATATAGAGAATGCTAAGCTTTACTTAAGCGTTATGATATAATTTAGTATTTCACCTAAAAAATAAGCGCTGAATACATGCCAATATTAATTTTTATTTCCTAATAAGTAGAGAACAGCACTCTACCTAACTTTCCTTCTTTACACAAAGATTCGTCGATATTGTACTTGTGGCTATCTGGAAAAAGTACATTGTTATCTATACGCTCAAGTAAAGAAGGAAAGGAGAATGCAAATGGCTAGTATCCGCAAGTATAAAAAAAGCGGTGATAAAAAAGCGTATTATGAATTTCGTATACGCTATAAAGATCCTATAACGCATGAATACAAAGAAAAATCAAAGAGGGGTTTTACGTCGTCAATTGAGGCTCAAATTGCTGCTGCAGAAGAAGAAAAAAGAATTTTGGAAGGCTTTGAAGTAAATGAAAAAGTATACACCCTGGAATCATTCTTAACAAACTGGCTGCTTGAGTATAAAAAAGGTTCAGTTCGCAAAAATACGTACCTCGTACATGAAAGGAATATAAAAAACCACATCATTCCATATTTTCAAAACCTCCTGCTGAAAGATTTAAAGCCCATTATGTATCAAAAGTTTTTAAATCACCTGACTGATAAAGGTTACAGCAAACGAACTGTGGAAATCGCGCATGGAACAATGTATAACGCCATGAGTAAAGCGATTATTCTTGGTATACTGCAGAAAAATCCCTGCTTGGGGGCGACCGTTAAAGGCACGGAAAAGCGAAAAGAAATCCAATTCATCGATTCCGCCGACATTCCGGCCTTTTTACAGGCAGCCTACCAGGACAACTATCTTTACTGGCTCTTTTTTATGATGCTTATTGAAACTGGGATGCGTAAAGGAGAAGCCGCTGCCCTCCAATGGACTGACGTTGATTTAAAAGGAAAAACCATTTCTATTAATAGGACATTAGATTTTGATCCGAAAGAAGATGAGGAGTTGTTTGGAGATACAAAAACGCATAAGTCAAAACGAATCATCACGATTAGCCAGTCTTTAACCAATGCTCTTCAATTTCATTTGAAATACCAGAATCAAAATAAGCTGGCGCTGAAGGATTTCTATAACCATGATTTAAATCTCGTTTTGTGCCGTAATGATGGAAATGTCATGCCCAAATCCACTCTCTTCAATTCCTTTGCCCGCATATTGAAAAAAGCAGGCCTCCCTCAGCTTTCAATTCATTCGCTGCGCCATACCCATGCAGTCCTTTTATTAGAATCTGGCGCTGATATGAAGTATATACAAGAACGCCTCGGTCATGGGAGTATGGGTATTACGGCAGATGTGTACTCTCACATTTCGAAAAAGCTGGAACAGGGGAATCTAAAAAGGTACGAAGATTATTCAGAACAGCTTTTTAAAAGAGAATAACATCTTGTGGGTGTTTTGTGGGTGCGGGGTTTTCCGCACTCTTTTTTCATGTCTTTTACCCACATTTTAAAACATAGAAAAACCCCTTGAAGCCATACGGCTCAAGGGGTTGTCCATCTTAGTACATTGACATGTACTGTTCGCGCTCCCAAGGATGTACTTGTGTGCGGAACATATCCCATTCAATTTCTTTTGCTTCGATGAAATGCTCAAGAATGTGTTCGCCTAGCGCGTCTTTGATTGTGTCGTTTTGCTTCAACACTTCAAGAGCTGCTGCTAGTGTCGCTGGAAGGTCGCGTACGCCTTCTGCTTCGCGCTCTTCTTTGTCCATTGCGTAGATGTTACGGTCTACTGGAGCTGGAGCTGGCATTTTGTTTTTGATTCCGTCAAGACCTGCTTTTAGAAGCACAGCCATTGCAAGGTACGGGTTCGCTGACGGGTCAACAGAACGTACTTCTACGCGTGTGCTCATGCCGCGTGATGCCGGGATACGGATAAGCGGGCTGCGGTTTTGTGCTGACCATGCAACGTAGCAAGGAGCTTCGTAACCTGGTACAAGGCGTTTGTAAGAGTTAACTGTTGGGTTACAGATCGCTGTGAACGCTTCTGCGTTTTTCACTGTACCCGCGATAAATTGGTAAGCTGTTTCGCTTAGTTTCAATTCGCCGCTTTCATCAAAGAACGCGTTTTTGCCGTCTTTGAATAGAGACAAGTTCATGTGCATGCCAGAGCCGTTTACACCGAACAGTGGTTTTGGCATGAATGTCGCGTGCAAGCCGTGCTTGCGGGCAATTGTTTTAACAACAAGCTTGAATGTTTGGATGTTGTCACAAGCTGTAACGGCATCCGCATATTTAAAGTCGATTTCGTGCTGTCCTGGTGCTACTTCGTGGTGAGATGCTTCGATTTCAAAGCCCATTTCTTCAAGCTCAAGCACGATGTCGCGGCGGCAGTTTTCACCAAGGTCTGTTGGCGCAAGGTCGAAATATCCACCGTTGTCATTTAGCTCAAGAGTTGGTTCACCTTTTTCGTCCAATTTGAACAAGAAGAATTCCGGCTCAGGCCCAAGATTAAAGTCTGTGAAGCCAAGCTCTTCCATTTCTTTTAAAACACGTTTTAAGTTTGCACGCGGGTCGCCTGCGAACGGCTCGCCTTCTGGAGTGTAGATATCACAGATAAGACGCGCTACTTTACCTTTTTCAGCAGTCCAAGGGAATACAACCCAAGTGTCAAGGTCTGGATAAAGCTGCATGTCAGATTCTTCAATACGCACAAAACCTTCGATTGAAGATCCATCGAACATCATTTTGTTATCAAGCGCTTTGTCAAGCTGGCTCACTGGAATTTCTACGTTTTTGATTGTGCCAAGAATGTCTGTGAACTGAAGACGAATGTATCTTACGTCTTGTTCTTTCGCTAAGCGCTGAATGTCTTCACGTGTGTACTTACCCATTTGTATCCATTCCTCCTCAAATATGTAAACCTTGTATGCAAAAGATTAGTGAAAAAACCGCCGGTCCATTCCAGAAGAACGATTGAAGCGCCCAGCATTGATCAGTTCTTTGCGAAGCAGCTTGCGAAGTTCTTCATCCGTGAACTCTTTTTTTGGCTTTTGGCCACTATCTCTTGTTTCTAATTCGAGCTCCTGCGAACCGTCTTTAAGCAGGATTTTTTTAATCCCGGCCATATTGATGCCCTGGTCCAGAAGATCTTTTACTTCTAAGAGGCGGTCAATATCGTTCAATGAATAGAGACGCCGGTTTCCATCAGAACGATCCGGGGTAATTAATTGATGCTGCTCATAATAGCGAATCTGCCTTGCGGTTAAATCCGTTAATTTCATGACGGTTCCCATTGGAAAAAGCGGCATCGTCCGGCGTATTTGGCTGCTCATATTATCCCCCTCCTTTTTCTTATCTGATCTGATACCTTTACTATAAATCATGTAAGATCATTTGTCAACTCTGTGTAACATTTTATCACACTTCATTCATTTTTTGATTCATAGGTTGTCAGATTTTTTCCGTTTCCATTAAATAGTCAATCGCGCTTGCCACCGCGATTTTCACATGCGCATACGTAAGTCCGCCCTGTACGTATGCCGCGTATGGTGGACGCAGCGGCCCGTCTGCGGTCAGTTCAATACTGGCACCCTGTACGAATGTGCCTGCCGCCATAATCACGTCATCCTCATAGCCTGGCATGTAAGCAGGCTGAGGGGTTACATGCGAGTTTACAGGCGAGGCAAACTGTATTGCCTGGCAAAAAGCGACCATTTTATCGCGGTCACCAAACTCTACCGCTTGAATTAAATCTGTGCGCGGCTCGTTCCATGCCGGTGTAGTACTCATGCCAAAGCCTTCAAGCATCGCTGCTGTAAACACAGCGCCTTTTAAGCTTTCCGCCACTACATGCGGGGCGAGAAACAGTCCCTGGTACATTTCCTGAAGGCTGTAAAGGCTGGCGCCTGCTTCCGCCCCGATGCCCGGTGAGGTCATGCGGTACGAACAGCTTTCTACATATTCCTTTTTGCCGACAATGTATCCGCCGGTCTTAGCAATGCCGCCGCCCGGATTTTTAATGAGGGAGCCGGCCATCAAATCAGCACCGGCATGCAGCGGCTCTTCCTGCTCAACAAATTCCCCGTAGCAGTTGTCTACAAACACGACAGCATCGGGCTTGATTTCTTTCACAAACGAAACCATTTCGCGAATGTCTTCTATCGTAAAAGACGGCCGCACGGCGTACCCTTTTGAACGCTGGATCGCAATCATCTTCGTCCGTTCATTGATACTGGCGCGGATACGGTCAAAATCCGGCCGGCCGTTTTCATCCAGATCCACGTGCTGATAGGAAATGCCAAATTCACGAAGTGAACCATTGGATGGTCCGTTTATACCGATAATTTCATCTAATGTATCGTATGGCTTTCCAGTAATATAAAGCAATTCATCGCCAGGACGCAAAATGCCGAACAGTGAAATCGTGATCGCGTGCGTGCCGGAAATAATTTGCGGGCGCACAAGGGCACTTTCACCGCCAAATACGTCTGCGTATACTTTTTCAAGTGTTTCCCTTCCCGCGTCATCGTAACCATAGCCGGTGGATGGGGTAAAGTGAAAATCGCTCACTTGATTCGATTGAAAGCTTTTGAGTACACGAAATTGATTGAACTCCGCCCGCTCGTCAATCTGCCGGTGAATGCCGGCAATTTTCGCCTCTGCCTCTGCCGCTTTTTCGCGGATGGCAGTGCCGTTTTTCAGTAAATCAAACATGCTGGTCATTATTGTGTTCCTACTTTCTTATTCGCTTTTTTCATCATAGCAAAATACCGGATTTCTTGAAAGAAAAAGTAGATGCGAATGAATAGAATGGTTTATAATAGAAGCCGAACATTAATCATTTTGAATGAAGGAAGGTTCGGAATGGAGCTTACATGGGATGTTTTTACGATCCTTGGCACGATTGCTTTTGCGATTTCAGGGGCAATTGTGGCAATGGAAGAAGAGTATGATTTGTTTGGCATATATATTTTAGGGATGATTACCGCGTTTGGGGGCGGTGCTATCCGGAATTTATTAATCGGTGTTCCGGTTTCCGCGCTGTGGGAGCAGGGAGAATTTTTCACGATCGCAGCTCTTTCCATTACGGCGGTCATTTTGTTTCCACAAAATCTGCTCCGCCACTGGCCGGTATGGGGGAATTTTTTTGATGCGATCGGCCTCGCTGCTTTTGCTGTGCAGGGTGCATTATATGCAGCCGGCATGAATCACCCGCTCAGTGCTGTTGTTGTGGCGGCTGTACTGACTGGAAGCGGCGGCGGGCTTGTACGGGATGTGCTGGCACAGCGAAAGCCTGCACTGCTGCGCGATGAAGTATATGGCGTCTGGGCGGCGCTTGCCGGCTTAATCATTGCCCTTGGCGGTGCAGAGACGCCGGCGCAGCTTATTATTTTATTTCTGTTTATTACGGTGCTGCGCATTCTTTCTTACAAATATGGCTGGCATCTGCCAAAACGTACGGTTAAACTGTAAGAGCCCGTCCCAGACGGGCTTTTTTTGCGCAAAAAAAGAACCCGTTTACTGGACGGATTCTTTTTTTAGCAGGAATTGATCTCCTTTTCCGGCTTTCATGGCGCTTTCGGTCAATAGGGAATGCAGCATCATATCATTAAAAATACGGGCAATGTCTTCAATCGACAATTCGCCTTCTTTTTTAAACCATTTGTACATCCAGTTGATCATTCCCATAATCGCCATAGTGGAAATTTCAGCCGGCACTTCCGGACGGAAATCACCATTATCCTGCCCTTCACGGATAATCTGGAGAAGCAGCTGGCGGTACTGGTCACGTTTTTCGTTAATCTGCTTTTCAAAATCCCCTTTTAAATACGTACTTTCCTGGTAGAATACCGTAATATGCGGCTTATACAAATCAAAGATTTTTGTAAACGAGGTAATAATTCCGCACATTCGTGAAACAGGGTCTGTTTCTTTTTCGTACGATTCTTTGGCTTTGTTGAGCAGATACGAAATAAACACGTCATGAATATGGTACAGCAGCTCATCTTTTGACCGGAAATTGTGATAAAATCCGCCTTTTGACGTTCCGCATTCATCTACAATCTGGTCGATGGTCACTCCGTGGTAGCCGTGTTTTTCAAACATTACTAAAGCGGTTTCAATGATTCTTTCCTTCACAGGCTTTTTTTTCATCTTCATCATCCTTTTGGACATTCTAACATATGTTTTTTTATTGTGACAATTGAAAATCTTCCCCTTTCAATGTTTTCAGCTCTTTTTTTGAATGGGCGGTCTGCTTCATCAGCCGGATCGCCTGGCGCCGGGCCGCTTTTTCAATGAGCGTCCGCACATTCCTCCCGTTTGCGAAACGAAACCCCGCCCGCCGTTTTTCCTGTTCAATCATCGCCTGAAGGACAGCCCGGCCTTCCCGGTCGATTTCATAATTTTTTTCTCTGGCGATCACATCCGCAATTTGAAGCAGCTCCTCCGTTGTATAATCCGGAAAGTGGTGAACAATTGGAAATCTTGACTGAAGCCCCGGATTCATCGACAAAAAGTGCGCCATTTCCCGTGGATAACCGGCCAGTATTAAAATAAAGCTGTTTTGATGATCCTCCATTTGTTTCACAAGCGTATCAATCGCTTCTTTGCCAAAGTCTTTTTCTCCGCCCCGCGCCAGGGAATAGGCTTCATCAATAAACAGCACGCCGCCAAGCGCTTTTTTAACGAGATCGCGTGTTTTCTGCGCCGTATGACCGATATATTCCCCGACCAGGTCCGCCCGCTCGGCTTCAATAAAATGGCCTTTTTCCAGCAGGCCGATCCGCTTAAACATCGAAGCAAACAGCCGCGCAGCGGTTGTTTTTCCGGTGCCCGGGTTGCCGGTAAACAGCATATGCAGCATTTGCCCGCGCGTATCGATGCCGGCTTCGATGCGCTTTTTGCTGATGTAGGCTGCTGCATACAGCTCCCGTATGAGTATTTTGAGGCCGCTCAGGCCAATTAACGTATCCATTTCTTCTTCAATCTTGCGAAGCACCCCGTGCTCCGGGTGCTCCGGCCAGCCGTCAGCAAGCGGTGCCGGCTTTTCTTTTGGGTTGAGGACGACATGAATACGGCCTTCCTTGTTTGTCTGCTTCATGCTGCGCCCCTCCTTTATAAAAAAAGATATGCAGGCGTACAAAAAAAAGACCCGCTCTAGGCGGATCTCTGGAGTCTTCTCTTATTGTTCTTCGAAATTCAAGTTGACGCTGCGCTGAGGAGCAAATGTCGAAATGGCATGTTTAAACACAAGCTGCTGTTTCCCATCAGTTTCTACCAGGACGGTAAAGTTATCAAATCCTTTAATCAGCCCGCGCAGCTGAAATCCATTCAGTAAAAACACGGTAACCATCGTATTTTCTTTGCGCAGCTGGTTTAGAAATTGGTCTTGAATGTTAATTGGCTGTTTCATGCTTGGTTCCTCCTCTTTCTCTCTGAATCCATTATTATTAATTCTACCTTAGATTCAGCTTTCCTGCCAGCAGCGAGCAAATTTGTTGTTTTTTTTCTTTTCGTGCAGCTTCATCCGTTACATCAAACCAGTCAATCTCCATTTTATTACGGAACCAGGTAAGCTGGCGCTTGGCGTACCGGCGTGAATTTTGCTTGAGCACATCGAGTGCTTCTTCAAGCGCCTGCTCACCGCGCAAAAACGGAAACAGCTCTTTGTAGCCAATCGCCTGAACAGCCGGCACATCGGACAGCTGCTGGCGGTACAGCCATTCTGCTTCTTCCAATAAGCCCTGCTCGACCATCAAATCTACCCGGCGGTTGATTCGGTCATACAGCACATCCCGGTCCATGGTCAGCCCGATCATGGCACTTTCGTACTTTTCTGTCGGTGCCTCAGCACTTGGCCTCTGGGATGGCGGCTCGCCTGTTGTCCGGTAAATTTCAAGCGCCCGGATCGTCCGGCGCACATTGTTCGGATGAAATGTGGCAGCTGTTACAGGGTCCACCCGCTTCAACTCATCATGGAGTGCTTGTGACCCTACCCTGTCCGCTTCTGCTTCAAGAGCTGCCCGAACGGTGCCGTCTGTCTCCTCACGGGCAAATTGGTAGTCGTATAAAACAGATTGAATGTAAAGGCCCGTGCCGCCGCATATGATGGGCAGCCGGCCCCGAGCGTTGATATCCGCGATTTTTTCGCGGGCGAGCTGCTGAAACTCGGCAGCAGAAAAAGATTCATCTACATTTTTAATATCAATTAAATGATGCGGAACCCCGTCCATTTCTTCTTCTGTTACTTTTGCGGTTCCGACGGAAAGCCTCCGGTAGATCTGCATGGAATCCCCGCTGATCACCTCACCGTCAAATTGTTTGGCCAGGTGAATACTTAAATCGGTTTTTCCGGATGCTGTCGGGCCAATCACGACAGCGACTTTGTTTTTTGTCACGTTTTTCACAGCCTTTTATGGATAAGTATCCTTATTATAGCGGATACGGATCCTTACGAACAGGCATCGATCTCTTTTTGAAGCTCTGTGGCATGTTTGGCCCTTTCTTCCTCTGACCAGCCGAACAGCCGGGCCATTTTGTTTATCACCTGCTCTTTGTACGTAAGGACAGTTTGGATATCAAACAGCAGGGCTCCTGTACGGCGGATGAAAAAGTCTGCCGGCGTATACGCCATTTCTTCTTCGATTGCATACATCAGCTGCGCATTTAACAAGTCCGGCAGTTCGCTGTCTTCCTTATAAGCAAACACTTTTTCCGCATTGGACCCGTACATACGGGCAATTTTTTCTGCATCCTTTTGAGTAAAGCCTTTGGCTGCACCGGCTGCTGCTTTCGATTGCACAAACGCCGGGAAGTTCACCGAGCCGCCCACATCACCGCCTGAAATCGGCAGGTGCTTGGTTTCGGATGGGCTATAAAGAATGCCCCGCTCCTCCTTCAGCCGCTTGGCAACCAGATCCACAATCGTTTCAGCCATTTTCCGGTAGCCGGTCAATTTCCCGCCGGCGATCGTCAGCAGGCCGGACTCGGTTTCCCAAATTTCATCTTTACGAGAAATTTCAGACGGGTCTTTGCCCTCCTCGTAAATAAGCGGACGAACACCCGACCAGGACGATTCAATATCGGCTTCCTCCACCTTTATAGAAGGGAACATAAACCGGATCGCACCAAGCAGATAAGCGCGATCCTCCGCTGTAATATCTGGGCGGATCGGATCGGTGTTGTAGAATGTATCGGTTGTACCGATATACGTTTTTCCGTCACGCGGAATCGCAAACACCATCCGTTTGTCCGGCGTATCAAAGTAAACAGCCTGCTGAAGAGGAAAAACGGACTGATCGATAACAATATGAACGCCTTTTGTCAGGCGTAGGTGCTTTCCGTTTTCACTTCCGTCTTTTTTACGCACTTCATCTACCCACGGGCCGGAAGCGTTAATCACTTTGGCAGCCGTAATAGTCAGCGCCTGGCCGGTTAATTGATCAATGGCTTGAACGCCGGTTACTTTGCCGTCCTCATATGTAAAGCCTTCCGCTTTCACATAGTTCATGCAGTGTGCTCCTTTTTCGGCCGCCCGCTTCATCACTTCAAGCGTCAGGCGTGCATCGTCCGTCCGGTACTCCACATAGTAACCGCCGCCTTTTAAGCCTTCACGCTTTACAAGCGGTTCCTGCTTCAGCGTTTCTGAAGCCGAAAACATTTTCCGGCGCTCTGACCGCTTGACACCTGCTAAAAAATCATAAACACGGAGGCCGAGAGATGTAGATAGCGGGCCGAATGTACCGCCTGCGTGAAACGGAAGCAGCATCCATTCTGGTGTGGTTACATGCGGGCCGTTTTCATATACGATCGCCCGCTCTTTGCCAACCTCTGCCACCATTTTCACTTCAAATTGTTTTAAGTAGCGAAGGCCGCCGTGCACAAGCTTGGTGGAACGGCTTGATGTACCTGCCGCAAAATCCTGCATATCGATCAAAGCGGCTTTCATGCCGCGCATGGAAGCATCAAGAGCAATGCCGGCGCCGGTGATGCCGCCGCCAATTACGAGAATGTCATACTGCCCGTTTTGCAATGTCTGTATCGCTTCTGACCGCTGATGATTGGTGAACTTCATTTTGTCATCCCCTTAGTGTTGGTTGTTTCTTTTTACCCCTGGATAAACAAAAAGAGACCTGAAAGAACAAAACAGCGATGCTGTCTTGCTTTCAGGTCTCTCCCGTTTCTCCGGACAATGTATTAACTTGTATTTATTTTATCATTAGTGTTATTGAAACGCAATAGCAGCCTTTATCGCTTTTTTCCAGCCCGCATATAATGTCTCGCGAACCTCTTCCATCATTTCCGGCTCGAACGTGCGGGCTACCTGCCAGTTTTGTGCGATTTCCGACCGGTCATTCCAAAAACCAACTGCAAGACCGGCTAAGTAAGCCGACCCAAGCGCTGTCGTTTCATTGATTTGAGTACGTTCAACCGGCACATTCAGCACATCGCTTTGAAACTGCATTAAAAAAGCATTCATGACGGCGCCGCCGTCTACACGGAGCGTTTTCAGCGAAATGCCGGAGTCCGCTTCCATCGCTTCAAGCACATCTCTCGTTTGATACGCAAGAGACTCAAGCACCGCGCGGATAAAATGCTCTTTCTCCGTTCCGCGTGTGACACCAAACACAGCTCCTCGTACATCACTTTCCCAGTATGGCGTACCCAGTCCCACAAAAGCCGGTACCACATAAACGCCATCGGTGGACTCTACCCGCTCCGCATATTTCTCACTGTCTGCCGCTGTTTTGATCATCCGCATGCCGTCACGCAGCCACTGAATCGCAGAACCTGCTACAAAAATACTTCCTTCAAGCGCGTATTCTACTTTTCCGTCAACACCCCAGGCAATCGTTGTCAGCAGGCCATGCTCTGATTTCACGGCTGTTTCACCGGTATTCATCAGCATAAAGCAGCCGGTGCCGTATGTATTTTTCGCCATGCCTTTTTCAAAGCATGCTTGTCCGAAGAGCGCTGCCTGCTGGTCTCCTGCAGCGCCGGCAACCGGAATTTCCTGTCCAAAAAAGTGAAACGGTGCCGTTTTGCCATATACTTCTGAAGAAGGGCGAACGTCCGGCAGCAGCTGCTTTGGCACCGTTAAAATCTCGAGCAGTTCTTCGTCCCAATTCAGCGTATGAATGTTAAACATCAGCGTCCGCGCCGCATTTGAATAATCGGTCACGTGCGCTTTTCCGCCTGTCAGCTTCCAAATCAGCCACGTATCAATCGTACCGAATAATAATTCTCCTCTTTCCGCCCGCTCGCGTGCTCCTTCTACGTGATCCAAAAGCCATTTTACTTTCGTTCCGGAAAAATAAGGGTCAACCAAAAGCCCCGTTTTGTCACGGAATGTTTGTTCATGGCCTTTCGCTTTAATATCGGCGCAGATATCTGCCGTCTGGCGCGACTGCCAGACGATGGCGTGATAAATGGGACGGCCGGTTTCTTTGTCCCAAACGACCGCTGTTTCACGCTGGTTGGTAATGCCGATGGCTTCGATTTGGTCAGCACGAATGTCCACTTCACTTAATACTGTTGCAATACAAGATAAAACGGAAGCCCAAATTTCATTTGCGTCATGCTCCACCCAGCCTGGATTCGGGAAATACTGCTTAAATTCTTTTTGTGCAGAATGAACGATTTCTCCTCCTTTATTAAACAAAATCGCCCGTGAGCTTGTTGTTCCTTGATCAATTGACATAATGTACTTTTCCATTCCAAAATCCCCCTCATTTATGTGTATAGCTTTGCACAGCAGGCCACGCTGAAGCAAGCTTGATCATTAAAATAAAAACCACTGACAGCGCCAGTGTAATGAAAAATGCGCCTGTTCCTTCATTCAGGAAAAATCCTTTATAAAAGAAAGCAGCCAGCACCGAGCCCAAAACCGGCCCTACTACCGGAACCCAGGCATACTTCCAGTTCGAACCGCCTTTACCGGCAATCGGAAGCAGAAAATGCGCGATGCGCGGACCCAGGTCACGGGCCGGGTTGATCGCATAGCCCGTTGTACCGCCCAGCGACAGCCCAATGGCCATAATTAAAAAGCCGACAATTAAAGGATTCAAGCCGTCCGTAAACTTATTCGCTCCAATAGTTAATAGTCCAATCACTAAAATAAAAGTTCCAATCACTTCACTCACTACATTGGCATATGGGCGGTTAACCGCCGGCGATGTAGCAAAAACGCCAAGCTTCGCGCCAGGATCGTCCGTTTCTTCCCAATGCGGCAGAAAGTGCAGAAATACAACCGCCGAGCCAATGATGGCGCCGATCATTTGAGCTGTTACATATGATACAACATCTGTCCATGGAAAAGAACCAGTAATCGCCAGTGCAATCGTCACCGCCGGGTTCAAGTGCGCCCCGCTGGCTCCGCCTACCGCATACACAGCCATTGTAACGGCCAGTCCCCAGCCAAACGCGATCACCATCCACCCGCTTCCATTGGCAAATGATTTTTTTAAACTCGTGTTAGCGCATACACCTGCTCCAAAAATAATGAGCATTGCCGTTCCAATCAACTCTCCCATAAATGGTGTCATTTTGTTTTCATCCCTTCTTCTCGTTGTTTCGCCTTTTACGCCCGGGACGCCTAAAGCAGAAAACAAAAAAACTCACACTGGTCCCCTTGAGGGGTGTCAATGTGAGTCTCCATGTTCTCGGTCACAAATTTATGAACTTGCTGTTTATGATAACGCTAACTGAAAGCGGTGTCAAATGTTTTTAAAAAATGTTGAAAAAGCGTGATAATGGGTATGGGAATGAAAAGGAGGAATGAAGATGAAAATCCAACTAGAAAAATTAAAGCAGGACAAGCAGTTAATGGATAAAAAGCTGTATAAAGTGGAGCTTGAGAAGTACCAGCGGCGCCTTCTTGCTCTGCAGCAAACGCTGTTTCATGAAAAAATCGGCTTAATTATTGCATTTGAAGGCATGGATGCGGCCGGAAAAGGCGGGGCAATCAAGCGGATGAATGAACAGCTCGATCCGCGCGGCGTATTGGTTCATCCGATTTCAGCTCCCCAGCCGCATGAGCTGCGCTACCATTACCTGCAGCGGTTCTGGCGCAAGCTGCCGCAGCACGGGCAAATTGGGATTTTCGACCGCTCCTGGTACGGCCGCGTGCTCGTTGAGCGAATTGAAGGCTATGCTGTCAACTGTGAATGGAAGCGGGCGTACGATGAAATTAATGCATTCGAAAAATCATTAACAGATGAACGATACATAATGATGAAGTTTTGGGTGCACATTTCCAAAGACGAGCAGCTGCGCCGTTTTGAAGAACGGCAGCAAAACCCTTTAAAACGCTGGAAAATTACCGATGAAGACTGGCGCAACCGGAAAAAGTGGGGCCAGTATGTGGAAGCGGCCGAAGAAATGCTTGAGAAAACAGATTTTGCTCACGCACCATGGTTCGTGATTGAAGGAAATGATAAAAAGTTTGCACGGGTAGAAGTTCTCAAAAGAGCCGTCTCGCATATTGAAGAATCGCTTCTGCAGCTTGGGCTGCCGCTGCCCGACTATGCCCTTTACGGTGCCAATTAAAGAAGCGCAGCCTTATTGGCTGCGCTTCTTTTTAGCTCCCGGCAAATTCTTTCCACAGGGCGACATCTGATGTGGTTACAGCAGACGCACCTGCCGAAAGAGCGGCTTCTACTTCCTCTTTTGTTTCGATCAGCCCGCCCGCAAAAACCGGCTTTCCGGTTTCACGGCGGATCAGCTGGATAATCTTTGGTGCTACACCCGGCAGCACTTCAATAAAGTCCGGCTCCGCTTTTTGTGCAAGCCGAACGCTTCTGTTGACCGCATTCGAATCTAGAATAAATGCCCGCTGCGTGGCCACGAGCCCTTTTTGCCTTGCTTTGACAAGGGCGCTTCCTTTTGTGGAAATAATGCCGTATGGCTTGGCGTATCGGGCAATAAATTCCACACCATGCTCATCACCGGCAAGCCCGTTTATTAAATCAAGGTGAACAAACATCTTTTTCCCATTTTGCCGGGCAAGATCAAGCACACTTTTTACCTGCCCGATGTGCAGATCTAAAAACACACCGTATTCATAATTCATGGAGAGCATTTTCTCAAAGTCTTTCATTGACCGGATTGCCGGCAGAATTGCTTGTCCATTAAAAGACATCGTGCCACCTCTTTACATAATTCTTTTAAACATTTTTTCAATATCATAGTTGGACAGATGAATGGTGATGGGCCGGCCATGGGGACACGTAAAAGGGTCTTCGCTGCGTCGCAGATCGGCCAGCAGCTGCTCAATTTCATCATTCCGCAGATGGCGGTTCGCTTTGATTGATCCTTTGCAGCTCATTAAAATCGCTGCTTCCTCGCGAATTTTTTTCACATCTGGCTTTTTCATCGCCAGTACTTCTTCAATCATTTCTTCGATCACATCACGCTCTTCATTTTTTGGAAACCAGACTGGATGTGCACGGACAACGTACGACCGATCGCCGAATGGCTCTAAAAATACACCGACACCTTCAAGTGCGGACCGGTTTTCTTCGATTTTCATAAACTCATCCGCTGAAAAATCAAACGTGAGCGGAATAAGCAGTTCTTGAAGCTCCGGTTCCGTTTGTCCGACTTTTTCCCGGAAGTATTCATATTTAATTCGCTCTTGAGCGGCATGCTGGTCGATCATATACAAGCCGTTTTCGTTTTGGGCAAAAATATACGTGCCATGCATCTGGCCGATAGGATAAAGCATCGGCATGCGCTCTTTCGGCTCTGCCGGTTCGGCAGGCACAACTGGTGCCTCCTCTTTTACCGGCTCCGGTTCGGCAGGCGGTTCGTGATCAGCTGGATAAAACGCGGTGTGCGGCGGCTCCTCTTTTACAGGCTCCTCGTAATATTCAGGCTTGTACAGCTTTTCCACTTCCGACACCGGCGGCATGGCCGGTTTGCGCGGAGGAGGCGGCGCATCAAATTGAAAGGCCGGCTGCTCTGTAAAGTCTTTACGCTTTTTTAGTACAGGCAGTGCATCTGGAATCAGTGTTTCCTTTCGCAGCGCTTCTTTAATGGAGGAGGCAATCAGTGCGCAAAGCTCCGCTTCTTTACTAAAGCGCACTTCCAGCTTCGCCGGGTGTACGTTTACGTCAACAAGCAATGGGTCCATTTCAATATTTAACAGCACGATCGGATAGCGTCCGACCGGCAGAAACGTGTGATAGCCTTCTAAAATAGCGTTAGAGATTTTAAAGTTTTTAATAAACCGCCCGTTAACAATCATCGACATATAATTTCGCGACGCACGTGTCACTTCGGGAAGCGACACGAAGCCGGACAGCCGAAAATCGAGCGACTGCGCTTCGACCGGAATCATTTGCTTGGCAATAGACGTTCCGTAAATAGCGGCAAGCACCTGTCTTGCATCGCCGTTTCCGTTTGTTTTTAATAGCTCACGGCCATTATGGCGGAGACGGAACGATACATCCGGGCGGCTTAAAGCCATCCGGTTGACCCCGTCGGTAATATTACCGAGCTCCGTGTGAACGCTCTTCATGTATTTCAGCCGGGCCGGCGTATTAAAAAACAGGTTCGCGACCGTAATTTCCGTTCCTTTACGGGCAGGCCCCGGCCGCTTGGACTGGATGGCGCCGCCGGACAAAACAATCTCCGTCCCGGCGCCGCTTCCTGTAGACGTAGCCATCGTTACATCAGATACCGAGGCGATACTCGGCAGTGCTTCGCCCCGAAAGCCGAGTGTGCGGATGCGGAACAGGTCATTTTCATCTTTTATTTTACTTGTAGCGTGCCGGTAAAAAGCCCGCTCTACATCATCCGGCTCTATGCCGGACCCGTTGTCGGTAATTCGGATCAGCCCAAGACCGGCTTCTTCCACATCAATTTCAATAACCGTACTTCCGGCATCAAGCGCATTTTCGGTTAGTTCTTTCACAACTGAGGCCGGACGCTCCACCACTTCACCGGCCGCAATTTTATTGGATAATGACTCGTCAAGCTGGCGGATAATCCCCATTTATGTTCACCTCATTTTTTTGCTTCTTTTTGCAGAGCATATAATGTATTCATTGCTTCCATCGGCGTCATTTCCATAATGTCATAGCTGAGCAGCTTGGCAACAATAGACGGATCTTCCTTGGACGGCTTTGGCTCCTTCTCAACCGGAGCTGGAACAGGTGCTTGATCAAAGAAAGAAAGCTGTCCTTCCTGGTGAGCGGCAGCCGGCGCATCGTGCTCCTCACGATTTTCTAAAGAGTGCAAAAGCGTTGACGCCCGCGAAATCACCGCTTCAGGAAGGCCAGCCAGCTCCGCTACATGAATGCCGTAGCTTTTATCGGCCGCACCGTCTTTTACTTTGTGCAAAAAGACGACTTTTCCGTCCTGTTCCGCTGCAGTGACGTGAACATTTTGCATATGCTCGAGAGATTGGTCCAGCACTGTTAACTCATGGTAATGAGTAGAAAACAGTGTTTTCGCGCCAATTGTTGTATGAATATATTCAATCATCGCCTGTGCAAGCGCCATCCCATCATACGTGGATGTACCGCGGCCAATTTCGTCAAATAAAATGAGCGAGCGGTTTGTGGCGCTGACGATCGCATGCTTCGCTTCAAGCATTTCAACCATAAATGTACTTTGTCCGGACACCAAATCGTCCGCTGCACCGATCCGGGTGAATATCTGGTCAAAAATCGGCAGCACCGCTTCATCTGCCGGTACATAACAGCCGATTTGCGCCAAAATGGCAATCAGCGCTGTCTGGCGCATATACGTACTTTTCCCGGACATATTCGGTCCGGTAATCAGCAGTACGTTCCGGCCTTCTTCCATATGGCAGTCATTCGGCACAAATCCTTGTGCGTCCATTACTTTTTCTACAACCGGATGGCGGCCTTCTTTAATCCACATCCGGCCTTCCTTTGAAAACACCGGTCGGACAAACCGACGCGACTCACTTACCGCCGCAAAGCATTGCAGCACATCTACTTCACTCACTATGCGGGCAAGGAGCTGCAGGCGCGGAATAAAACCCTTCACGTGCTCGCGCAGCTCGCAGAACAGGTCATACTCAAGCTCCACCATTTTTTCGTTTGCTTCTAAAATAAGCGCTTCTTTTTCTTTCAGTTCCGGTGTGACAAAGCGTTCGCAGTTGGCGAGCGTCTGCTTGCGCTCATACCGGCCTTCTTCAAGCAAGCCAAGATTGGCTTTCGTTACTTCAATATAGTAGCCAAAAATGCGGTTGTAGCCGATTTTGAGCGATTTAATGCCTGTTTTCGCACGTTCCTGCTGCTCGAGTTCCGCGATCCACTGCTTGCCGTTGCGGGAAGCATCTCTATATTCATCGAGCTGAGCATGGAACCCGTCCCGGATCATGCCGCCTTCTTTTACCGAGACAGGAGGCTCTTCCACAAGTGCCTGCTCAAGCTCGTCCAAAAGTTCCTCGCACGGATCCAATGAATCAGCCAGCTTATCCAGCTCGGCTCCATTCATTTGTTTTAATACGTGAACAAGCAAAGGAATTTGTCCAAGTGATTTTTTCAACTGGACCAAATCACGCGCATTAACACTGCCAAAAGCGACCCGGCCGGCAAGCCGCTCTAAATCATACACTTCTTTCAGCTGTTCACGCAGCTCTTCCCGCTCAAAAAAAGCCTTGATAAACGTATCTACAACTGCCAGGCGGCGTCCGATTTCTTTTTCATCGAGCAGCGGGCGATCAATCCACTGCTTTAGTAAACGCCCGCCCATGGCGGTTTTTGTTTCATCGAGCAGCCAGAGAAGCGAGCCTTTTTTCCCTTTTGAACGGATCGTTTCTGTCAGCTCTAGATTTCGTTTTGAAAAATAATCGATGTTCATGTAATGGCGAATTTCATACGGCTCCGCGGGCTGCAGGTGGTCGAGGCTGCGCTTTTGTGTCCGGTGCAGGTAATGATACAAGCGAGCCGAGGCCTGGCGGAGCAGTCCGTGCGTCAGCTGGCCCAAAAGAGGGCTGAATGACTCTTCTTCCACCGCTTCCTCTACCGAAAGAACCGCGCCAAGCCGGCCGTGCATTTGCTTTGCTTCCGGCTCATCCAGCGTACCGTCCGTAATCACTTCCTTTACCCCGTAGGCTGCCAGCTCATGAAGAGCCGCATCAAACGAAGGAAAAAGAGCTGTTTTACACTCGCCGGTTGTCACATCCGCTGCCGCTACCGCATAGTCATTGCCGGAACGCTCGAACACAGCCAGGTAATGATTTTCTTTTTCTTGAATGCCGGACCCTTCCATCATGGTACCCGGCGTAATGACCTGTACAACTTCCCGTTTGATCACGCCTTTTGCCTGCTTCGGATCTTCCCGCTGCTCACAGATGGCTACTTTATGGCCTGCTGCGACCAGCCGCTCTATGTACCCTTTGGCAGAATGATAGGGAACGCCGCACATCGGAATCCGGTCTGCACTGCCGCCGTCCCGCGATGTCAAAGTAATTTCTAGTATCTGGCTTGCATTTAACGCATCCTCAAAAAACATTTCGTAAAAATCGCCGAGGCGAAAAAATAAAAAGGCATCTTGGTAGTCTGCCTTTACACGCAAATATTGCTGAATCATTGGAGTATATTGTGCCATGTCGCATTCCTCTCTGTCTTTCTTCTTCTGATAGTATAGCACACGAAAAAAAAGCGGGAAAACGGTTCGTTCCCCGCCAGCTCATTTAGTGGTCATGGTGTTCTTCTGCTGTTTCCCGCTCGCAATCCCATTCATCTTCGTAGTCATGAAACGCCACGCAGACTTTTGTCTCACCTGTGACTTCTACAAGCAATTCGCGCTCCGCCTGCACGTTGATTTTCGTACCGCAGTCAGAAATGACGGCTTCCTGGCAATTTGGCTGCTGCAGCACTTTTACCCAAACATGGTCATCTCCGTCGTACTCATCATCCCGGTACGTTAATTTCAACACGTCTTTGTATTCAACTTTATCCGTGACAACAGCCGTTTTCGTGTGGTTGTGATAAGAATACCAGACGTTGATTTCGTACGTGCCGAATACTTCTACTTTATTGCCGGCTTTTTTCGCTTTGTACTCGTGGTTGATAATCCAGCACCCTAAAATGCCGGACGGCTTATTCGGCGGCAGAACAGCATGGTGCGACTGCGTATACTTCCGGCCTTTGGCAACGACGGACTTTGTGATGATCTCGCGGAATTGGCTCAATCTGTTGTCCCTCCTCTGATGTGGTCTTCCTATTGTATGCAGAGAAAGTGAGACGGGTGCCCAAGATTGAAAAAAATCCCGCCTAAAAGGCAGGATTGTTTTTTTACGAGCAGCTGCCTGGCGGGCGGTTCCTTACCTGGGCGCCTGTTTCACCACGGAGCAGGTCGCCGCCTGTTTCCATAATAATATTGTCGGTCACTTTATTGGAGATGGCAGTCGCAACCATCTGTAAAATGGCATTTACATCTGTCTGTGACTGCTTGAATTGCTGCACGATCGGCATTTCATCAAGCTCCTGCTCAATTTTAGCAATTTTTTCTTCTGTTGTTTTCAGCGCTTCTGCTTTTTTATAGTGCTGGAAATTAACAGCTTGCTTTTGCAGGCTTTTTAAACCCGCCATTTTTTCACGGAGCTTCTGGTTTTCGTGGATTTTGGCTTCTGCCTGTTTAAAAAACGCCACTTCTTCCGTAGCCGAAATCATATTGGCGAGTTCTGTTGCTTTGGCAATAATCTCGTCTTTTGTGTAAATGGTTTTCTCCATTTTAGTTCACCTCGGCCATATTTTCGATTTCTACCGCTTCCCCGTCCATTGACCATGATTTTGTTTCCGTAATACGCACCGGAATAATTTTTCCGATGGCCGATTTTGGTGCTTTTACGTTTACAAGCTTGTTCTTAGATGTGTAGCCGGCAAGAACATCCGGATTTTTCTTGCTCTCTCCTTCAATGAGTACTTCAACGATTTGGCCTTTATACTGCTTCATGGACTCATTAGACAGTTCGTTCACAAGCGCATTTAACCGTTGCAAACGCGCTTTTTTCACGTCCATCGGCACATTATCAACCATTTTTGCAGCCGGCGTGCCTTCACGCGGTGAATACAAGTACGTATACGCCATTTCAAAGCCGACTTCACGATAAAGCGACATTGTTTCTTCGAATTGTTCTTCGGTTTCGTTCGGATAGCCGACAATAATATCGGTTGTCAGTGCTACGTCCGGCATCGCTGCTTTGATTTTACGCACAAGCTCTAAAAACTGCTCGCGTGTGTATTTACGGGCCATGATCTTGAGGATATCCGTTGAACCGCTTTGCACCGGCAGATGGATATGATCCATCAAGTTGCCGCCTTTAGCGAGCACCTCGATTAAATGGTCGTCAAAATCACGCGGATGGCTTGTTGTAAAGCGTACACGCGGAATGCCGATCTGACGGATTTCATCCATTAAGTCTCCCAGGCGGTATTCCATGTCAGCAAAGTCTTTTCCATAGGCGTTTACGTTTTGGCCAAGCAGCATCACTTCCTGGTAGCCCTGCGCCGCAAGCTGTCGTACCTCCTGGATAATTTCTTCCGGACGGCGGCTCCGTTCTTTTCCGCGTGTATACGGCACGATACAGTACGTGCAGAACTTGTCACAGCCGTACATAATGTTTACCCAGGCTTTTACATTGCCCTGGCGTACCTTTGGAAGGTTTTCAATTACGTCTCCTTCTTTAGACCATACTTCTATAACCATTTCTTTGGACATGTAGGCTTCGTTTAGGATTTCCGGCAGACGGTGAATATTGTGTGTACCGAAAATCATATCCACATGATGATACGATTTTAAAATTTTGTTTACTACGGATTCTTCCTGGGACATACAGCCGCATACGCCGAGAAGCAGGTTCGGGTTATCCCGCTTTAAATGTTTCAGGAACCCGATCTCACCAAACACTTTGTTTTCTGCGTTTTCACGGATGGCACATGTATTCAGTAAAATAACATCTGCTTCTTCCGGTGTTTCCACCGCATTGTAGCCGAGTGCCATAAAAATACCCGCCATGACTTCCGTGTCGTGCGCATTCATTTGACATCCGTACGTACGGATATAAAAGTTTTTGCCATTGCCCATCCCTTGAAAACGCTCGTCGATTTTAAAATCATTGTGATACGCTACTTCTTCTTTCCCGCGCTTTTTAGCGTCTTTTAAAGAAGGCGGCGTGTAAACAGATTGGAAATACTGGCTGTAGTCCTTAACGGATTTTTTGTCCGATGGACGGGCCTGCTCGCTATTTTTTCGTTGTTCTTCGTTCATGGTGAATCCCCTTTCCGATCTTTCAAACTATCGTGCACATTCCTTAAGTATATACCGTTCAAAGACCGCACTCAAGCAAGGCACAGAAAAAGCACAGAGATTTCTTCTCTGCGCCATAAATCTTACATAAATTCTTCAACAAGCTTCTTAAATGTTTCTTCTCCAAGATCCAGATCCGCTTCAGTGAGCGGCGTTTCCGCGTAGCCTTCAACGAGCTCCTGGTAGGATGGACGCTCTGTATCCTGATAAATAATGCCTGTTACCAGGTCGTCGTGCTGCATCAGTGTATTCATCGCAGCCTGGCGGTCAGACGGATCGTAGCCTTCAATTGTCGAAAGCTTTGTTAAGTTTTCTTTGAACCAGTCATACGTGTTCACTTTATTATATGTTACACATGGGCTGAACACGTTAATAATAGAAAAACCTTTATGGTTAATACCCGCTTCAATGATGGCTGTTAAATCTTTTAAATCCGTTGAAAAGCTTTGCGCCACGAACGTAGCACCTGTTGTAACCGCCAGCTGCATCGGTGACAATGTCTGCTCAATCGCACCAAGCGGTGTTGATTTTGTTTTAAAGCCGGCCGCTGAACGCGGAGAAGTCTGGCCTTTTGTTAATCCGTAAATTTGGTTGTCCATAACGATATACGTTAAATCGATGTTGCGGCGCATCGCATGAATGGTATGCCCCATTCCAATCGCAAATCCATCGCCGTCACCGCCGGATGCGATAACTGTCAAATCTTTATTGGCCATTTTCACACCTTGCGCAATCGGAAGCGCCCGGCCGTGAATGCCATGAAGTCCATACGAATTAATGTAACCGGAAATTCGGCCGGAGCAGCCGATCCCGGAAATAACCGCTAGTTTTTCGGGCGTTAACCCCACATTGGCTGCCGCGCGCTGAATAGCCGCCTGCACGGAGAAGTCACCACAGCCGGGGCACCAGTTAGGCTTCACGCTGTTACGGAAATCTTTAAATGTTGTAGTTGTTGCTGTTGCCATGATTAAATCAGCTCCTTGCTGTTTTCAACAATATGATGCGGCTGGAATGGATTACCGTCATATTTCAAGATGCTTTTAATTTTATGCGGGTAGCCGGCGTTCATTTTAATAATACTAGCCAGCTGGCCTGTCGCGTTGTTTTCTACAACTGCGACCTTTTTTGCCGACTCAATAAGCGGCAGAATTTCATCTGTCGGGAACGGGTGGATCAACCGGATGCGCGCATGGTTTACTTTGATGCCGTCCGCTTCAAGACGCTCCATCGCTTCTTCAATCGCACCGCCGGTAGAATTAAAGCCAATCAATAAAAGGTCTGCTTCTGCATGCTTGGCATTTTTATAAACAGGGTTCGGGAACACATGTGGCAGGTTTTCGAGTTTCCTCATACGCTTGTCCATTTGTGCGTTCCGGTTAGCCGGCGACTCGGACGGCTTGCCTGTTTCATCATGCTCAACCCCGGTTACGTGATGAATCCCGCCGACAACGCCTGGAATCACCCGTGGGGATACACCGTCTTGTGTGACTTCATACCGTTTAAAATAAGATTTATCTTCGCGCGGCGCAATGCCCTCTTTTACCAGTTTGCCGCGGCGAATGTTCACCCGGCTGTAATCGAGCGGCTCCACCGTGTGTTTGCCAAGTGAAAGCTGCAGGTCAGACAGGACAATTACTGGCACCTGATACTCCTCAGCAATGTTGAACGCTTCTACTGTATCGTAAAATCCTTCTTCTGCCGTTCCCGGCGCGATTACCACTTTTGGAATTTCACCATGTGTTCCATAAATCATTGCCATTAAATCAGACTGCTCCTGCTTTGTTGGAAGTCCTGTTGACGGACCGCCGCGCTGTGTATCAACGACGACAAGCGGCGTTTCCGTCATGCCGGATAAGCCAATGGCTTCCATCATAAGAGACAGTCCCGGACCGGCTGATGCCGTAAAGGATCGGATACCGCCGTAGTTAGCGCCGATTGCCATCGTCGCAGCTGCAATTTCATCTTCCGTTTGAATAACGGTGCCGCCGACTTTCGGTAATTTTTTAATTAAATATTCCATAATTTCCGAGGCGGGTGTAATCGGATAAGCTGCCATTAAGCGTACACCTGCTGCAAGCGCACCAAGCGCTATTGCATCGTTGCCGATCATAAACATCCGCTTCTGTCCATCTGCCGGAGGAAGCTGAAGAGCGCTTGTCCCACCGTCAAGCTGTTCTTTCATGTACGCATAGCCATGCTGTATAGCTTCCATATTTTTTTGAACGACGGTTTCACCTTTGCGGCCAAAAATCTCTTCTACGACCCCGAGAAACACAGAAACGTCGAGGTTAATAACGGCACATGTAGCACCAACAGCCACCATGTTTTTCATCAGTGAGGTGCCAAGCTCCGTTGCGATTTCGGTGAATGGAACCGCATAAAAACCAGCTTCTGTGTCATCCGGCTTGACCGGTTTAAACTTCGTATCCGCAATGATAATCCCGTTTGCATGAAGCTCGCGGTAATTCACATCAATCGTTTCCTGGTCAAAAGCCACCAATATATCAAGGTCATCTGCGACCGAGCTTACTTTTTTCGTGCTGACACGAATTTTATTGTTTGTATGTCCGCCTTTAATACGAGATGAAAAGTGGCGGTACCCGTAGAGGTAGTATCCGAGGCGGTTTAACGCCATTGAGAAAATTTCACCTGTACTTTCAATTCCTTCCCCTTGCTGTCCTCCCACTTTCCAAGAAAGCTGCTCTGCCATTGTTTCTAACACTCCTTTAAATATGACCCCATCAATTTTCTGCTTCTCCTAGTGTATCACTTTTAAACTTAAATCACTATACGAATGCTTCATCAGTAAAAAATGTCTTTTTGTGTGTTTTATGGTGTCTAAGGGGGCTCCACTTAAAAAAGCATTCCAGCCAAATGGCTGGAATGCTTATCGGGATTGGACAATTAATTTCATTGCCGTTCGCGCTTCTCCTGCGATTACAATACTTGTAAAAGCGGGGATACAAATCAGATCGATGCCGCCGGGTGCGACAAATCCTCTCGCAATAGCGACTGCTTTAACCGCCTGGTTCAAGGCGCCTGCTCCGACGGCTTGTATTTCTGCACTGCCTTTTTCCCGCATGGTTCCGGCCAGCGCACCCGCGACCGAATTCGGGTTTGATTTTGATGATACTTTTAACACATCCATTCCCTAATCCCCCTTCTAAAGCCTCCATTCGTCTTTCATATATATTCAAAGGAAGAAGGGCTATGAATCAATAATCGTGAAAAGGGTGGTCATCGTTAATTAAAATACGCTCTATCGACTTGGCACGTCCTGTTTTCCGGTCTGTTTGAATGAGACATGCTGATAATTGGGTGCGTCCTTCTTTTGGCACCTCGAATCGGGCCGGGAGCTGGTTTTGAAACTTTTGGATAATCGTTTCTCTTTCCATGCCTAAAATCCCGTCATACGGCCCTGTCATGCCTACATCTGTTAAATAAGCGGTTCCGCCTGGCAGCACCCGGTTGTCTGCTGTCTGTACATGTGTATGTGTGCCGACAACAGCGGTTACCCGTCCATCTAAAAACCAGCCCATTGCCTGTTTCTCACTTGTTGTTTCCGCATGAAAATCAACAAAAATAAACGGCGTCCGCTTTCTTGCTTCTTCTACAAGCTGGTCAGCTTTTTGAAACGGGCAGTCCAGATCATTCATAAATACGCGGCCTTGTAAATTAATAACTGCTACTTCGAATTCACCGGCCGGCACATAAGCAATCCCTTTTCCAGGAACGGATGCTGGAAAGTTCGCCGGACGGACGAGCCATTTTGCCCCATCAATAAAATCAAATATATCCCGATTGTCCCATGCATGGTTGCCGAGTGTGACGACGTTGGCACCATCCTGCATAAAGGTTTTATAAATCTTTTCTGTAATGCCGCGTCCCGCCGCTGCATTTTCACCGTTAATGATGGTAATAGCCGGCCGGTACTTTTTCTTTAATTTCGGCACGTACTCACTTACCATATCGCGTCCCGGGGAGCCGACAACGTCCCCAACAAATAATAAATCCATATTTCTCCTTCTTTCTTCCTGTTAAAAAAGAAAAGCGGTGTGATTTTCGCACACCGCTTTCACTTATTTTGCGTATTCAACTGCTCTCGTTTCACGAATAACGGTTACTTTAATATGGCCCGGATAATCGAGCTCCCCTTCAATTCGTTTGCGAATATCGCGTGCAAGACGGTGAGCCTGCAAATCATCAATTTGCTCCGGTTTTACCATGATCCGCACTTCGCGTCCGGCTTGAATGGCAAATGATTTTTCAACACCATCGTATGACTCTGAAATTTCTTCCAGTTTTTCCAAACGACGGATGTAATTTTCAAGTGTTTCACTTCGTGCACCCGGTCGCGCGGCAGACAAGGCATCTGCTGCTGCAACAAGAACGGCAATAACAGATGTTGGCTCTGTGTCACCGTGGTGAGAAGCAATGCTGTTGATGACAACAGGATGTTCTTTGTATTTTTGACCAAGTTCTACGCCGATTTCAACGTGGCTGCCTTCCACTTCATGATCGACTGCTTTACCGATGTCATGAAGCAAGCCTGCTCGGCGGGCAAGTGTTTCATCTTCGCCAAGTTCCGCTGCCAGTAAGCCGGAAAGATAAGCCACTTCGATCGAGTGTTTCAGTACATTCTGTCCATAGCTTGTCCGGTATTTCAAGCGGCCGAGAATTTTGATGAGATCTGGATGCAATCCATGGACGCCGACATCAAATGTGGTTTGTTCGCCAATTTCACGAATATGCTCATCCAATTCACGCCGGGCTTTATCGACCATTTCTTCGATACGCGCCGGATGAATACGCCCATCCTGCACCAATTTCTCCAGCGCAATGCGGGCCGTTTCACGGCGAATTGGATCAAAGCCGGAAAGGATGACCGCTTCAGGCGTATCATCGATAATTAAATCGATACCGGTAAGTGTTTCAAGTGTACGGATATTCCGCCCCTCGCGCCCGATAATGCGCCCTTTCATTTCATCATTTGGCAGTGAAACGACGGATACGGTCGTTTCTGCCACATGGTCAGCTGCACAGCGCTGGATGGCAAGTGATAGTACTTCACGTGCTTTTTTATCGGATTCTTCCTTCGCACGTTGTTCATTTTCTTTCACCATGATTGCAATATCGTGGGATAATTCCTGTTCCGTCCGTTCTAAAATGATGGAGCGTGCATCTTCACGTGTCAGAGCGGAAATTCGCTCAAGCTCGGATTGCTGCTTTTTCACCATCTCATCCACTTTGCTGTCCATCTCTTCAATATGTTGTTGTCTTGTGTTTAACGATGCCTCTTTGTTTTCAAGAGTTTCTTCCCGTTTATTCAGGGATTCATCCTTTCGATCAAGGTTTTCTTCTTTTTGAAGGAGGCGGTTTTCCTGTTTTTGCAATTCATTTCGTCTTTCACGGAGTTCATGCTCTGTTTCCGTGCGCAATTTATGAATTTCATCTTTTGCCTCTAAAAGAGCTTCTTTTTTCGACGCTTCCGCTTCCCGCTTTGCATCTTCAACAATCTGGTCAGCAACGCTGAGCGCGCCTGCGATTTTTGATTCGGCAATTGATTTTCTTACAAAATAGCCAACAACGACACCAATGATAAGGCCAAGCAAAATGGAGATGATTGTAATGGGTTCCATCATTTCACCTCCTCTTGCTATAAATAATTGTCATGTGCTTCACATGTTGGCTGCTGTCGCATAAGTTATGAAACAAACAGCACTACATTTCCATTTTCAAGATAAAAAATGTCAAATATACAAGTTTAATTTTATCGGTGTAAAATTTCATTGTCAAGGTTTTCTCCATGAAACCCCTCATTTCGAAAGAGCCTAATAAAAAAGCAGGAAACGGGCTGGCCCGCTCTCCTGCTTTTTCTCTTATTCTTCGTCAAACAACGTATCCGCTCCGTTGTCTTCTTCCGCCGGCGGAAGATCCTGAACATTGTCCAATCCATAACGCTCACGGATTTTCATCATAATCTCGTGACGTACATCTGGATTTTCTTTCAGGAACTGTTTCGCATTTTCACGGCCCTGTCCAAGACGTTCACCATTGTATGAATACCAGGCGCCGCTTTTTTCCACAATATCTTCTTCAGAACCAAGGTCGATGATTTCCCCTTCGCGCGAGATGCCTTCTCCGTACATAATATCTACTTCGGCTACGCGGAACGGCGGCGCCACTTTGTTTTTCACGACTTTGATTTTTGTTTTGTTTCCGACAATGTCGTTCCCTTGTTTCAACGCTTCTGCACGTCTTACTTCAAGACGAATAGAGCTGTAGAATTTAAGCGCACGTCCGCCTGGAGTTGTTTCAGGGTTTCCGAACATAATCCCTACTTTTTCACGGATCTGGTTGATAAAGATCGCAATCGTGTTTGATTTATTGATCGCACCTGATAATTTACGAAGCGCCTGCGACATCAAACGTGCCTGCAAGCCGACGTGCGACGCACCCATTTCGCCTTCAATTTCCGCTTTTGGTACAAGTGCAGCTACCGAGTCAACTACGATAATATCAATCGCGCCGCTGCGTACAAGAGCTTCTGCAATTTCAAGTGCCTGCTCACCTGTATCCGGCTGTGATAGAAGAAGCTCATCGATGTTCACGCCAAGTTTTTGTGCATAAACCGGATCAAGCGCATGCTCAGCATCGATAAAAGCAGCTTGTCCGCCTTTTGCCTGTACTTCTGCAATCGCGTGAAGAGCAACCGTTGTTTTACCAGAGCTTTCCGGTCCATAGATTTCGACAACACGCCCGCGAGGATAGCCGCCTACTCCAAGGGCGGAGTCAAGTGCAAGCGATCCACTCGGTGTAGTGGACACACGGCGCTCTGCCTGCTCACCAAGCTTCATAACCGAGCCTTTACCGAATTGTTTTTCAATTTGTTTAAGTGCCATATCTAAGGCAGCCTGACGATCGTTCACTATAAAATTCCTCCTCTAAAATGTGTATCTATATGGGAACAGCTGTTATGCCGGTTGTTGTTTTAACCTGCTTTAACTATACCTTAATTGGCGGTGAATTACAAGCAAAAAACGAACATTTATTCGACTTTTTCACCCTTCCTAAAATTGGAATATGCTTGTGGAATGAAGAGATAGAATTGAGTAAAAAGCTATGAAGAAAAAGAAGATCAATTGAAGATTTTTATTTACTTCAACCGGTTTACTGCTTTCTTATTATACCACGAAACCTATTAAAAAAGCCCGCCGGAACTACCGGCGGACCTGCATTTGTGAAGAAATTTTTTGTCTATAAAACTGCCGTGCCAAGTCGGCTTTCCGACCTTCTGCCAGCCGTGAATCACGGCGCTCATTTCTTGGAAAAACGTCCTTTTTAGCCCTGCTCGGCTTCATCAAGCAAAGCAAGCAAATAGTGGCAGCCATATTTAACTGTACGCTTGCGGATGCCAGCCCGGCTTCCAGCCATTTTCAGCGGATGAACAATGGTCTGCTGCCCCGCACACGCAATCGCCAGGAAGACAGTGCCCGGCTCGTGCCCTTCTAATGGGTCCGGCCCCGCTGCTCCTGTGAAAGAAATGCCGATGTCAGCGCCGCACAGTTCACGAACATTTTCAGCCAATTCTTTTGCACATTCTGCGCTGACTGCCCCATGATCTGCTAAAGTTTCACTTTTTACCCCCAGCACCTTATGTTTTACTTCGTTTGTATAACAAACGATGCCGCCTTTTACAACAGCGCTTGTACCAGGGATCGCTGTAAGTTCACCCGAAAACAAGCCGCCGGTTAAGCTTTCTGCAGCAGCAACCGTTACTTGCTTTTCTTTTAATTTCGCCGCCAGTTCTGCCGCGATCGTCGTTTCTCCATAGCCATAGAAAAAAGCACCTACCCGCTTTAAAATGTCGTCTTCTGCCTGTTGAATCAAACGTTCTGCTTCTGCTAACGATTCATGCTTGGCCGTAATTCGCAGAATAACTTCTCCGTCTCCTGCAAGCGGAGCGATCGTCGGATTGGTCTGCTTTACCAAAATATCATCAATTTCCGTTTCAAGAGCTGATTCGCCAATGCCGAAAAACCGCAGTACGCGCGACTCAATGCGCTCTACTTTTTCCATTGTCTTTAAAATTTCAGCGCGGCCGTAGTTCGTAAACATCGGCTGCATTTCACGTGGCGGACCAGGAAGAAGCATATAATATGTATCGCCTGTTTTTGCAAACATCCCCGGAGCCATGCCGTTATCATTTGGCAGCACGGTGCTGCCTCCGATCACGAGCGCTTGTTTTTTATTGTTTTCCGTCATGATACGGCCGGTTTTTTGGAAGTACGCCTCGATACTTTCAAGCGCCTCTTTGTTGTATTCGAGCGCCTTACCGATTAAACGGGCAATGGTTTCTTTTGTTAAGTCGTCTTTTGTCGGACCGAGGCCGCCTGAAAACACGATTAAATCCGCCCGTTTTTGCGCAAGCTCAACGGCGTCCACTAACCGCTGCTCATTGTCGCCGACGACCGTATGATAATAAACGTTCACGCCGATTTCCGCTAGATGCTGAGACAGGAAGCGGGCATTGGTATTGGTAATCTGGCCAAGCAATAATTCGGATCCTACTGCGATAATTTCTGCATTCACCTTATGTATACACTCCTTTTAGTAAGCGAAAGGCACCGTGGAGAACCCAGGGTGCCTCTTTGCTCATTTCGAGTCTTTAAAAACATTTTTGTTTAACTTAAAGTAGTCCCAGCCGGACCAAAGCGTGAAGAACAGGGCCACCCACAGCATAATATCGCCAAATGGAAAGCCTATACTTTCAAATGGCGCATTATGCAGCAGCAAAACGGCAATGGCAACGATCTGCGTCCACGTTTTAATTTTCCCAAGCATATTCGCTGCCACCACTTCGCCCGTTTCCGCCAAAATAAGGCGAAGCCCTGTTACCGCGAATTCACGGCAAATAATGGCGATGACAATCCACGCGGGCGCGAGCTGCAGTTCCACCAGCAAAATAAGCGCTGCTGATACAAGCAGTTTGTCTGCCAAGGGATCGAGAAACTTGCCGAAATTTGTTACCAGGTTGTACTTTCTTGCAATGTAGCCGTCAATCCAATCTGTTGTTGAAGCAATGATGAAAAGAAGAGCTCCGACAAAATGCTCGACCGGCATATTGGTTCCCAAAACCCGTATTGTTCCCCATCCAAAATCAGCCGACATAATTAAGATAAAGAATGGAATCATTAAAATACGTGAAATGGTAATTTTATTAGGTAAATTCAAAACTGTTCCCTCCAGAAACGACCGTTATTGTGCTTTCGGGCGAATGATAATATCCTGCAGCACCTGGCTGTCTGCCGGCAGTTTGTATGCAAGTGCCTGGCCATTCACCGTAATAACGGTATCCGGGGCAAAGCCGACTTTAATCTTCGCTTCTTTTTGACCGGTCATATTATGTGTTTGCGTTTGTCCTTTTGCAAGCATGCCGCTGAAATAGCTTTTGCCGCTTCCATCTGTAATTTCAATCCATGTTTCTCCTTTGGAAGCAACAGCAATTTCTAGCTTGTCCGCTCCAGAAAGCTCATAAACCGTCTGGCGTCCGCTTGTAGATACGGCTGAAAGTGTTTGAGCCGGTGCCGCTGGTTTAGCCGGTGCTGCTTTTTCTTCCTCGGCTGGTTTTTCCTCAGTTGCCGGTGTTTCTTCCACAGCCGGCTTCTCCGTTTGCGGTTCTTCTACCTGTACCTCTTCCTCTACAGCTGGATCACTTTCTGAACCGCTTTTTGGAATAAGCACATAAACGAGTGCGATTGCGCCAATGATAAACGCCCCTACTAAAAGCTTCGGCAGATAATCAAGCCATTTAGAAGATTCACGAACGGGCTTTGATGCATCAACGCGTGTTTTCTGCTCAGACAAAGCGGCGCCGGTTGGACGAAGCGGCACTTCATCTTCGTTAGAAGACGGCACCTCGCTTTTAAATTCTTCAAATAGTTGTTCTGCATTTAAACCGACCGCTTCCGCATATTGCTTAATAAATGCCCGGACATAAAACTTGCCCGGCATAATGTCGTATGTGCCTTCTTCAATACCTTCAAGATACCGTTTTTGAATTTTAGTGGTTTCCTGAACATCTGAAAGTGACATTCCTTTTGCTTCGCGCGCTTCCTTCAATCTTCTCCCTAATTCTGTCACCCATAACACCTTCCAATATTAAAAGTTAAACCCACCGAACTCCGAGTCCTGAAATAGGTTATTTTTTTCGACTGCTTCATATGTAATCTCTTCGTCCGGTTCATTGCGCAGCTCGATAATATAGTCAAAATCGTCGATTGAGTAGTGACTGTTTTCTGCAAATACATCCGGGTGCTCTACCACTTTTACAGCCGGAAGCTGCATCACTTCCCGAATAAGCTGCCAATGCTTTTCACCGGCACGTTTGGCCGAGATCACTCCATCAAGAATAAAGATATTCTTTGGACTGTATTCATCACGAAGCAGTTGTTCACGAACGGTCTGTTTTATCATGGTGGACGACATGAACAGCCATTTTTTGTTCGCACATACACTAGCCGCAACGATAGATTCCGTTTTCCCCACTCTTGGCATACCACGAATACCAATTAATCGATGGCCATCCATTTTGTACAATTCTGCCATAAAATCAACCAGAAGTCCAAGCTCACTTCGTACAAAGCGAAAAGTTTTCCGATCATCCGCATCGCGTTCAATATAACGGCCGTGGCGCACCGCCATTCGATCCCGCAGCTTCGGCTCTCTCAGTTTCACAATCTCAATTGTGTCCATTGTGCGCAAAATAGATTCAAGACGCTTGATTTGGTCTTCACTTTCCGCACGCATTAATAAACCGCGATTTTGATCATCTACACCGTTAATCGTGACAATATTAATCGACAGCATGCCCAGCAGAGAAGAAATATCCCCGAGCAGGCCCGGACGGTTTTTTTTAATTTTGTATTCAAGGTAATATTCTTTTTTTACCATCATATTCCTCCAGCATGGCTTGTATAGTGCAGCCATGGACCCTTTTACTATAATAAAGGATATTATGTATTTTTAAAAGCACAAGTAAAAAGAAAACCCTTTCCAGCTTTAAACAGCTGGAAAGGGTTCGCCTTTGTATTATTTTTGAACGAGTTTCATCATGCATGACGCCAGGACTTTTTGCTCAGATTCATCAGCAACAGACCATAAATCGGCTAACACACGCTCTTGCTCATTTTTTGGTTCTACATTTGCTTGCAAGTAGTCACCGATCTCATATGCCAATTTGTTAACTGCTTCTTCCGGCATACCACGGTGCAGAGCATTATCCATACGGTTACCTAAAAATTTCTTCCAATCCTGCCAGTTGTCAAGTACAGACATGTTGAGCATCCTCCTTTTCAAGTAAGAATCCTCTTTAGTCTGTACCCGGCGCACGAATTTATGCGTACCATCCACCATTTACCGACAGCGTGTGGCCGGTAATGTAACCGGCTTCGCTGGAAGCTAAAAAAGAAGCCGCCGAAGCAATTTCATCAGGAAGAGCAAAACGGCCAAGCGGGATATCTGAAGCGATCTCCTCTTTTTCCTCCTGGGAAAATTCGCTGTTCATCGGTGTATCCACTGCCCCAGGTGCAATCGTATTTACACGAATTCGGGACGGTCCAAGCTCTTTCGATAACGCTTTGGCAAAAGCAATCTGGGCTCCTTTCACAGCCGAATAAACAGATTCACACGAAGCACCCGTTTCACCCCAGACTGACGAAATAAACGTGATGGAAGCCGGCGCTTTCCGAAGCAAAGCCGGCAGCAGCTCTCTCGATAAAATCATCGGCGCTTTTACATGAACAAGCCAGAGCCGTTCCATTTCTTCATCTGAGACATCCTGGAGCAAGCCGTACTGGCTCATGCCGGCGGCAAAAATGAGCGCTTCAGCTGATTGAGATGCTTCTGCCAGGTGCTGGACCTCCTGCCGGTTTGTTAAATCCGCTTGAATCGCCAAAGCTTCCCTGCCCATTTTTTGGATGGTTTGTGCCGCCCCGCGCACTGATTCTTCGTTGCGGCTGTAGTGAAGAATGGTATCCCAGCCTGAAGCGGCCATTTTCAAGGCAATCGCCCGGCCGATGCCGCCTGATGCCCCGGTAATTAACACTGTTTTTTTCATTTATGCCGTCTCTTTTGGCAGTACAAAGCAGGAAGAAAAACGTTCAGCTTTAATCATTTCTTTTGCAAAAGCAGTCACATCCTGAAGAGTCATCTCTTCTAACACCGGTACTGTATCAAATAAATTCAGTTCATTGAACTGATATCGCGTAAATTGGTTGGCAATGTACTCAGGCGAGTTAAACGCGCGAAGTGTAGCGCCGATTTTCTTTTTGCGGGCACGTCCAAACGCTTCCTCCGTTAAATGACCGCCTTCTTTTGCTTCTAACAGCTGTGTTTGAATGCGTTCAGCCAGCGTACTCGGATCATTGGAATCCCCGCCGACAAGCGCGAAGCTGAACCCTCGTTCTGCTGTGTAGTCAAAGCCGAACGTGTCGTCAATCAAGCCAGATTCATACGCTTTTTCATAAAACCCGGCTGTTCTGCCAAACAGCATTTCAAGCAAAAGACTTGCCGCCAGTTCTTCTCGCAGCTTATCCTTGCCTGTGCGGTCCGAGGCCGGCATTTTAAAGCCTACTTCGCATTTTGGCGTATTCACACTCATGCGGATCTCTTTATGCTCAAGACCTGCTTTCTCAGCCTCTTCAGGAAACCGCCGCTCAACTGGAACGGGCTCTGGAAAAGACTTTTTCGATTGGTTTTCTTTCACGAAAGCCATCATCTCACCGGCATCCACCGGTCCAACAATAAACAGCGACATGTTGACTGGATGGTAAAACGTGTTGTAGCACGTGTAAAGGTGGTCTTTGGTAATTTCGGCAATGGATTCGACCGTGCCGGCAATATCAATTTTCACGGGATGGTCTTTATATAAATTTTCAATTAAGCCAAAATATACGCGCCAGTCAGGATTATCATCATACATCCGGATTTCCTGGCCGATGATGCCTTTTTCTTTCTCGACCGTTTGTTCCGTAAAATAAGGATCTTGAACAAAATCAATCAATGTTTCTGTGTTTTCTTTTATGTTGGATGTGGCTGAAAACAAATAAGCCGTCCGCGTAAAAGAAGTAAAGGCATTCGCTGATGCCCCCTGGCTGCTGAATTTTTGAAATACATCGCCGTCTGCTTTTTCAAACATTTTGTGTTCAAGAAAATGGGCAATGCCGTCCGGCACATGAACAAATTCTGTTTCTCCATTTGGGATGAAGTCATTGTCGATTGATCCGTAGTTTGTTGTAAAGGTTACGTACGTTTTATTAAACCCTTTTTTCGGAAGTATATACACATTAAGCCCATTGTCGAGCTGTTCATGATAAACCGTTTCATTCATTTGGTCAAAAACTGTTTTCTCCATCACTCTTCCTCCTTGCCTGACAGAAAGTATACCGTATCAATCGTAATGGTTTGGGCGGCCGCTGCTGCCCGTTCTTTTGTCACAGCATCAATCTCTTCCAGCCATTGATTGATTGGGCGCTTTGTCCCTGATGCGAGGTTATGGTAAAGCACTTCTACCAAACCGCGCGCTGTATCGGCTGATTCCTGCAGCTGGTTTTTCAAGAGTGCCTTTGTTTGATTGATTTCCAGATCGGAAATATGGCCGTTTTTCATTTCTTCCAGTTGTTCTTTCATGATGCGGACTGTTTTTTCATAATTTTTTTGATCAATACCCGCAAGCATTGCCACAAAGCCTTTATGGCTGTCGAGACGGCTTGCCGCGTAATACGCAAGACTTTCTTTTTCACGTACATTCATAAACAATTTCGAGTGGGAAAAAGCACCGAATATGCCGTTTGCAACCTGCATGGCAACAAATTGCGGATCTCCATACGTAATGGTTGTACGGCAGCCGATGTTCAGCTTGCCCTGATTGATATCCTGCTTTTCATGAATTTCGCGCACTTCCTGAGGACCCGTGCCCGGCTCTGTTTGGACAGGTGTTGCAGTCCGGTTTTGAAAAGGAAGATGCGACTCGATTTTGGCAGCGACTTCTTCTGCTTTCACATCACCAATCACGAAAATATCAATGATATCTTCTGCAAGCGCTTTTTGGTAATACGTATACAGTGATGCTGTATCAATCGAACCCACTTTTCCCAATAAGCCGCCGGCTGGCAATGCATACGGATCATCTCCGTACATTTCTTCCACAAGCTTAAGTGAAGCATAACGGGTTTTATCATCATAAATGGACCGGATCCGCTGCTCCAGGCTTCGTTTTTCCTGCTGAACGACTTTGTCCGGGAAAACCCCTTCTTTTAAATGGGGACGAAACAGTACGTCGGCCAAAAGTGTAAGCGCCCGGTCGAACAAACCATTCTCGCCGTGCAGGTATTTTTCATTGGCTGCTTCCATTGTAAAGGTAAGCACGTGCTCGTTTCCTTTTTTTGTGGAATCTGAAAAAAACAATGCACCGTATAGTTCATCCAGCTCTGTACGAAAAGCAGCTGCTGACGGCGCATTTTCGGTGCCGGACTGCAAAACATGCGGCAAAAGTGCACGCATCGTCACGGTCTCTTTTTGGAGAGGCGCCCTCATTTTAATAATAATCGTATTTGTTTTAAATTTTTCCGTTTCAATCGTGTGAATATTATATCCTGGTTTAGCAAATGTCTGTTCACGTGTCGTTTCCATCGAATTCCTCCTCTGCATCCAGATGCTGAATACCTTTTACTAGTATATCTTCACTATCTTCCTATAGGAAATATAATGTCTTAAAGGAAACAAAAACCTTATATATAATGAAGAATTTGGGCAGGATATACCTGTCAACATGTACGAACTTTAAAAACAGTATGAGAAAAAGCAGGCGTTTTTAATCACCTTTTCTCCTTCTGTTTTAAAGAATGATGTAAAAGGTAAACAAAAGGCTATGATCTAAAGCAAAAAAAGAATCCCGCATATAGCGGAACTCTTTTTTATCTGCTGCCTTTAACATAGGGTGTACCCGATGCTTTCGGTGCATCAGCACGTCCGATAAAGCCGGCCAATGCTAAAATGGTCAGCACATATGGAGCAATCAGCAGGTAGACATCCGGAACATCCTGCAAAAACGGAATGTTCGAGCTGACAATACTGAGGCTTTGAGCAAAGCCAAAGAAAATAGCCGCTCCCATCGCGCCAAGCGGATGCCACTTTCCGAAGATCATGGCTGCAAGTGCCATAAAGCCCTGGCCAGTAATGGTAGCATGGCTGAAATCCAGTGAAATAGACTGGGCATACACCGCGCCGCCAAGACCGCCAAGAAGTCCTGAAATAAACACGGCGATATAGCGTGTTTTGGCCACATTTACGCCCATTGTGTCAGCCGCCATCGGATGCTCCCCAACAGAGCGGAGACGCAGGCCAAACGGTGTTTTGTACAGCACAAACCAGGAAATAATGGCGATCGCAAAAGCTAAAATGGTTGGTCTTGCAATATCGCCAAAGAAAATATCTCCAATAATCGGGATATCACTTAAAAAAGGGATATCTTTTTTAATAAAATTCATTTTGATCATGTCTGTCTGGCCTTTGTCATACAGCAGTTTTACAAGAAACAGGGACAGACCGAGTGCGAGGAAGTTAATAGCGACCCCGCTGACAACTTGATCGGCACGGAATGTAATAGACGCCAAACCGTGAAGCAGCGACAGCAATCCTCCGGCAAGCATGGCCGCCAGAAGCGCAACCCAAGGTGTTGCACTGCCAAATGTATCAGCAAATGTTAAGTTAAAAACAATCGCTGTAAATGCGCCAATAATCATCAGCCCCTCAAGGCCGATGTTTACAACGCCGGATTTTTCCGAAAATACGCCGCCAAGTGCTGTGAAAATAAGCGGTGTAGCTGCGAACAAGGACGAAGAAACGATTAACGCAATGATCGTTAACGCATCCATTTATTTCGCCTCCTTCTTTTTAAAGCGGCCTAGGAGCCAGGTAATCATATAGCTTGATGCTACAAAGAAAATAATCAGCGCAATGACAATTTCAACGAGCTCATTCGGCACGCCTGATTCGATTGGCATATTCAATGAACCTACTTTTAATGCACCGAACAAAAGAGCCGCCAGCACAACGCCGATCGCTGTATTTCCTCCCAAAAGTGCAACGGCGATACCGTCAAAACCGATACCGGAAAATCCGGAGTTAATAAACATATTGCCAAATGTGCCAAGCCCCTGCATGGAGCCGCCAATACCAGCAAATGCGCCTGAAATGACCATGGACAAAATAATGTTCCGGTTTACACTCATGCCGGCATATTCAGAGGCGTGCTGGTTGTAACCAACTGCACGCAGCTCATAGCCAAGCGTTGTTTTTTCCAGCATAAACCACATCAAAATGGCAGCCACAACTGCTAAATAAATTCCGTTATGAAGTGATGAAAAATCTGTTATACTTTGCAGAAACTCCGATTGAAGGCTGGCTGTTTCATGCACAGGATCTGTTGCATCCGCTCCGTCGCTGATTACGTCACGGATAAAATAGTTTGTTACGTGAAGCGCTGTGTAGTTCATCATAATGGTTACAATAACTTCATGTACACGCAGGCGCGCTTTTAGGAAGCCGGGAATAAAGCCCCAGGCCGCTCCTGCAGCCGCCCCCGCCAAAATAGCGAGCGGCAGATGAATGAATTTCGGAAGCTCAAATGCCAGACCAACCCACACCGAAGCAAGCCATCCGACAAGAAGCTGTCCTTCTACCCCGATATTAAATAAACCTGTTCGGAAAGCGAAGGCAACGGCAAGGCCTGCAAATACATATGGCGTCATTTGGCGCAATGTTTCACCTGTATAAAACGAATCACCGAATGCCCCGTTCCATAAGGCGGCATACCCCGCTGCTGGATCGTTTCCGCTGACCAGCATAATAATGGCCCCCGCAAGCAGGCCAAACAGAACGGAAATAACCGGAACTGCCAATACAGTCCAATTTTTAGACACGCTCATCCGCTCCCTTCTTTGATCCGGCCATTAGGAGGCCGAGTTCCTGTTCTGTTGTTGTTTTCGGATCCACGTTGGCGACAATCTGCCCTTCATAAATAACCGCGATCCGGTCTGATACATTCATAATTTCATCAAGCTCAAATGAAAGAAGCAAAACCGCTTTTCCACTGTCACGCTGTTCGATAAGACGACGGTGAATAAATTCAATTGCTCCGACGTCAAGTCCGCGTGTCGGCTGGGCGGCAATTAAAAGGTCGGGATTACGATCCACTTCCCGGCCGATAATGGCTTTTTGCTGGTTCCCGCCTGAAAGAGCCCGTGCCAGCGTTGTCTCAGACGGCGTCCGTACGTCAAATTCCTTGATCAGCGTGGCTGCTTTTTTGTATACTTCTTTATAATTCATAATTCCCGTTTTTGAATACGGCTTTTGATAATACGTTTGAAGGACGATGTTCGTGCCAATCGGGTAGTCAAGCACTAAGCCATGCTTGTGCCGATCCTGCGGAATATGCCCAACACCAGCTTCGGTCACCTTCCGCGGCTTAAAGCCTGTAATATCTTTGCCATTCAGCTGAATAGAGCCCTCAGCTGCTTTTCGAAGTCCTGTAATGGCTTCGATCAATTCTGTTTGGCCGTTGCCGTCTACACCACAAATACCGACAATTTCACCGGCCCGCACATCGAGGTTTAAATTGCGCACCGCTGGGACACCGCGCGAATCGTTTACCGAAAGTCCACGTACCTCGAGTACATTATGAGCTGGAGCGGCTTCCGTCTTCTCAGTCGTAAAGGTGACGTCGCGGCCCACCATTAAGCTCGCTAAATGATTCGGATTTGTTTCTGATACGTCTACTGTGCCAATTCCTTTTCCTTTTCGAATGACCGTTACCCGGTCACATACTTCCATAATTTCTTTTAATTTGTGCGTAATGAGAATAATTGATTTTCCTTCTTTAATGAGCGCACGCATAATTCCAATCAATTCTTTGATTTCCTGCGGCGTCAAGACGGCGGTTGGTTCATCAAAAATTAAGATTTCCGCACCGCGGTATAGTGTTTTTAAGATTTCGACACGTTGCTGCATACCCACTGAAATATCTGCAATTTTCGCTGTCGGATCAACCGAAAGGCCATACTGCCCTGACAATTCCCGCACCTTTTGTTCGGCTTTTTTCATATTTACCGTTCCGAATTTTTTCGGCTCATTGCCCAGCACAATATTTTCCGTTACAGTGAACGTGTCCACCAGCATAAAATGCTGATGCACCATGCCAATGCCTAAATCGTTCGCTTTATTCGGATCAGTAATGTGAACGTCCTTTCCATTTACCCGAATTCGTCCTGCTTCTGGCTGATAAAGACCGAAAAGCACATTCATTAAGGTCGATTTTCCCGCTCCATTTTCACCGAGAAGAGCATGAATTTCTCCTTTGGCGAGCTGCAACGTAATATTATCGTTCGCTACGAATCCGTTAAATTCTTTCCGAATGCCAAGCATTTCGATTACATAATCCATCTTTCTCACTCTCCTTTTTAAAACGCTTATAATCCAGTAGGATGTCTGACCTTATGAGCAAAATTTTTTAAAAATCAAGGCAGTATAGTATAGCTTGTCTATACTCCCGTCATCTTTAAAAAGGGATGCCGGCGTTCAGTCCGGCATCCGCTAGACGGATTATTTTCCGCTTGGTTTTGTTGGCACTTTAACTTCACCATTTTTAATTTTATCTGTCCATTCCTGTACGGCAGCTTTTGATTCTTCTGTTAAGTTATCCTGTGTTGGCGCAATGCTTACACCGTTTGCCTCAAGACCATACTCAATCACTTCGCCGCCCGGGAATTCACCGTTTTGGGCTTTTGTTGCCACGTCTTGAACAGCAAGGTCTACACGTTTAACCATAGAAGTCAGCGTTACGTTCATTTCCTTGCCGCCTGCTGTTACTTTTCCTTCTTCTGCCTGGTCGCGGTCAACACCGATGACCCAGATCTCTTTGCTTGGATCTTTTTGTTTTAAGCTTTTTGCTTCTGTAAATACGCCATTTCCTGTACCGCCTGCTGCGTGGTAAATGATATCGGCACCGGAAGAGTACATAGCAGATGCCATTTGCTGGCCTTTATCCGCTTTATCAAATGCACCGGCATATTCAATAACAACGTCCGCGTCTGGATTTACAGCTTTGACACCGGCTTCAAAGCCGCCGGCAAATTTGTCGATCAGTTCACTTTCAACTCCGCCAATGAATCCAACTTTGTCTGTTTTTGTTTGAAGGCCTGCTACTACCCCAACAAGGAATGAACCTTCATTTTCTTTGAATGTAATGCTTGTCACGTTATCTAAACCTTCTACCACATCATCCACAATTGCAAACTGGCTGTTTTTCCGCTGTTTTGCCACTTCTTCAATGGCTGGTTTTAACTTGTAACCAATACCATACGTTAAATCAAAGCCATTTCGAACTGCAGTATTCAAGTTTGTTTTGTAATCGGCATCGCTTTTTGATTGAATGTAATCAAAACCATCCGTGCCCTTTTCAAGATCGTTTTCTTTACCGAATGCCTGAAGCCCTTCCCAGGCAGATTGGTTAAAGGATTTATCGTCAACACCGCCGACATCTGTTACCATCCCAACCGTAAACTTATCGGATTCTCCTCCGCCGTTGCCGCCGCCATTATTATCAGCTTCTTCACCGCCGCCGCATGCACCTAAAATGGTGCCGGCTGCTAAAACCATGGACATTGCAAAACCAAAATTACGTTTTTTCATTCTTTTATGCCCCCTCTAGTAATTTAATTAACGTGGATGCCTGGATTACATACGTCTGCGCAGAACATGAAAACTGAACTTGTCCGCCCGAAAATAATTCACCGAGTATAAAACCGGCACATCATTCTCCGTATAATGAAGCTGCTTTAGGGCAAGCAGTGCGGTTTCAGGCTCACAATCCAGGATCGGTGATACTTTTTCATGCCAGCCATATGGTTCAATGTTGGCTACAGCATGCGAAACAGGATGTGCAGCATGCTCGTCAAACAAGGTAAACAAGGATTCCTGCCCTGCGTCAAACTGCCCTGGAAACAGTACTTTCGGTATTTTATCAATACAATAAACAACCGGTACTCCGTTGGCGGTCCGCACACGCTCAATCACCATTAATTCCGCATCCGGCTCACATGCCAGCCTGCGAGCATCCTCCTCAGTTGCCTGCATCACTGCAGACGAGAGAAAAATAGTACTCGGTTCCATGCCAGCATTTACAATCATATCCGTCACGCTGATCAACTGCTCAATGCCGGATGTGAATAATGGCTTGGAATGAACAAATGTGCCTACTCCATGGCGCCGGATAATCACATTTTCCTCCTCGAGTATGCGCAGCGCTTCCCGAAGAGTGGCTCTGCTGACGCCAAGCTGTTTGGCCAGCTCAAATTCTGAAGGAAGCTTTTCTTTTTCTTTGTAGATCCCTTCTTCAATATCTTTTTTCAGCCGGTCAATTACCTGAAGGTATAAATGCCGGTTGTCCTGTTTAATGGACACGGAATCGTCACCACCTTTTCTTTTCATTCGCACGAGACATCAGACCTCTGAGGTTTAACATTTACGCTAATTTCATTTAACATATCATTTTTTTTGATAATTGAAAAGATACTATTTAATAGTGAAAAGAGAGAATTTCTTAAACATTCTCCCATTCGTATTATTATACAAGCAAAATAATAACCCCAAAGAAATCGCTTGCAAAAACATGCATACACTAGTAAAAAAGTTTTTAAAAAAAAGAACAGCCCTTCGGCTGTTCTTTTTACATATGCTCTTCAGACGGCTTTGGAACGAGCACCGTTCTCGGTTTGCTTCCTTCGTACGGACCAATAACGCCTCTCATTTCCATTTCGTCAATTAAACGTGCTGCCCGGCTATAGCCGATGCGAAAGCGGCGCTGCAGCATAGACACCGACGCAGTCTGCATTTCAGCAATCAGCTGCACCGCGTCATCATACAGCTCATCCTCCGACTGGCCGGCTGTTTCTGGCACATCCTCTGGAATCATTTCTTCCTGATATTGCGCTTTTTGCTGGGCAATTACAAAATCCACTATATCTTCTACCTCTTCATCTGACAAAAAGGCACCTTGAACCCGAATCGGCTTTACCGCTCCAGACGGGTAAAAAAGCATATCCCCGCGTCCGAGAAGTTTTTCGGCACCGCCCATATCTAAAATGGTGCGGGAATCGGTTGCCGATGAAACTGAGAAAGCGATGCGCGAGGGGATATTCGCTTTAATAACGCCGGTAATAACATCTACAGATGGACGTTGGGTGGCAATAATTAAATGAATGCCGGCTGCCCGGGCCATTTGTGCAAGCCTTGTAATCGAATCTTCTACGTCGCTTGAGGCAACCATCATTAAGTCAGCCAGCTCGTCCACAATCACAACAATGTACGGCAAATGAGGCTGCTTCTCGCCCGTTTCGTTATTGTGCTTGGTCACATGCCCATTATAGCCTTCGATATTTCGCGTGCCTGTGTGTGAAAACAAATCGTACCGGCGTTCCATTTCCCCTACTACTTTTTTTAATGCCTGTGATGCTTTTTTTGCGTCTGTTACAACAGGGGCGAGCAAATGCGGAATGCCATTGTACACATTAAGCTCCACCATTTTCGGATCAATCATCATCATCTTCACTTCGTGCGGCTTAGCACGCATTAAAATACTAGTGATAATGCCGTTAATGCAGACACTTTTTCCGCTTCCCGTTGCCCCGGCAACAAGCAAATGCGGCATTTTATTCAGTTCAGCTGCAATGGCTTCACCGGTAATATCACGCCCGAGTGCAGCCAAAAGTTTTGAATCCTTTTTTTCATGCTGCTTTGCTTCAATCACTTCACGAAAGCTGACCATCGCCACTTCAGCATTCGGCACTTCAATTCCTATAGCGGATTTGCCCGGAATTGGCGCTTCCATCCGAATATCTTTTGCTGCAAGCGCCAGCGCCAAATCATCCGTCAAGCCGACAATTTTGCTTACCTTTACGCCGGTATCCGGCTGTACTTCATATTTAGTGACAGCCGGACCAAGATGGATCTGAGTCACTTTCGCTTTAACACCAAAGCTTTGAAAGGTTTTTTCGAGTTTTTGAGCATTTTTTTGAATATGTTTTTTTTCATTGCTTTGATCTGCCTGCTGCGGTTTTTGGAGAAGAGAAGCCGGCGGCAGCTTGTAGTCTTTGTTTTCTGATTCTGTAAACGATAGAACCGCTGGCTCCGCTTCCTGCGGTGCGGCCGGTTCATGTTTCTTCTGCAACGCAACCGGTTCTTCTGTGTAGGCTTTTTCAGCAAAGCTTGAAATAAGCGGTGCGGCCTCCGACATAACAGGCTCTTCTTTGCTTTCTACTTCAGGCAGCGCTTCTTTTGCCGATGCTCTCGGCTTGTCCTTCTCAGCCTGCTCCTGCTCCTTCCATTCTCTTCGCTCCGCCCACTGTTCCCTCGCTTGATGCCAGGAATCGTTCAGCTTTTCGCCCGCAAGAGCGGCGCCATGTACCAATTTTTCAACAAGCGGCTTTCCGCCTACTAACACAATCCCTGCGAAAAACAAAGTCAGTCCAAAAATCCATGTGCCTGGCTGGCCAAATAAAAAGAAAAAAAGATGAAATAAGGCTCCGCCAATCATTCCGCCACCGATATCCATCGTTCCGACACCTGAAACGCTTTGTTTGTATAAATACCACGTTTCAGCTGTGTAATTCACACCTTCTGCCGGATTTTCAAACAGGCGAATATGCAGAAATACAAGCAGACTGGCAACCACCAGCAGGCTGCCCGTGATTTTACGTTCCCAAACCGGCGGCCGTTTTCGCCTTACAATCATATAAAGTGCCATACCGCATAGACCGATCAATCCGAACGCATACAGCGTGCCAAAGAAAAAAGCGGCCGCTCCTTTGATAATAGCTCCAGCGACTCCAGTGCCAAGCAGCCCCACAGCGCAAAGAACAAAGATAAGAGCGCCGGCTCCCTGGATCTTCAATGATTCTATTTGCTTTTTTTCTTTATTGGTCCGGCGCCGGACCGGTTTTTTTCGTTTTTTTTGTGCCATGTCGTCACCCTACTTTTCATGATCTTTAAACAGTTGAAAGCAGCCGGTTTCGGCTGCTTTCACATTATATCATATGATCGACACATGAGAACGTATGAGCGTTTATACTTCCATGATAATCGGCAGGATCATTGGACGCCGCTTTGTTTTTTCATGTAAGAATGAGTTTAATTGATCACGAATATCCTGCTTAATACCAGACCATTCAAATGTTTCACCCGCAAGATTTTTCTCAACAATACCTGTCACAAGCTTTACGGAATCATCGATCAGCTTTTCTGACTCGCGCACATACACAAAACCGCGTGAGATAATTTCCGGTCCGGCAACAATTCTTTTTTGTTTTTTGCTTAGCGTAATTACAACCGTGAAAATGCCATCCTGTGACAGTAGCTTTCGGTCACGCAGAACGATATTGCCTACATCTCCCACACCAATTCCGTCAATCAGAACATTGCCGGCGGTTACACGGCCGGCCGGCCGCATTTTTCCATTTTTAAATTCAATGACATCGCCTTTTTCCGGAATGTACGTATTCTCTTCCGGCACACCAGTCGTAAGTGCCAGGTTTTTGTGTGCTTTAAGCATACGGTATTCCCCTTGAATCGGAATGAAATACGTCGGCTTCATTAAATTAAGCATAAACTTTAAGTCTTCCTGAGACCCGTGTCCGGAAACGTGCACACGGCGGCTGCCTGTTAACACATTTGCGCCGGCACGGTAAAGAAGGTTGACTGTTTTGGCCATCAGCAGCTCTAAGCCTGGAGATGGAGATGCAGTAATCAGCACCGTATCGCCTTCTTTGATTTTCACATGACGGTTTGTACCCTTCGCCATTTTCTGAAGCGCCTCAATTGGCTCACCTTGTACGCCTGTTGCGAGGATCACCACTTCATGATCAGCATGCTTGCTGATTTCATTTAAGCTGATTAAAATATCATCTTCGACCTGCAAATAGCCAAGCCGGATGGCAATATCATTTACACGCTGAATGCTTTTTCCGCTCACTGCTACCTTGCGGCCATTTTCATAAGCGGCATCAAATACCTGCTGCATACGAATTAAGTTAGACGCAAAAAGTGAAACGATAATCCGGCCTTCAGCTGAATGAAACGCATCTGAAAGCTGAGAGGCAATGACTGCCTCAGAAGTTGTATGACCCGGACGTTCAGCTTCTGTAGAGTCAGAAAGCAAAGCGAAAACACCATTTTTGCCAAGCGCCGCCATTTTGCCGATATCCGGTGCGTAGTGGCCCTTTGCACTTTGGTCAAATTTAAATTCACCTGTGTGTACGATGGCGCCTTCAGATGTGTGGATGGCGACACCGACAGAATCCGGAATACTGTGTGTTGTCCGGAAAAAAGTCACATCCGCATGATCAAAACGCAATTTCGATTCGGAATGAACCGTGTAAAATTTAACGTCTTCTTTTACATTCTCTTCACGCAGGCGCATCTTGGCAAGCGCCAGAGTTAATTTGGTTCCATATACAGGTGCCTGTACTTTTTTTAGTACATAGCCGAGCGAGCCGATCGCATCTTCATGACCGTGCGTCAGGAAAATACCTTTCACTCGCTCCTTGTTTTCTTCCAGGTATGTAATGTCCGGAATGACAATATCGATTCCAAGCATTTCATTCTCAGGAAACATAAGGCCGGTGTCGATCACAAAAATATCCTGATCCACTTCTACGACTGTCATATTTTTCCCGACTTCCCCGACTCCGCCCAGCGGGATAATCTTAATTAATTCATTTGTTCTCTTGCTCACATTATTTCCTCCTAAACATTTAAAAGACCCGATCCAAACATTACGTCTATTATAAGCGATGAAGAAAATGAAAGCCAATACTATCTGCCGGGAAATAAGAAAAGCCGGTTTTTGCAGAAGTTCTGCAAAAACCGGCTTTATTTTTAAAGTAGTGTCGACAGGGTTGTTCGCTCCTCTTCTGTTAAAGGAAGAAGCGGCAGACGAACACCGCCCACATCGAGACCTTTCATTTGAAGAGCCGTTTTGACCGGCACTGGATTTGGGGCCGCAAACAATCCGCGGAAAAGCGGAAGAAGGTTTTGATGAATGGAAGCTGCTGTTTGAACATCTCCACTTAAATAAGCATTCACCATTTGCTTCATTTCTTTTCCAGCCACGTGAGATGCGACAGAAATGATCCCTGTGCCTCCTACCGAAAGAACCGGCAGTGTCAGCCCGTCATCACCGCTGTATACAAGAAAATCGTCTCCAGTGTTTGCAACGATTTCTGTGATGATATCCAGGCTGCCGCTCGCTTCTTTTGTTGACATGATGTTTGATACTTCATTGGCAAGACGGATCGTTGTTTTTGGCTCAATTAAAACAGAAGAACGGCCCGGAATGTTATAGATCATAACGGGAAGATGAGTAGATTCCGCTACTGTTTTAAAGTGCTGGAACAACCCTTCCTGGTTCGGTTTATTATAATAAGGAGCCACGAGCATAATGGCGTCAACGCCTTCTGCCTCCGCTTTTTTCGTTAATTCAATGGACGCTTTTGTATTGTTGCTTCCCGTACCGGCAACGACCGGAATACGGCCATTGACCACTTTAACGGTATGACGGAAAAGCGCCACTTTTTCCTCAGTTGTAAGTGTTGGTGATTCACCGGTTGTTCCCGCTACGACAAGCGAATCGGTTCCGGTTCCGATTAAATGTTCAATCAGCTGTGTGGTTTTTTCGAAATCAATGTTCCCTTTTGAGTCAAACGGCGTCACCATTGCCGTCGACAACCGGCCGAAAGAAATCATGTGCAATCGCCTCCTAATTCCGGCTTCCTCAATCAATTCAGCCTATTCATTTATTTGTTCAAGTAAAAATGCATCATGCAGCGCATTAACAGCAGCCGGCATCTGGTCTTCTTTCACTAACACCCAGATCGTCGTATGACTGTCCGCGGACTGCATAATAGAGATACCTTTTGAAGCAAGCGCTGAAACAATTTTCGATGTAACCCCGGGCACGCCTGTCATGCCAGCGCCAACAACTGACACTTTCGCACAATCAGGGTCGAGAAGAGGGTTATATCCGTTTTCTTCCAAACGCTGCTTTGCTTTTGGCGCATCCGCGTCTACAACCGTGTACGTGACACGATCCTCAGAGATGTTGATAAAATCAACACTGATGCCTTCTGATGCCATCAATGCAAAAATCTCCGCCTGCTCTGTCGTTTGTATCCGAATGCGCGTGATGCCTGTTACGTGGGCAACCCCCGTCACAAGCCGGTCACGTGTATCAGAGCCGCGGTTTTCATCCGGAGAAGAAGTAACAAGGGTACCCGTTTCCTCCGAATACGTAGACCGTATACGAAGCGGCACCTTCGCCTGCATGGCAATTTCCACAGCACGCGGATGAATGACTTTCGCACCTTGATAAGCCATATTGCATACTTCTGTATAAGTTACAACAGACAATGGCCGAGCATTTTTGGCAATTCTCGGATCAGCTGTCATAATTCCGTTTACATCTGTAAAAATGTCGATAAAATCGGCCTGCAAGGCTGCACCGAGCGCTGCTGCAGACGTATCGCTGCCGCCGCGTCCAAGAGTTGTAATTTCACCTGTGCTTGTCGCACCTTGAAATCCTGCTACGACAACGACGTCGCATGCTTCAAATTCTTTCAGCAGCCTTGACGGCTCGATTTTGACAATTTTCGCATCCGTATGGTTATGATCCGTTAAAAAGCCGGCTTGAGCGCCCGTGAGCGCAACAGACGACAGCCCGTTTTCTTTCAGCATCGCTGAAAAAACAAGACTGGAAATAAGTTCTCCGGTTGACATGAGCAGGTCTGTTTCCCGCTTTGTCAACACCCCTGTCCCGCTTCCTGCAAGCGAAAGAAGCGTATCCGTCGCATACGGATCGCCTTTTCGCCCCATCGCAGAAACTACGACAACTACCTTATATCCTTCACGGACCGCGCGCTGTACATGACTAAGAGCGCTCAGCCGCGACTGTTCATCACGGACAGATGTCCCGCCAAACTTTTGAATGATGATGTTCACATTTTACACCTGGCTTTCTCAATTAGGAGTGGCAGCCGGCTTATTTTTCTGTTACAAGGCCCATTTCAATTAACGTCTCAGCAATCTGAACAGAATTCCAAGCTGCTCCCTTTAACAGATTATCAGAAACAACCCACATATGGAAACCGTTATCTGTATCAAGATCTTTACGAATCCGCCCAACAAAAGTATCATTTTTGCCTACGCAATCTGCCGGCATTGGGTAAAGCTGTTCAGAAGGATTATCCTGCAGCACAACACCTGGAGCGTCTTTTAGCAAAGCCTGGATATCCGCTGCGCTCAAGCCGCCTTTTTCTGTTTCAAAATAAAGAGATTCTGAGTGGCCCGTTGCAATTGGCAGGCGGACACACGTTGCGGCAACCGGCAGGTCTTCCATATGCATAATTTTCTTTGTTTCATTAATCATTTTCATTTCTTCATATGTGAAGCCGTTATCTTGGAATTTATCAATTTGCGGAATAGCGTTGAATGCAATTTGATAATGTTTTTTGTCGCTGCCGACTGGTAAGATCTTCGGCTCAAACGATTCATTGTTTACGATCGCTTTTGTCTGGCTGTAAAGCTCTTCCACTGCTTTTGTTCCCGCACCAGAAACAGCCTGGTACGTAGAAACGATTACTTTTTTCAAGCCTGCTGCCTGGCGAATCGGCTCAAGAGCTACAAGCATTTGAATCGTTGAGCAGTTCGGGTTGGCAATGATGCCATTATGATTACGCAAATCTTCTTTGTTGACTTCCGGCACGACAAGCGGCACATCCGGATGCATACGGAAAGCACTTGTATTATCGATCACGATCGCACCGCGTTTTGCCGCTTCTGGAGCCAATGCTTCTGATACGCTGCCTCCGGCGGAAAACAGGGCGATATCGATTCCTTCAAAGCTCTCTGGCTTTGCTTCTTGAACTGTTACTTCTTCGCCTCTAAAAGAAACGGTTTTTCCCGCTGAACGGGCGGATGAAAGAAGCGTCAATGTCTTAATCGGGAAATTGCGCTCTTCCAATGTTTTTAGCATTTGCTGTCCGACCGCTCCCGTCGCTCCAACGACGGCTACGTGAAAACCTGTGTTACTCATTCAAATCTTCCCCTTCCAGTAATAAAAGTTCATCTTTTTGTATAAAGATACATTGTCGAATTATCAGGAATGTTGAAAAAAGTATCTTGATACCGATAATAGCACTATTTTAACACATTAAAGGACGTTGGAAAGAAGAAAATCAATGGGAAATAAAAAAAGCGGTGATTTCTTTAAACGGTTGAAGACGGATATTCTTTCAGCAGCGGCTGAATTTGTTTATGGGAAAGGGCTTGTGAAACCGTTGCGGGAATCAAATCCATAAACGCCACTAAAGAATTTGGTTTTTTAATAGGATCGTCCTGGCCAAAAGGAACAAAATAAATATTTTTCATATTTAGGAGCTTCACAATATTTTGGCTGTTTAACCCAAGCGCATCGTTTGTTGAGACAGCGAGCACCACGGGGCTTCCATTTCGCAGTGTAGCCTTGGCAGCCATTAAGACGGGAGAGTCTGTAGCAGCGTTGGCAAATTTACTGATGGAGTTTCCGGTCATAGGAGCGATTACCATGCAATCCACTGGATTTTTTGGTCCCAGCGGTTCAGCATCTTGAATGGTTGTAATCGCTTTTTGGCCTGCTACCTCCTCTACTTTCTTCAGCCACTCTCCTGCCGAACCGAACCGGCTTGCTTCTTTTTGCACTGTATTCGTTGCCACCGGCACTACCTCGGCTCCCAGTTCTTTTAACTTTGCCACGACCGGCACTATTTCTTCAAATGTACAATGTGATCCTGTGATCCCGAACCCAATCCGACGCCCTTTTAACGATAGGTCCACTTCTTACAATCCCCTTTCTTCTTTCCATTCTTTTACAGCATCCCATAAAACATGAGCCAGTATTTCCCCAGCTGTTTTCGGTGCTACTTTGCCTGGCAGGCCTAGAGCATGAATGGCTTCTATTCCTGCTTTTTGGGCAGCTTCAAAATCCGTTCCCCCCGGTTCAGAGGCGAGATCAATCACTAAAGAGCCCGGGTTCATTTGCTCTAATATTTCTTTTGTTAAAACCATATCCGGCACTGTATTGATCACAATGTCGGCTCGTTTAATTTCTTCTTTTATGCTTTCCATATAAAAAGGATACAGACTCATTTCTTTTGCTCTAGCAAATTTCCCTGTTTCCCGGACTGCTGCCGTTACATGAGCACCGGCCTGATGGAACAGCCTTGCCGTTGTAATACCGACGCGGCCAAGCCCGATCACCATCACATTGGCCCCGTGAATGGTATGGTCCGTTTTTTGCATGGCGATCATCAGGGTTCCTTCGGCTGTCGGAATAGAGTTAAGCACCGCTGCGTCTTCCCGGTCGAAAATATACAGAATGTCACGGTCTACTATGCTTTTTAAAGCTGGTGTTTCAATGCCGCTTACGATAATGCAATTGGGTGACAGAGACTCGGCAATTTCTTTTGTCATGAAAAGCGGTTTTGATGAAAACGGGGCATCCACTACCCCTCCTTTTTTCACGCCCGAAACCGGCAATATAAACAAGTCCATTAGCTGATAGGACACGTCTTCCGGTTTCAGAACCTTTGCGCCCGAGAGTTCCTTCTTTGCCTGATCAAATCCAGCCATGTACACATGGATGCCGCGTTCCATTAACAGGCGGCCCATCTCAATCTGTCTGGCATCTCCGCCATAAATCAATGCTTTCACCTAAATCTCCTCCAATTGCGGCGTATTCTTTTTATTGTATGAACCGCCATTTTTCCCTGTGCGTTCTGTTTTGTTCCAAAAAAAAAGAATCCACTCTTTGAGCGGATTCAAATTTGGGCTGTTTTCGGCCATTTGCCATCCGGGCTGATCAGCGCAGCTGAGAATGGTTTATTAAACAATTCTGCTGCAAGTGCGTCCACCCGGTCTTTTGTTACGTTATCAATTAGTGAGACGACTTCATCAAGCGTACGGTGGCGCTTAAGAAGCAGCTCGTTTTTTCCATTACGGCTCATGCGGCTGTTTGTGCTCTCCAGGCTAAGCATTAAGCTGCCTTTAAGCTGTTCCTTACTGTTTTGAAGCTCTTTTGATGTAATCCCTTCCTTTTTAACAAGGTCGATGGACTTCATAATGGTCGCATATAATTCTTCCAGCTGTTCGGCTCCTGTTCCACCATAAAAGGTGATCAGACCCGTATCTTTATAAGAAGAATGGTATGAGTACACGGAATACGCAAGACCCCGTTCTTCACGAACTTCCTGGAAAAGGCGGCTAGACATGCTTCCACCGATAATATTATTGAGTACGATTAAATTGTAAATGTCTTTGTCTCCGATTGGGACACCTTCATATCCAAAGCATAAATGCGCTTGCTCTGTTTCTTTAGAGCGTGCTTTTTTCTCATGGTAAAAGTGGGAAACAGCCTCCATGGCCGGCGCTTTGCCGCCTTCGTACTCTCCAAAAAGAGCTTCTGCTTTTTTCACGAGCTCTTCTGTAATATTACCTGCGATCGAAATGACTACCCGATCCGGTGTATACATGTTGTACATGTATTCTTTGAGCGTGTCACGTGTGAAAGTAGCCAATGTTTCTTCTGTCCCCAAAATCGGTAGGCCAAGCGGATGGTCACCGTAAGCGGCGCTGCTAAGCAAATCATGAACAATGTCGTCCGGCGCGTCTTCATACATTTTAATTTCCTCTAAAATAACATTGCGCTCTTTTTCAAGCTCTTCTGTATCAAATTTAGAATGGAAAAACATATCTGCCAGCACATTTAAAGCGTGCTCTGCATGATTATCAAGCACCTTTGCATAGTAGCACGTGTATTCTTTTGACGTAAAAGCATTTACTTGACCGCCGATGCTGTCAAAGCTCTCTGCTATTTCTTTTGCACTTAATGTATCTGTTCCTTTAAAGAACATATGTTCAAGAAAATGGGACACACCGTTTAGTTCTGGTGACTCGTCACGGGATCCTGTTGCAATCCATATGCCAATTGCAGCGGACCGAACCGTGGTCATTTCTTCTGTTACGATGGTCACGCCATTCTTGCATGTAAATCGTTTTATCAACGTAATCATATCCCCCTAGTTTCTGTTCATCTTGTTGACCACATCACAATATCAATGAATAACATTATCATACTTCGCTTCCAAAAGCTATAAAAAAAGCAGAGACTTCATACGAAGTCCCTGCTTTTAAGGTTACTGCTGCTGTTTAGCTGCTTCTTCTTTTTCACGCTGTTCTTTTAAAACAGCTTTTCTAGACACATTTACGCGTCCTTGATTATCAATGGCAATTACTTTTACAAGGATTTCATCGCCTATTTTCAATACATCTTCTACCTTGCCAACCCGCTCTTCAGCAAGCTCGGAAATGTGCACAAGACCGTCTTTGCCTTTGAACAGCTCAACAAAAGCGCCGAATTTTTCAATTCGCTTTACTTTCCCCATGTAAAGCTCGCCGACTTGTACTTCACGTACAATGTCTTCGATAATTTTCTTCGCCCGTTCATTGTCTTCCTGGTTTACCGATGAAATAAAGACGGTTCCGTCTTGTTCAATATCGATTTTTACACCAGTTTCTTCAATAATTTTATTGATTTGTTTGCCGCTCGGCCCAATAACATCACGGATTTTATCCGGATTGATGGTCATGGTCATAATTTTCGGCGCGTAAGCCGACAATTCTTTGCGCGGCGTATCGATTACAGACAGCATATGCTCTAAAATATGCATTCTGCCTTCTTTTGCCTGCTGAAGCGCTTCTTCTAAAATCTCACGGCTTAATCCGTCAATTTTAATATCCATTTGAAGAGCAGTCACGCCTTTTGCTGTACCTGCTACTTTAAAGTCCATATCACCAAGGTGGTCTTCCATGCCTTGAATATCAGACAACACTGTATAATGCTCACCAGACTTAACAAGACCCATTGCAATACCAGCTACAGGCGCTTTAATTGGTACACCTGCATCCATCATTGCCATTGTGCTTGCACAAATACTCGCTTGAGATGAAGACCCGTTCGATTCAAGCACCTCCGATACAAGGCGAATCGTATACGGGAAATCTTTTTCATCAGGGATAATCGGATAAAGAGCACGCTCTCCAAGAGCACCATGCCCAATTTCCCGGCGGCCCGGTGCACGAAGCGGACGTGTTTCCCCTACGCTGAACGAAGGAAAATTGTAATGGTGCATAAACCGTTTTGATTCTTCCGTTCCAAGGCCGTCCAAAATTTGCACATCACCTAAAGCACCAAGCGTAGCTACACTCAGTACCTGTGTTTGTCCACGGGTAAACATAGCGGATCCGTGTGTACGTGGAAGTAATGTGGTTTCGGAAGAAAGCGGACGAATTTCGTCGATCTTCCGGCCGTCCGGACGAATTTTTTCAACGGTAATCAAACGTCGCACTTCTTCTTTAACGAGTTTTTCAAGAATAGCGGAGGCTTCAGCCAGCACTTGTTCTTCTTCGCCTTCCGAAAGAAGCGCTTCTTTCACAGCATTTTTCACTTCTGTGATCGCTTCCTCGCGCGCATGCTTTTCAGGCGTTTGAATTGCCTGCTTCATATCCGCTTCGCACATTGCACGAATTTTGGCTTCCAGCACTTTGTCGTTTTCATAAAGAACAACTTCACGCTTTTCTTTTCCGCATGCAGCGACAATTTCTTCCTGGAAAGCGATTAAGCGCTTGATTTCTTCGTGGCCAAACATAATCGCTTCAAGCATCACTTCTTCCGGTACTTCGTCTGCTCCCGCTTCAACCATGTTGATTGCTTCTTTAGTGCCAGCGACCGACAAATCAATATCACTTTTTTCCTGTTGCTCTACTGTCGGGTTGATCACGAAAGAACCGTCTACACGGCCGACGTTTACCCCGGCAATTGGACCTTCGAATGGAATGTCTGATACTGACAGCGCCAGTGAGGAACCGAACATCGCAGCCATTTCAGGTGAGCAGTCCTGGTCTACACTCATGACCATGCTGATCACTTGAACTTCGTTACGGAATCCATCGGCAAAAAGCGGACGAATTGGACGGTCAATTAACCGGCTTGCCAGTGTCGCTTTTTCACTCGGACGGCCTTCTCTTTTAATAAATCCGCCTGGAATTTTACCTGCGGCATAAAGACGCTCTTCGTAGTTTACTGTTAACGGAAAGAAATCCACTGCTTTCGCTTCTTTAGAAGCTGTTGCAGTACTAAGTACGACCGTATCGCCGTAGCGAATTAGCGCTGAACCATTGGCCTGCTTCGCGATTTGTCCTATTTCAACCGTTAATTCGCGTCCTGCCCAGTCGATGGAAAATGTTCTTTTTCCCTGCTCCATTTGGTTGCACCTCTCTTTATTTAAAAAAACGTTTTTTTCCTAACAAAAAAGCGGGAAAAATCCCGCTTTATCGTGAATTATCGGCGCAAACCGAGCTTTTGGATCAACTCGCGGTAACGTGCTACATCCTTGTTACGAAGGTATGAAAGCAGGTTACGACGGCGGCCGACCATTTTTAGAAGACCGCGACGTGAATGGTGGTCTTTTTTATGTGTACGTAAGTGATCATTCAACGTGTTGATTTGTTCAGTTAATACAGCGATTTGAACTTCTGGAGACCCAGTGTCGCTTTCGTGTGTTCTGTACTCCTGAATTAGTTCGTTTTTGCGTTCTTGTGTTAATGCCATTTGTAATTCCTCCTTTAAATTGATTCATCCCCGTCAGCCGAGCATGCGTTGGAGATTCGCGATGCCAAGCAGCGGTTCAAAATGTCAAGCACTTCTTATTATAAGAAATTTATGCTTCTTCGTCAAGACGTTTGCTGTCGAAGAAAAGCACAGCTGCTTTTTTATCCCGTTCAATTTGTGCAGCCAGCTCTTCAATACCACTAAACTTCTGCTCCCCGCGCAGCCGAATAAACCAGTCCACTTCCACTTCTTCTCCGTAAATATCCCCCGTATACTGAAAAATATGCACTTCGATTGATAAAACCGGCTTGTCCGGACTTTTAAATGTCGGACGGAACCCAACATTGCACACCCCTTCACGCCACTCATTTTTCACACGGATTTTCACGGCGTATACACCGGTGCGTGGCAGAAAATAATCATCATCGGGTTCGATATTCGCGGTGGGAAAACCCATTTTCCGGCCGCGTTTATCACCGTGAATAACCGTCCCATGCATCCGGTAAGGGCGGCCGAGTAAATCGGACGCATCGCGTACAAGTCCTTCCGAAAGCAGCGCTCTTATTTTGGTCGAACTTACTTTTTCCTCCCCAAATTCAAGCTTATCAACAGATGTAAAAGCAAATGCCCCGCGCGAATGAAACAGTAAGGTTTCCATCGTTCCTTTTCCAAGGCGGCCGTATGTATAATCAAAACCGGCCGTCACGTGCTGAACATTTAAACCAATGATATACTGGTCTACAAACTGCTGTGGTTCGAGGGCTGCAAAATCAGACGTAAATCGGACCACGAACAAATAGTCAATACCGAGATCAGCGATCAAACGCTTTTTTTCCTCAAGAGGAGTAATATAGCGGATATGCTGATGCTTTCTGCCAAGAACAACAGACGGATGAGGATCAAACGTCATCACGGCACTTTTCCAGCCGTGCATATCCGCCGTTTTTTTAGCAGCAGAGATCACCTGTTGATGCCCTTTATGTACCCCGTCAAAAAAACCAAGCGCAAGCGCTATCGGTTCGAGTTCTTCTTTTTTATGGCTGTGCGGGTGCCGCAGCATAATAACATCCATACATTTCACACCTGTCTCTCTGTCATTGTGGCATCACTTTAACCGGCTTGATCAGCCCTGTTTTTTCCGGATGAATCTGGTAGATGGCCAATAGTTCCCCGTTTAAATAAACAGCTGCTTCGGACTCCCCAGCCGGCCACTGGGCAGGCTTCGACAAAACAGCCCCATTCTTTACCTTTACTGCTACTGTATCATTTACGATCCACTTCGGCAAATGAGAAACCGCTGTTTCAACCGGCTTTAGGACGTCCTCTGGAGCCCGTTCCGCCAGCACAGACAGCGTGACGCAGTCGTCTTCACCAAAGCCCCCTGAATGGGTGCGTACTAAGCGTGACATATGCGCCGGGTAGCCGAGCTTTTCGCCAATCATTACAGCCAAAGTTCGAATATAGGTCCCTTTCCCGCAAGAAACGCGAATGGAAAAGCGGACTTTTTCATTTTCCTGTTCGATCGGGCTGATTCGCTCAATGCTGTAAATAGAGACGATCCGTGACGGGCGCTCTACCTTTTGTCCGGCCCGTGCATATTCATATAAGCGCCTGCCGTTCACTTTTACAGCCGAGTACATAGGTGGTGTTTGCTCAATTTCACCAGTGAGGTTTTGGAGCACACTTTCAAGCTCGGCATCCGTAATAGACCGGTCAACCGCCTTTGACTCCACCACTGCTCCAGACGCATCCTCTGTTTCTGTTGAAAAGCCAATGGTTACTTCTGCCTCATAGGTTTTTCCACTGTCGGTAATATATTCAGCGAGTCTCGTTGCTGTCCCGATACAAAGAGGAAGCACGCCTTCTACATCGGGATCGAGTGTACCCGTGTGGCCTACTTTTTTCGTACGAAGAATTTTACGGGCTTTAAATACACAGTCATGTGATGTCATTCCTTTTTCTTTCCATAGCGGCAAAATGCCATTCATACTCCAAGCCTCCTTTTGCTGTCAAAAAAAAGCGCCTGATCAAGCAGCCGACATTCCTGCTGCTTCTCAAGGCGCTCTTTTTGTATTACGACGGGTCTGAGTCTCTTAATTCCCGCAGCAGCGTATCGATTTTGTTTCCGTACGCAACTGATTCATCAAACTCAAACATAAGCTCCGGGGTTTTGCGAAGGCGGATTCGAGTTCCAAGTTCAGAACGGATAAATCCTTTTGCTTTCGCTAATGCCTTCAGTGTGCCCTCCCGCTCTTCTTCACCGCCAAGCACCGTAATATAAACGGTTGCCTGCTGCAGATCTCCGGTAACCTCTACATCCGTTACGGTTAGAAATCCGATACGGGGATCTTTAACTTTCCGGCTTAAAATTTCCGTCAGTTCTTTTTTCATTTGTTCCGCCACACGATTAGAACGCATTGACATACTTCTCACTCCTTGGGACGAAGGTTACTTACGTTCGATTTCCTGTTCGATAAACGCTTCAATAACATCGCCTTCTTTGACATCATTAAAGCCACGAATAGTAATCCCGCACTCATAGCCCTGCGCGACTTCTTTTGCATCATCTTTGAAGCGTTTCAGCGCATCGACTTCTCCTTCGAAAATAACGATGCCGTCGCGAATCAAGCGGACGCCTGAATCACGTGTGATTTTCCCTTCTGTTACATAGCTTCCCGCAATCGTACCGATTTTAGACACTTTGAATGTCTGGCGTACTTCCGCTTGTCCGATAATTTTTTCTTCAAATTCCGGATCAAGCATTCCTTTCATCGCAGCCTCGATTTCTTCGATGACTTTGTAGATAATACGATGCAGACGTACTTCTACTTCTTCCGCTTCCGCCGTGCGTTTTGCATTCACATCCGGACGCACATTGAATCCAATAACGATAGCATTTGAAGCAGAAGCCAAAATAATATCTGATTCTGTAATCGCACCGGCACCGGTATGGATGATTTTTACGTTTACGCCTTCTACTTCAATTTTTTGAAGAGCAGCCGCTACCGCTTCAACCGATCCTTGTACATCAGCTTTTAAAACGATGTTTAAATCTTTCATTTCCCCTTGTTTCATATGTTCAAACAGGTTATCAAGGCTGACTTTTGTTTTCTCGCTCCGTTGTGCCAAAAGAGCATCCTGCGCACGGGATTCCCCGATTTGACGTGCTGTTTTCTCGTCTTCGAATACGACGAATCGATCACCTGCAAGCGGCACTTCATTCAATCCGGTAATTTCAACCGGGGTAGATGGGCCAGCTGTTTTAACACGGCGGCCAATGTCGTTTACCATGGCACGGACACGGCCAAATGTGTTTCCAACAACAATCGGGTCACCGACATTTAACGTGCCGTTTTGAACAAGCAATGTTGCTACAGAACCGCGGCCTTTATCCAGCTCGGCTTCAATAACTGTACCCATTGCTTTTCGTTTTGGATCTGCTTTTAATTCTTCCACTTCCGCAACAAGAAGAATCATCTCTAGCAATGTATCAATACCTTCTCCGTGTTTTGCTGAAAGAGGAACAAAGATGGTATCGCCACCCCATGCTTCAGGAACAAGTCCATGCTCTGTTAATTCCTGCATCACACGATCCGGATTTGCAGCCGGCTTATCAATTTTGTTTACAGCGACGATAATTGGCACTTCTGCTGCTTTTGCGTGGTTGATGGCTTCAACGGTCTGCGGCATAACACCGTCATCTGCTGCCACTACAAGAATGGTAATATCGGTTACCTTCGCACCACGTGCACGCATTGTTGTAAACGCAGCGTGTCCTGGTGTGTCTAGGAATGTAATCTTTTTGCCGTTTGCTTCAGCTTGATAGGCACCGATATGCTGCGTAATACCACCAGCTTCGCCTTCTGTTACTTTTGTGTTACGGATAGAATCCAAAAGTGTCGTTTTTCCATGGTCAACGTGACCCATAATCGTTACAACAGCCGGACGTTCAACCGCAGTTTCTTCAGAATCTTCTTCTTCAAAATATGTTTCAAGATCCGCTTTATCGATTAAAATTTCTTCTTCTACTTCTACGTTAAACTCGCCTGCCACAAGTTCAATGGCATCCTTATCAAGCTCCTGGTTGATCGTTGCCATTACGCCGAGCATAAACAACTTTTTAATGACATCAGATGGTTCAACGTTCATTTTCTTGGCAAGCTCGCCTACTGTTAAAGAACCGGAGAAAACAATTTTTTCCGGAATTTCTTTCTTTTTCACTGGAATTGGCTGTTTCGGGGCTCCTTTTCGCTGTCCACCGGAACGGCCTTTCCCGCGCGGCCCGCCGTTAATACCCCGGGAACCCGGTTTTGAACCGCCCTGCTTTTGCTGGCCTGGTCTAGAACCTGTTGGCTTCGGCTTTGCCGGCCCACGGTTTCCCGCCGATTTGTTCGTAGTTGATTGTTGATTATTCGGTTTATTATTCAAATTCAAACAGCCTCCTTGTCATGACAGATCGCTTCTGTCACTCCTCCTCGATAAGCGTTTTAAGCTTTTTAGCAAAACCGGTGTCCGTTACCGCCACAACGACACGCGCTTCTTTGCCAATGGCCTGTCCGAGTACTTCGCGATTTTCTACGCGGCGCACCGGCACTTTGTAAAAAGCTGCTTTATCCGTTATTTTCTTTTCTGTGTTGCGGGATGCATCTTTCGATAAAAGAACCAGTTTTGCATTCCCGCGCTGTATTTCTTTTACGGTCAGTTCTTCACCGGTAATCAGCTTGCCGGCCCGGTTGGCAAGACCGAGAAACGAAGCCCATGGATGTACGGCCATCTCAGTCGTTGCCTTTCGCTACAAGCTCAAATAATTCCTCATAAATAGATGGCGGCACTTCCGCACTCAGCTGCCGTGCCAGCACATTTTTCTTTTGAGCTGCTTCCACTGCTTCTTTTGTCCGGGAAACATAAGTGCCCCGTCCCGATTTTTTGCCGGTTGGGTCAACGGAAACTTCGCCTTCCTTCGACCGGACAATGCGAATCATTTCTTTTTTTGGTTTCATTTCTCCTGTTGCCGCACACTTTCTAAGCGGCACTTTTTTAGGCATTGGCATTGCAGTACGCCTCCTTATTCGATTTCTTCAGAAAAGAAATCTTCAAGGTTGTTGTTCGACGGCTCCGTATCGTCTTCATCCTGCTCGGCTGTTTTTCCGCTTGGGTAAATGCCTGCTGCCCGAGCGTCGGTTTCACTTTTGATATCAATTTTCCAGCCGGTTAGTTTCGCTGCAAGACGGGCATTTTGACCGCGCTTGCCGATTGCCAGTGATAATTGATAATCCGGTACGATAACGGTTGTTGCTTTGTTTTCCTCATCCACCATAACCTCAACGACTTTAGCCGGGCTGAGCGCATTAGCCACAAAGACAACTGGATCTTCTGACCACTGAACGATATCGATCTTTTCGCCTTTCAGCTCGTTTACGATTGCCTGAACGCGATTGCCTTTCGGACCGACACATGCGCCAATCGGATCCACTTCCGGGTTTTCTGCATGAACAGAAATTTTGGAACGGTCGCCTGCTTCGCGTGATACCGAGCGAATTTCAACAGTGCCGTCAAAAATTTCCGGCACTTCAATTTCAAACAAGCGCTTCAGAAGTCCCGGATGTGTGCGTGATACATAAATTTGCGGGCCTTTTGTTGTCCGCTCCACTTTTGTAATAAACACTTTGATTCGATCATGCGGCTTGTATGTTTCATTCGCCATTTGCTCTGCCTGTGGCAAAAGCGCCTCGATTTTGCCAAGGCTTACATAAATAAATCGGGCATCCTGGCGCTGTACAATGCCGGTCATAATATCTTCTTCACGGTCGATAAATTCTGAATAAATAATTCCGCGTTCTGCTTCACGAACACGCTGCGTTACAACTTGCTTTGCTGCTTGAGCTGCAATCCGGCCAAAATCTTTTGGTGTTACTTCCATTTCGACCACATCGCCAATTTCATACGAAGGATTGATTTGTACTGCATCAGCCAGCGCAATTTCCAAACGGAAGTCGAATACTTCCTCTACTACCTCTTTCCGGGCAAACACACGCATTGAGCCGGCTTCTAAATTCAGCTCCACCCGAACGTTTTGTGCCTGGTTAAAATTGCGCTTATACGCTGAGACCAGTGCTGCTTCAATTGCTTCAATTAACAAACCGCGCTCAATGCCTTTTTCTTTCTCAAGATAAAGCAACGCATCATATAATTCTGAACTCATTGGCCAAAAAGCCTCCTTACATCCATATCTTATTAAATTTTTTTAAAATGTGACAGCCAGACGCGCTTTTGCCACTTTGGAAAGTGGAACCGTTATTTGCTTTTTACGGGTTTTAACCATATATTCTACAGTCAGCTCGCCATCTGCAAACGAAAGAAGTGTTCCTTCAAATGTTTTTTCCCCATCAATTGGCTCATAAAGCTTAATGTTCACATGCCGGCCGACAGCCCGTTCGAAATCCTGCTCTTTTTTAAGCGGGCGCTCTGCCCCTGGTGATGAGACTTCAAGGAAATAATTGTGTGGAATCGGATCCGGGTCGAGTGCATCAAGCTTTTCGCTCAGCCGTTCGCTGACTGCTGCGCACTCTTCAATGTCCACGCCGTTTTCTTTGTCAATGTAGAGGCGCAAAAACCAGTTTTTCCCCTCTTTTACATACTCTGTTTCAACGAGTTCGAGGTTTAATTCTTCAATGATTGGTACGGCGATTTGTTCAACCGTTTCGATGATTTTGCTCATTTTTTATCCTCCCGCATGAAAAAATTTGTTTCGGAACATCCCCGCAACAAACACGAAAGAGTGGGGGCGGCCCACTCTTTCGAAGAGAGTTATCATGCAATTTCCATCTGTAAGGATACCATAAATGCACCCTTTTTGCAAACGCGCCTCAAAACAGTGACAGCTGGTTTTGGTCGGGCAGCGCATCGAGACATCCCATTTTCTCCAAGTATTCCATAATGGTTTTCGAAACCTTACCGCGCTGCTGTAAATCCTCTTTGGATAAAAACTCACCGTGTTCCCGGGACGCCACAATATTTTTAGCCGCATTTGTCCCAAGACCCGGCAGCGCATTAAACGGCGGAATAAGTGAATTGCCATCAATGACAAACTCATCTGCGCTTGAACGATACAAATCCACTTTTTTGAAAGTAAAACCGCGCTCTACCATCTCAAGTGCCAGCTCAAGAACCGTCATCAAATTTTTCTCTTTCGGTGATGCATCCAGCCCTTTTGCGTTAATTTCCTGAAGCAGTGCTTTAATCGCGGAGGAGCCCTTTGACATCACATCGATATCAAAATCTTCCGCACGTACCGTAAAATAAGCAGCATAGTAAAGAAGCGGCAAATGCACTTTAAAGTATGCGATCCGCACGGCCATTAAAACGTAAGCGGCGGCGTGCGCTTTCGGAAACATATATTTGATTTTTTTACATGAATCAATATACCATTCCGGCACTTCATTTTTGCGCATTTCTTCTTCCATTTCTTCTGTCAGCCCTTTTCCTTTACGGACAGATTCCATGATTTTAAAAGCAAAAGCCGGTTCAAGCCCTTGGTAAATCAAATAGACCATAATGTCATCCCGGCAGCCGATTACGTCAGACAGCTGGCAGATGCCTTTTTGAATCAGCTCCTGCGCATTGCCAAGCCATACATCTGTTCCGTGAGACAAACCGGAAATTTGAACGAGCTCTGAGAATGTAGTTGGCTTTGTTTCTTCAAGCATCTGGCGGACGAACCGCGTACCAAATTCCGGAATACCAAGTGTACCGGTTTTACACATAATTTGTTCTTCCGTTACACCAAGGGATTCAGTGCCGCTGAAAATCTTCATTACTTCAGGATCATCGGTCGGAATCGTTTTTGGATCTATGCCTGATAAATCCTGAAGCATCCGGATTACCGTTGGATCATCGTGGCCGAGAATATCGAGCTTAAGCAGGTTATCGTGGATAGAATGGAAATCAAAATGGGTCGTTTTCCACTCCGATTTATCAGAGTCTGCCGGATATTGAATCGGTGAAAAATCGTATATATCCATGTAATCCGGCACAACGATAATACCGCCTGGATGCTGTCCGGTTGTCCGCTTAACGCCCGTACATCCAGATACAAGACGGTCTACTTCAGCACTCCGGTATTGCTTCGTATATTCTTCAGCATACTTTTTCACATAGCCGTAGGCGGTTTTTTCCGCTACCGTACCAATGGTGCCGGCCCTGAATACATAATCCTCACCAAACAGCTCTTTCGTGTAATTATGCGCACGGGGCTGATACTCACCCGAGAAGTTCAAATCGATATCCGGTACTTTGTCCCCCTTAAATCCAAGGAATGTTTCAAACGGAATATCATGTCCGTCCTTTTTGTAGGGAATGCCGCAGTTTGGACAATCTTTATCCGGCAGGTCAAACCCAGAGCCGACCGATCCGTCATCAAAGAACTCGGATTTTTTGCACGATGAACATACATAGTGCGGAGGCAGAGGATTTACTTCTGTTATTTCGGTCATCGTGGCAACAAATGACGAACCGACCGATCCGCGTGAGCCAACGAGGTAACCGTCATCAAGCGACTTTTTCACCAGCTTATGCGAAATCAGGTAAATAACCGCGAATCCATGGCCGATGATACTTTTTAATTCTTTTTCAAGCCTCGCTTCTACAATTTCCGGCAGGTGATCCCCATAAATCTTCCGTGCCATACCATAACTCATTTCCCGCATTTCTTCGTCAGCGCCTTCGATTTTCGGCGTATACAGATCATCTTTAATCGGTTTGACTTCTTCGATCATATCAGCGATCTTATTCGTGTTGGCCACAACGATCTCATGCGCTTTTTCTTTCCCCAAAAATGAAAAAGCGTCAAGCATATCATCCGTTGTCCGGAAGTGGACGTCCGGCAGCGTCTGGCGATTTAATGGATTGGCTCCGCCCATAGATGAAATTAAAATGTGGCGGTACACTTTGTCTTCTTCATTTAAATAATGAACATTGCCGGTTGCGGCAACTAATTTGTTTTGTTCTTCTCCAATGGTGACGATATTTCGAATAATATCTTCAAGACCTGCTTCATCACGCACAAGCTCCATTTCAATCAGCGGCGCATTCACGGCTTTCGGCTGCACTTCTAAATAATCATAAAACTCAGCAGCCTGTCGTGCTTCGTCCATCCCTTTTTGCATCATCGCTTCAAATACTTCCCCTTTGTTGCAGCCGGAGCCAATCAGCAAGCCGCCGCGGTGCTTTTGCAAAACAGAACGCGGGATGCGCGGCACACGGTAAAAGTAATTGATATGCGAGAGGGACACAAGCTTAAATAAGTTTTTCAGCCCTTCTGCATTTTGGGCAAGAATCGTACAGTGGTAAGGGCGTGCACGTTTATAGGCCCCGCCTTCTCCCATAAAGTTATTGAACTCGTTATGTTTCTTAATTCCTTTTTCATCTGCATCTTTTAACAATTTAAGCAGGATGTATCCCGTCGCTTCCGCATCATAAATCGCACGGTGATGCTGGGTTAATTCCACATCAAATTTTTTCGCCAGTGTGTTCAACCGGTGATTTTTCATATCCGGGTACAGTAAACGTGCCAGTTCCAGTGTGTCAATCACTGGATTTGAGGTCCGGCCGATACCATACTTTTTGTAGCCTGTTTGAATAAAGCCCATATCAAACGAAGCATTATGCGCAACCAAGATAGCATCCCCGGTCCACTCTTTGAAATCACGGAGCACTTCATCTATCTCGGGAGCGTCTTGTACCATGTCATCGGTAATCCCGGTCAGTTCAATGGTCGTTGCAGACAGCGGATGATGCGGGTTGGCAAATCGTTCAAACCGGTCGATAATTTCACCGTCTGTTATTTTGACTGCTGCCAGTTCAATAATCGTATCGTATACTGCTGAAAGACCCGTCGTTTCAACGTCAAAAACCACGTACGTGTCTGTAGCAAGCTCCCGGTCGGCATCTTCGTATGCGATCGGCACACCGTCATTAACGAGATTGGCTTCCATCCCATATAAAATTTTTACGCCATGTTTTTTTCCGGCACTATAGGCTTCCGGGAACGACTGAGCCACTGCGTGATCGGTAATAGCGATAGCCGGATGCCCCCATTTTTTTGCCTGCCCGACTAATGTGCTGATAGAGGTTATGGCATCCATCTGGCTCATCGGTGAATGAAGATGAAGTTCCACCCGTTTTTCTTCTGCAGTATCTTCCCGCGTCGGGGAACGAATTTCATTTACGTCATTGGCGATCATCACGAGGTCACGGACAAAGGTGTCATTTTGAACAGACCCCCGCACACGTACCCACATGCCTTTTTTAATACGGTTAAACATCGCAGCGTCTTCTTTGTCACGTGAAAACATTTTGACCATTAAGGAGTCCGTGTAGTCGGTAATCTTAAAAGTGAGCAGCGTACGGCCGCTGCGCAGCTCTTTCGTTTCTGCGTCAAAGATATACCCTTCTGAAGCAATCCGGCGCTCTTCATCAACAATTTCTTCAAGCTTTTTAAAGTCTGCATCCGGCTTGATCATATAACCAATCGTTACAGGGCCGGATTCTTCCGGAACCTCATCCTGCTCTTTTGCACGGTTTTGCATATCGATGACTGCCTGACGCGCCCGTTCCGCATCTTCTTTGCGCTTTTCTTCTAAAAACTTTTCATATTCTTCGTTTCGTTCGTTTTGGGAAACCTGTATGTCAAATGTCAGCGGCGGAAATCCAAGACTTTCATACACTTCGGACAAACGGCGTCCATATTTGTTTTTCAGCGCCATGCCTTCCATTTCATTTTGGGTGCGGATCACAAGCTTGGTCCCCGATACTTCCGGTTTTTGCCCGTTTAATGCCGCTAAAAGCGGAGGCGCCATGCCTTCAAGCTGGCGGACGCAATACGGCCAATACTCGATAATATACTCAGGTGTACATGTACGATCCTGCACTTCCATTGAGAAAGTAACCGAGGCAAATGTGGCAAATGTAGCAGACAGCGCATCGGCAAACCGCATGAGAACATTACACGGAATCAGCGCTGGGGCCGCAAATACAAAATGCCACTTTTTTTCCTGTTTTAATACGGTTAATTTTTTGATTTCGGTTCCTTCAAAGTGGCGGACCACTGCATCTTCTGTTAGCCGAAGCTGGTCCAGCAGGATTAAAAAGCGGCTCCGTCCACTTGATGCTTCCTTCATTTTTATTTCCCCCTTACACAGAAAAGGATGAGCGGCACGAGCCGGTCATCCTTTTTCTTTTAAAGTCCAGCCTGCAAGCTGCGTACCGCTTGCACGATTTCTTCAACAGACGTTTCTACTACTTCGCCTGTCCGGCGTACTTTTATTTCAACAATGCCTTCAGCAGATTTTTTCCCTGCTGTTACACGAACAGGCACACCAATTAAATCACTATCGGTAAACTTAACCCCTGCACGTTCAGCACGATCATCGAGCAGCACATCCATACCTGCATTCCGAAGAGCCGTATATATTTCGTTTGCTGCATCTGTCTGCGCCGAGTCTTTCACATTGACAGGAATTACATGAACATCAAATGGCGTAAGATTTAGCGGCCATACAAAGCCGTTTTCATCATTGTACTGTTCCGCTATTGCCGCAAGAACACGGGAAACGCCGATACCGTAGCAGCCCATAATCATCGGCTGTGTCCGGCCGTTTTCATCCAGATACACAGCGTTCATTGCTTCACTATAACGCGTGCCCAGCTTGAAGATATGGCCAACTTCGATTCCTTTTGCAAACTGAATCGTTCCTTCTCCATCTGGAGACGGATCACCTTCTAAAATAAAGCGAAGATCTGCAAATTCTGTTACACGGAAATCACGATCTGCATTGGCATTCACATAATGAAAGCCATTTTCGTTCGCCCCGCACACAATGTTTACCATCGATTGAACGGCGTTATCAGCCAGTATTTTCACATCAGCCGGAAGGCCAACCGGGCCAAGCGAACCGAACGAAGCACCAAATAATTTTACAGCCTCTTTTTCATCCGCCATTTCGACCGTTTTGGCATTTAAGACATTTTTCAATTTAATATCGTTGATTTCATGATCTCCGCGTGCAAGAACAACGACCATTTCATCGTCGACGTTAAAAAGAAGTGTTTTAATGCACTGCTCAGCCGAAACATCCAAAAACGTACTGACTGTCTCAATCGTTTTTGAATCAGGTGTTTCTACTTTCTCAAGCGGTTTTTGCTCCTCATCACTTTTTTCATATACGACTGTAACGGGCGCCATCTCTACATTTGCTGCATAATCAGATGTGTCTGAATACGCAATTGTATCTTCACCGATATCAGACAACACCATAAACTCATGTGTGTCTTTTCCGCCCATTGCGCCTGAGTCGGCAATAACAGCCCGGAAATTCAATCCGCAGCGGCGGAAGATATTCGAATATGCTTCAAATAAACGATCATATACTTCGTCCAGGCTCTCTTGTGAAGCATGGAAGGAGTATGCATCTTTCATAATAAATTCGCGGCCGCGAAGCAGGCCAAACCGTGGTCGTTTTTCATCACGGAACTTTGTTTGAATTTGGTACAAAGTCAGCGGGAGGCGCTTGTATGATTTTATTTCATCCCGGATAAGAGATGTAATCACTTCCTCATGGGTTGCGCCGAGTGCGAAGTCGCGTGAATGACGATCTTTTAAACGCATGAGTTCCGGACCATAAGTCTGCCAGCGTCCTGACTCCTCCCAAAGCTCTGCCTGCTGCAGGGCCGGCATTAGAAGTTCAACTGCCCCTGCGGCATCCATTTCTTCACGGACAATCGCTTCTACTTTGCGGAGCATTTTTTGGCCAAGCGGCAGATAGCTGTAAACCCCGCTTGCATTTTGCCGGATAAAACCGGCGCGAAGAAGCAGCTGATGGCTTTTTACGTCCGCATCAGCCGGTACTTCCCGCATCGTTGGAATTAACGTTTTGCTTTGTTTCATTCAATCGCACCTCGACTAAAATAATAATTTACTGTAAAAAGAATCTTTCAATATCATTCCATGTAACTACAATCATCAAAAGCATAAGCAGCGCAAAGCCGACAAAATGCACCATACCCTCCATGCGGCGGTCTACCGGCTTTCCACGTATCGCTTCATACAAGAAAAATAGCAGGCGTCCGCCGTCTAAAGCTGGAAGCGGCAGGAGATTCATAATCCCGAGATTGATGCTCAGTACACCCGCCCATTTTGCCAGGTTTAAAATGCCGGACTGAGCGACTGTATCGGTGGAAACATAAATGCCAACAGGCCCTGACAGCATATCAAGCGAAAACTGCCCCGTTACAATCGTGCCAAGCATATTGATGATCATCTTCGTCCAAACGTACACTTCTTTCGCCCCGTACGTGAACGAGCCAAGTACAGAGTGCTCAAAAGGACTATACACGCCGATACGGCCGAATGTTTCGCCTTCTGCCGTTTCTTTATCCGGCGTAACAGGTATCGTTAATTGTTCCCCATTACGATCGATGGAAAAAGTTAACTCTTTTCCTGGGTTGTCCTGAATAACCGTAACGATTTCTTTCCACGATCCCATGTTTTCTCCATTAATGGAGATTACACGGTCTCCTTCTTTCAGGCCGGCTTCAACTGCTGCCCCATTGTTAATCACTTCACCAAGCTTTGGCTCGTCCGTTGGAATTCCCTGAATCATGGCCAGTACTACGAAAATAATGAACGCGAGAATGAAGTTAAACAAAGGACCCGCAAAAATAGCCATAGCACGCTGTGGAAGCGTTTTTGAATTAAACTGGCGGTCATATGGCGCAATTTGTGTGCTTAACTGGTCTTCGGTCATTAAAGCTTCACGGTGTACCGGATAAGTGCGAAGTTCTTCTTCGCCTTCTTCATATCCACTGATCGTTAAGCCATGCTCAAGATCCGCTTTTTCAACTTCAATCGTGCGGGCATCTTTAAAGCGATCCCGGCCATTTACAATTAAATTAACCGCCTGGCCTTTTTCATTAAAAAGAACGCCAATTCTCTGGCCGGCTTTCAGTTCTGTCGTTTCTGGGTCTTCACCCGCCATGCGTACATAGCCTCCGAGCGGAAGCAGGCGGATCGTATAAACGGTTTCTCCTTTTTTATGCGCAAATATTTTTGGACCGAATCCGATCGCAAATTCACGGCATAGAATACCGGCCCGCTTAGCAAAAAGAAAGTGGCCTAATTCATGGAAAAAAACAAGCGATCCAAAGATAACGATAAACGCTATAACGGTATTCAAACGTTTCTAACCACCTTTTTTTATGATAAAAGTGAGCGTACTGCCGCCCTGGCTTCAGCATCTGCCTCCAGCACTGCCCCAAGTTCTGGTGATTGAACAGGTGTATGTTCCTCCATTGTCCGCTCCACCATTTCATCAATTTGCAAAAATGATATTTTCCGATCGAGAAAAGCAGCTACCGCTTCTTCATTTGCCGCATTCATCACGGCAGGCATCGTTCCGCCTGTGCGTCCCGCTGTGTAAGCGAGATAAAGCATACGGTATCGGTCAAAATCCATCTCTTGAAAATGAAGACGGCCAATCTCGGCTAAATTCAGCCGATCCGTATCAGGAAGAGGCAGCCGGTCCGGCCAAGTGAGTGCATACTGGATCGGCACGCGCATATCGGGTGAACCAAGCTGTGCCATCACCGACCGGTCATGAAACTCGACCATCGAGTGGATAATGCTTTCACGGTGCAAAATAACATCAATTTGTTCATAAGGCAGGCCAAACAGCCAGTGCGCTTCAATTACTTCAAGCCCCTTATTCATCATTGTAGCAGAATCGACTGTTATTTTCGCGCCCATAGACCAGTTTGGGTGATTTAATGTTTCTTCTACGGTTACTTTTTCGAGCTCTTCCCTTTTTCTATCACGGAAGCTTCCGCCTGAAGCTGTTAAAATGAGCCGGCTGATATTTTTTTCCTGTTCACCCTGCAGGCTTTGAAAAATGGCTGAATGCTCACTGTCAACTGGAAGTAAATGAACGCCCGCCTGCTTTGCGGCCTCTGTTACAATATGTCCAGCTGTAACAAGCGTTTCTTTATTGGCAATGGCGATGTTTTTTTTCGCCTTTATCGCTTTAAGCGTCGGCTCAAGGCCGACACTGCCAATCACCGCGTTTACAAGTGTGTCTGCTTCCGGAATCACTGCCGCTGCTTCAAGCCCTTCCTTTCCATACAGTACGCGTACGGATGGAAACTTCGCCTGCAGGCGTTCCGCTGTATTTTTTTCAATAACAGAGACGAGCGCTGGCTCAAATTCTCGAATAATGTTCTCGGCAGCTTCCTCGTTTTTCCCTGCGGAAAAAGCCGCCAGCCGGAAAGAATCTGGATGCTTTCGTATAATATCAAGAGTCTGCACACCAATGGACCCGGTTGCCCCTAATAAACTTATTGTTTTCACTACATTCATCTCCCTACAATAGTTGAAGCATGTGCAATAGCGGAAACACGAACAGCCAGCTGTCTGTGCGGTCTAAAATCCCACCATGGCCTGGCAGCAGATTACCTGAATCTTTTACATCGTAATGCCGCTTCAGGGCGGATTCTGCCAAATCGCCCACCTGGCCTGCTACAGACAGAATCGCTGCCGATACGAGTACCCACAGAGCCGGTGCCTGGAAATCAAGAAACAGTAGAAAAACTGCCGCAACGACTACGGCAGAGCCAATTCCCCCGTAAAAGCCGGCCACTGTTTTATTCGGGCTGATATCCGGCCAAAGCTTGCGTTTTCCAAATGAGCGGCCAATAAAATATGCGCCCGAGTCAGATGCCCACGTAATAAACAGGGCAAAAAAGACATACAAAACGCCGCCGGCTTCTCTCGTTTCGATAAAATAATAGAAACCAAAGCCGATATAAAGTGTCAGCAATATACAATAAGCAGCATCCTCAAACGTAAATTGGTTTTTCGTCATGACCGTTACAACAAGAAACAGCAAAACGAATAAGCCAAGATATTCAAACTTCTCCATGCCAAGGAATTGCCAGTCCGCCCTGCCGCTCTGCGGAATCAGCATAATAAAGACGAGCAAAATCGACAACAGGCCCGGTACGGAGAAAATCGAAATCTGTTTCATTTTTAATGCTTCTATTACAGCCGCCGCACTCATTACATAAACAAGAATAAGAAAGGGCAGCCCCCCAACCAGTACGATTGGCAAAAATGCTGCTGCCGCTATTATTCCTGTTATCATTCGTTGTTTCATGATTGTTAATCCCCCATCATTCCATTACGACAACCCGCCAAACCGCCTTGATCTCCTTTGATATGAAGCTACTGCCTCAAGTAGATGTTTTTCTGAAAAATCAGGCCATAAAACGTCCGTAAAGAAAAATTCCGTATAAGCCAGCTGCCATAACATAAAGTTGCTTAGTCGATGCTCTCCGCTTGTTCGAATGAGGAGGTCGGGCTCTGGCAAATGGCTGGTCATTAAATAGCGGGAAACTGTAGCATCTGTTATATCCTGCTCCGATAATGTTCCCGACTGAACATCTGTTATCATAGAACGCATAGCTTGAACAAGCTCTGTTCGACTGCCATAATTCAATGCAAAATTAAGAATAAGTCCATTGTTTTCGGCTGTTTGGTTTATTGCATTTTGCACAGCATTTCTTGTGTGTGCAGGAAGCTGCTCGATATCACCTATCATTTCTACACGTACGTTTTCTTCCATTAGTTCAGGCAAAAATGTAGAGAGAAACTCCTGTGGAAGCTTCATTAAAAAATCAACTTCAAGCTTAGGCCGCTTCCAGTTTTCTGTCGAGAACGCATAAAGCGTCAGCACTTTAACACCAAGCTTATTTGCAGCCCTTGTGATTTCCCGAACCGTTTTCATTCCCTCATTATGACCGGCAATACGGGGCAGGGCTCTTTTTTTTGCCCAGCGGCCGTTCCCATCCATAATAATGGCAATATGCGCAGGAATCCCTTCTTCGGAAATCACAGGCTCTCCTGCGTTTTTTGATTGCCAAAACCACTGTTTATGTGCCATACAAAATCCCCCATATCGCTTCTTCCAACCTATTTTACCATAGATGCTGTTTTCGTAGTAATTGGAGCGATAAAATCCAAAAAAAGAAACCCTCCTGCCAGCAAGAGGGTTTTTTCTTTACACTTCCATGATCTCTTGTTCTTTTTCCTTGGCAATTTCATCCACTTTGCGGATATAATTGTCCGTTTGTTTTTGAACATCTTCCGTGTAGCCGCGAAGGTCATCCTCAGTCAGATCACCATTTTTTTCGCCCTTTTTCAAATCATCATTCGTGTCACGACGAATATTGCGAATCGCTACTTTTGCCTCTTCCGCTTCTTTTTTAACCAGTTTGGCCAATTCTTTGCGGCGCTCTTCTGTTAGGGCAGGAAAATTCAATCGAATCACAGAACCATCATTCGATGGTGTCAAACCAAGGTCTGACTTTAAAATTGCTTTTTCAATATCGCCCATAGATGATTTATCATAGGGTGTAATGACTAACAGGCGGGCTTCTGGAATGTTAATAGAAGCAAGCTGGTTAATCGGTGTTGGCGCGCCATAATAATCAATTGTAATACGGTCAAGCACGTTCGCGCTTGCGCGTCCAGCACGAATGGAAGCAAGCTCGCGATTAAATGCAGAGATCGCTTTATCCATTCTTTCTTTTGATTGATTCATTACTTCTTGAGACACGTTTATTTCCCCCTCACGATTGTTCCGATATTATCACCAAGTACAACGCGTTTGATGTTTCCTTTTTCCGTAACCGAGAAAACAACAAGCGGAATATCATTGTCCATGCATAGGGAAGAAGCAGTGGAATCCATAACAGCAAGTCCTTCCTTAATCACATCCAGGTAAGACAACTCTGAGTATTTAACCGCATCTTTGTCTACTTTTGGATCGGCGCTATACACACCATCCACGTTGTTTTTCGCCATTAAAATGACTTCCGCTTCAATTTCAGCAGCACGTAGTGCAGCAGTTGTATCGGTTGAGAAGTAAGGATTTCCAGTACCCGCAGCAAAAATAACAACACGACCTTTTTCCAAATGACGAATCGCACGACGTCGAATGTACGGCTCAGCAATCTGGCGCATTTCAATGGATGTCTGTACGCGTGTTTCAATTCCGAGCTGTTCCAGGCTGTCCTGCAGCGCCATTGAATTCATCACGGTTGCAAGCATCCCCATATAATCCGCTGTTGCGCGATCCATACCCATTTCGCTGCCGATCTTTCCACGCCAAATGTTGCCGCCGCCTACCACAACTGCCACTTCTACGTTCAGTTCGCTTACTTCTTTTACCTGTTCTGCAACAGACTGAATAACGGCAGGGTTAATACCAAATCCTGCTTCACCTGCTAATGCTTCACCACTTAATTTTAATACAACACGTTTATACTTTGGCTGGCTCATGTAGACCTCCATCTGTAATGTACATGAAATCCCTCACCAAGAGCGGCAAGGGATTCCATTTATTCCTTTCCGACCGGCGGATGCGGAATCATTATTTTTTAACTTGGCTCATAACTTCTTCTGCAAAGTTATCTTGACGCTTTTCTAAGCCTTCGCCCACTTCGTAACGAACGAACTCAGTTAAAGTTGCTCCTTTAGATTCAAGGAACTGGCGTACTTTTTGATCTGGATCTTTAACAAAGCTTTGATCCAAAATGCAGATTTCTTCAAAGAATTTGCCAAGACGGCCTTCAACCATTTTTGCAACAATGTTTTCTGGTTTACCTTCGTTAAGCGCTTGTTCTGTTAATACTTTACGCTCACGATCTACTTCTTCTTCAGAAACTTGATCGCGTGAAACATATTTTGGATTTAATGCAGCTGCATGCATCGCTACATCTTTGGCTGCTGAAGCATCTGTAGTGCCTTCAACAATAGCTAATACGCCGATACGGCCGCCCATGTGCAGGTACTCACCAAATGCAGCGTTTTCGCCTTTTGTACGAATTTCAAAACGGCGAAGTGTAATTTTTTCACCGATTTTCGAAATGGCTTCGCTGATATACGTGTCAACTGTTTTACCGTTTTCCATTGTTTGTGCAAGAGCTTCTTCAACAGAAGCTGGCTTGTTCGCTAATAGGTGAGCTGCGATTTCTTTTACAAGCACTTGGAAGTTTTCGTTTTTCGCAACGAAATCTGTTTCTGCATTTACTTCCAAGAGAATAGCTGTGTCGCCTTCACTTGTAATAAATGTTGTACCTTCCGCTGCAATACGGTCTGATTTTTTCGCTGCTTTTGCAATTCCTTTTTCACGAAGGAAATCGATTGCTTGATCTAAATCACCGTTTGTTTCAACAAGTGCTTTTTTGCAGTCCATCATTCCTGCGCCTGTTTTTTCACGAAGTTCTTTTACCATTTGTGCAGTAATAGCCATTTTGGTTCCTCCTTTAAATATGTAGAACCGCTATGCGGTTTTATTGTTTCATTCTTTAAAAAAAGGTGATAAGGGTATCCCTCTTATCACCTTTATCTGTTTCATTACTCAGCTGCTGCTTCTGCTGTTTCCACTTCTTGCACTTCTTCTTGAACTTCTTCTTCAGCGATTTCTTCGCCTTGTTTCGCTTCAAGAACAGCGTCAGCCATTTTACCTGTTAGAAGTTTAACTGCACGAATCGCGTCATCGTTCGCTGGGATTACATAATCAATTTCATCCGGATCGCAGTTTGTATCAACAATACCTACGATAGGAATGTTCAATTTACGTGCTTCCGCAACAGCGATACGCTCTTTGCGTGGATCGATAATGAATAGGGCATCAGGAAGACCTTTCATATCACGAATACCGCCAAGGAATTTAACAAGACGCTCATGCTCTTTTTTAAGCTGAACAACTTCTTTCTTTGGAAGTACTTCGAATGTACCGTCTTCTTGCATTTTTTCAATGTTTTTCAAACGTTGTACACGCTTTTGGATTGTTGAGAAGTTAGTAAGTGTACCACCCAACCAGCGTTGGTTTACATAGTACATACCTGAACGTTCTGCTTCTTCTTTTACAGAATCTTGTGCTTGTTTTTTTGTACCAACAAACAAGATTTTACCGCCGTCACCGGCAACTTCTCTTACAAATTTGTACGCTTCTTCCACTTTACGAACGGTTTTTTGAAGATCAATGATGTAGATCCCGTTACGCTCTTGGAAAATGTACTTTTTCATTTTTGGGTTCCAACGGCGAGTTTGGTGACCGAAGTGAACGCCTGCTTCAAGCAATTGCTTCATAGAAATTACTGACATGTTTTGTTTCCTCCTGTTTGGTTTGATTTCCTCCGTCTTTCTCACACTCACACAGCTTCCGTCTGGGACGGCACCGGCTGATGAATCAAAAGACGTGTGTATTAACACCGTTAGTTACTATAACACATTCGATATGGGGCTGCAACTACTTTCCTTCAGTTTTGTTAAATTTAAGTGCAAGCTGCACTTCCGTTATCCCAATATGAAGCGTTTTTGCGATTTCTTCCTCTGTCATTCCCTGCTCTTTCATATCCGCTATTTTTTTCGACTGCGGCACTTCCTTTTCTGTATTCCTTTCTACTTGGACTGTTTTCATCCCCGTATAGGCTTTTGCCGCAGCTTTTCGAGGCGTGAGCGGAGGCAGTGGCTTTTCTCCGGGCTCCGGGTCTTTAGCATTTGGTTTTTTTGCCGGAGGAATACTTCCCAATTTCGAAATAAGCTGCTCATTTTCTTCTTTTATTTCTATAAGGAAGGCCGTCATCATTTCTTCCATATCCTTTGCGGCCTGCTTTGCTTTTTTCTCCGAGTCGCTGATTTTGTTCTGCCGCTGGAAAAGGATAATCAGGGCAAATAAGCTCATCGCATGAACTAAAAAAGAAATGGTGATTAAAAATATTGTCATACGTCCCTCTTATCCGCTAATGTTGATCTGCTTCTCTTTATAAGGATGGGCACATCCATCTTCTGCGGATTTCTTTTTTCTTTTTCTGTTTGTTTTGTGCGGCTCTTCGCCAACCTGCCCTCCTGTTTTGTTGCTTTGATGATCCCCAGCTGCCACCGTCCCTTTCCACTTCATTTCTTTGACGGCTTTATGCTGTATATGCTGCTGGGCAGCAAAAAAAGGGCTGCTGATGGTTTTGAGCCGGCTTTGCTTCTTCAAATGTACCTGGAAGCGCCACCTGCATTTCAATTGATTTAAAATCCTTTCACAGCCCCCGCTGCATCCATTTTTAATGCTTTAAGAGCTGCTGCTTCAATTTAAAAAGAGCTTTTGAGTGGATTTGTGAGATACGTGAAGTGGATAAGTTTAATACCTCGCCAATTTCCGTAAGCGTCAATTCTTCTTTATAAAACAGATCAATCACCAGCTGCTCCTTATCTGTTAACTTTTTGATTTGCGCGGACAGCTCCTGAATCTGCTCCTGCTTGACCATTTCCTCCTCAGGTGTTTTGGTCCGCGGGTCTTTCAGCACAAACCCTCCTGCCTCCGGCTGATCAGGATCCTGCGCCTGTTCATCCATTGACAGCACGTGAGAAAAAAAATGTTCCGCCATTGTATCTTGAATGTCGGCCACAGACATGCCAAGTTCGCCGGCTACCTCTTCAGGTGTAGCAGCACGTAAATATTTCTGTTCAAGCATCGAAGAAGCTGCTTCAATTTTTTTGGATTTTTCTCTCGTTGCCCGTGGCAGCCAGTCCTCTTTTCTGAGACCGTCTAAAATGGCGCCACGGATCCGAAAAGAAGCATAGGTGTCAAACTTTAAATCTCGTGATGGTTCAAACTTCAGCAGAGCATCGTAAAGCCCCGTCATTCCATAGCTAGCTATTTCTTCCCTGCTTACTGTTTTTGGGAGAGCTGCTCCAATACGCCGACAATGAAATGTGACAAGCGGCATATAACGAGCTACCAGTGCATCTCCAGCATCGGGGTGCTGGTCCTGCTTCCATCTTTCCCATAGTTTTTGCTCATCTTCAGGCATTTTTTGTGCCATTGAACCTCTCCTTCCGGCGTACGACTACAACACGCTGCAAGTCTTTCTTTTATTCTAATGAAAAGTATTTCTTTTGCCAACAATATACACTAAAAAGCAGCGGACATCAGTCCGCTGCTCGCTCGAATTAAATCTTTTGTTCTCCCTTATTAACCGTCCGAATATGCAAAAGGAACGTCATTGGATCGAATTCAATCGTTCTGCCACTGCTGCCGCCGGTATCTTCTGAAAGAATAGGAATATGGGCTTGTTGCAGCTGTTCTTTTACAGCAGCTACATTCCGGGGGCCAATTTTCATTAAATCAGAACCTGATTTAAATTGAAACATCTGGGCGCCTCCCGCTATTTTTGCCTTCAGGCGGCCTGGACGAACCCCCTGTTTTGCAAGCTCCGCAATCAGCGCTTGAATGCCCGTATCGGCAAATTTGGCTTTATTTTTAATATCAGCTTTTGCAAGATTGGAATCCGGGAGCATCACATGAACCATTCCCGCTATGTGGGATACTTCGTCGTAAAGAACAACCCCGACACAGGAGCCGAGCCCGGAAGTTCGAATCATATTCGGCGGCTTGACAATATTCATGTCGGCGATACCGACTTTAATGATTTCACTTATTTTATTTATCATAGCCTGCACCAAGCGCTTCGAACAAAATAGGAAAAGAATCCGGTGACAGAAGAAGAAAGAAATGGCCTTTGACCGTTTCAACGTCTCCCTCATCCGTTTCCGTTAAAATCGTATCAATGACGATGGTATAATCGCTGTATTGAGAGATCTCAAGCAGCCCATAGCTAATGATTGCGCCAAACATATCCACCGCCAGTTCTGGTACGGAAGGCTGCAGCTTGAGCTGTGTAAAATCTCCCAAAGCAGACAAGTATGAACCAGATAAAATATTGCCCATTTCCTGCATGGCGGAAAAGCCCATCGTATGTGTATTATGATCGCGGAATGTAAAAGATTCGTCACCCATTAATTTTTGAATAAAACGATTGGCTTCTTCAACAGCCAGCATAAAAAACATATTGCCGCCTGCTTCCCCTTCAATTCGCAGGCCGACACTGACTACTTCCTTTTCAGAGCCGCCGGTTAGCTCCATCATTTCTGCAAAAGGAACAATCCGGACGTTCGGGACCTTCATATCAATTTTCCGGTTTAACAAAGTGGAAAGGGATGTCGCCGCATGACCTGCTCCTATATTGCCTGCTTCTTTTAAAATATCAAGGTGAATGGGTTGAATTCTATCAATATAATTCATAGCAGCAGCCTTAGTTGAAAATCTTTTGCAGGCTCAGCATAATAAGCAGCCTTTTTTCAAGTTTTGCTACACCTGTTATATACTCATCTCCAAGTGAGCCTACCACTTCGGGCTGAGGCTCAATGGCATCTACCGGAATATCAAGTACGTCGTTGGCGCCGTCTACAACCAGTCCCACCTCAATATCACCGAAAGAAGCAATAATAATACGGGTTGACTCATCATATTGTTTATCCGACAAACCGAAACGGCTGCGGAGGTCAATAATCGGCGTTACAACCCCTCTTAAATTAATAACCCCTTTCACAAAAGGAACTGTTCCCGGGACACGTGTAATATGCATTAACTTCTCAATAGAATAAACCTGGTGAACAGGAAGTGCATATTCTTTATCTACCAGCTGAAAAGCTATCACTTTTACTGTTTCAGATGCAAGGATTTCACTCATTTGATGCACCTCCTTATTTAATCAGCGCATTGCAATCTACAATCAGCGCTACTTGTCCGTCTCCGAGTATAGTCGCGCCGGAGATCGCAAAAACATTTGATAAATAGTTTCCGAGTGATTTAAGCACTACTTCCTGCTGTCCGATAAATGAATCTACCACTAATCCAGCCATCTTTTCGCCTTTGCGGACGAGGATAACAGAGTAAAAATGGTCGTCATCTTCTTCATGTGGCACAGAGAAAATATCCTCTAAAAACAAAAGAGGTACTACCTTTCCACGAAAATCAATGACCTGCTGGTTATGCGCATTCATAATATCTTCTTTTTTGACAATCGCCGTTTCAATAATAGAAGACAAAGGAATGGCATATTTTTCTTTTTCCACTTCGACGAGCATAACAGAAATAATCGATAGTGTCAGCGGCAGCTGAATGGAGAAGATGGATCCTGCTCCTTCTTGAGAATCGATGGTAATGGAGCCGCCCAGCGATTCAATGGTTGTTTTCACAACATCCAACCCTACGCCGCGTCCCGATAAATCAGAAATCACTTCAGCTGTTGAGAAACCAGATGCCATAATGAGCTCAAAAATCTGGCGGTCTGTCATTCCTAGAGCCTGCTCTTCTGTTACGATTCCTTTATCAAGCGCTTTTTGAAGAACGCGGTCTTTATTAATCCCGGCTCCGTCATCTTCAATTTCAATAAATACATGGTTGCCGCTATGGTACGCTTTTAGTTTAATCGTTCCTTCAGCCGGCTTGCCTTTTGAAAGACGGACTTCCGGCATCTCGATTCCGTGATCTCCCGCATTCCGAATTAAATGAACGAGCGGATCGCCAATTTCATCGATCACCGTACGGTCAAGTTCTGTTTCCGCACCGATAATTTCCAAGTTGATTTGTTTTCCTAAATCCCGTGATAATTGACGGACCAGCTTTGGAAAACGGTTGAACACTGTTTCTACCGGAACCATGCGCATGTTTAAGATAATATTTTGCAAGTCGCCTGAAATGCGTGACATGCGTTCTACGGTTTCATTCAGCTCGGTATGATTTAACTCTGCCGAAATAGATTCAAGCCGTCCCCGGTCAATCACAAGCTCTTCAAACAAGTTCATTAAAATATCAAGGCGCTCAATGTTTACCCGAATGGTTTTATTAGAGGCAGCCTGCTTCGACGATTTGGCTTCGCCTTTTTCTGTCTCTGCCGGCTGTTTCTTAGCTGTTTCCTGTGCAGCACTGTCCCGTTTTGGCTGAGGCGCTGCAGGCAGAGGGGAAGCAGGCTTCATTTCCGGCTCGGTTACAGAAGTAATTTCTGTTACCTGCACCCGCTCTACTTCAGACACTTTCTTTATTTTTTCTTTAATATCGCCTGCCGGTTCTTTTGTAATAAGCGTGACCGTAAAGGTTTCATCAAATTTCTCTTCTTCCAGCTGCTCAGAGGAAGGAGAGCTTTTGATCACTTCTCCGCATTTCTCAAGCACCTCAAACACCATAAATACACGCGCGGCTTTTAACACGCAGTCCGGTCGAAGTGAGACGGCGATTTCTAAACAGGTGAATCCCTGCTCTTTTGATTGATTAATCACTGTCCATTCAAACTCGTCATACGAAAGGGCAGCTGCTGGCTGGTAGGCCGTGGGAGCCGCGGGAGCTTCAACCGCTGCTGCTGCTTCTCCCTGTTCAATAATCAGAAGTTTTTCTACGATAGCTGAAACGTCCCTTTTGCCGTCTCCTCCTGCTGCAATATCTTCTACCATTGCTTCAAGGTCATCTACAGAAGAAAAAACCGTATCCATTATTTGCAAGGATACAGATATTTGATGGTTACGAATTGCGTCAAGGACATTCTCCAATTTGTGGGTTAAATTGGCCAAATCTTCGTATCCCATCGTTGCAGACATCCCTTTTAACGTATGGGCGGAGCGGAAAATTTCATTTACAATCGCGATATTTTCCGGATCTTTCTCTAATTCAAGCAAATGCTCGCTCATTGCTTGAAGATGTTCTTTGCTTTCATCAATAAAAATTTCTAAATACTGATTTGTATCCATACGTGTTCACCTCTTATTGTATACGTGCTTAACAATGGCTGAAGCAATCTCGTCGACCGGCACTACATCATCAACAAGGTGTGTTGCAATGGCTGCTTTTGGCATCCCATATACCACACATGTCTCTTTCGCTTCCGCAATAGCCTTTACAGTTCCAGTTTCTTTTAATGTAATAAGCCCTTCCGCTCCATCCGACCCCATTCCAGTCATAATGACTGCTGTTTTTTCAAGGTCATGTATAGCGGCGGCAGAACGGAATGTCGCATTGGCTGCAGGACGGTGTCCGCCTTCTGGAGGCAATTCATCTAATGCAATAACGGTGGATGTCCCTGTTTTTTTCAAACGCAGATGCTTTCCACCCGGTGCGATATACACTATGCCATTTTGCAGAATTTCACCATCTTCGCCTTCTTTCACCCGAATTTCGGACAGTGAATCAAGCCTGTCTGACAAAGACTTTGTAAAACCAGGCGGCATGTGCTGAACAATCACGACCGGAGCCGGAAGCGAGGCTGGAAGTTTAGTCACTACATGCTGCAAGGCGCGCGGCCCTCCAGTAGAAGTCGCAATCAGAACCAGTTTATTCATTTTTTTGCTGCGAATTTGGGGACGCACAGCGTTTGTCTCTGTATATTCGCTCTCAGCCGGAGGAGAAATAACAGCAGTTTTTTTTAATATAGCGGGCTTCATGCTGATATTTGCTTTTGATGCACCCAGTACTTTTCCAATCAAGATATCTTTAATTTTGTGAAGATCAAGCGAGATCGTTCCTGATGGTTTTGCAATAAAATCAACTGCGCCAAGCTCAATCGCTTTCAGTGTTGTTTCCGTTCCTTCTTTCGTTAAGCTAGACAACATCACCACTGGACACGGCTGCTTTTCCATAATAGCTTTTAAAGCCTCCAGCCCATCCATTTCCGGCATTTCAACATCAAGAGTGATCACATCTGGTTTAAGCTCCAATGCTTTTTTTACACCATCTCGTCCATTTCGGCCAAAGGCTATCACTTCAAGCTGAGGATGTTCGGATAAAAACTCGGAAATCAACTTTCTCATAAAAGCGGAGTCATCCACTACGAGAACCTTTTTTGTGTTCATTCGTGCCCTCCTCTTTCTGTAAAGAAGCGGCGCAGCTTACTTATAAAACGGGATCCTTCCTTGAAGGTTTCCTTAGGCTCCTCTGCGTATTGATGCACAATTTGCTTAAAAGAAAATGAGATTTTTGCTTTTGGAAAGGAGAGAAGAAATGGCTGTCCCATTTTCACTGCTTTTCTCACTGCGGAATCCTCCGGAATGGCTCCAAGAAAAACGGGCTTTACATTTAAAAACCGATGCATCGTACTGCCCAAACGCCCAGCAGTTTCCTGGCCTTCTTTTCTTGATTCCACGCGGTTACAAATTAAATAAAAGATTTTTTGCGGATCGCGCATGTGAATAAATTTCATCATAGAGTACGCATCCGTCATAGCAGTTGGTTCAGGCGTCGTAACTGTCAATACTTCATCAACCGCTTGAAGAATATTTAAGCTTTCTTTTGTAGCTCCTGCCCCCATATCGAAAAGGATAAAGTCAAATTCTTCCACCAGTGACCGAAGTCCTGAAATCCATTTTTCTTGATAAGCTTCTTTCCATTCGAATAGGGACGAAAATGCAGAACCCCCGTGAATGTAGGAAAGCCCCTCAGGTCCAGCTTGGATAAGCTGAGTAAGCGGAAAGTCCCTTTCAAAAAAATCAACAATCGATAATGAGGGGTTCCCATTAATTAAATGATAAATATTACCCATACCAATGTCCATATCAAATAGCAAAACTTTTTTATTTATTTTTGCAAGCCCGACCGCTAAATTAACAGAAATGTTTGTTTTTCCAACACCGCCCTTGCCGCTTACAATAGCCAGCGTTCGAGCTGCTTTTTGATTATAAGGCCTTGACTGGACTGATTTTCGCATCATTTTTTGACGAAGCAGTTCCGCTTGGTCTTTCATGCTTTCCAGTCCTCAAAAATGTAGTTTACTAATTGTTCCGTCGAAAATTCGATCAAGTCATCTGGTACATTTTGACCATTAGAAACGAAAGCAGTATGCCGTTTATACGTATGCATTAAATTAAGGAGAGCCCCTTTTGTTTTTGTTTCATCAACCTTTGTGAAAATAAACCCGTCTATTTGTAAAGATGAGAAATTTTGAATAATTGCATGTAAATCTTCTTCTTTTGCTGTTGCACTTAATACGAGGAAATAAGCTGATTCTTCGGGACGCTGCATGATCAACGGCCGAAGATCCGCCACATACTGGCCATCGAGATAGTTGCGTCCTGCTGTATCAATAAAAACAGCGTCAGCCGAGCTCAATTCCTGCATACACTGGTTCATGTCTTCCCTTGAATAAGCTACTTTCATTGGTGCATTCAAAAGCCCGGAATACGTTTTCAGCTGCTCGATGGCCGCAATCCGGTATGTATCTGTTGTAATAAAAGCTACTTTTCGATTAAAATCAAGCACCTGCTTTGAAGCAAGCTTTGCAATGGTTGTGGTTTTGCCCACTCCCGTCGGACCGAGTAAATAAGAAAACTTTACTCCCGCTTTGTTGGATGAGCTGGAATCCGGCAGACAGCTCTTTAAATAAAGAAGTGTCCACTCCCTTATTTGCCGGGCTGTGGCTGCTTCTTTTTCGGTATGCCATTTTTCAAACAAATAGGAAGCCGTTTGGTCAATCCATTCTTTCGCTATTCCATGCCGGCTTAACTGATCAATGGCCGGCTGCAGCATATCCGGATACAAAGCGGAAGAAGCCGTTGATCTTTGAAGGTCCTGAATCATTTTTTTCATATCGTTCATTTCATTTTTTAACTCTTCGGGAATTATGGAAGCTGGCTTTTCCTGCAAAGCCGGCCGCTTCACTTCCGGCTGTGCAGGCACAGCAGCGGCTGCAGGATCGACTGCTGCCACCACCTCAATGTTTTTTTTCTTAAATAAGCCGAAAATCCCACCCGAGTAAACCGTTCTTGACTGCAAAATAACGGCCTGGGCTCCCAATTCTGCTCTGACTTTTTTCATCACTTCCGGCATAGAAGGCGCAAGATATTTTTTTACTTTCATTCGATGGTCACCACCCCTGTACTTTGCACTTCCACACTTGGTTCAAGCTCATTATAAGACAGCACCGGTATTTGCGGAAAATAACGCTCTAAAAGCTGCCGTACATACATCCGAATAGCAGGAGAACAAAGAATAACAGGCGATTGCTGCATAAAAGATGCTTGTTCAACCTGCTGGGCCGTCGCTTCTAAAATACGCTGCGAATCATTTGGATCGATAGATAGATAGTTTCCATGTTCGGTTTGCTGCACACCATCTGCAATCAGCTTTTCAATTCTCCCTGACAGCGTGATAACGTTCAATGACCCGCTCTCATCTGCAAACTGCATGGTAATTTGGCGGGCAAGCGCCTGCCTTACATACTCTGTCAGCAAATCGGTATCTGAAGTCATTTTTCCGTAGTCAGCCAGGGTTTCAAAGATGATCGGCAGGTTACGGATAGATAAGTTTTCTTTTAACAGCTTTGACAGCACTTTTTGCACTTCTCCAACAGAAAGTGGATTTGGTGTTACTTCATCTACTAAAATCGGATATGTTTCTTTTAAATGGTCGATTAACTGCTGTGTTTCCTGGCGCCCTAAAAGTTCGTTTGCATATTTTTTAATCGTTTCCGTTAAATGGGTCGACACAACACTTGGCGGATCAACAACAGTATAGCCGAAAATTTCTGCCTGCTCCTTTGCATCTTCTGTAATCCATTTTGCCGGCAGGCCGAATGATGGCTCAATCGTGTCAATGCCTTCTACTAAATCATCTTCTTCACCAGGGCTCATTGCCAGATAATGATCCAGCAGCAGTTCCCCGCCTGCCACTTCACTGCCCTTGATTTTCATACGGTATTCATTTGGCTGAAGCTGAATATTATCCCGGATGCGGACAACCGGAATAACCAGGCCGAGCTCAAGTGCCAGCTGGCGCCTGATCATTACGATACGATCAAGCAAATCTCCGCCTTGATTTGTATCGGCGAGCGGAATTAAGCCATACCCAAATTCAAATTCAATCGGGTCTACGGTCAGAAGGTTCACCACAGATTCTGGACTTTTCAACTCTTCCATTTCTGTTTCTTCCTCAGACGGCACTGGATCCTCCAGATCTGGTTTCGGTACCCGGTTCATCATATAGCCGCCGTATGCAAGACCGGCTGCAATAGGAATGGTTAACAGATCCGTAATAGGCGTAGCAATGCCTAACAGAAAAATCGTTCCTGCTGCGATATACAGCATAGAAGGATAACGTAAAAGCTGTGCGGTAATTTCTTCTCCTAAATTTCCGTTAGAAGCTGCACGGGTTACAACAATACCTGTTGCGGTTGTAATAAGCAGTGCCGGCACTTGTGAAACGATTCCGTCCCCAACCGTTAAAAGAGAGTAACGGGCAGCCGATTCAGCAAAAGATAGATCCTGCTGCATCACACCGATGACCATGCCGACAATTAAGTTAATGATAACCATGATAATACCGGCAATTGCATCTCCTTTAACAAACTTTGTTGCCCCATCCATCGCACCGTAAAAATCGGCTTCACGGCTGACTTTTTCCCGGCGCTCGCGTGCCTGGGCTTCAGAAATCATCCCAGCATTCAAATCTGCATCAATACTCATCTGTTTTCCCGGCATGGCATCGAGTGTAAACCGTGCTGCCACTTCCGATACACGCTCGGCTCCTTTTGTAATGACAACAAACTGGATGATAACCAGAATAACGAAAATAACCATCCCTACTACAACATTACCGCCAACCACGAATGTCCCGAATGTCTCGACAACGCCCCCAGCTTCGCCGTGACTCAATATGGAACGCGTTGTCGACACATTCAGGCCAAGCCGGAATAACGTCAACAATAAAAGGAGCGACGGAAACACAGAAAACTCCAGCGCTTCTTTCATGTTCATGGAGATGAGCAAAACGAGAAGCGCAAGAGAGATATTCATGATAATGAGCACACTTAACAGCCATGTTGGCAATGGAACGATCAGCATGGCAACGATTAAGATCACGCTTAGTAAAACCGAGAGGTCTCTTGCTTTCATTTTTTTCTCTCCCAACGAAAAATTACAATTTATTTTTTATTCGATATACATATGCTAGAATTTCAGCAATGGCTTTAAAGAATTCTTCCGGAACTGAATCGCCTATTTCCGTTTGATCATGAAGAGCCCGTGCAAGCGGCCGGTTTTCAACCATCATGACCTCATTTTCTTTAGCCACAAGTTTAATTTTTTGCGCTAGATAATCTGTGCCTTTGGCCACTACATACGGAGCATCTCTTTTGGATTCATCATACTTTAGCGCAATGGCGTAGTGAGTCGGGTTAGTGATCACGACGTCTGCATTCGGCACTTCCTGCATCATTCGGCGCATAGCCATTTCTCTTTGTGTCTGGCGGATTTTTGATTTAATGAGCGGGTCACCTTCTGAGTTTTTATGCTCATCTTTAATATCCTGCTTGGACATACGCAGACTTTTTTCGAAATCATACTTTTGGTAAAAGTAATCCAAAACCCCTAGAACGAGTAATGCGGCGGCGGCGGCTAAACCCATTTGTACGGTAATGGAACCGACAAACGGAAGCGTATCTTGAATAGGCTTTAGGGCCAGCTTCAATACTTCATCCATGTTTGACCATAAAATAACAAAAGCAGCCGTACCGACAAAACCAATTTTCAAGATTGATTTTAATAACTCTACAATCGCCCGCATTGAAAAAATCCGTTTAAATCCTTTGATCGGATCAAGCTTGTCAAGCTTTGGTTTAATAGGCTCACCTGTAACCAGCCATCCTACCTGGGCGTAATTGGCGACGACTCCCGCCGCCACTGCCGCTGCCATAAATGGACCGACAATTATTAGACCTTGTTCCATCATTTCAAATACAATCGTTTTTAAGTTCGCTTCCGTGACTTCCATCATCATGTAAGTTTGAAGCGAATGTTCAAACATATGAAAAATGTTTCTGCCCATTGAAGCAGCAAACAGCGATAAAAAACCGAACAGAACGAGCAGGCTGACCGCTGTGTTCAAGTCCTGACTTTTTGTAACCTGGCCTTTTTTACGGGAATCCTGCTTTTTTTTCGGCGTGGCTTTTTCTGTTTTTTCACCTGCAAAAAACTGTAAATCTAATTTAAGCACGTTATCCGCCTCCAAAAATCGTCATTAAATCCCGCATAGTGAGAAGCATCATTTGAAACAAATGACGAACAAGCGTGAAAATCACACCCATTACAATAAACATAACCGCAAAGGCCACCCCAATTTTCAATGGAAAGCCCACTACGAAGATGTTTAGCTGCGGCACGGTTCGTGCTACCACACCAAGCATCACATCCGTTAAAAATAAAACGGCTACTACAGGCATTGACATTTGAAAAGCGATCATAAATACACTGCTGAACGTTCTCGCCATATAATGAGCCGTTTCCTGATTGCCAAATGGAAAAGTAAGCTCGTTGATCGGGATGAGCTGGTAGCTGTAGAAAATGCCATCTAAAATAAGGTGATGCCCATTTAAGGCAAGCAGCATCAATAACGAAAACATGTATAAATATTGGCCCATCAGCGGGCTTTGAACCCCCGTCTGCGGGTCAATAACATTTGCAATTGCAAAACCCATTTGAAAATCAATAAAGCCGCCGGCAATTTGAATAGCCGATAAAACGATAAATCCGGCCATGCCAATTAAAAGACCCACCATGGCTTCTTTTAAAATAAGCAAAATATATTCCCCATTGATTTCAATGGGTGCGGCATCGATCGTGTAATACATCGTCCAGGCAAGCACTAACGAAAAAGCAGCCCGGTGCTGTGCGGGAATGGTCCGATATGAAAACAACGGCATGGTCACAAAAAAAGCCGATACACGGACAAGGACAAGCAAAAAAAGAGATGGATCTGGCATTAATTCTGTCATACTTATTTAACCAACAAATCTCGTTAAATTAGTAAAAATATCCGATGTATAGGTGATCATTCGCTCCAGCATCCATGGGCCAAAAAAAATCAGGCCAATTAAAACACCCGCAATTTTTGGCACGAACGCAAGCGTCTGCTCCTGAATTTGCGTTGTTGCCTGAAAAATACTTACAATCAAACCGATCCCAAGTGCCAGAAGCAAAAGCGGCGCGCACACAATTAAAGTTGTATATACCCCTTTTTCAGCCAGGGAAAGAACCATTTCTGTATTCATGTTGTCACCTTCCTAAAAGCTTTGAAGCAAGGATTCTATTACGAGATACCACCCATCAATTAAAACAAACAGCAGGATTTTAAAAGGAAGGGAAATCATAACGGGCGGCAGCATCATCATTCCCATAGACATAAGGACACTTGCCACAATCATGTCGATTACAAGAAACGGAATAAAAATCATAAAACCAATTTGAAAAGCCGTTTTGATTTCGCTTAGTGCAAAAGCCGGCACAAGCGTTGTCAGCGGAATGTCGTCAATCGATTTTGGCTGCTCTGCCTGAGTGTAATCCAAAAACAACTGTAAATCTTTTTGGCGGGTCTGCTCGCTCATAAACTCTTTAAATGGGCCGCTCGCCAGCGAGTATGCTTCATCAAGATTGATTTCTTCATTGAAAAGCGGTGTTAATGCTTCTTCATTCACTTCCTGTAAAACCGGAGACATAATAAAAAAGGTTAAAAAAAGAGAAAGTCCAAGTAAAACCTGCGTTGGCGGCATTTGCTGCGTGCCGAGAGCTGTCCGGACAAACGATAACACAATAACAATTCGTGTAAAACAAGTCATGAGAATTAAGATACTCGGCGCCAGGGATAAAACGGTTAACATTAACAGCAATTTAACAGATGTTGATACATTTTCCGGGTCGCTTGAATTAAATATTTCCATAAATTCATTCATCTTGTTTCCGCTCCCTGTCTGCCAATTCCCGCATAGCCTGCTCCCGTTTTTTCCTGAGCTCATGCATTTTTTGTTCAAATTCCTGCTTGAATGAAGCAGGTTCTTTCTCTTCGCTTTGTCTGCCCAGCCGTTCTTTCAGTTTGCTCACAAGTTCAGCAGGCTGAATCATTTTGTCTGATTGGTCTTCATAGCGGCTGACTAAGTCACCCCGCTCAGCCGGATCGTCAATTTCTTTTAAGAGGGATACATCGTCTCCTACTCCTAAAACCAGGACGCGATCTCCTACTTTTACAACTTGAATGGACCGGCTGCCTCCAAGCGGCGTGCCGCCTAAATGCCGAACAATATGCGTTTCCTGATAGGAACGGCTTTTTTTGTTCACAAACCGAAGCAGAAAATAAAGAAGCGCCACCACAAAAGCAAGTGCCGCAATCACCCGAATAATTTCCCAAAAACTGATCCCAACTGAAGTGGTAACATTTTCATCGGCATTATCCTGGCTGTTGTTCGCGGCCGGCTGTTCCTGCTGGCACGAATCTGGATTGTTTATGCAATCTTGTACACTACTTTTATCGGAAAGTGCTGCTCCGGCAACGATCTCATTGCCGGAAAACAACACAAACGCTAATAAAAGCGCAAAAGTCGCTTTTATAAATAAGTTCATGAACCATCACACCTTAAGAAGAAAGCACTTTAGAAATAGCCTCGATCACCCGATCAGCCTGAAACGGTTTGACAATAAAATCCTTGGCTCCTGCTTGTATCGCATCAATAACCATTGCCTGCTGCCCCATAGCTGAGCACATGATAATCTTCGCGCTGGCATCTGCTGCTTTAATTTCTTTCAAGGCAGCAATCCCGTCTTTTTCCGGCATTGTGATATCCATTGTTACAAGATCCGGTTTCAATTCAGCATATTTTTCAACAGCCTGCGCACCATTTTCAGCTTCGCCTACTACCTCATACCCATTCTTCGATAAAATGTCCTTGATCATCATGCGCATAAATGCGGCGTCATCCACCACTAAAATTCGATTACTCATCAGAAAAACCCCCTGTATTCCATTTAATTTAAATTTTTTAATCGGTCAGCCGGACTTGCAATATTTGTAATCCGGACGCCGAAGTTTTCTTCTATTACAACCACTTCGCCTCTGGCGATCAAACGGTTGTTAACAAGTACATCAACTGGCTCTCCAGCCAATTTATCCAGTTCAATAATAGAGCCTGATGTTAATTCTAAAATATCTTTCACGTTCCGGTTTGTACGGCCAAGTTCGACCGTTACCTGAAGCGGGATATCAAACAGCATGTTTAAGTTGCGCGCTTCCTGGTCTCCAAGCTGAGGTGACTGAAACGAAGAAAAAACGGCCGTTTCAACTTTTGCCTCAGAAGCTTGTCTGCCTGTATTTTGTCCCATATAAACCGGTTCCTGAGATGCTCTCGCCGGCATGGACGGAGGCTCCGCAGGCGGCGGTGGCGCCTGGGCAGCAGCCGGTTTCGTTACCGGGGCCTGCTGAATCGGCGGCGGAGCTGCTTCCTGCGGCGCTGGATTCAGCAGCTCCGTGACAAGCTGCTTCCCGAATTGAAGCGGGATCAGCTGCATAATATTTGAATCAATCAGGTCCCCCACCGTTAAGCGGAACGATATTTTGACGAGCAGCTCCTGCTCTGGAATCGTCTCCTCCCCCTCTCCCTCATGTAAATTTAAAAGAGAAATCGACGGCGGGGAAATATCCACCCTTTTATTGAAAATGGTTGACATGGAAGTAGCGGCTGAACCCATCATTTGGTTCATCGCTTCCTGCACGGCACTTAGCTGCAGCTCTCCTAAATCAGGCGCTACGCCTACTCCACTTCCACCAAGCATTAAATCGGCAATAATAGCCGCATCATTTTGATGAATCACAAGCAGATTTGCCCCGGCAAATCCTTCGGTGTATTGAACCTCAATCGCCGCATACGGATGTGGAAACTCATCTTTTAACCGGCTTTTTTCTACAACTGATACGGTAGGTGTTGTAATCTCTACTTTTTGGTTTAGCAGGCTTGAAAGAGCCGTTGCCGAGCTGCCGAATGAGATGTTGCCGATTTCACCAAGCGTATCCTGTTCGAATGCGTCTAAATATTCTTCCACATTTTTAGTGGCTTCAAGCGCTGCGCTTTCTTCTGTATCATCGCTGTCTCCGCCTCTTAACAATGCATCAATCTCTTCTTGTGAGAGCATATCATCGCTCATCATCATCTTCCCCTCCTTTCACATAATCAAGCACCTGAACAGCCAGTTTTCGGTTTACACGCCCGGGCTGTGCTGAAAATTTCGGTACATTCCCTACTTTTATCGTAAGTGCGTCGCCAACTACTGTATTTAAGCTGATTACATCTCCTTCTGTCATCGTTAAGAACTCTTCAATCGTGATAGCCGTTTGGCCAAGCTCTGCGATAACCGGCAGGGAAGCTTTTTTGATCCGACTGTCCAAATTTTGCGCTTCCTGTGGGCTGCGTTCCTTTTTGTCAGGATTTTGCATCCAGTAGTGTACAGAAAGCTTTGGAATAATAGGTTCCAAGACAACATGCGGAATACAGATGTTGATCATGCCTGTTGTTTCTCCAATCGTTGTATTTAACGAGATCACTACGACGGTTTCGTTTGGGGAAACCATTTGCAGAAATTGCGGATTCACTTCAAAATCAGTAGCGATTGGATCGATTTCTACAACATTAGACCATGCTTCTCGGTAATTTTCAAAAGCATGATCAAACATATTCGACATGATCCGAGTTTCAATTTCTGTTAAATTTTCTACTTTATTGACACTTACACCCCGTCCGCCGAGAAGACGGTCCAGCATCGCATAAGCGACATTAGGATTTACTTCCATGAGGATCCGTCCCTCAAGCGGCGGAACTTCAAATACATTTAAAATCGTCCGGTTTGGAATCGAGCTGATAAACTCTCCGTAAGGAATTTGATCAGCAGATACCACTTCAAGCTGCACGTATGTACGAAGCTGTGCCGCAAAGAAGGTCGTCAAAATCCGGGCAAAGTTATCATGCATTCTTGTTAAACTTCGAATCTGGTCCTTTGAAAACCGCAAGGCACGTTTAAAATCATATACCTTTACTTTCTTTTCTGCTTCTTCTTTCTTTAACTCATCCGCATTCATTTCCCCCGTTGACAAAGCGGACAAGAGGGCATCAATTTCATTTTGAGACAAGATTTCTCCTGACAATTATCTCACCTCCGATCAAGTGCAGGTATCGCTACTGAATGATATAGGAAGTAATGTATACTTTCTCTACTTTTCCTTCCTGCATAATACTATTTAAATTTGTTTTTAGCGTTTCCGTTAGTTTCTGTTTTCCGGCTTCGCCTTTTAAGTCATCCGCTGTCATTTCCGATAACTCTTGAATAATGATATCTTTCGCCTGGAAGTCCCGCTTTGTCATTTCTTCCATCGCTTCCTTGCTGTCCATTTGAATTTTAAATGAAATACGGATAAAGTCCTCTGAAGCAAGGTTTGTTGTCATTTCAGGAATATCTACAGACGATTCAAGCACTTCATCAATAGATGGCTCTTTTTGAGCTTCTTCTCCGCCTGAAGCGCGCAAAATAATAATTACGGCGATCGTACCGGCCAGCAGGATAACAGCCAGCAGTACAATCATAATAGTTAGTAATTTATTTTTCGGCGCTTTTTGTTCATTCTCCATCCTGTTCCTCCTCCGCTTTCACTTTTCCAAGAAGCGAAATGCGTGCATAAAACGATTCAATATCCGTCCTTACCCGTTCATGCGGTTCGAGAACAACATACTTTTTCCCGTTGGTTAGTGTAATTGTGGTGTCCGGAAAGCTTTCCACTGTTTCTATGTAAATAGCATTTAACGAGAACGGTTTGCCGTTCAGCCTTGTCACAGTAATCATTTATAACCAGGGCTGAGCTGAAGAGCTCCGCCCTGTCCCTCCCCTGCAAAGAGTAAAAACAAAAGGTTTAACGCTTCAAACTCATTAGTTCCTGCAAAATTTCATCCGATGTTGTAATGATTCGCGTATTGGCCTGAAAACCACGCTGCGCAACAATCATTTCACTGAATTCCTCAGAAAGATCAACATTAGACATTTCGAGAGTCCCCGGCACAATCGTTCCTCTTCCTTCTTCACCTGGAACCCCAACGTTATCATCCGGTGCCCCCGAGTTATTTGTCTCCTTGTATAAATTCTCCCCTGTTTTCTCTAATCCGTCCGGGTTCGCAAATTTCACAAGAGAGATAGTGTCAGCCGTTTGCAAATCACCGGCAGCGTCTATATAACTAACAACTCCATCTGCACCAATACTAATGCTTTGAGCATCTACAGGAATATTAATTTGGCCACCTTCACCTTGTAAATACAATCCATCAGAATTTACAATATTACCCTCTTGATCCAGAGAGAAATTTCCTGCTCTTGTATAAAAAGTAGTTTCACCATCATTTACTTGAAAAAAGCCGTCTCCTGAAATTGCCAGATCTAGTGTTCTTCCTGTTGTCTGCAATGAACCTTGAGTATGAACCGTATCAATTGCTGCCAGTTGTGAACCCAGTCCTACCTGGCGAGGATTTGTACCTCCCCTGTTTTCTGTGGTTGCACTGGCACCGGCAATGGATTGAGAAACCATATCTTTAAACATGACGCGCCCTTTTTTAAATCCGTGTGTGTTTACGTTTGCGATATTGTTTCCGATGACATCAAGTTTCACTTGAAAGTTTTTCATCCCATTAATTCCAGAATACATTGAACGTAACATAGTTCTTTTCTCCTTTCGAATTCGTCCGCGTCAATCGGTCAGCAGACGGTTGGCCTCCTGTTCGGTCCAGCCAGTTTAAAGTGTGTCCATAAGAATAGCACCGTTGATATTGGTAAAAAGATGTGCAGCTGCTTCTTCACGGTTCATCGCCGTAATAATAGTATGGTTTTGTGCGCTTGCCACAAGCGCGGCATTTTTCAGTACAACGAGTGAATCGATTACCCCTTTTGACTTGGCCTCCGAAAGTTTCTCACCAATCAAGTTCCATTCTTTTTCATTCAAATGGATCCCCCGCTCTGTTAACCGCTGTGCGGCATGCTTGGAAATGATCAGCTCTTTTGTTGTTGCGGTGACCGTTTTAAATGTTTCATTAAACGTTGACACAGTATTTTGTGCTGACTGCTTTTTAGCTGGCGGAATGATGGGCTGACGTATTCCATGAACCATTGGATTGACTGCTTTCATTCTCATCAACCGCCTATTCGATTTTTATTAAGGCAGAAGCTGCGATTTTTTCACCGTTTGCAAGCTGCAGCCAAATCTGCCCGTCTTTCATCGAAACGGATTGAACAGCCGCGCTTTGTCCATCATCTTCTGCGCCCCATGTGACCGTACGGCCAATTAAATAGCTCGCTTCCACTAATGGATTTGAACTGACTGCGCTGCCTGGTTCTGTCGTGCCTGCCGAACTTGTGCCGCCGGTTAATTCAGAAATATTCGCTGGTTCGAGTACCGTTCCATCTGTTAACGTAAACTGGACGCTTTCGCCAGCAAATTTAATAGAAGCAATGGTTCCATTTCCTGTTTCGACAATCGGCTGTCCATCTGCATCTGTTTGATCGCTCATTTTATGCCATACAACATCTTTGCCAACAAAGGATTGATAATTAATCATTTGTGAAGCCGTTTGCGCCTGCACCATTTTTTCAATCGTTGTGGTCATATTGACCATTTGCTCAAGAGATGTAAACTGGGCCATCTGCGCAATAAAGTCTTTGTCTTCTACCGGATTCATCGGATCTTGATTTTGAAGCTGAGTCATTAAAAGCTTTAAAAATTCATCTTTGCCGAGCGCACTGTTGCCTGTTTGTTTCGTTTGAGCCGGGTTATTGGCCAAATAAAGTGAAGGATCAATTTTCGACATTTATTACACCTCCAATGTAACGTTTTGCAATGCTTCCTCAAAAGTAGAAAGCATTTCAGTCTCATTCTGCTCTGCTGATTCCTGTTCCGGCTGTTTTTGCTCCTGCTGGCGCTGCTGCTGGGCACCTCGGTCAAACAGCTGCTGTTTCGTTTCCGGACTTATAATATCCAATTTATCGATTGTCACGTTTTGCTGGCTGAATGCATGCTTTAGCTGGTGGGCATTTTGTTCAAGCAGTTCTTTCACTGTTTGAGTCGATGATAAAATTTTAGCCGTCATCACCCCGTTTTGCTGAAGCAGTTCAATACGGAGAGAGCCTAGCTGTTCCGGATAAAGCTTGATCAGCATTTTTGTTCCATTTGGCATTTTCAGCATGCTAGAGCTGCCCAAAATTTGTTCGAACTTTTCGATAAACTGCTCCATGTTCATCGGCCGCGGCGCTGTTTTCACGCTCATCACAAACTGTTCTGTTTTAGAGAGCGGATGAAACAACGGGTTAACAGCTTCTGCAGCCTGTGCAGCGGTCTTTGCAGAAGCAGCTTTGCTTTCAGTCGATTCTCCTGGCCCTTGGATACTTTTGTAGTTTATAAATGCTGCCTGCAAACTCGCTTGATTTACAGGAGTAGTATTGGCTTGAAGACCGGCAGCACTCTGCAGCCCCGTTTGTTTTGTTTGTAGAAGGACGTTATTAAGCTGCTGTTTTACCAGTACTTCTGCATTTTTCAATGCAGTTTGTAATGCTTGAAAACGAGGCTCCGGCTTTTGTATATGCTGGGCAAAATAGTTTATGAGCTGTGCTGCCCTTATGGCTGTTACGACGAATCGCTTATCGGCTTCTTTTAATAAAGGCGGCACTTGTTCACTAAGCCGGCTTATTAAAGCTGTTAACTGTTCAATTGGCAGCGCTTCGTCTGTTTCCGGTTTTCCGGTATCCTCTAATGGATTATCTAAATCCGCTTCTTCTGCACTTCCATTTACTGTGTGAATTAGCTTCTGGAGAAAATGCTGCAGTGTTTCCGCATCCGTTTGCAGTAGAACCGCCAGTTCTTGGAGCGTGGGCATTTCTCCTTTTTCAACAAGCTCTTCGGCTAGTGTTAAAAGCTCCGCTTTTTTTCCAACTAATTCTTCTGCCGGCTCAGAGCCGTCAGCACTCTTGAACAAAGAAGCCAACAGAGCAGATAAGTCATTTGAATCAGTACTTGTGGATGGGGCTGGGTTTTGGACAGCCTGTTGAACAGAGCCAAGCAGCAGGCTGCCAAATACTCCTGTACTGCCCGATCCGGCTGGATTTGCCGAAGCTCCGTTAGATAGCGGGAAAGAATTGGTTCCTAAAGTAATCTGCATCATTTGTCACTCCCCCTTTTTTCCTCCCGCAATATCTTACATTTTACTCCATATTCTTTATTCATTCGATAATATTTTTGTATATTCAGCGGCTTTTTTTGCGTCTAGGTTTTCAAGAACCGCTGCTTGTTTTTCAACACTTAATTTTTGCAAAATCGCGACTGCTTCATTGTTTGTTAAGTTCGTAATAATACCGGCAATGCTTTCTTCATCCATTGATTCATACGTTTTGGCAACATTGTTCGCCGCACTTTTTTCTTCCGTTTCGGCTGTTTCTTTTTGCTGGTTCTGAAGCTGCTTAAGCTGGGCATTCAGCCGGTCCTGCTCTGTTAACAATTCTTCGATTTCCGCTTTGGAGCTTTCAAGATCATCCGACAGCTGATCAACCTGTGCTTGTTTGTTTTTAATTTCCGCCTGCAGCTCTACTACTTTTTCGCTGTCTGTTTTGCCGTCTTGTTCGGTTGCTCCAGTCCATTCTGATACATAGGGAATATTTGCTGCTACTTCCTTTGTTTTTTCAAATACGTTTACGCCGGCAATCGTCATGACAACCAGACCAACAGTCAGCGCAAACAATAAGGGAATAACAACGATAAACAGCAGCCATTGAAAAAGATTGTAACTGTTTTTTTCCTCCATATCAGCCGGAACTTTTTTTTTCTTTTTTCCTGCCATGTGTTCATCACCTGATCTTTCGGTTCATAAACTGAATGGATGAAAGCTCGTCCATTTGCTTTGCTTCTTCTGAAGCTGCCCATTTGCGATAATGCGTTAATTCATTCGCTCGGATTTTGCTGTATTTTTTTACTTCTATATTTTTTTCCTTTAGCTGCTGTTCACACCATTGCATTCGGCCGCGTGCTGTTACAACAACTCGCTGCTGCTGATCAATTAATTTTTCCAAATTCGAGATGAATTGCTGATAGTGCTGAATATCGAGCACAGAAAAACCAGATTTCATTTTTTGTTCCTGCACAGCGATTAAATCTTCTTTTCTCTTCAACAGCTCATACAGTTTGTTTGCTTCCGTTTCAAATTGGCTCTGTGCTTCTCTAAATACGTCCTCAGACTCCTCTTTTTCACGTTCACGAAGCTGCATAATTTTCTCGAATTTATAATTAAATGACATGCATTAACTGTCCCTTCCTTGGGCTAGATGAACTAAACCGGCTTCTGTTTCATCCAGTCCGGCCTGCTCGTCCGTCCGCTGTTTTAAAAACGAGAGAATCGGCTGATAGTTTTGAATGGCTCTATCAATCTCAGCGGATGACCCTCTTTTATATGCACCGATGTTAATCAAATCTTCAGAGTTTAAATACGTATTTAACGAATCCCTTACTGCTACTGCCGCATCATAATGGCTTCGGCTGACAATATGGGGCATAAGACGGCTGACACTTTTTAATACGTTTATAGCTGGATACTGCCCCTTGTTCGCGAGCTCACGGTCTAACACAATGTGTCCATCCAATATTCCCCGCACGGCATCTGCAATCGGTTCATTCATGTCATCGCCATCTACGAGCACTGTATAAAAAGCGGTAATCGTTCCATGTTCGTTTGTTCCTGTGCGTTCTAGCAGCTTTGGCATAATTGCAAAAACGGATGGCGTGTATCCTTTGGTGGCAGGAGGCTCTCCAACAGCCAGCCCGATTTCACGCTGTGCCATGGCAACCCGCGTGACTGAATCCATCATAAGCATGACATTCAACCCTTTATCCCGAAAGTACTCGGCAATGGCTGTAGCGGTAAATGCTCCTTTAATACGCATCAGTGCCGGCTGGTCTGAAGTGGCGGCTACTACAATCGACTTTTTCATACCTTCGGGGCCAAGGTCCCGTTCAATAAATTCACGCACTTCACGACCGCGCTCCCCAATCAAAGCAATGACGTTTAAATCTGCTTTTGTATTGCGGGCAATCATGCCAAGCAGTGTGCTTTTCCCCACACCGCTTCCTGCAAAAATACCGACCCGCTGGCCTTTCCCGACTGTCAGCATCCCATCAATAGCCCGCACACCGACTTCAAGCTTTTCCCGTATTGGCGGTCTTGTCATCGGGTTTGGCGGATCTGCTTCTGTTTCAATCGGCGTCAACGTCCGCGGCAGCACGGAATCGTCAAAAGGTTCTCCAAGCGGATCAATAATTTTGCCGATCAAAGCCGGTCCTGATTTTACTTGAAGAGGGTGACCGAGTGATTCTACAAGGCTGCCCGGTGAAATTTCGTTTATATTCCGGTATGGCATTAAGATCATCATTTCATCCCGGAACCCGGTTACCTCGGCCATAATGGTTCGTTTATTGTCTTTCGAGTGGATCAAACAAATATCACCAATAGAGCTTTCCGGACCCTGTGATTCAATCATTAAGCCAACAACCCTTTTTACCCGTCCATATCTTTTAAACGAATCAAGAGTCGGGATCATATATTTTAAATCCTGTGCTTTCATCTCTTATTCACTCTCCAGCAATTGAAGCAGCGTTTTACGCAGCTGGTGCAGCTGTGTATCAACGCCGGCATCAATTCGGCCATTCGATGTTTCAATAAAGCAGGCGTTTTCCTCCGCTTCTTCATTCGGAAAAATATAGCAGTTGATTTCATTTGGGAATAGAGCTTCTATTTCATCTTTTTGTGAAATGACCAATTCGTATTTTCCTGGATGAACATGAATTTGAATTTCCTTTTGGTTTTTTGTTTCTTTTAATGCTGAACGAATGATACTCATAAAAGCATCTTCGTTTTGGCCAAGCTCCGTACGCAGAATTTTTTCTGCGCAGATAACAGCAAGCTCTATGATGGTACGTTCTGACCGCTCAACATTTTTTTCATATTCAATTTTCGAAGATGCCACGATAGAATATGCTTCTTCAATCAGCTCTTTCATCTCATTGTATCCGGCTGCTCTTCCTTGTTCTGCTCCTTGCTGAAACGCCTGGTCATAGGCTTCTTTTTGCAGGCGTTCTTTTTCCTGCATCCAGTTTTGCTGCCAGGCGGCAGATTCTTGTTCGATCCGCTGCCGCTTCGTTTCAGCCTCTTCTAAGATTCTTTGTGCCTGGCGTTTTGCTTCTTCCAACACTTGTGACCGTTCATAAGAAAAATCCGGTGCAACTGCTTCTTTTTGTTCACTGTGTGTGTAAATAGGCTTTATGCCAATGATTCGTGTACCCGCTTCTTGTTCTACCGGCCACTCATACCGTTGAAAATTAGACAATAATATCATCTCCTCCGCCACGGGCAATGATAATTTCTCCCGTTTCCTCTAGACGGCGAATCGTCGCAACAATTCGTGACTGCGCTTCTTCCACATCACGAAGCCGGACAGGACCCATATATTCCATTTCTTCTTTGAACGTTTCCACCATTCGCTGAGACATATTGCGGAAAACCACTTCACGCACTTCCTCGCTTGAAACTTTAAGGGAAAGCAGTAAGTCTTCATTTTCACAGTCGCGAATAACACGCTGAATAGAGCGGTTATCCAGTGTAACAATATCTTCGAACACAAACATGCGCTTTTTAATTTCTTCTGCCAATTCAGGATCCTGTATTTCAAGTGCATCCAAAATGGTTTTTTCGGTTGAGCGGTCTACACCATTCAGCACTTCAACGACCGCTTCCACTCCGCCTGTCTGTGTATAATCCTGCGTTACCGTTGAGCTCAATTTCCGTTCTAAAATCGCTTCAACTTCATTGATAATTTCTGGAGACGTGCTGTCCATAATGGCAATTCTTTTTGCGATATCCGCTTGAACTTCCTGCGGCAGCTCCGATAAAATCTGCCCTGCCTGCTGCGGATCCAAATAAGAAAGAATCAAAGCAATCGTCTGCGGGTGTTCATTTTGAATAAAGTTTAATATTTGTCCCGGGTCTGCCCGGCGAGCAAAATCAAACGGCCGAACCTGCAGGGACGATGTTAAACGGTTAATGATATTTTGCGCCTGGTCAGCACCAAGCGCTTTTTCAAGAACCGTTTTGGCATAACCGATCCCGCCTTGGGAAATATAATCCTGCGCCAATGCAATATTATGAAATTCTTCAAACACTTCTTCTTTAATCTCGGTATCTACTTTTTTTACACCTGAAATTTCCAGTGTCAGCCGTTCAATTTCTTCTTCTGATAAATGTTTGTAAACAGAAGCCGAGTAATCCGGCCCAAGAGAAATAAGCAGGATTGCGGCTTTTTGTTTTCCGGTCAGTTTCTTCTCACGTATCGCCATATTGCCCTCCTATTCCTCAGACAGCCAAGTACGAAGCAGTTTTGCAAACTCTTCTGGTTTTTCCTTCGCCATTTTTTCCAGCTGTTTCCGTCTTGTGCTGCTCTCTGTTTCAGTCAACGGTTCTTCAATCTCTTCTTCGAATTCTTCCTCGAATTCTTCTTCTTCCTCACGGCGTCTTCTTAGCATCATAAAGACGAGCACACCAATAATGACAAGAAGAATAGCCCCTATGAGATATACCCACCATGGAATAGAGGATGTTTCTTCTTCCTCAAATGTAACTTTCCCATTTAATTCCTGAACTGAAACCGTAATTTTATCTTCAAGTGCCTGGTCTGTTAAATCAGTATTGTAGCTTTCATCAATAGACGTTCTGACAATGTTACCGAGCAGCTGCTGGATTTCTTCCACGCTTTGGTCAGGCATAGAGTCTGGATCATCCGGCGTTGGCGGCTCCACCATAACCTGGATACCTAAGTCGCGGATCTTATAAGGACTTTCTTTGATTTCCCGGCGAATCCGGTTTACTTCGTTATTGACCGTTTCCTCTGTCCGCTCGTAATCGCCTGTACCTGTTGCTCCTTCAAGGTAAGAAGTGGCTGTATCCCCTTCTTCTTCTGCCTGCGGAACGCCTCCTGCGCCTGCTGCATCCCCTGAATAGGTTTCGGTAATTCTTTGAGCACTGATTTGAATGCCTTCCATATTTTCTTCGTCAACCGGTTCTACCAGGTTTTCTTCTCGATTTTCCTGGGTAAAGTCAATATCGGCTGTAACCGTTGCAACCACTTTGTCCGCGCCCATCAGTGTGCCAAGCATACTTTGTACCTGGCGCTGCACGTCGCGTTCCACTTGTTTTTTCACAGCCAGCTGCTGCTCGAATGAATCGCCCGAACCGCTTCCTGCACTCGCAAGGTCGTAGTATTCAAAATTTTGATTCATAATGGCAATATTTTCGACAGGAAGGTTCGGGACACTTTTGGATACTAAGTGATAAAGGGACTTAATTTGTTTTTCATCAAATTGATAGCCTGGTTCCGTATTCAGCACAACCGAAGCAGATGCTTTTTCTGCTTCATCGGTAACGAAAATTTGCTGCTGCGGCAGGTTAATCATAACCTTCGCATCTTTTACTCCATCAATCTCAGAAATAAGATTGCTAAGCTCGGTCTGCATCGCATCAAGCTTAAGAACATTAAATTCATTGTCCGTCATTCCGAACCCGGCATTTTCGCTGAAAAAGCTGTAATCAATCGTACCGGACTGCGGAAGGCCTTCAGCGGCTAGATCCACTTTGAGCGTATCGACGGATTCTTCCGGCACAAGGATACCTGTTCCTCCTTCAGTCACTTCGTACGGAATACCCCGGCCGTCGAGATTTTCTTTTACAGCACCGATCTCTGAAGGAGCAAGCTCGCTGTAAAGAGGAACCATTGTCGTTCTGCTAGTCAAAAAAACAATGAGTGACAACGCAATAACAAAAAGAGCAAAGGATGATACTCCAATCACTTTTTGTTTTTTTGACCGGCTGTTCCAATATTCTTTTATTCTTGCAAGCTGTTGTTTTATATTTTCGTTCATTACAATCCCCCGGTCACTTCATTCGGTCATGATCTATTACATCTGCATCCGCATCATTTCCTGATAAGCTTCTACAGCTTTATTACGGACTTCTAATGTTAACTGCATGGTGATGCCTGATTTTTGAGCGGCTGACATCACTTGATGGATATCGACATTTTCACCATTGATCATTTTTGCCGTCAGCGAACTTGACTCCGCTTCTGTTTTCATCACAGTATTCAACGAATCTTTTAAAAAGTCTGCAAATTTTTGCTGGGACTCGTAGGGTGTAGCTGCTTTTTTTAAAGCAGCTGTTTCGATCGCAGGTGTAGAAACCGCATTTAACGCTTCAATCGCCATTTAAATCATCTCCTTGTTTCCTTATTTCCCAATTTCAAGCGCTTTAGTCATCATAGCCTTTGAAGCATTGAAAACCGTTACGTTCGCCTCATATGAGCGGGTTGTACTCATTAAATCAACCATTTCCCGTAAAGGGTCTACATTTGGCATACTTACATAGCCTTCTTCATTCGCATCAGGATGTTCTGGGTCATAAACCATTTTATTAGGTGTTTCTGTATCTTCCATGATTTTAGTCACTTTTACACCGTTTCCCGTTTCCTGGCGGTTCGACGCCATCTGCAAAAAGCTTGAAAACGAATTTCCTTTTGGCTGCAGCACAACGGATTTACGCTGATAAGGCTGCCATTCCCCATCCACAAGCTTTGCCCGGGTCGATTCAGAATTTGCCATGTTAGAAGAAATAACATCCATACGCAGACGCTGTGCAGTCAGGGCAGATGCCGTAATGTTCATTCCGTTAAACATATTTATCTGCCTCCTTTTATGATATTCGTCAGAGAAGAATACTTTGAACTAAGCCGGTCTGTCAGTGCATTATAATAAATTTGATTTTCTGCCATTTTGGACATTTCGGCATCTAAATCTACACTATTTCCATTTTCGTTATAGGACATATTTCGCGCAGTCATAATGACATGGTTTGGTGATTGAGCGGAAAAATCAAAATGACGGTCATCTGTTCTGTTGTTTTTAAAATCATTTTGATTATTTTCCAATATTTTCTTGAAGTTTACCTCTTTAGCCTTATAGTTTGGTGTATCGACATTGGCAATATTATCAGCAATCGTTCTTTGCTTTAAAGCCGCGTAATCCAAACCTCGTTCTAAAGAAGTGATTGAATTTGAAAATAGGTTCAATTTAACCACTCCATTACCTTGAATTCTTTAGTTATTTTGTTAATAAATTATAC
>NZ_JAKGCR010000118.1 GCF_022668875.1 Domibacillus sp. PGB-M46 | reverse complement strand
CGAAGTGGCTAAACGCGGCGGACTGTAAATCCGCTCCTTCGGGTTCGGCAGTTCGAATCTGCCCCCCTCCACCATTTTCCTAAAGGAACATATACAAACATGTTCTTTTTCTTCTTTTTTGGGGTATACTACATAACAGATAACATCAATGGGCTATAGCCAAGCGGTAAGGCAACGGACTTTGACTCCGTCACGCGAAGGTTCGAATCCTTCTAGCCCAGCCA
>NZ_JAKGCR010000117.1 GCF_022668875.1 Domibacillus sp. PGB-M46 | reverse complement strand
TGGTACGGACGGACGATCATAAAAGTCGATCCGTTCTTCCCATCAAGCCAGCTCTGTTCCGGGTGTGGCTACCAGCATAAGGATGTAAAAAGTCTCGCTGTCCGGGTGTGGGAATGCCCGTCCTGCGGCGTGCGTCACGACCGGGATCTGAATGCGAGCCTGAATATTAAAAAAGAAGCCCTTCGGCTTCTTTCACTTCAGTCTATTTAAGATTAGTCATAAAA
>NZ_JAKGCR010000116.1 GCF_022668875.1 Domibacillus sp. PGB-M46 | reverse complement strand
AATGCCCCGATCGAATCGTTTCATGCCTCGCTAAAGTCTGAAACGTTCTACCTCGACAACTTGGAAAGCACTACGACCGCCATCGTAGAGCAGACTGTCGAAGAGTACATTCATTATTATAACCATATCCGTATTCAAGCGAAACTAAACAACCAGCCGCCGGTCAAGTATCGGCAGCTGGCTGCTTAAAGGTGTTTTGATCCCTGTCTCAAAAACGGGGTCAGTCCC
>NZ_JAKGCR010000115.1 GCF_022668875.1 Domibacillus sp. PGB-M46 | reverse complement strand
CTGAACAAAATCAATAAAAACGTCAACGTTTTAAATTTTTATCTTCCATTAAAAACACCCCGTGTTTTAATGGAAACTCGAGTTAAGGAACATCGGCTAAATTCGCAACGTCCTGTTGCAACGCCGATGTCAGCACATCCATGTGCAAGCAAACTTTTTGGAGAGTTTGATCCTGGCTCAGGACGAACGCTGGCGGCGTGCCTAATACATGCAAGTCGAGCGGACAGAA
>NZ_JAKGCR010000114.1 GCF_022668875.1 Domibacillus sp. PGB-M46 | reverse complement strand
GGGCTAAAAGAAACATTCAAATGGTTGTCTGGTCCTGATAGTATTGCTCTTCAGGCAAGCATCGAATATCAGTATGAAGGATTCAAAAAATATAAGGAACAGCCGAAAAAAGAATTAAAAAAACGAGCCGCTAAAAAATGTGCAGAAGGCTATACGCCAACGGCGTATGACTTCAAGGGCCATCCGACATTCAAAAGCAAGAAAAACCCGGTCCAAAGCTACACAACCAA
>NZ_JAKGCR010000113.1 GCF_022668875.1 Domibacillus sp. PGB-M46 | reverse complement strand
GATTATAGGCTTTATAGGTATGATCGTACCTCAATTACTAAGACGTTTTTATTGGCAATATGAGCTAGGAACGCAGATGGTACTTAATCTTATTGTCGGTAGCACAGTGATGGTCGTGGCAGATTTTATAGGCGGAACGATGATACAACCAGTTCAAATACCTGCAAGTATTATTATGGCATTATTAGGCGTTCCAGTTTTATTTTATATTCTTTTTACACAAACTAAGGTATTACGA
>NZ_JAKGCR010000112.1 GCF_022668875.1 Domibacillus sp. PGB-M46 | reverse complement strand
AAATGGAACCAGATGAAGGTACATTTAAATGGGGTGTAACGACATCTTTAAGTTACTTCCCTAAAGATAACTCTGAGTTCTTTGATGGTGTCGATATGAATTTAGTTGAATGGTTACGTCAATACGCTCCAGAAGATGAACAAACTGAAACATTTTTACGTGGTTTCTTAGGTCGCATGTTATTTAGTGGTGAGGAAGTTAAGAAAAAAGCAAGCGTGCTTTCAGGTGGAGAAAAAGTACGT
>NZ_JAKGCR010000111.1 GCF_022668875.1 Domibacillus sp. PGB-M46 | reverse complement strand
CGAAGTGGCTAAACGCGGCGGACTGTAAATCCGCTCCTTCGGGTTCGGCAGTTCGAATCTGCCCCCCTCCACCATTTACAGGGGCATAGTTTAAAGGTAGAACTGAGGTCTCCAAAACCTCCAGTGTGGGTTCGATTCCTACTGCCCCTGCCAATTAAATAATATGATATAATGGCGGTCGTGGCGAAGTGGTTAACGCATCGGATTGTGGCTCCGACATTCGGGGGTTCGATTCCCCTCGATCGCCC
>NZ_JAKGCR010000110.1 GCF_022668875.1 Domibacillus sp. PGB-M46 | reverse complement strand
CATTTGATAGAAAAACATTTTTATTTAAAAGTGTTGACTTGAAGATAAATAAACGGTATGATTATTTAGCTGTCGTAAATGGCGGTAAAGAGAATTGATCTTTGAAAACTGAACAAAATAAACGTCAACGTTTTAAGAACTAAACTTCTATAGAAGATGCCCGTCATCTATATAGAAACAAATGAGCAAGTCAAACTTTTTTGGAGAGTTTGATCCTGGCTCAGGACGAACGCTGGCGGCGTGCCTAA
>NZ_JAKGCR010000010.1 GCF_022668875.1 Domibacillus sp. PGB-M46 | reverse complement strand
ATTAGGCACGCCGCCAGCGTTCGTCCTGAGCCAGGATCAAACTCTCCAAAAAAGTTTGACTTGCTCATTTGTTCCCACTAAAACACGGGGTGTTTTTAGTGGGAGATAAAAATTAAAACGTTGACGTTTATTTTGTTCAGTTTTCAAAGATCAATTCTCTTTACTGTCATCTCCGACAGCTAAATAATCATATCATGTATAACTTTTCAAGTCAACAACTTCTTATCAAAATATTATTTTAATAAATCATTATTGCGACTTAAACTTCTTTTACTTTACTATACGCTAACGCGATATACAACCATCCCAGTACCTTTAACATAAAGCCAATAACATTTTTCTGTTGGTAAATTATATTGAAATAATCAAACCAACTGAACACAAGTTATTAGTTTAGATTGCCTCAGAAGCGACGTTTAATAACATATCATGTTTATTTTTCTTTATCAATAAATTTTTTCATGTCTTTTATTCCCTTTTCAGCTTTTTATTGCTGACAAGGAATAAAACGATAATAGCTGTATGTTTGAATAAGGATCAGCCTGCGTACGATACTACCGCTTAAAAGGATCTCCTTCTTCATAAGGCTTGCATTTTGCCCGGTAATGAAGTGATTAAAAAAGGTCCGTAAACCCGTCGGTTTTCCAAGTATACTGCCTATGTCTCAAACACGCTTTCTGCTGGACTTGTTCGCTTCTTAACAATGAAGGGGAAAACATTTTGAACATAACATTTAAAATGAAATAAGAAGCCCTTATACTCATCCTAAAATTAAGGGCTTCTTCATTTATTATAGAAGCTGTTTAATTTTTTTGGTCAATATTCATATTAGCTTAATATCCCGAGTCTTCTGAGGTGAGATTGTCCAGCATGCGGTGATCATGCCGCTGTAATGGTTTTTCAGCCGGTCCTTCCACCACTTCTCCTGTATAGGAAAACCGAGAACCATGGCACGGACAATCCCACGTACGATCCCCGCTGTTCCACGCAACTTCACAACCGATATGCGTACAGGTTGTATCGACAATATGCAGATTTCCTTCGGTATCCCGATATGCTCCTTTACGGTGTCCATTAATTGTAATCGCTGCTCCTTCATCATTCGCCAAATCCTCTACACTTTTCGTCGGTTTTTCTAGTTTTCCTTTGATTAAGTGGCCGACCACATCGGCATTATCCAGCAGGAAGTTTTTTAAGCTCGGATGGGCATAAAAACGTGACGGCGAATATAAATCCTCATAAGGATTTGATTTTTCCCGAACAATATCCCGGAATAAAAGCGCAGCTGCCGTACTGTTGGTCATTCCCCATTTTCTGAAGCCGGTCGCAATTAGGACATTTGATATTTCCGAAGTGATTTGACCGATATAAGGAATTTTATCTAGTGTCACCAAATCCTGGGCTGACCAGCGATAAAGAACATCCTCGATTCCTAAAACATCATCTCCGAATTGTTCAAGCGCGTTGTAATAGTCAATGGTCTCTTTTCCTTGGCCCGTTTTGTGGTTTTCTCCTATAATCAGTACCATTTCCTCTCCATTGATTGTCACAGAGCGCAGGGAACGGGCGGGCTCTTCAACATTGCAGTACATTCCACCCGGGTAAGGCTTTTTTGTTTTAGCCGCAAGAACGTAAGAACGGTCTGCATGCATTCGGGTTGAGTAAAGCCCGGTCCCTTCGTAAAAAGGAAAATGAGTGCAGGCAAGAACAAATCTTCCTTGCACACGAGATCCTCTGCGGGTGAGAACAGTTGGATACTCTCCCGTCTCAATATTCACGCATGTCGTATCTTCAAAAATCACCCCCCCTTTGTTCGTAATCTCCTTGATCAGATGAGCGAGATATTTCAATGGATGAAACTGAGCCTGGTCTTTCATAACAAGTGCTGTTTTTACATCCATTTCAAAAGGAATACGATCAACCAGGCCGCCGTTAATACCAAGACGTTGATAAGCTTCTGCTTCTTTTTCAAGTTTTCGTGTATACTGGTCTGCCGACGTGTACAGGTACGCATCTTCTATACGAAAATCGCAATCAATTTGATGCTGCTCTATGGTTTCTTGAATAAAGCGAAGCGCTTCTGCGTTGGCCTCATAATATAATCTGGCTTTGTTTGTTCCAAAATTGTGCATAAATTCGTCGTAAATTAATCCATGCTGAGCAGTGACTTTTGCGGTTGTATGCCCAGTTGTGCCATTTAGCAATTTCCCTGCTTCTAAGACGACTACTTTTAATCCTTCGTTCACTAAAAGGTAAGCAGAAGTAAGACCGGTGATTCCCCCGCCTACAATCACAACATCTACAGAGAGATCCTCTTCTAAACGAGGAAATGCCGGTAAATCAATGGAATCTCTCCAAAATGATTGTGTATCCCCCGGCAGCTTCCCATTCAGCTTTTTATTTAGCTCCACTTAAAAACCTCCACTTATGATTTCAGTTATACGGCCAGCAGGCTGGCCGAGGCTGACTTATTTTGCTTGACCGTTTCCCTATAGGTTGCCATTTTTTTCATTGACGTATACATAAAAGGAGTGACCGAAACTACACGTAAAGGAGCCGCTTGGACATAAAAAAGAAGCTGCTCTGCAGCTTCTTTATAAAAGATCAAAAGACTCATTTAAGTCTTTTAATGCCTGTTCTAAATTGGATTTGATTTTTAATCGGCCTGTGTCAATGCCTAGATTTGTCATCGTTTGGGCTACTTCCGGCCTGATGCCAATTAAAATGGTTTCTACACCAAGTAGTCCCAGCGCTTTTTCGATTTTAAAAATTTGATCTGCGACCATGGTATCAACGACTAATACACCCGATAAATCAAAAAGAAGATGAGACAATCTTTTTTCAGAAGCTTTTTGCAACACTTCTTCCATTAAAAGACGTGCCCTTTCTGTATCAATGTTTCCAATAAGCGGCAATACAGCCACTCCTTTTGCGAGTGGCACAACGGGTACAGATAACTCCAGAAAAGCGCGTTTTGAATTTTCAAGGGTTTCTTCGTGGCACTGGACGTAGGCGGAGCTGAATGCATAAACAGCTTCATCTAAAAGCGGGTCTAAAATAGAACCTACCTTTAGTGACGTGGCCAACGACATATTATGATTCAGCATTTCCTCCCCCAGCACTTCCCAAATACAAGTTCGATAATAACTCGTTCCTTTTAATGCTTGATCTAACGGAATACCTAAATCACATACGCGCTTGCCTGTTTCTTTTCCCCATTTTAAAAAAGGCTGGCCTCCTGTGTCTGCATCAGCTTCCTGAAGAAGACTTTCCCCGAATAACCTCACGAAATTCGCCCGGATGTCGATGATTTCTTTTTCAGTCATTGGGAGTTTTTGTGCTGCTGCTTTGTTGATTGCTTTCAGATGTACCCGTTCGGCAATTTGATATTTTTTTTCTAAAATTTTCTCCCCAAGAAGTTGCAACTCGTTCTTCATTTTTTCCTCCAAGGCCTTATGTATTTGCTGCATGCATAAATATATGCCCAATTATGAAAAGGCTTCAATCCTTTTCACTCTTAAATTACACTGCGCTAATAAGCTGTAATTTGTCGCCAATAAAACTGTTCTTGTATTTTTGTGGGTTCAATTATATCGTAAAAAAGCTGATTCGAAGGACTCAACTTTGCAGGATAGCTGCTCACTTATACGAGATTATTTAACATTAAACCTGTTTAAAAAGTTATGTATTTACGAAAAAAATAAAAAAAGGTATGAACGCCTGCTTAACTTGCAAAAAAAGAAAGGCACAAGGCCTTTCTTTATTATACTATAGAAAACAGAATAGAACAGTTCTCAAATAAACAGCAGATATGAGGTTCCAATAGTGTCCCTTTATCCTGTATGATGTTTTTGATGGATTTGGACTAAATCTTCGACTGGATTATGAATTGGGAAGTATTCAATGCCTACATAACCAGAATAATCGGTTTGTTTAATTGCATCGAAAATATTATCGTAATTTAACTCGCCGATAAATAGCTCGTGCCTTCCCGGGGTACCTGCTGCTTGTATATGAGCGATGTGATCAATGTTATTGATCATTCGAGAAGTTACATGTCCTTCCATAATTTGAACATGATAGATATCGTAACAAACTTTCACCAAAGGATGATTTATCTCCTTCACAATATCAAATGCTTCTTCTGATGTATTCAGATAGTAACCACTTAACTCCGCATCTACTTTTGTGTTAAGAGGTTCAATAGCCGTAGTAACATTGTGTTCTTCTAGAATAGGGATACTTTCTTTTAGCCCTTCCACTAAGCTTTTTCTCATCTCCTGGCGTGTTAAACCATCCACTTCAAAACCAACCGTATGAACCATCAGTTTGCTACCGAGATAATTAGCCGCTTTTGCTGTTTCTTTTAGTGCGTCCAGCGCTTTTTCCCGATTAGAAGGATCCACAAAACTTTCGGGCTTCACAACAATGCTCGCAATATCTATCCCTAATTCCTCTTTTGTTTCTTTGATTCTTTGCAGGTCCTTATCATGAGGAGACCAAAACTCAACAATGTTCAACTCTTTTTCATGTAACATACGCATTGCTTCACAAGGATCCTGACCTTGAAATAAGCTTTCAATATTAAAAGAAATTTTCATTTTACCACTCCTTTATTGTAATAAAATCAGCACTTTTGTTGATTTTTTGACCATGCTGTAGCCTGACTACAAGGACTATAAGAATAGATAAACGTGTTATACCCGCTATCAAAAATAGTTATTCAAAAATCGCAACAATTTCAGGTTTTATTTAACTTGTTTTCACATAGTACGGCTTTCGTCATAAACATTACGTCCTCTTTTTTAAGTGCTACATTTTGCTTTTCCAAAAATGACTTCAATAGAAAAAGGATCGCTGCATGATAGTGATCCCTTTGTTTAGTGAAGGTTCTTTGGGTTATAATTTAAAGACCGCGATAATGTTAAGGTAACGGGAATTTTATCAAAAGAAAGCCCCAGTTGCACGGCCGTTTGCGCGACCTTAAGACGAACCCCTGATAGAATGGTTTTTACACCGATCAGCCCTAAAGATTTATGCAATTGAAAAAGCCGATGGCCGGCTTCTCCATCGATTGCTACTACTCCGGATAAATCAATGAAAAGACAATCTATATTTTTTTGCGCACACTGCTTTATCGTTTTTTCAATGGTGGTAAACTTAGCCCGCGAGTGATCTAGTTCTCCCATAAGCGGGAGCAGCCCTGTTGTTTCGTTCAAAACAATAACAAGGTGCGCTTAGCTCATAAATCATTTCCCGGTGGGCTTGATAGTTTCTGTCTGAAATTTGATTATGTTCCTCTGTGAACACAGTTGTGGACCGAAAAGCTGCTTTATTTACAAAAGGAAAGGCTGCACAATGACCGTTTAAGATATCTCAGCAGCAGTAACCGGCAGTACAATAGAAAAACAAGTTCCTTTATCGATCTCACTTCTTACTGTAATGCTCCCGTCCATACTTTGAATAATACTAAACGAAACCATTAACCCTAATCCCGTTCCTTTTTCTTTTGTTGTAAAATAAGGTTCGCCAAGACGGTCGATCTGCATTTTGGTCATCCCTTTTCCCGTATCGGAAATGTTAATAAAGAGACGACGGACCTCATACTCTACTCGGATGGACATTTCCCCGCCGCTTTCCATCGCTTCTATTCCATTTTTCATAATATTAATGAGAGCCTGTTCTAATTTTTTTCTTTCACCCAGCACATAGAAAGGCTCATTTTCTTTAAAGCTCAACTTAATATTGACGCTGTTCATGTTTGCTAAAGGCGTAAGAATATTCACGACCTGGTAAATCTCTTGATGTACCAGGATTTTCTCCATTTTTTCAGGTGTAGGCTTAGCGAAAGTTAAATAGTCATTAATAATGTCTGTCGCTCTGTCCAATTCTTGAATGGACAGCCTGATATACTCTTTTATTTCTGGAGAAACCGAACTCTCATGTGATAACTGCATAAATCCTCTGCTCGCCGTCAGCGGGTTTCTTACTTCATGGGAAATACTCGCAGCAAGGTTGCTGACAATGTCCAGCTTTTCTGCTTTTATTAATTTTTGCAGGATGTCAAAATTTGTTTTTATGACTTCCCAAATAGCTGTAGCGATCCACATACTTACAATGTTGAGCAAAAAGTAAACAATCCACATATCAGTTGTTAAATGAATATCGGAAACCTTTATGGCAGCAAAGTAAGTGAGCAGCAAAGAAATAAAAACCAATAAAACGCTTGATAGCAGCTTTTGTTTTAAAGGCATCTTTATATAATGTTTAGAAACGAGAGCAGCTAATACTGCCATCGCAGCATACGACCAAAGGGTCACATAAAAGCCGCTTCCACCTACAAAATAACGGATTAAAAAAAGAGCCGCCAGTAGAAGAAAACCATTTTTTGGCCCCGCATATAAGAATCCCAGCAGAAGAGGAACTCTGCGAAGATCCCACGTAAACCCGTTTCCGAATGAAAAAGGGAAAAACATGCACATCGCTAAGGAGATCAGCAGGAAGATAACAAACCAGGTGTCTTTAAACCTTTCAAAGCGGTAGGAGTACTTCAATAATAAAACATTTGCATTAAAAACAAAGGAAGCAAAACAAATAGAAAATTAATGAGTAAGTCCTTCGTTATCAATTCCACCGATGCACCGCCTATTGAACACACAAGGAAATCGTTCATACAATTTTCCTAATCATAATCTATTTGTTCTCACTCCCGCAATCTTCTTTTTAAAAAGTCTGGCTCGTTTTAACAATATTCAGATATTTACCATGGTGAACTGTTAAATGCTTTATACGATGAATAAAACAACTATTTTTACTTACCAGGAAAAAGAAAACCCCTGGAAGCCAGGGGTTTTCTCATCCTTTATTGGTCGTTTGCCAGGTATATGGATTGGCAAAAGCTTTCATTCATTCAGTTATTTATTTATGTTACCAAACATTCTACTATTTTTACGGCAATACAGTATCTCCTGCCGTTTCATCTGTTTCTACTGCCGGAGCTGTTTCCTCCGTGTTTTCCCCAGGAGCTTCTACCTCATCTGTCCCTTCTTCTACAGGAACTGCAGGTTCTTCCACGGTTTCTTCCGGAGTTGTGGTTTCAGTTGTTTCTTCCTCAGGAACCTCTGTTTCATCGGTTCCCTCTTCTACAGGAGCTACAGGTTCCTCCACTGTTCCTTCTTCAGGAGTTGCAGTTTCAGTTGTGTCTTCCTCAGGGACCTCTGTTTCATCCGTTCCCTCCTCTACAGGAGCAATAGGTTCTTCCACTGTTCCTTCTTCAGGAAGTTCTAGTTCTGGTGTCTCTGGAACGATTTCGATCGTGCCTAATAGATTTTGAGTGTCTAAGACCTGCGTCACCACATCACTAATCTTGTTTTCTACTTCTATCACTTCAGGTGTCTCTTCCCCGGATTTTTTCGCTACTGCATTCAATTGGTTGGTCGCTGCGTTCGTCCGGTTAAGCAGTGAATTCAGCTGGCTCAAGTACCCATCGTACTCTTCAGATGTCAGCGTTTCTGTGCTTTCGAGTCCAGAAGCGACAATGGCGAGTTCACTTTCAATAGAAGATACTCTTTTTTCAACAGGATTCAAACGGTGTAAAATCGAACCTCCGCTTTTTTCTTTTACAGCTGCTTCTGTCCCAACGGACGCCTGCACGGCTGTTTTAACGTTTGCTGCCTCAGCGTCTGCCTGCGCACCGAACGCCAGGCCAAGGGCCAATGCTGGAGCCGTTGCTTTTAAAAGTGGTTGTTTGATTTTCATACTTCTCCTCCTTGTAAAGGTTACTAGGTCTTACAAGATACGTTATACCTCCTTTTTTCCTCTATACACATATTTTTGCCGTTTTTAACCAAATTGAAAAGAGGATGTAATGTTAGGTCAAAAAAGTTCAAATCGAAATGGAAATGTAACCAATAGTTAACATTATTTAAAATGCCCTGTAAATCCAGCCCGTTTCGAGATCAACAGATCGTACTTAAGTTCGTACTGACGATCGTATCCTTCTTTGTACTTGCTACCCTATGAATAATCGTACTTTTAGCCTCTCCGCCCTCACATTACACGGAAAAAGGCTTTTGTTAGACATTCTGCATATAAAAAAGACCTAACCGAAAACGTTAGGTCTTTTTTATATTTAAGCTGTTTCTCTGCGCATTTTTACGGCTGGGTTATTCCAGTTTTGCAGCCAATTCTTTATGGCTGCTGCCATAATCACAATGCCCAGAATCAGCATGATAATCGAAAGCATGCCATTTAAAACGCTGTATCCCGCTGCATCCGCATTCAGATATACGTTTTTCACCATCCAGTAGCCAGCGTAATTAACGGTGACGTATAGATAAGAAAGCGGAATTAAGCATGTCAGCATATAACGACGCTTGTCTGCTATTTTCAAAATGATGGTTGCTCCGATAATTAAGCCGATAGACGCCATTAATTGGTTTGAAACGCCAAACAGTGCCCAAACCGATCCGATGTCTCCAGAGAAAAGCAGATAGCCCCAAAGCAGGCAGGCAAGTGCACTGGCAAAGATATTACCCGGTATCCAGTCCACACGCTTCAGCGGTTTATAGAAAGCACCGCCAAAATCCTGGATTAAATATCGCGCTACCCGTGTTCCTGAATCAATCGCAGTTAAAATAAACAAAGCTTCAAACATAATAACAAACTGGAAGAAGAAAGAAGCCAGATTATGAAACCATGGAACATTGGTGAAGATATACGTCATGCCGACTGCAAGCGTCACAGCGCCGCCAGTCCGTCCTTCCAGATCCAAGCCGATATCCTGGCTCAGCTGAGCTAAGTTCACCGTTTCCATTCCAAGCGTCCGAAAAACTTCGGGTGTGGAGTTGATCGCAAAATAGTCACCCGGGTGCAAAGCAGTCGCTGCCACAAGTGCCATAATTCCAACAACACACTCGACCAGCATCGCGCCGAAGCCAACCGGTTTAATGTCACTCCAGCGGTCCAGCATCTTCGGTGTTGTACCTGATCCGACAAAAGCGTGGAACCCGGAAATGGCCCCGCAGGCAATCGTAATAGAGATAAACGGCCAGACAGGACCGCTTAACACAGGTCCGCCTCCATCAATAAACTGTGTAAGAGCCGGCATTTCAATAGTCGGATTTACAATAAACACACCGGCAATCAAGGCGACGAAAACGCCGATTTTCATAAAGCTGCTCAAGTAGTCACGTGGTGCTAACAACAGCCAGACCGGCAGTGCTGCAGCAAAAAAAGCATAGATAGGCAAAATAAGCGACAGCGTTTTCACATCGAGTGTCAGCCAATCTCCTAAAATCGTTCCTTGAATGTATGGACCACAGAAAACAGCAGCCATAATAAGGAGGAATCCCACAATCGAAGCACCTTTTAAATTGCCTGTTTTTTTATGGTAGAGACCTACACCCATCGCAATCGGAATCGTGATGCCGACTGCAAACGTCCCCCACGGATTGTGCTCGAGTGCATGAAGCACGACCATGGACAAGCCGGCCATCGTAATCGTAATAATAAATAACATGGCAAGACCTGTACAAAAGCCGGCTACCGGACCCAATTCTTTCTTTGCAATTTCAGCAAGCGACTCGCCTTTTTGACGCATAGATGCAAATAAAACAACCGCATCATGAACAGCGCCGCCAATAACCGCTCCAATCAAAAGCCAGAGAAGACCTGGCAGATAACCAAACTGAGCAGCCAAAATAGGACCGACAAGCGGGCCTGCTGCGGCGATGGCTGCAAAGTGATGCCCAAACGTGACCCACCGATTCGTCGGCACGTAATCTTTGCCATCCTCAAGCTCATGGGCAGGCGTTTTTTTCGAATCGTCGAGTTTTAATACTTTTACAGCCATAAATGTTCCATACAAGCGGTATGCAATCATTAAAATACAAATTGAACCTATTACCATTGTAATCGCATTCATTTTAAGGGCCTCCCCTATATGTTTTTGCCCTTTCACTATACCAAATGAAAACGAATTGTTAGCGTTTTCAACGCAATAAGCAGCATTTGCACCGTGAAATGCAAAAATAAACGGCTGAGTTGCAAAAAAGCGTTAAAATCCGATTAACTGCTTTAGCTCTTTTACATATGTACGGCTGACCGGCACTTTTGATCCATCTTTCATGACTAAATTGTAGGTTGAGTTAAACCACGGCTCGATTTGATCAATGTGGTTGATATTTACTAAAAAGCTTCTGTGTACCCGGACAAAAGCAGAGGAGCTGAGCTTTTTCTCAATCGCGGTCAGGGATTCCTGTGTTTTGTATTCAGAAGACATCGTCTTAATCAGGGTTTTTCCTTCTGAAGAAGCTGTATAAAGAATCGCTTCCCTGTCAATCAGCACAATGCGTTCATCGGCTGCCACCGCCAGTTTTCCGGTTTGCAGCTCGGCGGTAGGCTTTGGCATTTCTGCAAGAATATCTGGACGCTGCCCGCCGATCATACGGATTGCTTTAATTTTGTCAATCGTTTGGTTGATTCGATGTTCGTCAAATGGCTTCAGCACATAATCAATAGCATTCAGTTCAAAAGCCTGCAGGGCAAACTCATCGTAAGCAGTCGCAAAAACAATCGCCGGCTTGTGTTCAAGCTGGCGAATTTCAGCCGCCAGTTCTAAGCCGCTTTCTTCAGAAAGCTCAATATCCAAAAAAACAAGATCCGGTTTTGTTTGTTTAATTTGCGGAAGCGAGTCGGCTATATTGCTCGCTTCCCCTGTCACTTCTACTTCGCGGGTCCTGAGCAAGAGATATTTCAACTCATCTCTTGCCAGGGGCTCGTCATCGACTATAAACGCTTTCATCATAATAAGCTGGACCTCCTTTTCTTTCTAATGGTAGGCGGATCATTATCGCTGTCCCCCTGTTTTCTTCGCTCGTAACCGTAAATGAAGCTTGCGTATACATTCCTTCTAGGCGGCTGCGAATATTCACCAATGCGGTTCCCGTACCGTGCTTGGACGAAACCGTTTCTTTTCCCAGCCTGTCGAGCTTCTCCTCTGGAATACCTTTTCCGTTATCCGTTACTTGAATGTGCATATAAGTTTGATCCGAAAAAGCCTCGATTCTTACTTCTCCTTTTGTTTTAGAACCAGAGAAAGCATGCCGGATGCTGTTTTCAACAAGCGGCTGAAGAATAAACGGCGGCACCAGGCTTTTCTCAAGACCCGGTTCAATATCAAAAAAGACCTCATACCGGTCTGGAAACCGTGCCTGCTCAAGCGACAGGTAAGCTCTCACATGTTCAATTTCTTTCTCAAGTGGAATGACCATCTGCCGTGCTCCCTGCAGGTTGCTTCTAAAAAACTGGCTTAGCTCCAGCAGCAGCTTTCTGGCCTTTTCTGGATTGGTGCGGCATAAAACCGAAATGGTATTAATGGCATTAAATAAAAAGTGTGGATGAACCTGAGCCTGCAGCGCTTTTACTTCTGCATTTTTTAAAAGCCTGCTTTGCTGTTCCGCCTGCGCCAGTTCCAGCTGTGTAGAAAATAAATTGGCCAGCCCTTCAGCCAGCTCTCGTTCTACCTCAGTTAAATCACTCGGATTGGTGAAGTAAAGCTTTAATGTGCCGACCGTTTGGCCGTACACTTTCAAAGGAAGAACAACGGCGGCCCGAAGCGGACAAGATGGATTTGTGCAGATGATTTCTTCCCGGCTCTTCGCCGTAAGCACTCTGCCTTCCTGTAAAACTTTTTTCGTCAGCCCTGTTGAAAACCCTGCTGTCGGTTTATGATGGTCTTCTCCTGTTCCAGTGTGGGCTAAAACGCTTTTCGTATTCGTGATCGCAATGGCATCCGCTTCTGTGAGTGAAAGCATTGTCTCCGCTACAGCCCTAGAGGATTCGGCATTCAGCCCTTGCCGAAAAAACGGCAGCGTTTGATCGGCAATGTAGAACGCCTTGCTCGTCTGCAGGGCTTTTGTGCGTTCCTGCTCGCGTAAAATGTTTTGGATCAGCAGCATAAAAAGAAGCATCCCAAGTCCATTGATGGTAATCATCGGAAGACCAATAACTTTCACCAATTCCCACGCTGGCTCAAACGGTTTAACCATCAGAAGAATCATCCCCATTTGGATAATTTCCATTAAAATACCCACCACGATAGCAAAAGGGGCGCTAATAGGTGCTTTCCGCTTATACCGCATACCAAGCCATCCGGCTGCACCTCCTGCTAAAACAGCGGAAAGCGCACAAGCGGCAGCTGTAAACCCGCCAAGAAAAAAGCGGTGGATGCCCGCAATAAATCCGATTCCAATACCTACAACAGGGCCGCCCAAGAGGGAACCGATAGCGATGCCGAGTATTCTTGTATTTGCAATGGCACTGTCTGGCTCCAGGACGATGAGCCAGCTGTTTTCAGTAATCGAATTTGAATGGATTTGGATTCCTGTATAATTACTGATGACACCCAAAAATCCGAATATCGCAACGAGGAGCAGTTTTTCCCGGGTGCCCTGATTGTTATGAATCAATTTGCGGAAATGTTTCATTTGGGAAAAAAGAAAAACGGAAATGAGAATAATCCCCACCCGTTCAATCATAAGAGGAATAAGATTAATCATGATTCATCGCCTTCCCGCCAAGTCATGGTGCTGTTTCCAAAGGATGAAAAGGGAAAATACATGTTTTCATCTTTTTTATTTTAACATAATCATCTAGAGACATTAACGCTTCCCTTCCGCGAGCAGGGAAAGGTATGCTCTTCTTAAAATCCACACAACAATAAAGGGCGGGCTCTTGTTAAAGAGCCCGCCCTTTCACAGATTTCCCCCTCTTTTCGTCTGCTGCTAAAAAATTTCGTTATGACAGTTCCTTTTTTGTCCCTTTCAAAACAAATGAACAGCCATACGTTTGGTCGGCAAAAAGAGTAAACTCCGGATGGGTTTTCGCCTGCCAGCTGTCATCCCCGCCGACACCCATCTGCTTCAACTGAACGCGCAGGACGGTATGATCACTCGGCGGCAGTTTGTAGCTGTGGCTGGCTTCCTCCAGCTGAAACGGTGTGTACGGCAGCGCATTTAGTTCCACTGCCGGCTGTCCTGTGATGGATAAACCCACGCCCTTTTTATTGGTGACCATGGCCCACCGGACCTCGGTTTTATGCCCGCACTCCTGCGGTTTTAAATACGGCACCATCTGCTCTTTCACATTGCCGCTGTATACACCGATTCTGGCACCGTGTTTACGATCCCAGTAGCTTTCATGAGGACCTTTCCCATACCATTTTATCTCGTTAAATTCTTTTTCCATTGTCCACAAAAAGCCCACTTCTGGAATTTCGGGCATCCCTTCCTGCGGCTTGAGCTCAAGCTCTGTTAATATTTCACCGTCCGGGGCCACTGTATACCGAACGACGCAGCAAGAGTGGGCAGCATCCGGCAGATCATACACGGCGGTTACAGCCATCGACCGATCCAGCTCTTCTGCCTGAAAGGACAGCAGCACCCGATGTTCCGATGCTTTGCGCCACGGCTCGCTGCGTTCGTGAAGCTTGCTGCCTCGGTCATTATCCGTCATCGCCCGCCAAAAGTTCGGCCGCGGGGCGCTTTTTAACAGCTCCTGTCCCGCATACTGATAAGAATTCAGCTCACCCGTCTGCTTGTTAAAAATAATGTTAAAATCATCACCTTTTACCTGCACCGTTTCAGGATTTTCTTCCGTCCGCAATTCTCCGGCTGCTGCCTGCTTTGGCCTGTCTTGGACAAGCGGGGGAACAACAAACTGTTCAAAGGCCGCTTCGTGTCCTTTTCGGGCCCAGCGTGTGTTTTCTTTTAAAACAAGGCGAATGGTCACGATCTGCTCTTTTGTTCCGTCTCTTTCCTCTGTTAAATCGTTCAGGCAAATCGTGCCGGATGATTGAGGTTTCACCTTAATTTCTTCCGTGCCGGCCAGTTTCACTTCTCCATCTTCCATCAGGTCCCATTCAACTTGATATTCGCTTAAATCGATAAACAGGTGCTGGTTCAAAACCTTTATAAGACCATTTTTTACATCCATCGCTTCAAACCGAATATTTTGATAGCACTTTTTCACTTCGTACAACTTTGGCGACACCGTACCGTCTGCAAAAATCAGCCCGTTTCCAGAAAAATTTCCGTCATGCGGCGTTTCACCGAAGTCCCCTCCATAGGCAAGATACGGCCGGCCATCCTCTGTTACCGCTTCCAATGCTTGGTCACGCCAGTCCCAAATAAAGCCCCCCTGCAAGATCGGATACCGATCAAATAAATCTGTATACTGGTACAAGTTGCCGCAGGAATTGCCCATGGCGTGGCTGTATTCACATAAAATATACGGCTTGGCGCCTTCTTTTCCTGCTGCTTCGAGCGCATACTGCTCGACTTTTTCGGGCGGCACATACATGGTGCTTTCCATATCGCTTGCTGCTTCCGACTCCCGATAATGGTATATTCCTTCGTAATGAACGAGACGGGATGGATCTTTTGCTTTCAGCAGATTCCGCATGTGGAGAAAGTTATCGCCGCCGAATGACTCATTCCCAAGCGACCAGATCAGCACAGATGGATGGTTTTTATCACGCTCCATCATGGATTGACACCGGTCGAGTACATTGTTTTCCCATTCCGGCTTGCTTCCCGGGAGAGCTGCCCCTTCTTCCTTCTGCCCGTATTTCCATGTTCCATGCGTCTCCAAATTGGTTTCATCAATCACATACAGTCCATACTCGTCACACAAATCATACCAAAGCGGATGGTTTGGATAATGGGAAGTACGGACCGCATTGATGTTGTGCTGCTTCATCAAGATAATGTCGTGCAGCATATCTTCTATTGTCACAGCCCGTCCTGTTCGGGACGAAAATTCGTGCCGGTTAACGCCCTTAAATACAATACGCTGGCCGTTGATTTTCATGAGGCCGTCTTTTAATTCAAATGTACGGAAGCCCACCTTGCAGCTTTCGGCTTCTATAAAAGTACCATCTTCCCCTTCAAGCGTTAAAACGAGCGTATACAAATTCGGCTGCTCGGCGCTCCATTTTTTTGGATTTTTCACAAAGACTTCTCCTGATACAGCCGCCTGTCCTTGTTCATTAAATAGAACTTCCATCATTAAAGGGCTTTCAAAAACAGATAGATTTTGATCATCGTACAGCATTGCCTGTACAAAAAGCGGGCCCTCTTTTTCCTGCTCATAGTTTACTGCCTTGATGTCTACTTTCAGCACTGCATCTGTATAAGTTTCGTCCAGCTCTGTCCGGACGAAAACATCCTCTATATGATGAATAGGTGTTGAATACATATATACATCTCTGAAAATTCCGCTCATCCGCCAGAAATCCTGATCTTCAAGCCAGCTTCCGTCGCACCAGCGGTATACTTCAACTGCCAGTTTGTTTTCACCATCGGCCAAATAAGGAGTCATATCAAATTCAGCCGGTGAGAATGTATCTTCACTGTACCCTGCTAATTCCCCGTTTATCCATACATAAAAAGCCGATTCTACTCCTTGGAAGCTTATATAAACCGGCTGGTTCTTCCATTCTTCTGGAACCGTAAACGTGCGAATATACTGGCCGACGGGATTATACTGTGTTGGCGCAAAAGGCGGCTTAACATCTTCTTTTCCTTCCCACGGGTACCGAACATTTGTATAATGCGGGTAATCATATCCCTCAAGCTGCCAGTGGGCAGGCACCTTCATTTTCCCCCAGGCGGAGCAGTCAAATTCCTGCTCAAAAAAGGCCCGCTCCCGCTTGTCAGGGTTCTCAGCAAATGAAAAAAACCATTCTCCATTCAGTAACTGGCAGTAATCCGATGCCATCCGGTCACCCGCTAATGCTTCCTCTACAGTTCGAAACGGCATCAGAGTAGACCGGGCCGGCAGGCGGTTCAGCTGAAAAATCTCCGGATTATTGTTCCATTCGGGAAAGCCATTTTGCGGCGGACTATATGTGAACTTTTTTGATTGTTTTATCATGTAGATCCTCCATCTGAGATTCTCTCATTTTGCTTTCTTACTCGCGTCTATTCTTTTCCGTTTCATCATTTTCTTTATGAAGCGCTCCCCAGCCGTCTTTGTTCTGAAAGCATCACTACTCTTTATTGATTCTACTATTCAGCCTCTTTTATTTGATGAAAAATTCAGACAATAACCTCTTCTTATATTATGCAAATTTTTAAGAGAAGAAAAGTATAAAGCAAGCGCTGATTAAATTCTTTTTCGTTTGGATAAATAGGAAAACGGTGAAAAACAAAAAGGAATCATAAACGTGAATAAAAATGAATAAGGTAGCGGAGGCTGACTTTCAAAGAAAGGAAAGATAATATGGCTAAAAACAAACCTAAAAAAAGCCCCCAGCTGCTCTCTAACCAGCTCCTTATCAGCTTTCTGATTCTGCTTGTCATTCTCCATTATGCAGCGGATCATTTGCTGGCTGCGGGAATTGCGTTATTCATCATGATGACCTCCGCCGCATTATACTTTTATTTCCAGTGGCAAAGACAAAAGTCAGCCAAAAACAAAATGGTGCAGTCAGGTATTAAAGAAATTGACGTGATGAATGGAAGAGAATTTGAAAACTACCTTGGTGCATTGTTTGAAGCAATGGGCTATGAAGTGGAAGTAACGCCTGCTTCCGGGGATTATGGGGCGGATTTATTGATGGAGAAAGATGAAACTTTCATTGTGGTACAAGCCAAAAGATACAGTAAAGCAGTAGGCATCTCTTCCATACAGGAAGTTTTCTCTGCCAAAATGTATTACCAGGCGGATGAAGCGTGGGTCGTAACCAACAATACGTTTTCGAAGAATGCCTTTGAGCTTGCCAAGAGAAGCGGCGTAAAGCTGATCGCGAGAAGGGAGCTGATTGAGCTGATTACGGAAAATATGGCGGAGACGCCTCCTCCGGTTTTTACTATTCATACATGGAATGAAAAATGAAACATATCTCAATACCCTGCCTCACTCGTACAAGCCAAGGAGGCAAGGTTGCTTTTCTGCTTCTTTACTATTTTTTCAGTAAATAGACTCTCGATTCATAAGGAGTCAGCGTAATAGAAGGCGTTAACTCTCCTTCAGCGGGTTCATTGCTGATCAGCAGCTCTGCTGATTCATACTTAATATTTTTTGGTAACTGTAGATCGGCTGCTTCTGCAGAAAAGTTATTGAGCACAAGCAGTATCTCATTTTTAAGTATACGTGTATATGCATATACTTGTAGATGATCCTCTAAAATTAATTCGTACGTTCCATAGGCAATCACTTCATGCTGCTTACGGAGCTTGATGAGCTTCTGATAATGATAAAATACAGAATCAGGATTGGCCAGGGCTTGTTTTACGTTGATTTCCTCATAGTTCGGATTGACTCCTAGCCACGGAATGCCTGTAGTAAACCCGGCATTTTCACTGGCATCCCATTGCATCGGTGTGCGGGCATTATCACGGCATTTGGCGTGGATGGCTTCCATTACTTTTGCATGGTCCCCTCCTCCTTTGGTTACACGCTCCTCGTACATATTTAAAATTTCCAAATCATTATATTCGGTAATATCAAACTGTACGTTTGTCATTCCAATTTCTTCGCCTTGATAAATGTATGGAGTTCCTTTGAGCATATGCAGGAACGTGCCAAGCATTTTCGCTGATTTTACCCGGTACTCTCCATCATTCCCAAAGCGGGAGACCATACGGGGCTGGTCATGGTTATTTAAATACAAGCTGTTCCAGCCTTTTCCTTCTAGGCCATACTGCCATTTAGACATCACTTCTTTTAACTCCTGCAGCTGCCAGGGCCGCATATCCCACTTGCCGCCTGGCCCGGCATCCAGATCCATATGCTCGAAGGTAAAAATCATATTCAATTCTGTTCCTTCGCTGTTGGCATACCGCTGTGCATCTTCAACTGATGTACCCGGGCATTCACCGACGGTCATAATATCATATTTTGACAGGACGTTCCGGTTCATTTCCTGTAAGTACTCATGAACACGCGGCCCATTTAAAAAATAGTCGCCGCCCCACGCATACCCGCCTTCTTCCTGCTGCTGGCCATCCGGCAGTCCTTCTACTTTGGAAATCATATTAATTACATCCATCCGGAACCCGTCAATGCCCCGGTCCAGCCACCAGGTCATCATGTCATACACTTCACGTCGGACGATTTCGTTTTCCCAATTTAAATCGGGCTGCTTTTTGCTGAATAAATGAAGGTAGTACTCATCGGTCGCTTCATCATACTGCCAGGCTGAACCACTGAAAAAAGAAACCCAGTTGTTTGGTTCCTTCCCATTTTTACCAGGGCGCCAGATGTAGTAATCGCGGTATTCGTTGTTTTTCGATTTACGTGACTCTATAAACCAGGCATGCTCATCCGATGAGTGATTGACAACGAGGTCCATCATCAGCTTCATACCCCGTTCATGAAGACCGGCGAGCAGTTCATCCCAGTCTGCCATCGTACCAAACTCGTCCATAATATCCCGGTAGTCGCTAATGTCGTAACCGTTATCATCATTGGGTGACTTGTAAACAGGTGAAAGCCAGACAACGTCTACCCCTAATTTTTTTAAGTAATCAAGTTTGGAGATAATCCCCGGCAAATCACCAATCCCGTCTCCGTTAGAGTCTTTAAAGCTTCTTGGGTAAATTTGATAAACCACACTTTCTTTCCACCATGCTTTCTCCATTTTACCCGCCCTTTCTCTCCTTCTTTAACTGATTTACAAGCCTGTTGAATGGTTTCTTGCTGAATAAAAAATGCATTTTGCCTTCAAAGCACTTTATCCGTTGTGGACAACCCGGAAACATGGCCCGCAATTATTTTTCGAATCCTTCTTTAAAAAATAAGAGCAATTGCCAGCTCTGCTGGCAATTGCCCACTTTTTCTTTCCTTATCTTTCTTTGTCACTGCTATCGAATATTTTTCCTAAAAAGAAGCCGTCTATTTCACTTAGTTTTCCCCGCCAGAGAATTTTTCCTTTTGAAGGAGTAGGCTTGCTGTCGCCGCAGTAGACCTTTGTGTCTTTCATATGAAGAAAATGTGCTTCTGTATCGTTCGTGCGCGACGCTTCTCCGGCTTTTTCAAGCTGGTCACTGACCATTTGTGCCGTTTCGTTTCCGCCTTCAAAAGTTTCACTCAGCATGTGGAAATATTCTTGCGCAGATACCAGTGTACCTGTAATCACAGCACCTTTTACATTTAACGTAATATCTAAGGAGAAATCCTCTTTGTTTGCCGCTTCGACAAAAAACTCAAGAATACTATCTTTGGCTGCACTCGAACTGCTGCTCATATTACGTCTCCTTTCTCATCTCATTTAAAAGAAGGTACGTGTCTTCTACTTTTTCCTCTACTTTCTCATTGGAAAGAACATTATAATAGGTTGCTTTCTCTTCGTTGTTTGAATCGCTGGACAGTGATACTGCTTCCGTGCTATTTTGCTTCTTTGATTGATCATCTTTTTCGATATCATTCTTTTTTACATCATTACTGCTCTCATTCTTTTCTTTATCTTTTTGATCTTGTTTTGGCGTTTCATTTTTATTATCATTCCCCTGCTTTTCTTCCTGACCTTCTGTTTTGCTATCCTTTTCCTGGTCTTGATCCTTAGATGGATCTTTTACTTTTTCTTTTCCTGCTTCATTCTCATTCTTCTCATCAAGTTCCTCGTTTTCTTTCTGATTCTCATCCGAATTCGGTTTTTCTCCGCTATCTACTTGATTTTTTCCAGCATCTTGAGAATCTTCTTTTTTATCTTGTTCTGCCTCTTCATTTTTCTTTTCATTCTCATCGTTGTTATCGCTTTTCTTTTGATCTTCTTCTGAAGTTTGCTTCTCTTCGTTATTTACTGGACTTTTTTTTTCAGCGTCCTTAGAACTTTCGTCACTTTCTTTCTTATCCTGCTCTTGCGCCTGAACTTCTTTATCATGTTTTCTTTTATCCGGCCCATCGTCGTTTTGGTTAGAATCTGCTGCTTGGTTCCTATCTTTTTCTCCAAGCATTTTTGTGAGCATTTCTTCTATTTTACCTAGACGGTCCTGCAACTTTCCGTTTTCTTCCTTTAATGCCTCATATTCCTTGTTCATTGATTTTTCGTCTGACTCTGGTGATTCCTCTTTACTGTTTGTCTCAGATTCTTCCGATTTTAACTGTACCTTTTCGTCATTCTTTTCATTATCGTCTGGTTGAGCTGGTTGTTCTTCGCCAGTTCCTTTATCTTTTGATTCGGGTTGTGCTGTATCATCATTCTCCTTGTTTCCTAGTCGCTCTTTCGATTCTTGGTTTTTTTCTTCGCCTGCCTGCTCTGTCTTCGGTTCCTTTTTATTTTCTTGATCGTCCTGCTGAGCTTTTGATTCTTCCTTATCCCCTTTGTTATTTAAAGGCTCTTGCAAATACGATGATGAGCCTCCGTCGTGATCCGACTCTTTAAATTTTGGCTGCTCACTTTTACCGCTTTCCTGTTTTGGCGAATCTTCTTTTTCATTCTTTCCTTCATTTGATGCTGTGGTTGATTCAGTTGCCTCACTCGAACCACTTTTATTTTGCGCTTTGTCCCCTTCCTGGCCGTTTTTTGTTTCTATGAATTTTGTCAGCATTTCCTCCAGCCGGTCTAACCGATCATTGAAATCGCTGCTTTCTTGATTTGATGTTTGCTCATTTTCACCAGTGGATTTATGATCTGTGTCTAGTGTAAGGCTTGTCTCATTTCCGCTGTTCTGTTCTCCTTCATCATTCGCATATCCTTCTACTGAAACATCTTCTTTTTTGTCCAGTACCTTTCCGGCTGAATGTTTAATAGAAGCCACTGCTTTTTTTGATCTTTCTTTCATTGCCTGGCCCAAGCCGGAGCCTGTGCTCTTTAACTTATCCCGACTTGCATTTTCCAGCAGCTTCTTTCCATTCTCGGGCGTGGCCATATAACCCACGGCAGCCCCAATTAATCCTCCTGCAAGGGATCGTCTGAGTGAGCTGCTATTTGGACTGTTCTCGTTTTTTGTTTCCTGAGTCTGCTTTTCCGTTTCTTTCGCTTTTTCCATGATAGAACCTCCTGCTTAGTAGTTGAATTCTTTAGTATCCATGCGATTTGTAGATATCTTCTTTTCCAGTGATTCGAGCCTCTCATGAAGTCTTTTATTTTCTTCTTCAAGCGCTTTCGTATGATGATCGGCTGCTTTGGATGTTAAATACGGATCGGTTTCCCACCAGTCCATGCCGATTTCTTTTGCTTTATCAACAGAAGCGACAATCAAGCGTATTTTGATGGTTAACAGCTCAACATCCGCAATACCGACCGTAATGTCTCCTGCAATTACAACACCTTTATCTAATATTTTTTCCAATACATCCACGATCGTACTGGATTGCATGGAATGTTCGACTGCCATGAATAGTCCTCCTCGGCATTTTAATTAAAGCAGGCTTCCCAAAGGACCAAGATCGATATTTAAATCATCCGCATCCAGGCCAAAAATCTCTTTTAATTCTTCCATTTTTTCTTCCAGGTTCATCAGAGCTTCGCCTAAGTCTTCGATTTGCTCATCCGTCAGCGTGCCGCCTTCTACCCTTCTAATTGCATGCCTTTCTACAATTTGTCTTAGCAGCTCAATAACCGTTAGCACTAGCTGCGCTAATCCATGCTCTGCATTATCAGGGTCTAAGTTAATTTTTCCATTTGTCTGGCTGGCCGGTTGCATGAGTGAGATCCTCCCTCTGTTTATCAAATTGTACGGAAGAAATGGTTTTGTTGTTTTCCTGTTGAGCTTGAACAAGCGATTCTACCGAAGCAATCAGTACTCTTAAATCCAGATAAACCAGGTCAACTCCTGCAATAGAGATGACCAAATCTGCTTTTATCGCCACTCCCTTGTCCAGGATGACATCCAAAATATCAATTAAAGCAATATCCTTGTTCTCGATCGATTCCTTTAGTGACATCTTTCTCTTCCTTCTTTATGAAAAGCTTGAAAAGTGATAGGCCGGCCAGGGTCCCGACGCTTGAAACTGCCAGCCTTTTTCCTTCATATCCTTTTCATATTGTTGAATTTGTTTTAAAAAATCTTCGACTTTCGACTTGGAAATGAGGTATACACCGTTCCATGTCATTTCCTCCTGCCGTCCGGTCACTTCGCTGCTCCATGTTCTTTTTACATTTCCTCGAACGGCAAACTCACTTAGGCGGGAATGAATGTGTTCACTTACTTTGTTTTTTTCTTCTTGGAGCTCGGACGCAATGACCTTGTCCAGCTTTTTCTTTTCAAAAAATTGCTTTCCTCTTGGCAATTGACTGATTTCTGCTCTTTTTGCTTCTATAGTTGGGTTATTCTCGCTTACTTCCTTTTTTAATTGTTCGTCTTCACAATAAATTTTTACATTCCATTCTTCATTTCCAGTGATAAAAGCAAACGTATCGAGCATTTTGCCTTCGTTTAACTGAACAGCCGCTTTCAAGCTGTCTTCGTTTTTGTACAATGTACAAAACTTTAATGGAATTAAGGTATACATTTTTGCCAGCTTCATAACTGTTTCATGATGGTGAAAGGCTTTTTCCTGAAGCCATTCCATATCATTATTAATCCGGTCTTTAATGATTTCTTCTGCGTACTCTTTTGCGTCTAAGCTGCACACGATAGCCGTCAGCTTTCCTATCGGAACGGTATATAAATCTCCTGTATCATCGAAACCTTTCAAAGGCGGAAGCGGCTGGCTGGCTGCTTCCTCCGTTTGAGCCAATCCATACAAATAAATTAGACGATCCATGTTCTTACTGCCCTCATTTCTTCTTTGTCATATGCTCCCATTGTTCCATTTCCGTTCGTTTGGCTATTTCATACCGTATAATCAGTTCTTCTTCTTTCGCTTTGTAAGCTTCTTCTGGAATTTCCCCAAGCTCGTACATCATCTGGAGCTGAATGAGCTTTTGCTGAATGGTAGGCAGGTCGTACAGCTCTTTATCTGCTTCTTCTTTTACCTTTTCTCCAATTTTGATGACAAGGTTGATCGGCGCAGAAATCAGCTTGTGCAGCATTAGGCATCCTCAACTTTCAATCTAATATTGACGAAGTTATAAGCCGGCCACGGACCGCTGTAGTTGAATTCGACTCGATCCTCCCATTGGTCGTGCAGCTCATTTACTTTCTGGTCAAATGCTGCTTCTTTCTCACGATCTACTAGAAACGCTGCATTTAGGAGCATCTTCTCTCCGATCGGATCATTCACTTTTGATGCTTCTGCCAGCTCCTTTAAAGGATGGAAGATATCCTGCTCTGTCTCTTTTTGCAATGATGTCACAAGTTTCTGGGCAGCTCCCCCCAGCTGAATTCGTTCATAGTAGCTGGCTGCTTCTGATTTCCCTTTTACTGCCTGTGCCATTTTTTCTATGCTGGCATCCTCGCTTACTTTTGATTCAAGCCATTCTTTTTTGCCAATGACTTTCAAACCGAGCTCCACCTTTCCCTTTATTTCTGGGAAAAGCTTTTCAAATTGTGGATATAAATTTTCTAAAAGCACACCTACATCTTCTTTTGAATGAAAGACATTTCCGAAACTAACCGGTATCACAGTGTCATTTTTCTTCATCACAAGAGAAACCGCCTGCTGGTGCATCATCAAATTATCTTTGTTCGGATGGTAAATTTTCATCGGTACCTCTGCAGCCACCATGGCTGCATCTTTGAACCGGATGGTGAACAGCTCTCTTCTTTCCCCTTCCATCTCTATTTCACCGAAGCTTTCATCTGCTTCCATTTGAATTCCGCAAAAAATATAAATACCCATTGATTCTTCCTGGCTCATTGTAAAACGCTCCTTTATTCCTCAGTAACTTTCATATTGTGACACGCTTGTATCACTAATTCTCCTGCTGCTTTCATTGGATTATCCGATTTGATGCACCGACTCATTTGATGCGCCAGTACATCAAGACATAAACGCTGAAAAGCGGCGTTTGACCCGTCTACTGGAATTTCTTCTTCCGCCGCTATCCTGGCAATCATTAATGAAGCGCGCAGGCTTGGTCCGTTGTCCGCTTCGCATTCTTCGCGTAACTGGGCAACAAGGGCGGTAATCGCTGCCGCCTTCTCCTGGGCGATATCTATCTTTTCTGAAATGATAGCTGCTTCCCGATCGTGTTCTTTATGGTCAATAAAAATCGTAATCAGGCGATCAAGCAGTGCTTCTTGTGTTTGATAGACTCCTGCATATTCCTCAGGATTGCTGGTGAAAATGACGGCAAAATCAGGATGGACCCGAACAAACGGTTCTGTTAATTTTGTTCCGTATAAAGGAAGGATTCCTTCTTCTAAAATAGATAAAAAGATATTGTTAGTGGCTGGCTTTGAACGGGTAAACTCATCGTAAACAAGGGTGTAGCCATTCTTTACGGCTTCCAGCAGCCGCCCGTCTCTCCATGTTTCTGTTACACTTTCGTCTCTTTTATATACAGAACGAACATAATTATCGACTACTTTTTTACTCGTGTAGCCAGTAAAATCACCAATTAAATCTTTATTGTTTAATTCATGGTTGCCGTGGATCAGCATGACGGGTTTTTTTCTTTTCTTTGCCAGAGCGAGCGCCAGCGAGGTTTTTCCAGTTCCAGACGGTCCTGTTAAGTGAATAGGGTAGCCCGCTTTTAAATATTGCAGCGAGCGGGAAAGCAAGTCTTCTGTCTCTGGATCATGGACAATCTCTTTTGAATTTTTATTGATCTTGTTTTTTAAGACGGTCACTCTTTTTCCTCCTACTCCCGCGTCCTATGCTTCATAATTAATTGAACTTCTATACCGAATATCTCGTCGTTTATAAGAAGTTACTTCCTTCTCTTCACTTAAAAAAACCTCGTATACACCGATCATTTCGTCTTTTGCATACTTTTTCATATATTCTTTTTCTTCAATTACTTCCACGGTCAGCTGCCAGCCATTATCGTTTTTTTCTACGGAAGTAATTTTGTGAACGGGAGCTACGAATTCGTTAAAGAACTCTGTAACATTCCCAATAATTTGTTTAATCTCCATTATGTCCTCCTGCTAAAGAATGACAGGCCAGGGCTTCCTGCACCCTGGCTCTGCTTCCTTTATTAAATGCTAAACCGTGCATTTCTTTCATTAGATTGAGCAAGCAGCCCATTTTCCTCAACGTTATCTCCAAGCAATCCGACAGCTTCCGCATAACGCAGCCATGTATCGACACTGGCAATGACCACCCGGGCTTCCACCGTTAAAATTTCAATTCCGACTACCGATACCCTTACAAAAGCATCGATAACAATCCCTTTATCTAAAATCCGGTCAATAACCTCTGCTAAACTGGAACTATCTGTACTTTTTTGAACAGCCATAATTGCTTTCTCCTTTCTTGATGATATTAAGAACCGATTGTTTTAATATCATTGGAAGATTTTATGTTTTTTGCACATTTGATTTTAGTAGCACTCTTAATATCCTTGGATGTTTTAATGTCACTGATGCCCTTAATATGCTTGACGCCTTTTACTTTTCGGTCATCGTCTTTTTTATTAGCTGAAGACATTCTCTTTTGAAACTCTTGTCCAGCTTCCACTGCTTTCCCCAGCTTTTCACGGGCTGACAGTAGGACCTCCTGGACTTTTTCTTCTGCCTCTCCTGCTTTTTCATGGATGTTTTCTTTGAATCTCTCTTTTGCTTTGTCGACGATGACTTCTTTCACTTTTTCTTTCACTGGCTCCGGAGCGTGTTTTATTGCGCTTTTTGCCACTTTACCAGCCGCTTTTTTCACGCGTTTGTCCACCTCATCACCCCCTCCGGATTCCTTTCAAAAGAACTTTTTATTTCTGCGTGCCGGCCAGGTCATTCAGCATTTTTTCCATTTTTTGAAGCCGCTCATTAAGCTCTTTGTTTTCTTCCTTGATTTTTTCATACGCTGGAGACTGGGTTTCCTTTTCTGAACTGCCTGTTCCCTTGTTATCCCCACTTTCTTTTAAAGGAGACAGCAGCTTTCCATCGATTTTACTGATATATCCTTCAGCTAATTGTCTGATGCTGTTTTGTGCCTGGCCGGCCAGAAGTTCCTGCGCGGTTTTCTTAAATTCCTTTTCCGCTACCTTTACAAATTCGGACTCACCTAAGTTTTTCATTAGTTTTTTGCCGGTATCCGGATTGGCGAGCAGTCCTATTCCGGCTCCTACTACGCCGCCCAGTATAGCCAGATTGATCGAATAGTTAGGGCTGTCTTTTGTTTCTGCCGGCTGCTTTTCTTCCTTCGTCTGGCTGTTTTCTTCCTGGTTTACCTCTGCTTTTTGCATACTGTTTTCGGCTGCTTCCTTGTTTTGGTTTCCTTCTTGTTTTTCATTGGCTTCTTGGGTATTCATACTCTTAACCTCTTCTCTTGATAGATTTCTACTATAGCTTTTTTATACTTTAGTAACTCAGCCGTGATGTCTGAGATTCATTTTGATATGCAAGGCTTTCCGTTTCTGCTTCATCACTTAATAATCCAACCGCTTCTGCGTATCTTAGCCATGTATCCACACTGGCAATCACGACTCTGGCTTCGACTGTAAGAATTTCTATACCTACGAGTGATACTCTTACAAAAGCATCAATAACAATTCCTTTGTCGAGAATTCGGTCAATCACTTCTGCCAGACTAGAACTATCCGTACTTTTTTGAACACTCATACTTTGTCTCCTCTCTGTTTTTGACATATTGGGAGGTTGTTGAGCTATTTTATTTTTAGGTTTAGTCTGTACATACCTTTCCTCTCCATGAGTAAACATGGTTTTTATAGGAATTAGGGACTGTTTTATTAAATTAATTAAATATTTGTATTTAATGGATATATTATGAAAAATTTAATTTCTAATAAATGCAATAACCAGTGAGGGATTTGGTGCTTCAAGCAGTATGTTTCTGTTGAAGATATATATCTAAAAAAAGGCCCTAAACAACAGAAATCTGTAGTTTAGGACCTTTTTATACATCGGTTTCTTTTTTTATCACCCAATCACCTAGGCGTAAATGAGCGCTGGATATTTTACTCCTGGGAATTTCTTACGCCTTCTTCCCTTCACGCCGCAGCAAATAAAGAAAATAAGGAGCGCCAATGACAGCTGTCACAATGCCGGCCGGTATTTCAATAGGAGGAAATAAGCCCCTTCCTAAACTGTCTGCTCCGAGCAAAAACAATGCGCCTATTAAAGCAGAAACCGGCAGCAGAAATTTATGCCGGGACCCGGTGAGCTTTCTTGCTACGTGAGGCGCGATCAACCCAATAAATCCGATCGATCCAATAGCCGCCACACACATTCCGATAATGATAACAGAGAGGCTGAGCAGCACATACCGCAGCTGCTTTGTTTTTTGCCCCAAACCCGTCGCCAGATCATCGCCAAGGTTTAATATATCCAGCTTTGCAGACAGCAGCCAGAGCGCAATGGCAAACGGCACGCTTGGAAGCAGCATCCAAACCTGCTCCCAGCCTCTTCCCCACAAGCTTCCCGCCAGCCATAGAAGGGTGCTGTTTACGTCATCAGGAAACTTAATCATAAAATATTCAATACCCGCCTGGAAAATAGCACCGAGCGCAATCCCGATGAGCGCCAATGTAGCTGGCTTCACACCGTTTTTATGCGCAAACAGCATTAAAGCAGCTGCGGCCGCGGACGCTCCGAGAAAAGCCGAAACGGGCAGCCAAAAAACAGGTGATTCTGGAAACAGGACAATCACAATCACTGCAGCCAGTCCAGCTCCTTTTGTGACACCAATCACATCCGGGGACGCAAGCGGGTTTCGCAAAATTCCCTGCAGAACCGCACCGGCTATCGCCAGTCCGGCTCCAGCGATCATGGCAATATACAGACGGGGCAGGCGGTACTCGTGAAGAATAAAGGCATGGCTGGAAGCCCCGGTTCCTGCTAAATCCGCTATAATATCTAGCGGTGAAATATAAACGGCCCCTACTCCAAGACTGACAGCCGATAAAAGCAGCAGCAATCCTGTCAAAATGAAAAGCAATACCAAAGGGCGTCTTTTTTTATTCAATGTTGTTTGTTCGCTTATTCTCATTGTTTAATGCCCCTTCCCTGCTTGGCTAAGTATAGGAAGAACGGAGCTCCGATTAAGGCAGTCACAATTCCAACCGGTGATTCAAACGGATACGCAATAAAGCGGGAAAGAATATCCGCATACACAACAAGAAGTGCGCCAAACAGTGCCGAAAACGGAATGATTCTTCGATAATCCCCGCCAACGAGTTTTTTTACAATGTGAGGGACAATCAAGCCGACAAAACCGACTGGCCCTGCCACTGCAACAGATGATCCTGCCAGCACAATGACCAGCAGCCCCGACAGAATTCGAATTTGTGTCACTTTTTGTCCAAGTCCCTGTGCCAGGCTTTCTCCTAACACAAGAATAGAGATCGATCTGGAAAGCGCGGCAGCTAAAATCAGTCCGCCAAGCGACCATGGAAGAATCAATTCTACATGCGTCCAGCTTTTTCCGTTTATTGCGCCGACCATCCAGTAAAGAGCATCCTTGCCTTGATCACTAAAAAGAACGACTCCCTGTGTTAAGGAAGATAGAAAAAAGTGAACGGCCATTCCGGCCAGTGCAAGTTTGACCGGCGTCATTCCGCCGCCTGAAGCGAAAGAGTATACAATCACGCCTCCCAAGGCTGCTCCTAAAAACGCCGCATATACGAGAGAAGCAGAAGAAAGACCCGGAAAAAGAACGAGTGACGAAACGACAAACAAGGATGCTCCAGCATTTACGCCAAACACCTGTGGAGAAGCCAGTGCATTTTTTGTAATCGCCTGCATGAGGGCTCCAGCAACAGCGAGACTGGCTCCCACGAGGACGCCAATTACCGCCCGCGGCAGGCGCAGCGTCCGAATAATGACCTGTTCTTTTGATTCATCCCATTGGATAAAAGAATGAAGAACGGTCTGCGCTTTTATATCGGCAGCGCCTACTGAAATGCTAAGAACGATGCCTATTAATAATAAAATGGTTCCAATTAAAGCGGTAAGATATGTCGTTACTTTTTGTTTTGATGCTCTGTTCATTTCGTTCCCAACACTTCCTGACAAGATTTAAACAGAAAAGGAAGCAAGGAGACGTTTCCTTACTTCCTTTTTTGTTTTATTTGTTTTCACCAAGCATTTTCAGCATATCGGCGCCAATTGCTTCGGCAGAGGCAACTCCGCGGAATCTTGTCCACAAGTCACGATCCACGTCATACACTTGTCCATTTTTAACTGCTTTTAAGTTTTTCCAGAGCGGATTGTTTTTCCATTCATCCGTAATAAGCTTGCCATCATTATTGGCTAAAAGTAAAATATCCGGATCAATTTCTACAAGCTGCTCTAAATTCATTTCAGCATAAGGCTCTTCCTGCTGGATCGCATTTTTGAATCCAAGGTGCTCAAGAAGTTCACCATCATAAGAAGAAGATGTATGTGCCTGGAATGATGTATCACGAACAACAGCAGGCAAAATCGTCGCGTTTGGATCTGCTTTCAGCTTTGCTTTTGTTTCTTCAATCGTTTTTTCATGTTCAGCCAGTCTCGTTTTGGCTTCCTCTTCTTTTCCGACCGCCTGGGCAATCGTACTAAAAGCATCCAGGTTTTCCTGGTATGTGGATTCACGGCTTTTCAGTACAATTGTTGGAGCAATTTTCTGCAAGTCTTCATATACATTTTTATGGCGTTCTGCATCTGCAATAATCAAATCCGGCTGAAGGGAGCTGATCACTTCCAGGTTCGGCTGCTCACGTGTTCCTACAGATGTATAGTCTGTCTCTTTCCCAACAAGCTTTGCAATCATCTCTTTCTTTTCATCATCTGCGATCCCAGCGGCATCTATGCCAAGTGTATTCAATGAATCTACAAATGATAATTCAAGCGCTACAATTTTCTTAGGCGTACCTTCGATTTCTGTTTCCCCCATCTCATGGGTAATCGTTTTGGTGTTCCCGCCTTCTGTTTGGCCAGCACCTTGAGTGTTTTCTGAATCTGCTGCTTTTTGTGTACTGCTGCAGCCCGCCAAGGCTAATAGAACAGCAATGGCTAAAAGCAGACCGGTTCCTTTTACAGAACCCGTTTTCATCCACTTCAACATGGCAAATAACTTCCTCTCTGTTGCTAATATGTATGATGTTTTTCTCTTTGATAATGATTATCATTTCTAAACAAAGAAGACGCAAGGTTATATACATTGTGTTCTTTAAAAAAATTAAATCTAAGTGAATAATTTCACACAAAGTAAAAAACTGCTTGCATCCCTCTCTTTTTCTTCTTTTAAGAAAAAGGGCCTTCTTGGTTTGATTCTCTTTATTAAAAATAATTTTTTTCCCGTTTCCTGCATAAGTATTACAAAAGCCTTTTATAAAATCCAGGCTTCAATCATAAAAAAACAGGACAACCATGGTGAACCGGGCCTTGCTTCATTTGCATATATTACTATAAAGAGGAGCTGTCATGATATGAATCATTCTTTTCCGTCTACCCACCAACCGGATTTACGATTCAGGACAATCAATCAAAAAGGACTTACCTTTGAAGATGTATTTCACCAAATTCTCTGGTTTATGAGCCAGGACCCTGGCGGAAAATATCGGCTTATGATCGGTTCTGATTCGCAGGTTCATGGAAACGAAACCGTTTTTGCCACTGTCATTGTCATTCACCGCAAGGGAAAAGGAGCATGGGCTTTTCTGCGAAAAATCCGCTATCCACGAAGATATGAAAATTTATATGAAAAAATCTCTACTGAAACATCGCTTACAGAAGAAATCGCCAGCTTATTTACTGAGGAACATAAAATGCAGATGATTGATATTGTCCTGCCTTACATTTATAAAGGTTCATCTTTCACAATAGAAGGGCATATTGATATTGGATCGGAGCAGCAAAATAAAACGAGAATTTTTATAAAAGAGATGGTTTCCAGAATGCAGTCTGCAGGGCTCGAGCCAAAGATTAAGCCGGACTCGATCGCCGCATATGGAGTCGCCAATCGGCATACAAAGTAAGGGTTTTAGTTTAAGAAAGCGGAAGCACCACACCCCCTTTTTGTCCTGCTTTTTATTCTTTCCTCCATCCCCTTTGCTTTTTCTTTTTGTGCAGCCGCTTTTCCCCACTCAAAAACCTCTCTCACATAAGAAAAAAAACCCCTATCTTTTTAAAAGAATAGGGGCTTAAACCGTATTATAGTTCTGTAAATACTTTTTTGAGTACAGAAATGATAAACTCTACATCATCATCTGTGCAGGACAGCGGCGGACTCAATGTCAGCACGTTATTGGACCCCTCTACCGTATCTCCGTTCTTGCCAATAATCAATCCTTCTTTTTTACAGGCAGCGATCAGGCTGGCAACCCGCTCAGCTGATGCAGGCTCTTTTGTTTCTTTGTTTTCAACCATCTCAATCCCGAGCAAAAACCCGAGCCCGCGAATATCGCCGACGTGCGGATGTTCCTTCAGCTCCGCCAGTTCTGCTTGCAGGCGGGCGCCAAGAAGTTCAGAACGTTCCACCAAGCGCTCCCGCTCAATAATCTCCAGGTTTTTCAGTGCAACGGCGCAGGCAGCCGGATTGCCGCCGAACGTATTGACATGGCGGAAGTGGCTGTTTTCCGCACTGTTTTTAAATGTTTCATAAATATCTTTTCGAACAGCTGTTACCGAAAGCGGCAAATAAGCACTCGTCAGCCCTTTCGCCATAGTGATGATATCCGGCTTTATACCGAAATGCTGGTGTCCAAAATACTTGCCGGTCCGGCCAAAGCCGCAGATCACTTCATCGATAATAAGCAGAATACCGTATTTGCGGCAGATTTCCTGTACCTTTTCCACGTAAACCGGGTGCGGTGTTAAAATGCCTCCGCCTGTAATAAGCGGTTCCATAATAATGCCGGCAATCGTTTCTTTCTGCTCCCAAATAATTTTTTGCTCAAATTCTTCTGCCCGCATGATATTATAGTCTTCAACAGACATCCCGGCTGGCCGGCGGTAAGAATCCGGCGGCGAAACATGCAAAAAGCCAGGGGCAAGCGGCTCATATTTAAATTTGCGAAGCGCCTGTCCTGTAGCGGACAGGGCCCCCATTGAACTGCCGTGATAAGCCCGGTGCCGTGATAGAAATTTAAACCGGGACGGCTCTCCATTTTGCTGGTGAAACTGGCGGGCAAGCTTAAACGCCACTTCATTCGCATCAGAACCGCTGTTGGAGTAAAAAATCATATACCCTCCGCCCAGCAGATCATTCAGCTTTTCGGCCAGTTCAATAGCCGGTACATGGCTTTGTGTCATGGGTACATACGCCATTTCGACCATTTGGTCATATGCGGCTTTCGCCAGCTCTTCCCTGCCGTAACCAACATTGACGCACCAGAGCCCCGACATCCCATCTAAATAACGATTCCCCTGGTGATCTGTAATCCATGCACCCTGGCCGCTTTGAATGACCATAGGTGGTTTTTCTTCAATATAAGGAGAAATATGATGCCAAACATTTGCGCGGTCTTTTTCAATCAGTGACGATACATCTGTTTTTGCTGTTTTCATACTTATCGCTCCTTTATCTTTATCCTGTCGCAAAGGTTTTTTCTCGTTTTATTGGACATTCTGTCTCGTAAGAAAAAACAGATTGGCAGATAATCTTACATAAATGGATGAATGCTAATTAAAATTCTGCCATACTTTAGTTTACAAATAATTCGAATTATTTTCATGTGACATAATGTAAAATGATCAACCTGCTAAAGTGGACGTATTGGAGGAATCCAGATGAAAAAAATAGAATTGACGATCGATGAAATGTTAAAACGGGAAACTTTTCGCGATGTAAGGCTTCTTGCCGGAGAAAAAGGGCTTCATCGTCCTATTAAATGGACTCATATTCTGGAAGTAAAAGACTTTGATATGCTCATTAATGGCGGCGAGCTGATTTTAACAACAGGCATTAACTTTCCCGGTGACCTCCCGACACAGCTTACATATATAAGCAGGCTCGTTGCTAAACAAGCAGCCGGCCTGTGTATTGAATTTGGCTCTTCCATAACCAGTCTGCCGCCAGAAATATTAGCGTTTGCTGATCAACAGCATTTCCCGATTATTGCTTTTGAGAAAACGGTTAAATTTGTTGACATCACCCATGATCTGCATACAATGATCATCAACCGGCATCAGCGAATGCTGTCTGACCTGGATCAATTATCGAGACAGTTTATGAGTCTTTCCCTGGAATCAAATGGTATCTTTAAAATTCTGCAGGAAATGCATGGTTATTTCCAGCAGCCTGTTTTCTTTCTTTCTGAAGAAAGCAAATCCTTTTACTGCCCGGCTGATGGGAAAGACCAAGAATCCATTCTTCGATCAGTACTGTACAGCGAGCAGCCGGAGATTCTATCCGGGCGTCTTCTCACTGCAAATGGAACGGTCTTTGCGGTAAAACCTGTTCAAGTGTTTGAACAGGTTCGGGGATATCTTTGCCTGCAAATCAGCGATTCTTTTTATGATGAATTTTTCCTGCTTGTTCTTGATCGTGCCGGTCTGGCTGTTTCACAAATCTTGCTTCGCTCCCAAACACTCGAAGAAAGAAAACAGCATGCAGAAGACGAACTTGTACGCAGTCTTTTGCAGGGGAAAGAAGTCCGAGCTGAACATTTAAGCACGTATGTATCGGCGGCAGTTCATCAAATGCATTATCGTGTATGTGTGATTCCACTGGATGCCAGCCAGTCCGATAAAACAGATTGGGAAGAATGGAAACTTCAGCAGGCCATGCAAATTCGCTCTTTATTTCAAAAGCACGGATGTATACCGGCGCTTTCCACAAGTAATCATGAAATTGCCGTGCTTGCTTTTTTTAGACCGTCTGAAACGGGCACTTATGATAGGTTCGGCCGCATTATAGAAACGATCGGCCAGATGAAAGACTTTATTTCTTCTACTGCCTGTATGGGTGTGAGCAGTGTTTTTACGCATCTTTCTAAAACGAAGGAAGCCTGTGATGAAGCAAAAGAAAGTCTGGAGCTGCAGCGATCCGGCATTTCCGTCAGCCCTTTTTATGAAAAGCTGGGCATTTACCGGCTGCTTTTTACTTTGCAGAAAAGCGGGCTGCTTGATCGGTATGTGCATGACTATCTTTATCCTGTCCTGGAGTATGACGCCAAAACAAATGGCAGACTGCTGGAGACGTTAGCCGTTTATTTAGAATGCGGCGGCTTCAAAAAAGAAGCAGCCCAAAAATTATTTATCGTCCGCCAGACTCTTTACCACCGGCTCTCAAAATTAGAATTACTGCTTGGTAAGGATTTTATGGAACCGGTTAATCGGCTTGCTTTAGAAGTGGCTGTGCAAGCGTATAAATGGCAGACCGGCCAAGCAGTTGAACATTCTTCTTTTATGCAAAAAGTCAACGGGGAAGCGGTTGGGGTGATTTGTAATGCCCATACTACATTCTAAAAAAAACTGACATCAAGTGCAGTTAGAAATAAAATTCAACCAAAGTAGATTTTTTATTTAAAACAGCCAAGGCTCCTGAATAAGCACCTGGCTGTTTTTATTTCTTTATTTAGTCAAAGAAAAGGCATTCTTATTTTCTTCTACATCCACAGTACAATAAAGTTTTGATTTATCAGTCCTTCTTAAACGAGAGCGAGTTCCTTTTCAAAAACCTTCTCCGGGGAGACAAAATTATAGCCAAGATCTTTTGCGACAGCTTCATATGTGATTTCACCGTTTGCTGCGTTTAAGCCGAGTTTTAGGGCTTCATTTTCGAAAATGGCTTTGAATAGGCCCTTGTTTGCAATTTGCAGTGCGTAAGGAACCGTAACATTTGTTAAAGCAATGGTAGATGTTCTTGGAACGGCACCAGGCATATTCGCTACTGCATAATGGACAACACCATGCTTTTTATATGTGGGATTGTCATGTGTCGTAATATGATCAACTGTTTCCACAATACCGCCTTGATCGATGGCTACATCCACAATAACAGAACCAGGTTTCATCGCTTTCACCATTTCTTCCGTTACCAGCTTAGGAGCCTTTGCACCAGGAATTAATACAGCCCCGATCAATAGATCAGCTTCTGCTACAGCTTCTGCAATGTTAAGCGAATTCGACATAAGTGTTTTAATCTGATTACCAAAGATATCATCTAATTGGCGCAGGCGGTCTGCACTCAAGTCAATAATCGTCACATCAGCCCCTAGACCGATGGCTAATTTCGCTGCGTTTGCTCCTACAACGCCGCCGCCAATGATGGTTACTTTACCGCGTTCAACGCCCGGAACTCCCGCCAGAAGGATCCCTTTCCCGCCATTTGATTTTTGCAAAAATTGAGAACCAATTTGGGCAGCCATTCGGCCTGCTACCTCACTCATTGGCGTAAGCAGCGGAAGTGTACGATTTACAGCAACTGTCTCATAGGCAATAGCCGTAACTCCGTTATCCACAAGGGCTTGGGCTAAGTCTGGTTCAGCAGCTAAGTGTAAATAAGTGAACAAAATCAATCCTTCGCGGAAATAGCTGTATTCTTCCCGAATCGGTTCTTTTACTTTCATAACCATGTCAGCCTGGGCCCATACATCTTTAGGATTTTCCACAATTTCTGCGCCAGCATCCATATAGTCCTGATTGGTAAAACCACTGCCAACTCCAGCATCTTTCTCCACTAGTACTCTATGGCCTTCTTTAAGAAAAGACATTAAGCCTGCTGGTGTAAGCGCTACGCGATTTTCGTTATTTTTAATTTCCTTTGGTACTCCAATAATCATTTTACTCGTCCTCCTAAAGTACATAATTTTGTATGAATCAATATATCTTTCTAAATTAGCCAAGCCATTCTTCTATTGATGACGGCTCGAATTATAGTTAAAGTATAAGCACTGGCTTAATCTCCTTCATTAGACATACTGTCAAATGAATATTTGATATAACAAGACAACTTACATATCCATTTAACGTGTCAAAATGGCTTTTTCCTATAATAAAAGGAAGGCATGAAATGGTTTTAAACAAAGCATGTTTGGTCCCCAAGGCGGGTTACGATATGTAAAAAAGGATATGCTTTACAAAGCCCAGGATGCTTCATAGGCGGCGCCAATGCCCACAGCATTCATATCTTTAAAATATTCTTAATAACGTACAAATCTCTCTTTTGTCACAAACCTTCAAAAAGGAAAGGATACGAAAGACGTCATTAAGAAAATCATGAAAATGTGTATACAATCGGTGCTTACTTTGATCCTTGTAAACTCAAAAAATCTCGCCAACAGATCGACATACCCGCTCGTACAAGCTGCACAAATGCATAAAAAAAAGACAAAGCGGCCTCATCTTCGAACCACTTTGTCTGCCATCTGAGCGGGTACTTTCTTTAAAAGAGAAAATAGCCACTGAATTTCAACTAAACTAATTCATTGTGTTGCTGCCAATTTTAATAAACCTTCTCCAACGTGTCTGCAGTAAGAATATAATCAGCATATCTTTTTGCACTGTCTTGGATCTCATCAGCTGTAGCGGTATAAGATCCGTTGAAGATAAAAGCAGGCAAAAATGTTGTGCCGACTAAATTGCTGGTTGCTTGAAATGGTTTTAAAAGCTCACTCATAGAGTAGTGGTTACGGCCGCCAGCCTGATACTTTTCCTGGCCGCTTCCCGTGGATACCGCTAAAATAAGCTCTTTATTGTGCAGCTTATTCCCTTCCTGGCCATAAGCCCAGCCATGCGTAAGTACTTCATCCTGCCATTTTTTAAGCAGCGGTGGAGAGCTGTACCAGTAAAAAGGGAACTGCCAGATAATCCGATCATGTTCTTCACATAACTTTTGCTCATTTTCGATGTTAATTTGTTCATCTGGATACTCTGCATAAAGATCGTGGATGGTTATATCAGAATGTTTTTTTAATTCTTCTATCCAAGTTTTGTTCACCAGCGAGTTTTCAATATTAGGATGAGCTACAATAACTAATACTTTCATTGTTTATCCTCCAATCTTGCCTTTAGGCAGCTCCCAGTTTATCCGGTAAAAAGTAGCTGAGAGATCAATAAAAAATACCCATATTAGCATGTTGTCTAATACAGGCAGTATAGCTTTTTTCATAAGCGATAATAAAGCTTAAGGTTAAGAGTAGATATTCCGTAATTAGATAGAAACGAGCTTTTGTTTGTAAGTTTCATCAAATTTGCGATGAAGTTCTTTACGCGCTTCTTCAATGCCTGGCTGGAATTGAATCAGTGCATTTCTTCGTGTCTCCGTCACTTCTTCAACCGCAGCGTACAATTTTTCATTACCGCCATAAACTAAAGCTTTAAGCTCACGCGCCATCGAAAGGCCTGCTACTTTTCCCTGAGCCCTGGCGACTTTGGCGCTTTCAACACCTGTAATATTGCCTGCTATATACAAACCAGCGAGGTTCGTCTGCATAAATTCATTGTGTAAAGGAACATGCCCGCCCAGTTCCGGAACATAACAGAAAGAGCAGCCAGCAACAGAAGCAAGTTCAGCCATTGGAGTAAGACCGCCTGCAATACAAACAAAATCAGCAGATACTGTTTTTTCAGTACCTGGCAGAACCTCTCCGTTAGCAGAAACTTCCGCCATTCGTACACCCTCTACTTGATTGTCCCCTAGGATTTCAAGAGCCGCTTTGCGCAGCTGGATCGGAATACCCCACATTTTGAATCCATTTTTCGGAAATAAACGTGCACCAAGTTTCGGACTTACCCATTTTCCTCCCATCCGTATTAAAGGGGAAGGAGCCAGATGGGACAATCTTAGAAGCGATTCCATCATTTTTTCTGGATTGCCGGCGCTTCCAGCCAAAAGTCCTGGCTGCGGAAGTAAAATACTTTCAACATGGACTCCGCATAGCTGCAATTCTCTTGCAATGGCAACCGAAAGCACATTTACACCGATGATAATGCCTTTTTCCCCTGGCTTCACACGATGCACATTTCCCATTACCTGGGCTGCTCCAATTGACATTACACCTGGAAGCGTCCACCCTGGAATAGGGATCGGCGTTTCTGATGCACCAGTAGCAAGCAAAAGGCATTTAGACTCAATCATTTCATCAGTCGTATATACGCACCAGGTGTTTTCTAATTTTCTTAAATCATACACAGATATACCGCAGCGGATATCTACGCCAAGCCCAATGGCTTGATTATAAAGCTTTTGGGCTTCTTCGATACCGTTCACCCATTTTCCATCAGGCTCTTCATGCAGCTGTCCTAACAAACGTCCCCCTGGCTTTACAAACTCATCCACCACACATACCTGTAAGCCATGTTCTGCAGCTGCAACGGCTGCACCCAGACCGGCCGGTCCTGCCCCTATTATCACCACATCAATCATAGTGTACCTCCTTTTACTTCAGAGGCAGAAAGAGCCTTGCACGATTCAATCTGCATATGGTTTTCTGCAGATGTTAAACAAGCACGAACTGTTTTTTTTCCATCTACCTTTACCCGGCATTCAAAACAATGACCAATGTTGCAGTAAATTCCACGCGGCGTCTCTTTATCTTCGTGAAAACGAAGGGTTCGAACGCCAGAAGCGAGCAGGGCAGAGGCAATGGTATCTCCTTCATAAGCGGTATATTCCTGCCCGTCAAAGTAGATCTTTATTTCTTTGTGCGTCTCAAGATCTCCCAGCACTGGGTGATGATTCACTCTCATTGAATTCATTCTTTTGCCCCTCCTAACACTCCGAATGAAACAGGCCGAACAGGAGGTCGATAGCTAAGCGGCACTTCATTAGAAACCGTTGCCCCTCCCAGCTCTTCTACTAACCGATCAATGACGCTGCGGCAGGTGCGTCCTCCACAGGAGCCCATTCCCGCACGTGTTCGTAACTTTACTTCACGTGAAGAACAATGAAACTGTTCAATCGTTTCTTGAATTTCTTCCATAGTGATTTCTTCGCATCTACATACTATCGTTGGCTTTTCACTCATTTAACTCTCCTCCACGCCCTCCAAAATGTGATTAAAAAAGCAGTTTTTATGATAGAATTCTAATAATGTCTTATCTAGATGCAGTGACTTATAAGAAAAGACATCAACATTTCTTCTGGATAAAATAGATGCGCAGCCAACTATTTTACGCAGAAGAGAACGTTAGATGTCTCATACGTACAACATTGAGTAGCACATCAGAAGATATGTTAAAAAACTGGGATGTTTTATAGATTTGCATGCTACGTTTATCTTGCTTTATCTTTATTTTTTAGATAAAACCGTTATATGGTTTTTGGCTGGTCGCAAAATGAGCCCATCTGATCATCGTAATAAAATCAAATACTGGAAGCTTCACTGCTCGTTGAATATCAGCTGCATATGGCGGTAAATCACTGCATTCAAGCAGGATGGCACCAATATCAGGATTTTCCTTCACTAGTTGAACAGCAGCGTTCACTACCTCTTTTCTCACTTTTTCATTATCAAAAGAGCCTCTGCTTTCGATAATCGCTGAAAATTCCGGCAGCCTTCCCAAATCCTTTACTACACACATATCCGGATTATCTACCCCGCAGCTTTTGAATAACTCAGGCGTGATTCCATGCGCGTCTGCTGTCAGCATGCCTACCTTCTGACTCGGCTTCAACCCTGTTTTGATCCAGGGTACTTGGACAACACTTGAAAGATAAACGGGGATATCCACAGCTGCGGCTACTTTGTCTTGAAAGTTCCCGAAAAATCCACATGCTGCACATATAGCGCGTGCTCCCTCTGCTTCAAATTGCTTGGCTGCTTTTATAATGTCATCCAGCAGCGTAGGATCGCCTGCATGGATTCTTTCCTGATTACAGTTAGGCACTACTTTCAGCTGTACTGGAAAGTCGTAGGTGGAAAGATTTGCAACATTTCCTGGTAAAACCGGGTACCAGCAGTCATCTAAATAAAGGATGCCAACGGAATAGCCCGCTACATATTGCCCTTTTTTCATAGTGATAATTTGACTTTCTTTTTCTAAGTAGCCGTATTCACGTTCATTATTCAATGATTTAGTGGTCATTGAAGGCTCCTCCTTATCGTTTCAGAGAATACATGTGTATTCTCTGAAACACTTCATCTTATTTCTTTCACATTACGCTTCTGTCAGTAACTTCACTTCATATCCTAATTTGGTTAGTTCCTCTTTAAGTTGCATTTTCATCTCTTCAGTAGGCTGTGTTAAAGGCTTTCTCACTTTTCCGCCTTTGATTCCAATCAAGTCCATACCTGCTTTTACCGGACCAGGATATGGATTGCCTTCCGCTTCCATTAAGCCGTAAATACTTGATAATTTGCGATTCAAGTCACGTGCAGCATTTATATCGCTTTTCTCAACGACCAGTTCGTATAGCTCTACAAGTTCCTTAGGAAGCAAGTTGACAAGGATTCCAAAAGCACCCTGTCCTCCAATAGAGAAAGTAGGAAGAATAAAGTGTTCTTCACCGGTAAATACGGTAAAGTTTTCAACATCCTTCGTCAAAGCCACCACTTCACATAAGTGACCAAAATCTGCAGACTCTTTAACACTTACAATGTTTTCTTCCTGGCTTAATTCGTAAATCATTTCAGGCGAAATGGTAACACCGGTTGCGCCTGGATAATTGTAAATGACGATTCCAACATTTGATTTTGCCGCTATTTCTTTGAAAAATTCAAGAATGCCTTCTTCACTTGTCTTATGATAATAAGGAGGCAGAGCCAGCCCCCATTTAGCGCCACATTCTGCAGCATAATTAGCCAGTTCAATTGTTTCCTGTGCAGTTGAGCATCCAACACCTGCCATAACCGGTACTCTTCCAGCGGCATATTCACAGCCCGCTTTGATTAAACTTTTACGTTCTTCGAGTGACATAACATGGTATTCTCCTGTTGTGCCTCCAACGAGAAGACCGTGAACTCCATTTTCAACTTGAAAGTCGATTACTTTCTTATAAGACTCAAAATCAATGCTTTCATCATCGTGGAATGGGGTAATTAATGGTACAAAAATTCCTTTTGGGGCACTATTCTTCATTATTTATTCCTCCATTTTTTAAATATTTAGGTTTTTTATTTAATTTTTGTTATGAAACTGCATCGGCTTTTTTATATCTAGAAAAATTCAGTTTATCAATATTAAAGTCTGTTGGTTCACCTGCGATCAGCTGCGTGACCATTCGTCCTGTAATAGGAGCCATGCTGATACCGTCTCCTTCATGCCCGCTGGCAATAAAGAACCCTGGTACTTCTTCTACTTCTGACACAATAGGAAGGTGATCTTCAACCCAAGGTCTGACTCCTGCATAAGCTCTTATACAGTTAATATCCTTTAATTTTGGCAGGAACCGGATCGCTCTCTCCGCTATTGCGTGCATTACCTCGATTTCAGAGCTGATGTTATACCCTTTAAAAGCCCTGTGGCCTCCTACCAAAAAGTTATTGGCGTCAGTCGGTTCAATAGTAAAAGCCACATTGTGTTTTTCAACTAATTCACTTACGTTTCTTTTATACTGGATATCTTCGAATTTGGATAACATATATCCGAATTCATGCACTTTTTGGCTGGCTACTTTGAATGGTGTTTTTTCGGAGATTAATACCATTCCTTTTCTTGGCTTGATCGGTATGTGAACTCCTACCATTTCTGCGATCTTAGGTGACCATACACCGGCGCAGTTTACAATTCTTTTGGTTTTGAACGTGCCCCGGTCTGTTACGACGCTTTCGACTTTTCCTTGTACATCTAAAGTAATATTCTGCACAGAATGATAGTCATACACGTCCAGGCCCAGCTTTCTTCCTTCTTCAACAAACGCATAGCATAGTTTATAGGGATTCATGGAAGAGTCAACTTCCGTCCAGATTCCTCCTGCTAAATCATCAGCTAAATAAGGCTCAATTTGCTGCAGCTCATGCCTGTCCACCATGCGCATGTCATAACCATCTTTTGCTTGCTCGGAAACATATCCTTTCGCAATGTCGAGCTCTTGCTCTGTTTCACAAACATACAGACTTCCTCGTGAAGCAAATTCAAAATCTACTGAAAACTCTTTTGCTAATTGTTTGAAAAGCTGAATACTTGCAAAGCCTATCTCAGTATCTATACCTGGTTTTTTGTCACAGATCAGCGCTACTGCGTCACATCGGCTGGAAGTACCGGATGCAATACCACCTTTTTCAATCAATGCTACTTCAAGACCTTTTTTCGCCAGATGATAGGCTACGCTGGAACCAATAACACCAGCTCCAATGACAATAACGTCATAACTTTTCATGTATGTGCCTCCTTTCCAAGTAGAATTACCTTTTCTTCCTATTATTTCCCTTCGAAAAAGCCGGATGGTTCTACTTTAAGGTTGATATTAATTTGTTTTGTTTCCAGATATTCTTCAAAACCATACGTACCTAGGTCTCTTCCGATTCCGCTCTGTTTATAGCCGCCCCAAGGTGCTTCGTTAAACGTTGGATGATACGTATTGATCCATGTAATACCTGCACGTAGTTGTCGAATCACACGCTGCGCTTTGGCGCCATCCTGGGTAAATACAGCAGCAGCCAGGCCGAAAGCTGTACCATTTGCCAGTTCAATCGCTTCTTCTTCTGTTTTAAACGTCTGAATGACTAACACAGGGCCAAAGATCTCTTCCTGTACAATTCGCATATCCGGAGTTGTATCACCAAAAATAGTTGGTTCAACAAAGTATCCTTTTCCGAAATCACCTTCGAGCATTCGATTGCCTCCGCATAAAAGAGTAGCTCCTTCGTTTTTGCCAATTTCAATGTAATCAAGCACGGTATTCATATGAGCTTCTGATACTAAAGGTCCCATTTCAACACCTTCATTCCAGCCTGGACCTATTTTAATCATTCCGGCACGTCTGACTAGTTCAGGAACAAATTTTTCATATAAACTTTCTTCTAATACCAACCGTGAGCCTGCTGAACATACCTGGCCTTGATTGGCAAAAATAGCATCTAGCGCATAACTAACAGCAGTGTCAAAGTCTGCATCAGCAAAAACAATATTAGGAGATTTTCCTCCGAGTTCCAAACTAATCTTTTTCACTGTATCTGCTGCAGATTTCATTAACTTAATCCCTGTGTCAGTACCGCCTGTAAAAGAGATTTTATCTACATCTGGGTTGGAAACTAATTCTGCTCCAACTTTTCTTCCAGAACCTAACACTAAATTCACAACACCAGGAGGAAATCCTACTTCATTGATAATCTCAAACAAGCGGATAACAGAAAGTGGTGTTATTTCTGCTGGTTTTACTACTATTGTGCAGCCTGCAGCGAGTGCAGCAGCAATTTTTTGGTTTGCCATGACCAACGGATAATTCCATGGAACAATGATCCCGACGACCCCAATTGGTTCACGGACAACCATTGCTTGAATGTCATCCGGTACATCATAAGTCTGGCCATGCGGTTTTGTGGCTAATCCTGCATAATAACGTAATTGGTTTACGGCATCTTCAACATCGGCCAATGACTCTCTCAAGGTTTTTCCGTTATTTAATGTATCCAGGTAGGCAAACTCTTCTTTTCTTTCTTCCAGTTTATTTGACATTTTGAGAAGAAGCTCTGCACGATCTCTAGCCCTGCTATTCATCCAGCCATTGTTATAAAACGCCTTTCGTGCAGCTTCAATTGCTTTTTTAGCATCTTCTGCTGAGCCTTCCGTCACTGTTCCGATTACTTCCCCGTTTGCGGGATTAATAATTTTACTTGTTTGATTCGTTTCACTTAACACCCACTCACCGTTAATATACATTTTTTGGGTGATATCCTTGCTGACCAAAGCTGATTGAATATCATTTAATACTAAATTCATCCCATTCACCTCTTCATCGACTAGTTGGAAAAAACTCATTGATTCAATTGAAGTTCATTGAGCTTTTAATATTGGATTAATATAAAGATAAAATATGCGGCACAAGTTTTCATTGGACACTGTGTATAAATTAGCCGCTTATTCATTGGACACTTGTCGAAACTCACTTTGAAAATTTTGCATCACTCACTGGTATAACCGGATCTTTGCATGTTCACCAGTCATTTTATCTTTATGGCATCATTTAACTACTTGTCTAACTCTGCCTATTTTCCGGCATTTAAATTGAGGATAGAAAACATAAGCAAGAACAACCTGTTAAGAACTTAAGGTAAACGCTTACAAACTTAATATTTATACGATAAAACATGGTCATTTAATCATGTACGTTTTCGTTACTAGCTAAAGCATTTTATCTGCGTACTGAACAATTATTAATTTACGTATATTCTTATGAAGAAATCGTTCTTCGTTCTTCCTGCTCAAGGTATTCTGTTTGCCGGTATTCTTTCTCCCAAAATTCAGCATCTGAGATACCCACCTTTGCGGGATCAAATACAGGATCTTTTCCTTCTTTCTTCTGTCTTTCATAATCTTTTAATACTTTTAGTGCTGGTTTTGTAAGGAAAAGAATGACAGTGAGGTTTACCCACGCAAGGGCTCCCAAGCCTAAATCGCCCATTGCCCAAACAACAGCTGCTGTTTTAATACTTCCGTAAAATGCAGCGGACATTAGGATTATCTTCAATATATGGTTTGGCCACATTGATTTTATCCCCAGCTTTTGTCGAAGAAAGGCAAGATTTGTTTCTGCTTTGTAATAATAAGATAAAAGCGTTGTGAAACAGAAGAAAAACAGAGCAATAGCAAGAAAAGCGGCGCCAAATCCAGGAAGAACAGAATCAACAGCGAGTTGTGTATAAAGAGAAGGTTCTACGTTTCCAAGATTATTGGTTACAGGCTCCATCCCTTCTGGCTTCACATCATACATTCCTGTAATAAGGATCATACACGCTGTTGCCGTACAGATTAAATAGGTATCAATGTAAACAGAAAACGCTTGAACTAAACCTTGTTTCGCAGGATGAGATACCTCTGCAGCGCCAGATTCAAACGTTTCACTTCCGATACCAGCTCCATTTGCATAAACCCCTCTTTGAACTCCCCAGGCAATGGCTGAACCCATTAACCCTCCAAATGTTGCATTTAAATCAAAGGCACTAGTAAAAATCAAGGAAATAGCGCCTGGTATCTGAGAAAAATTAAAAGAAAGAGTGATTAAACAGACGATGATGTAGCCAAGAGCCATAAATGGAACGATGATCTCAGCAGATTTAGCTATCCTCTTAACACCGCCAAAAATAATGGCTCCTAGCAGCGTAACGATGAGTATTCCTGTAATGGCAGGCGATATTCCAAAAGCATCGTTCATCGTTAATGCAATGGTATTGGTCTGTACCCCAGGCCATAAAACCCCCATTACAATTAAAAGTAAGATTGCTGATACTACAGCAAACCGCTTTAGCTTTAATCCTTTTTCAATATAAAATGGCGTCCCTCCGCGGTATTCACCATCTATCTTTCTTTTATAAACTTGAGTAAGCGTGATTTCGATGAACGAAGTAGCACTTCCAAGAAATGCCGTAAGCCACATCCAGAAAACAGCACCTGGTCCTCCAAGCGCAATGGCAGTAGCCACACCTGCCACATTACCTGTACCGATCCTGCTCCCTAATGACATCATCAACGCCTGAAAAGAATTTACGCCAGCTTTAGAATCTCCTCCATCAAATGACAGCTTTATCATGTCTTTAAGATATCTTACCTGGACAAAACGGGTGAGAATGGTGTAAAGCAGCCCTAATCCTAAAAAAGCATAAACTAATATGGGACTCCAAACATACCCATTTAACCAGCTTACTAACTCTTCCATAAAAGATCTCCCCTCTTACTAGAATTTTTGTCGCCCAGCCTGCTTCAAATCGACAAAATATTGTTAGTAAAAGAATAATTCAAGCAAAAACGATTAACATTAGACAATGTGTTAAGTATTCCCTCCCGTTAATTTGACGGTAGTATTTTATATCTTTATATTTTTTTACAAAATATTCATTTTTTTATAATACGACAAAAAATATCGATATATTCATATCGGCTGCTTTACAAGCATATTGATAAATTTTATATTATGAACTTCAACCATTTCTCTCCAAAATATCTCCGACGATAATTCAATTCACAAGGTTGAATTTTTATATAAAAGATACACCAATGTTCAGTAAAAGGGCACTGGACCAGGAAAATACATTCGCCATTAAAGCAAAAAAAAGAACAGGCCCGCTTCAAAGAAACGTCTGTTCAAAGTGATCTACAAATGATTGTACGATTTCTACACTGGTAATTTGTCTTGTTCTGCTGGTATATCCTGCTCGACTTTCCCATATTCTTTTTCCCAAAAGTCTGCTTCTTTAATTCCTAATTTTACAGGATCGAATACAGGATTTTTTCCCGCCTTTTTCTGCACTTCATAGTCTTTTAGTACTTTTAATGCTGTTCTTGTAAGGAGAGCAACCACAACAAGATTTACCCATGCCATGAGCCCCGCACCTAAATCTCCCATTGCCCAAACAACAGCTGCTGTTTTCACACAGCCGTACATGACAGTGGCCAGTAAGACCACTTTCAGTACATGATTTGGCCACATTGATTTTATTCTTAGAGTATCTCTAAGAAATGCAAAGTTTGTTTCTGCTTTATAATAATAAGACATAAGTGTTGTAAAGCAAAAGAAGAACAGGGCAATAGCAAGAAAAGCGGCACCAAATCCAGGGAAAACAGATTCAATAGCGAGCTGTGTATAAAGAGATGGTGCTACGTCTCCAAGCTTATTCGTAATAGGCTCCATCCCTTCCGGTTTCACATCATACATTCCTGTCATAAGAATCATAAATGCCGTTGAAGTACAGATCAAAAAGGCATCAATGTAAACAGACAGTGCTTGAACTAAACCTTGTTTAGCTGGATGAGATACCTCTGCAGCACCGGATTCAAACGTTTCACTACCTAAACCGGCTCCCGTTGCATAAATTCCTCTTTGAACTCCCCAGGCAAGCGCTGAACCGATTAAACCGCCAAAAGTCGCGTTTAAATTGAAAGCACTAGTAAAAATCAAGGACATCACACTTGGTATACTAGAATAATTCATGACAAGTATAATCAAGCAAACAACGATATAACTAAGAGCCATAAATGGAACCATGATTTCAGCAGCTTTTGCTATTCTCTTAACACCGCCAAAAATAATCACTCCCAGTAGAACAACCATGAAGACTCCGGTTGTAGTTGGCGATATTCCAAACGCACTATCCATCATTAGTGCCACTGTATTAGCTTGTACTCCCGGCCATAAAATACCCATGACAACCAAAGTTATGATTGAAGATAAAATAGCAAACCACCTTAGTTTTACGCCTTTTTCAATATAAAAAGGAGTACCTCCTCTGTATTCACCATCGATTTTTCTTTTATAAACTTGAGTAAGCGTGATTTCGATGAATGAAAGTGCGCTTCCAAAAAATGCTGCGAGCCACATCCAAAAAACAGCACCTGGTCCCCCTAATGAAATCGCAGTAGCTACACCTGCTACATTACCGACACCAATCCTGCTTCCCAGTGACATCATCAACGCTTGAAAAGATTTTACTCCAGCATTGGAATCTCCGCCTTCAAAAGCCAGCTTTATCATCTCTTTAAATAATCTGACTTGTAAAAAGCGTGTAAGAATTGAATACATCAAACCTATTCCTAGAAGGAAATAAACTAATACTGGACTCCAGACATAACCATTTAACCAATTAACAATGTCACTCATCGAAATCCCCCTATTCAAGGATAAATTTTTGATACGTATTCACATTCAAAATCATGGGTCGCACACCCTAATAGATTGAATATTCAGAAAAATATATCTAGAATTTCCGGTTTCATAGAGACGTTTGATTTAACATTTACCGGCTCACACTGTTTAAAAAGTAACGGACAGGCATTTTAGTTTCAATTTATCTTTTGCAAGTAGTCTGCCTCAAAATTAAAAATTCCCCTCCAATCCTATTATGAAATTTAAATCTCGTCTGTGTTGTAAACGACACCTAAGCTGATCTTGTAACTACTCATTTTGTACAAAAATACTGGCTCTCGGTAAATTCTATCCGGCCAAAGTATCGTTGTTTTCTCTTGAGTATCCACATGCAATAGATGAGTAGTTACTTTATTTATCTAAATATAATGTACATGCAAAAAATAGCCACTAGACACACTGTTAAACATTCATATTTATTATTTTTACATTAATGCGTTCCTAAAAACGACAAAACGACGGGCAGGCCCATCGTTTTGTCTAATTATGATCAAAGCTCATTCATTACAATTGAAGTATGCTTTCTTTTAACGTTTTTAGAATAAAAGCAAAGTCATCTTCAGTAATACTTAATGGAGGAGAAAGCTGCAAAACATTATTATACCCTGCGACAGTGTCTCCATTCTTCCCGATGAGCAATCCTTTTTCTTTACACAAACCGATAACTTTGTTCATTTTTTCAATAGCAGCCGGCTCTTTTGTCTCCTTATCTTCTACTAGTTCAATACCTAACAGAAGACCCTTCCCGCGAACATCTCCTACGTTTGGATGCTCCTTGAGTACTTCTAGTTCCTGTAGCAGCCGTTCCCCTAACTCTCTAGAACGTTCAATGAGTTTCTCATTCTCCATAATTTCTAAATTCTTTAAAGCCAGGGCGCAGGCAGCTGGATTTCCCCCAAATGTGTTCACATGGCGGAATCGGTCATAATCATCCGTGCCTGTATAAGCCTCATAAATCTCTCTTTTGACAGCAGTTGCTGACAAAGGAAGATAAGCACTGGTAATACCTTTTGCCATTGTAATAATATCCGGCTTCACGTCATAGTTCATAAATCCGAACGGTTTCCCTGTGCGGCCAAATCCACATATCACTTCATCACAAATAAGCAGCGCACCGTGATTCTCACAAATTTCTTTTACTTTTTTCATGTATCCATCAGGAGGCATTAAAATCCCGCCGCCCGTGATAATCGGTTCCATAATCACACCCGCAATGGTGTCGCTTAGCTCCCATGTCATAACACGATCGATGTCATCAGCGCTAGCCAGTGTCTGGACATCCTCTGGATTGCGGTACGTATCAGGCGGCGCTACATGCAGGAACCCTTGGCCCAGCGGCTCATATTTGTATTTTCGCTGTGCCTGTCCTGTTGCTGCGAGAGCCCCCATCGAGTTGCCATGATAAGCGCGGTAGCGTGAAATAAACTTATAACGTCCATGCTCCCCTTTTTGCTGGTGATATTGACGGGCAATTTTAAACGCTGTTTCGTTCGCTTCCGATCCACTATTAGAAAAGAAAATAACGTAATCATCACCAAGCCATTCATTCAATTTTTCTGCTAGCTTAATAGCCGGAACATGACTTTGTGTTAAAGGAAAATACGGCATTTCCTGAAGCTGTTTAAAAGCCGCTTCGGCAAGTTCTTTCCGGCCATATCCGACATTTACACACCACAGGCCGGACATACCGTCTAAATAACGGTTCCCGTCTATATCCGTCACCCAGGCTCCTTCTGCTCCGGTGGCAATGATATTTGCCGGATTGGGAGCGGATCCCCGCATGGCATGCCAGAGATATTTTTCATCTGTTTTTTGTAAGTTTTGTGTTTGTTCTGTCACTTGCATGATCGTCAGCTCCATTCTATTATTTTATTGTTGTTCATCCTATTTTAATAACGGGCCGTAAGCATTTTCTTGCGGGTATAGAACGCCACTCCGTCTTTTCCATTTGCATGAAGATCACCGTAAAAGGATTTCTTGTACCCTGAGAATGGGAAGAACGCCATCGGAGCAGGAACGCCAAGATTAACACCCAGCATGCCTGCATCTATTTCTTCACGGAATTCACGAATCGCTTTCGCACTGTCTGTATACAAACATGCACCGTTTGCGAACTCAGACTTATTTGTCAGTTCAATCGCTTCCTCTAAGCTTTCCACCCGGACAATGGACAGCACCGGAGCAAAAATTTCATCCTGCCAGATTTTCATTCCAGGCTGCACGTTGTCAAAGATCGTTGGTCCGATAAAGTAGCCCTGCTCATTCCCTGCATCATTTCTTCCATCTCGAATGAGGGAAGCACCTTCCGCCTGGCCGCTTTCGATGTAACCAAGGGTACGTTCTTTATGTGATGCACGGATAACAGGTCCAAGGAATACACCTTCATCCATCCCGTTTCCTATTTTAATTTCATCGGCTGCTTGTTTAAGCCGGCCGATTAATTCGTCCGCAACGTCTCCAACTGCCACGACGACTGCAGCCGCCATACAGCGTTCGCCTGCAGATCCAAAAGCTGCACCTGTGATATTGGTTACGGCATTATCTAAATCTGCATCAGGCATAACGATGGAATGATTTTTTGCTCCTGCTAAAGCCTGCACTCGCTTGCCAGTCGCTGCTGCTGTTTTATAAACATACTCAGCTACAGGCTGAGAACCTACAAAAGATACTGCTTTGATATCCTCATTTTCTAAAATGCCATTCACGACATCATGAGCCCCATGGACAATGTTCAGTACCCCATCTGGAAGCCCTGCTTCTTTAAACAGTTCCGCTAAACGATTAGCCAGCAATGGTGTTCTTTCAGATGGCTTCAATACAAACGTGTTTCCACATGCAATGGCCAGCGGGAACATCCAGCACGGAACCATCATCGGGAAATTAAAAGGTGTGATGCCTCCAATGACTCCAATGGGATAACGATACATGCCTGACTCAACGCCTGTAGCAATATCAGGAAGCTGTTCTCCCATCATTAATGTTGGTGCGCCAGCAGCAAATTCCACACATTCAATCCCTCGCTGTACTTCGCCGTATGCTTCGTTATAGCTTTTTCCGTTTTCTAATGTAACGATCTTCGCCAGCTCTTCCCAATTCTCGATCAATAGCTGCTGATAGCGGAATAAAATGCGTGCCCGGCGAGGTACTGCAACTTTTCTCCACTTCTTGAAGGCTTCTTTAGCAGCTGAAACAGCGTGATCTAGCTCTTCTCGAGTAGAAATCGGCACACGAGCAATGATTTCTCCAGTTGCCGGGTTTGGCACTTCTTCTATTTGCTTGCTTGTTGACTCAATCCACTTTCCACCAATATAGTTTTTTATCATTTGAGCTGTTTGTGTTAGTTCCATTGCAAAGCCTCCTATTTTTGAAAGTATAGCAATCCTTTGAATTCATTATATGGATCGTATAAACCCATACCATTAGACAGTGTGTAAAATATTCCTCGAACTTTTTCTGCATCTTGCGCGATCGTACATAAAACCATTTACACGCTGTCACAATAATGAAGTAAGTTTGACAGAACCTCCTCTAAAGGATTTAACTGGTTTAGGGCTTAGTTGGCCTGCCTTTTTTTTACGGTGCTCGTGGTTAGCTTGATAGGCATGTGCTAGAACAAAAAAAGCATCCTCGTTTGGATGCTTTAGCTTGTAGACCAATAAAATTTATTGCCAAAGGATTTCTAATTTCTAACACCAACTCGCCCTCTTGCAGCTTTTTCTTTTAAATTTATTGTACCTTAACATAAAAAATGAGCAGGTTACTGAACATAGATTATTGAACAGGGTTTTGTTACATAAAAAGCAAAAAAAAAAGCGCCCTTTTGAGAACCGGACGGCCGTGTTCAGAAAAGGACGAGTTTCTGTACATAATAGAGTGATTAATGAGATATAGGTTTTGAGCAATGTTTTGAGACGAGCAGACAAGTCGGACACAAAAAACAGCTTTCAAATTTCTTGAAAGCTGCCTCCTGTCAAAATTTTTTAATGTTTTCTGAAAAATACAAGGGGGGTTTACTCAGTTATTTTTATAAAACAGTATTCAATTAAATGGACAATGCACCTGTAATAATACCAACTACTATCATGACAAGAGCACTGCCAGTAGCATATTTAGTAGAGAATTTAATATGATCACGGAAACTTACGCCAACAAGCCCGATTAATACATAAACAGATCCAACAAGCGGACTTAACAAATGAAGAGGCTGTCCAAGAAGTGATGCCTGTGCAATTTCCAGCTTATCGATTCCAACTTGTGAAGCAGTTTCAGCCAGAATAGGAACAATACCAAAATAGTAAGGGTCATTTGCCATAAAGAAAGTGAATGGCATGCTCGTTAAACCCACAATTAATGGAAGCTGCGGAGCAAGGAAATCAGGAATCACTTTGACCATAGAGGTTGCCATAGCATCTACCATTCCAGTACCTTCTAATATACCGGCGAATGCTCCTCCAGCGAATATAAGTGAAACAACAGTCAATACATTCCCAGCGTGGGCTTCTATTCTTGCTTTTTGATCGCTTAAATTTGGATAATTCACAATGGTCACGATAACGTATCCAAGCATAAATAAAGCAGGTAATGGAAGAATAGCTGTTAATAACCCTACAACCAATAAAATGGTGGTAAACAAGTTAAACCAAAATAGCCTAGGTCTTTTTAATGATTCAGCTGACACCGTCACAGTTGCTGCCATTTCATCTTCCACTTCATGATCGACAGAAATCTTTTGAATGCCCAGTCTTTTTCTTTCTTTCAAGCCAAAGAAAACGCCCAGACCTATTACATAAAGAGCCGCTGCGATAATGGAAGGAATCAGCGGAGCAAGAACTGTCATTGCTTCATAATTAAAAACAGACATAACACGTGCAGTCGGCCCGCCCCAAGGAAGAACATTCATAATCCCCATTGACATTGCAGGTAAACAGGCAAGGATCAGTTTGTTCATGCCTAAACGTTCATAGAGGGGTAAAAATGCTGTGACAACAATTAGATACGTAATGGTTCCATCGCCGTCTAAACCTACCAGCAAAGAAAGAATGGCTGTCCCAACCGTTATTTTTAGAGGGTCACCTTTTGAAATTTTAACCACTTTATTGACTAATGGATCAAACATTCCCGCATCAATCAACGTTCCAAAATATAATATAGCGAAAGTTACCATGATGGCGGTTGAAGCTACCGTTTCAGCTCCACCTATAATCATGTCGCCCACATCTGTGAAACCTGCAAAAAGAGCAAATACGGCTGGAATTAATATAAGCGCATGCAGAGCGTTCATTTTATTACTCATAATTAAATACATAAAAACTACGATCATTAAAAATCCTAAAAATGTTAGCATATTCTTCACCCCTCTTTTTAGATAACGCTTTCATATAGGAGATAAGAAAAGGTTCTCCAAACCTTTTCTTATCCCAGTTTTACCTGTCCTGCTGGTTTACAGTGGAGCTGTGAATTTGGGCCAGCTTTCAACAGAAAGCTTCCTCCGTCATGTCCAATTGTTTTCTTTACCTCTTTTGCCGCCTCAAGCAATTTATCTAAATCAATTCCTGTCTCGATATCCATTTCATGGAAGGCATGAACGAGATCTTCGGAGGCAATATTACCTGCTGCATTCGGTGCGTATGGACAGCCGCCAAGACCTGCTGCTGAACTATCAAAAATGGTAACACCTTGCTGGAGTGCTGCTACTGCATTGGCAAATGCCATCCCCCTTGTATTATGAAGATGCATAGAAAATATGAATTCTGGAAACTCATGTTTCATTACACCTAAAACATCGTAAATCAGTTTTGGATCACCTGTACCGCTTGTATCCGCTAAAGAAATCTCAGTTACCCCCATTTTGCGGTAGTCTTCAAGGATTGAAAGCAATCTTTCCACAGGCACTTTTCCTTCAAAAGGACATCCGAAAGCAACTGAGATTGATCCGCTGATTTCAACATTGCTTTTATTAGCCAGCTCAACAATTGGAAGAAGCTTTGCCTGCGCGTCTTTTACCGTGGCATTAGAATTTGCCAAGCTGTGAGAATCCGTCGCAGAAAGTAACAGCTTCAGTTTTTTCACACCCGCACCGATGGCCCGTTCTGCTCCCCTCACATTCGGAATTAAGGCACGAAATTTTACATCTGTTAAATCCTGAACACTTTTTACAACCTCTTCTGCATCTTTTAGCTGTGGAATAGCTTTTGGATGAACAAACGAAGTAACTTCAATATGCTTAATCCCTGTATCAGCAAAACGATGAATAAGTCGAATCTTTTCTTCCGTTGGAATCCATTTACGTTCCATTTGAAACCCATCTCGCGGGCACACTTCCCAAATTGTCGCTTTTTTAGGAAGCATCAACGTATTTTCTATCATGTCAAATGACTCCTTTTTCATATAATTGTTCAATTTGTTCTTCCGTTAACCCAATTTCATTTCTAAGGATTTCTTCGTTATGTTCACCAAGATCAGGCGCGCGGTGTCTAATTTTGCCCGGAGTAGCAGAAAACTTTGGCACGATGCCAGGCACTTTTACAGATCCAAGACGGGGATGTTCCACTTCTAAAATGTTTTCCCGCGCTTTGTACTGTGGGTTATTGAAAATATCTTCAATACTTAGAATTGGGGAAACTGGCACGCCGTCAGTATCCATTTTTTCAAGAAGCTCATCATTATTAAGACTCCCGATAAACTCTCTCACAATCTTTTGCAAATCTTCATCATTTTGCATACGTTCCATATTTGTTTTATAACGTGGATCATCAATTAAATCTGCTCTTCCCATTGATTCTGCCAGCCTAGTCCATGTTTTTTCTGTACTGCAGACAAGAACCACCCATTTGCCATCTTTGGTCTGATACGTACCCGCCGGACTCGAATGCCCTGCCAACATTGGGCTTCTTTCTCTTACTTTCCCCAATTGATCATGTTCGGCAATGAGGAATTCCATCATTCGGAACATCGCTTCGTATAATCCTAATTCAACGACTTGCCCTTCTGCATTGTTTTTATCCCTATGGTAAAGAGCGCTTACAGTACCAAAAGCTACAAAAATGCCTGAAACATAATCCAGCAACGAAAAAGCGGGGCTTACAGGAGGCCTGTCTGAAAATCCCTGCAAGTACGTGTAGCCTGAAAAAGCAGTGCACGGAGTTCCAAAACCTGCTTTCCCTGCATAAGGACCTGTCTGGCCGTAGCCGGATTGTCTTGTTAAAACGATATTAGGGTTTACTTCTTTCAGGACTTCATATCCGAGACCCCATTTTTCCAATGTACCTGGACGAAAGTTTTCAATAACAGCATCTGCTGTTTTGGCTAGTTCTTTAAAAATTTCTTTTCCTTCTTCTGTACGAATATCAAGGGTTAAAGAACGTTTGTTTCTTGAAAGGCCGGGCCATCTTAACGATTCTTCACCTTTCCAAGGCCCAAGCCCTCTTGTAGCATCTCCTTTGCCAGGGAGTTCAACTTTTATCACTTCAGCTCCCAAATCTCCAAGCAGGCAGGCTGCAAAAGGTGCAGCAATGACGCTCGAGACGTCAATAATTTTTAACCCTGTTAATGGTCCAAAGTTTTTTTGCGCCATAATTATTTCCTCCATCTTAACTGGTCCTATGGTTTACTGGTCAGACCGGTTTGGTTAATTGCAATTATGCAATATTTTTTTGAAAGCGTCAACATTTTTTTAAAAATTAAAACCCTATCTTTTAACGATAGGGTCAAGGAAATAAGTTACTGGTTATTTAAAATGCTCTCTCGTAACCGTTTTAAATGTGCAGACATTGCTTCTGATGCTTCTTTTGGTTTCCGTCTTTTCACTGCATCAAAAATAGCTCTGTGTTCTGCAGTTGAACGTTCAAGCCTTTCAGGTGATAACAATGTTTTCATCCGTATCTGCTGAAGCATATTTAAATTTGTCTCAAGTGTAGTTACAAGCACGAAATTATGAGTGGCTTCTGCCAGCGCCAAATGAAACATACTGTCCCGCACCAGCTTTTCATCAATATCTTTTCGTTCTGCTTCTACTTTCAACAAGGCTTTTTCCATTTTTAACATATCTTCTTCAGTAGCCCGCTCACAAGCCAGCGCGGCAATGTTGGGCTCAATCATTTCACGGACTTCTAAAAAATAAATAATGGATGTTGTTTTCATGAGATCTACAGGATCAAAGCTGTATTCCATTACAAGACGCTGGTCGACATTTTGTACATAACGCCCACCGCCTGGTTTTGCAATCACAACTCCTTCAGCTTCTAATACCCGAAGAGCCTCTCTCAGTGAAGTTCTACTGCATCCCAGCATAGCAGCAAGATCCCGCTCGCCGGGCAGCCTCTCACCGGGAAGTATCTTTCCTTCTTGAATCAGTTCTCTAATTTGCTCCACAATTTGTTCATATACTCTTGCATATTTAATATTAGTAAATAAGTTATTTTCCACAGTACACCACCCTTCATTCCACAGCAGCAATCAATTCATATTTAAAATCAATATACCATACTTTTGAGAAAGAATTGTCATTGCTTACATGTTGAATCACCGAAAGTACAGATTCTGCAATTTTCATTACTGTGTGGAGATGGATTTGACAAAAAACACTCTTTGTAAATCGGTTCAAGACAATTTGGGGCTAAATCAGTGCTTGTTTAAAAATTCTATTGGTCAAAAAAATGAAGCAGCTACATTAGGTTGGGCTGCTCCATTCCAGTAAGGTGTTTAGCGTTCAAAATGAGTTTCGCGTAAAAGTGTACTTAGATGTACGAGAGATAGAGAAAGAAAGGATCTCAATACAGCTGGAAAAGCACTGCAAAGGAGAAAAGCTTATGCTTAAACAACTGTCTGTACGCCAGGAAAAACGATCCAGTTTATAGATGACTATGTTATTGTAAAAAATTGTCCTGCGTCTATTCGTGAAATGGGTGACGTGGTTGAGTTAAAGTCTTCTTCTACAGTAAAGTAAAGGGGCCATCTTGATCGTTTAAAGGCGTAGGGGTACGTACCCTGGGAAATCGAAAAGTTTTCTGCCTATTTTAAGCGGTAAAAATCCTCATAAAAAAAGACTGGCGACTTTATCGACAGTCTCAAGCATGTTTGGATGCTTTCACTTTATGATGAAATATTAGCCATTTTCGTTTTTACGATACTTTTTAATTGTTTTTCAAATGCAAATATAATGATTCCGCAAACAATAATGAAGCCGCCGATTACTTGAGACATAATAACAGTTTCTCCGAGTAAAATATAAGCTAAAATAATGGCTCCGACAGGTTCAAACAATATTGAAACTGAAATAACATTGGTGCTGATCCATTTTAGTGACCAATTAAACAACGAATGGCCTAATAAAGTAGGGACGATGGCCAATAGCAAAAAATATACCCAATCTTGAGCAGGATAGTTCATTAATGGATACTGCAAAGCAATACAGTAAATAAACAATGTAACCGCACTAAAGCTGTATACGATAAATGTATAACCCATTAAAGAATGTGTTTTTCGTACCTCTTGGCCAAACAGCAAGTAAGCGGTCACCATCGCACAAGCCGCTAATGCCAGAAAGTCTCCAAACAAAGCCATACCACTAACATAAAAATCTCCCCAACTAATAATAACGCTGCCAATTATAGCAACCATTGCACTTACAATAGTAGTAAACGATATTTTTTCTTTAAAGAAAAAATACGTGCCGACAAATGAAAAGAGAGGCTGCAAAGTAACAAGCACAACCGAACTTGCAACAGAGGTAAAATTAAGGGATTCAAACCATAATATAAAATGGACTGCTAAAAACACGCCGGCAACACCCGAAAAAATCCAATCTTTCTTTGAGAATGTCTTTAGTTCAGGTAAGTTCCTAAGTAAGAAGTACGGTAAAATAAGCAGGGCAGAAAAAAATAATCGATAAAATGCAACCACAGCTGAAGGCGCTGTCGTTAATTCAACTAAAACGGCAGAAGTCGAAACAGCTGCTACTCCTACTGCCAAGGCTATGTATGGCATAGTAGATGAAGATTCAACAAAATCCCCCCTCTTCTTTCTCCATATTAATACTAACCCTTCGTTTATCTATTGTTCTGATAATTCAACTTCAGAGAAGACAACCACATTCAATATAGAATCAACACTTACACCTAACAAAGCTTCATTAAGAATCTATATACCGTGTAAAGCATTTCAGAACTTTTTTCTATTTTTCTTCATAATGGATATAGTTTAGCCAGATAAGTATTTTCTTTCTTCTAGCTCCTCTCTTTGAGTTTCTTTATATTTTCCCTCCCAGAATTCAGCACCTTTGATTCCGAGCTTTTCCGGGTTAAAAACAGGATCTTTCCCTGCTTTTTTTTGCATTTCGTAATCTTTTAATACTTGTAACGCTGGTTTGGTAAGAAACAAAATAGCTATAAGGTTTACCCAGGCCATTGCGCCCATACCTAAATCACCCATTGCCCAAATCACATCTGCCGTTTTAACGCTTCCATAAAATGAAGTAATCAACAAGATCACTTTTAAGGCATAATTTGGCCAGCTAGATTTTATTTTTTGATTGTGTGTTAAAAATGCAAGAGTTGTTTCTGCTTTGTAATAATAAGATAGAAGCGTTGTAAAACAGAAAAAGAATAAGGAAATGGCGAGGAAACCTGCACCAAATTGCGGGAAAACAGAATCGACAGCGAGCTGTGTATAAACAGAGGGTTCTACGTCTCCAAGATTATTAACAACAGGAGACATTCCTTCTGGTTCCACATTGTACATCCCTGTAATCAGGATGATAAATGCTGTCGCGGAACAAAGAAGGAGCGTATCGACATAAACAGAGAAAGCTTGAACTAAACCTTGTTTTGCTGGGTGAGACACTTCTGCTGCCCCAGATTCAAACGTTTCACTGCCTATACCAGCTCCATTTGAATAAACCCCTCTTTGTACTCCCCATGCAATCGCAGAACCCATCAATCCACCAAAAGTTGAATTAAAATGAAAAGCACTTGTGAAAATAAGAGAAATCACGCTCGGAATTTGAGAGAAATTTAAGATTAAAATGATCATACACACGATGATATAACCAAGGGCCATAAAGGGTACTATTATTTCTGACGTTTTGGCAATCCGCTTAACACCGCCAAAAATGATAAATCCTAATAGCAGGATGATGCCGAATCCAGTGACGATTGGAGATATTCCAAAAGCGCTGTTCATCGTTAACGCGACCGTATTAGCTTGAACACCCGGCCATAAACAGCTCATAACCATTAATGTCAGGGCTGCAGATAAAATAGCAAACTTCTTTAACCTCAATCCCTTTTCGATATAATAAGGTGTACCGCCTCGGTACTGTCCATCGACCTTCCTTTTATACACCTGAGTAAGAGTGATTTCGATAAACGAAGTAGCACTGCCCAAAAATGCTGTCACCCACATCCAAAATACAGCCCCTGGTCCTCCTAAAGCAATAGCGGCAGCTACACCTGCTACAGTGCCGGTACCAACTCTGCTGCCTAGTGACATAGCAAGAGCTTGAAAAGAAGTAACACCATCTGTTGAATCTCCACCTTCAAAGGACAGCTTTATCATATCTTTAATAAACCTTACTTGGACAAAACGGGTTAAAATTGAATAAAGCAGCCCTAATGCCAAAAAACCATATATAAGGAACGGGCTCCATACGTATCCATTCAGCCAATTCACTAGATCGCCCAAAAACAAACACCTCTTTACTTAAACATTTAACTTGTAGATTTGTACGTCTATTTACGTTTTAAATATTTTTTCTCTATTAAACTAAAAAAGTACAAAATCTAGACAGGCTTTCTTTACATCTTTTCTTAGTTTTTCGCAGTTTACATATAAATGACGAGATAAATCCCGCCATTTTAGGCAACAGAGACTTCAGTTTTAAAACGGTTTACTTAAAGTTGAAACTTTCTGTTGCTAATCTTACGATACAAGCGATGCCTTCTTCTATCATGCCCAAAGAGTTAAACGTAAAAGTGATATGGTTTTATAAATGCCAGCTTTCAAATAAAACACTCTAATGTTAATAGAGACTATTGGCCATCCGCGGCAAAGAAGTACTTTCATATGCAGGTTTAGATTTAGAAGCAGAGATATATTCATACGCAGAAATTGCTACTTCTATGGCTTGTCGTTTATACGGCTCCATAAAATCTCTTCCAATTAATTCGTATAGCTTCTCTAGACGATGATACAAGGTTTGGCGAACAATATGAAGTTGTTCTGCAGTTTCTTTTTTTGCACCCTTGCATTGTAAATATATTTTTAGTGTTTTGAGCAATTCTCCGCTGTTCTGCTGATCTTGTGATAGGACCGGACCTAAGTAATCCGCGATGAATTCGGTAAGAATTCCCTGGTCATGGGCAGCTAATACCATTCGGAAAATATATAGATCCTCATAGAAATAACTGTTTAATTCATTAGGTATTTTTTCTCGAATATTCATTGTCTCTTTTGCGGTGAGATAACTATTTTCCACTTGCCCCAAGTCAGTGACAACTTTGCCAACGCTAAATTCAAGCTGAGCAAATTTCTGCTTTTGGATAAAATCAGAGTGTTTAATGTTTTTTACCGCTTCTTGTATTCTGTGCTTTAAGTCGTCTTGTTTCCATTTGTTTATAAGAATAAAAACGATCTGATTTTTATCTATATCGGCTAATAAAAATATACCCCGTTTCTCAAAGATAGAGCGGCAATAGATTTTCAAATAGTTAAATTCTGCACTTGCTTTATCCATATTGTCTGCTTTACAAAGTAAAACCGTATAGCCGTTAGATTTAAGATTGGGCTCAAGCTCTGAAAGGTATTTTTGAATTTGTTCAACACTACTTTCCCCTTTAAGCCAGCGCCGTACCCATTCCGCTTCTTTCGTTTTTCTCTGTTCCTCAATATACAATTCGCGCAAAAGGCTTTGTGCTAAAGCTGTAGCACTGCGGTCTAGAATAAGCGACTCAAATTCTGTAATAGAACCTGATTCCGAAAAAATAAACAGGTCAGCAAAAGTTTGATTTAAAGCTTGTACAGATTGATGTGCAACGTTCATATGTTCTGGCATGTCGTTATGTTTAAAGAGCTGTACGATTTTCTCTTGCTCTTCTTTTTTCATCTTGGAAATAATTTCGATCTTACCTTGATTTGTGATGTATAAAACTGTTAGTTTCAAATGTTCATGTATTAACTGCAAAATTCTTTGCTGTGGATTTGAGGAAAGAAGAAGCTGGTTTAATTTATTGGAGTAATCTTCCAAATCGGATAATATTTTATAATGCTTTTTAATCAGCAGACTGTGTATTTCCTGTGTAATATCAATAAATCGAACTTTTTTCCGAAAAACAATAAGGGGAAAATCATGTGTATCGGCTAGTTGTATAGCTGCTTCTGGTATCTCGGAGATGTATGTCCCCAGCTCAATACAAAGCCCGGCTGCATTAGCATCAATAGATTGTTGAATTAATGAACAAAAAATTTCATTGTTCTCTTTCCAGCCAATTCCTGTAGAAAGGATCAATTCATTTCCATTTAACAGGTTTTCAATGGAATCCACTTCCATAACATGGACCCACCGGACAAGCCGTGCAAGCCCTGCTTTACCCGCTAAAACTTTAGCACTTTCAAAATGTTTCGTTTGTAAAATTTCATTCACTGATAATTTAACTTCAAAGTTCATCGGCAGCTTCCCCTTTTTAGTTATGAACAAGCCATAACTGTTCTTTTCTTATTACCAGAATGATTAAATGAGTTTCTTAAACATTTTTTCACCCTTTAAGCGTATAGGATGAAAAAATTCATGAAATGACTGAAAGCTGTTCATCATTTCTCAATCCAAAAACATTATATTCAAAAACTTTAACTCTAATCAATTTTATTGTTACATTATCTAACACTATTCTTTTGTAAAAATCCAATTTAAATATATCAACGCTCCAAAAATATTATTACACCAACTTTTATAAAATTAAAAAAGCGAGTATTGTTTAAAAAAACTTCGATCTCAATGACTAATCAAAAATAAATACTTAATAATTTTAAAGCGCTTACAATTATTTTAAAATAACATTTCTCATAAAATGAGTTCAAGTGTATGCTCGTTATTTTCGTGTGTTTTTTAACAAGGCAAGGTTTCTATTAAAGCGAAATATATTACGTTTAGTATAAGAAAACATTTTGCATTAGTAAATTGAATATTTATAATAATGAACATGAATCAATTCGATAGATAAGGGAGAATAACATGACACTCAATCGGTTTGAAGCCTTTAATGCTGTTGTGGAATCGGGAAGTCTGACAGGAGCCGCCAAACTTTTAAATTTAACGCAGTCAAGTATTAGCCATGCGATTACTAGTTTAGAGAACGAATTAGGTTTTTCATTACTCACACGGGGAAAAACAGGTGTTTCCTTAACAAGCAACGGAGAACGTATGCTTGGATATATTCGTGATATTTTAATCTTAAACGATAAAATGAAACAGGAAGCTGCAGAAATAAATGGTGTAGAGACAGGCGTAATTAGAATAGGCACATTTACAAGTGTTGCTGCCCAATGGCTGCCTTTCATTATCAAAAAGTTTCAAGATGCTCATCCGGGAATTGCAGTAAAGTTATTTGAAGGGGATTACCTTGCCATAGAACACGAAGTTGCAGCTGGAGGAATTGATTGTGGGTTTCTTACCTCACCTATCGCAAAATCGTTGGAATTTCTCCCTTTAAAAAAGGATAAAATGCTTTGTATCCTGTCAGATCAGCACCCTCTTCATACATCAAAAACAATCTCTTTTAAACAAATAGAAGCTGAACCTTTGATTATGCCCAAAAAAAATTGGGGCAATGAGATAGAGCAAATTTTTAGAAAGAATCATATAAAACCTAACGTAAAGTTTGAAGTATCGGATGATCAGGCGATCATTGCAATGGTACAAAATAATTTAGGTATCAGTATTAGACCTGAAATGACTTTGTCAGGAATCCCTGGCAATATTCGTGTTCTTAATTTAGAAAATGAATCTTTTCGCTTTATAGGCCTTGCTGTAAAACCAAGCATGTCACCTGCTACTAAAAAGTTTGTTGATTGTGTTTATGCCTGGTTAGAAGAACATCAATTATTAGATTTTTAGCATTACTTTGTTGTCTTAAAGACCCTTGCTGATTAATCGTGATTTCAAGGAGATAGGAAAATTCATGTACAAAATAATTTATTTTTTCTGCCGTTCAGTCAGCCGGCTTCTACATAATGATCCACTAATTCATTAGCAGCATATTCGTTATCACAAATTAAAGATGGGAAATCCTCTTATCAATGAAAGCGAGCTGCCCGAAAAGAACATTTAGGAGGATTCGCACAATGCTACAAAAAAAGCCAAAGGAGACGTGATCAGTCCTCCCTTTCGTCCAGGCGTTTTCATTTTTATTAACCTGAATTATTTTTCAAATTTCATTATTTTCCATATATAACCAGATGAAGCTGAGCTAACGTACTTTTTACTTTCCTACAGCATCTCCATTGAAAAGTAACTCCTTCTGCTGATTTTCCTGGCAGCACGGCGATCCTGGAAATACAAACACAAACATGCACAAAATGAATGAAGCAAGCAGAATAGACATTGTGAAAACGGGCAGGATAACCGAAGATTCCGTTTTTACAGAGAAGATCAGACCGACTAAACCGGACCATGGTAAAAAGAATTTTTTATATGTGGTCGGTTTATAATTGCTGATTTCAACAAAAGAAATACAATTGAAAATAATGTAAAAATGTAAAAAAATGCTCCGATTTTAGAATAAAGGTTTAGGGAGAATAAAACAAAGGAATTAGTACAGCATAAATTCTATACCACTACTCAAAAGAGAAAGGGACGAGTTCATTCATGGCACAAGTTCTTTATATTACAGCACATCCGCACGATGAATCCAACTCATTTAGTATGGCAGCGGGGCAGGCTTTTATTAAAGCTTATCGGGAAGCAAACCCAGATGATGAAGTGACCCATCTTGACCTATACAAAGAAAATATTCCTCACATCGACAATGATGTTTTCAGCGGCTGGGGGAAACTCCAGGGAGGAAACGCATTTGACCAGTTATCCAGTGATGAGCAATCAAAAGTAGGCCGGCTGAATGAGTTGTCCGATCAGTTTGTGAAAGCTGATAAATATGTGTTCGTTACACCAATGTGGAACTTCTCGTTCCCTCCAGTAATGAAAGCCTATCTTGATTCCGTTTGTGTGGCCGGCAAAACATTTAAATACACAGAACAGGGGCCAGTTGGTTTAATGACGGATAAAAAAGCGCTGCACATTCAGGCACGCGGTGGTATTTATTCAGAAGGACCAGCGGCTGATATGGAAATGGGTCACCGTTATATAAGCATTATTATGCAATTTTTCGGCGTCCCTTCTTTCGACGGGCTGTTTATTGAAGGCCACAACCAGTTCCCGGACCGGGCGCAGGAAATTAAAGAAGCAGGAATCCAGCAGGCAAAAGAGCTGGCAAAATCGTTTTAATAATACATGACAGTGAAAAGCAGGAGCCAACAGGTTCCTGCTTTTTTATGATGAGGAGGCTCCACTTTCCCGGTATTTTTTGGCGTCAAGCCGGTGTGCTTCTTATTTCTGCTTTTATATTTATTATAATCATCGAAAAAGGAAATGAATCTTTTGGGCTGTTTTTACTTTATTATCTGAAAGTACAGACAAAATATCCAAAGGAACCTTCAAATTGGAAGCCATGTTAAATCTAAACTGGTTTAAATCAGGGACTGGGGGCAGACTGCTTTTTAGGGGGTGAGGGGAATGTATAAAGGATTTGAAATTGCCGAGCTGTCGTCCGAGCAAACTAAAAAAATCCAGCAGCTTGAAAGAGAGCTGGAATGTACCCTTATTGCGTATGAGCGTCAGGATGAGCTCCCGCATGTAACAGAACAGCCAGTGGATTTAGTATGAAAAAAGGCAGCTTCTAAGCTGCCTGAACCACTTTTTAAAAGTTCATCCGTGATTGTCCGCCATCGACATTGATGCTTGTCCCGACCAGCCAGGATGCTTTTTCTGAAGCAAGAAAAGCAACCACATTTGCGACTTCTTCAGCCGTTCCAAAACGGCCCGCCGGAATCTCATTTTGAACAAACGCGTTGATTTTCTCCGGGTTTTCTTCCAGGCGTCTTTTCCAGTTGCCGCTTTCATGCAAAATGCTGCCCGGTGCCACACTGTTTACGCGGATACCATCCCGGATTACTTCATCAGCCAGCGATTTCGTGAAACTAATTAACGCCGCTTTCGCGTTATTATAAGTCACCTTGCCACCGCTTTCTCTGCCAAATACAGATGTGATATTAATGATCGCCCCTGACTGCTTTTTCTTCATCTCTTCAACCGCTAATTTGCTTAAATGTACGGCTGAGAAGTAGTTCAGCTCCATCGCTTCATAAAATAAATCCATATCGGTTTCGGCTGCTTTTCCGCCATTGCTGCCGCCGGCATTGTTAATAAGCACATCGATTGTTCCATGCTGTTCAATAAACGAGGCGATCAGCGCTTCCCGCTCATTGGCCTTCAGTAAATCTGCTTGAAGGACGGATACGCTTCCGCCTAGTTCTTCTTTTGTTTGTTGAAGTGCTTCTATGCCACGGGCTGCGATGGACACGTTCGCTCCTTCTTGAATCAGCACTTCTGCAATTGCCCGTCCGATTCCTTTTGATCCTCCTGTGATTAAAATGTGCTTACCCTTCAATTGTAAATCCACTTCATCATCCCCTGTTTGCTTGATTTGCTTCTACGGTTTTATCTTAGCTCTTTTTCTTTCCGATTGTCCAAGATAACAGGTCATTTGACTTTGGCTGCCTTCCATTGCTCCCATAAGGTTAACCTGCGCTCTGATATTCGGATCCACGTTCCCGGCTTGACGGATCTGGACAACGCATAAACATGGTTTTCATATATAAGCCGATGATTTGCCCGTACCTGGCCGATTCTTACATCGATAAAAGGAAAGACGCGGTTCATATTTTTTATGTAATACGTGCCGTTTTTTTCTTCAAATACTTCTTCGCCTTCTGCATTTGAAGGCATTCCTACCGCAAAGTCTTTGTAGGAAAGCTCTGTTTGGATGATTTGGTCATTGGATAATTGATAGGACTCGACTACGTCCGATAAATGAATGGAGTGTGTGTACTGAATTTGAAAGGTTTCTTCTCCTTTTAATGGCACGTAGGCGAGCAGGCTGTCTTTATTTTCATAAGTCAGCGCGATGACCTGCCTGTAGGGATAGAAAAAAATGAGGGTGGAAACGAACAGAATCGCTAGTGCTGCCGCACTGATTACCTTGGCTTTCAACCGAATCACCCCTTAAAAAAATGAAGCCGACAGGCCGCGGTGCAGCCTATCGACTAAAAGGTGTTTACCTGGAAACGCCTGCTTCTTCAAAATATTTAGCCGCCCCTGGGTGCAGCTCCATATCGCCTAAACCTTCAAGAGCCGTTTCCGGTGTAATAAATTCTCCTTTGGCATGAGTGATTTGATCGGTGTTTTCATAAAGTGCTTTTGTCATTTCGTACACAAGATCTTCATCGACGTCTTTTGATGCTACAAGCATGGCTTTAACAGCAACCGTTTTTACCTCTTCCTTAATTTTATAAGTTCCACTTGGGACTGTGTCTTCTGCATAATATGGATACTTTTCAACAAGCTCCTGAATTTTATCGTCAGCAAGCGGGATGATCACGACGTCATTTTGTGCTGACAACGCTTCTACTGCACCAGTTGGCGTTCCAGCTGTGATAAACGCTGCATCAATGTTTCCAGACTGAATGCCGTCCGTCGATTCATCAAAAGAAAGATTTTGGGCTTTAATGTCTTTGTCGGACATTCCATGAATCTCTAACACCTGCATAGCATTAATATAAGCGCCTGATCCAGGTGCTCCGACAGAGACCGTTTTTCCTTTTAAATCTTCAACCGATTTGATGCCGCTTTTGGCGGTTGTCACAAGCTGTACCGTTTCCGGGTATAGAGAAGCGATCGCCTGCACATTGTCAATCGGGTCTCCTTCAAACATTTCTTTTCCTTCAATGGCATAAGCGGCAATATCTGTTTGAGAAAAAGCCAGCTCTGCTTCTCCGGCCCGCAGTGTTTCCATATTTTCTGCAGAAGCACCGGATGTCTGCGGAGTGATATTTGCATCCGTTTGATCGGAAATAATATTAGCGATTTGTCCGCCAAGCGGATAATACGTCCCCCCTGTGCCGCCTGTCAGCAAGCTCAAATCCTGGCTTGCGCTTCCGCCGCCTCCACTTCCTTCGCCTGTGTCGGCCGTGCCGCCGTCGCTGCTTTCACCACAGGCAGCCGTGATGGCAGCCGTCATTAACACCGTGCCGAACAATACGCTAAAACGAGATTTTTTCATACATACATCCTCCCTTTTTCTCCTTAATTACAGCAGTACAAATTGAACAAACCTTTCTTATATATAGAAGAGCAGGAACAAATGAATCTTTTTGCTTTGTTTCCTGTCTTTGATTGAGCAAAAATGGCTCGATAACAGCCGATCATTTTACTTTTGGATAATCTGTTTCAGGCTTGTCTTGCAAGGCGTTTCCGCCCCCTTTGTCCTGCTTCCATACATACTGTAAGGCCAGCATTACGCCAAACATCACTAACCCTGTAATGTCAGAGATGGTTTCCGGGTAAATAAGCAGCAGCCCCACGATGCATGCAGTGATTCGTTCCAGCCAGTGCATGTCCCTCATCCAGTGGCCGATCACACCGGCTCCGATGGCAATCATGCCAATCATCGCCGTCAGCACAACCCAGACGACCTCTCCCCAGCTCGTATCGATCATTAACATTTCAGGTGAAAGAACAAAAATATACGGGATGATAAAAGCGGCAATGGCCAGCTTTGACGATTCAATCCCGGTTTTAATCGGTTCTCCTCCCGACACGCCGGCTGCGGCAAAAGCGGCCAGTGCTACAGGTGGTGTAATATCGGCAATAATACCAAAGTAAAACACAAACAAATGAGCAGATAAATCGGGTACACCGAGTAAAATCATTGCCGGTGCTGCGATTGTGGAAGTGATCACGTAGTTCGCGGTTGTCGGTGAACCCATCCCGAGTACAAGCGCAGCGATCATCGTCAGGATAAGCGTAGGGATTAAGTAACCGCCTGCAAGATCAATTAAGCCATTGGCCAGTTTTAACCCCAGTCCTGTTTTTGTCACAATGCCTACGATAATTCCGGCCGCTGCCGTCGCTGCCGCTACAGCAAGGGCTGTGCGTGCGCCGTCTACGAGTGCATGCACAATATCAACAGCTTTCATTCCCCCGTCTTTATTAATAAAACCAACAATAATGGAAATGACAATGGAATAAAGCGCGGCATGCGTAACGGTTATATTAGACATCAGCAGCAAAATAATCGCGATAATCGGAATGAGTAAATATACTTTTCCGAATACTTCTTTTCTGCTTGGCATTTCTTCTTTTGTCAGCCCGCGCAGCCCAAGCCGTTTTGCTTCAAAGTGGGTCATAATCCAAATGCCTGAAAAGTACAAAATCGCCGGGATGGCAGCTGCTTTGGCGATATCCCAGTATGTAATACCGTTTCCGATAAACTCAACCATCAAAAAAGCCGCTGCACCCATAATAGGCGGCATCAGCTGCCCGCCTGTTGAAGCTGATGCTTCGACAGCTCCAGCGAATTCTTTCTTGTAACCAAGGTTTTTCATCATGGGGATCGTAAAGGCACCCGACGTTACCACATTCGCAACAGAACTTCCACTGATTGTTCCTTGAAGGGCACTTGAAAAAATCGCTACTTTCGCAGGCCCGCCAATGCTTCTGCCGGCAATGGCAATAGAAAGATCATTAAAATACTGCCCAACGCCTGTCCGTATTAAGAAAGCGCCAAATAACAGAAATAGAAAGATAAAAGTAGATGAAACAGCCAGTGGCGTGCCTAAAATTCCTTCTGTTGTGAAAAACATCGTTTGAACCATACGCTCCAGGGTTAATCCGCGGTGAGACAAAAAGCCTGGCATGTACGAGCCAAAAAGTCCATAAAGCATAAAAAGGAGCGCAATCATCATAATAGGCAGACCAACCGTTCTCCTAGTTGCTTCCAATACAAGCACAATCGCTGTCACACCAACCGCAAAATCCAGCGGCTCGAGACGGCCGACACTCATGACCAGCTCTTCAAAACGGAGCGGCCAATACGCACCTACACCGATGCTTAGGATAGAGAAAATCAAGTCGTACCAAGCTACCTGAAGCTTTCCTTTTTGCCTCTTTTTTCGATTAGCCGGAAATAGAAGGAAAATCAAGGAAAGAGCAAAGCCTAAATGCACGGTGCGCTGAATTTGAGCCGTGAAAACACCAAAAACCGCTGTATAAAGCTGAAATAGGGAAAAAGCCAAAAGGCCAAAAAAAGCAATGTACCCTATCAGGCCGGTTAATTTTCGCGTTCCTGCTTCTGGATCATATTTTTCGAGCAGCTTCTGTTGTTCTTCTTCTGATAAATAGCTAGCTTCATGCTTGGTTGTCAATCCACATCTTCTCCTTTCATTCGTTTCACTATGAAACTTTTTAGTTGAAGTTCTTTGAAAAACAAAACATTTTTTACAATTTTAACTATAGATGAACCAAAATGCCCAAAGCCTTTTTTTGTAAGATTTTCTTCCATACTTTATAAAAAATGTTATTTATTTTATGCGCTTGTCCATCTAAATATTCCTCTGGCTTTTCATGTACGGAGTGAAGATGCCGTGCTGCTAAATGGAATTTTTCCAGAACATAAGAATGCTGCCTATCACTGTTGACTCTCCTCCTGGGGGAGGCTTTATAGTATGAATGTACAATTCTTGATAGAAAGGGCAGAATGAAATGCGAAGTTATGGAATGGTGTTAACCATTTTATTGATGAATTTGTTTATTGTGTTTTTGGGATCGGTCTTGTGGTGCCGGTAACGCCTCCTATTATGAAAGAGCTGAATATAAACGGAGCGATCGTCGGTTGTATGGTTGCTGCGTTCGCAGTAACACAGCTTATAGCCCCTCCTCCAGCAGGAAAGTGTGTGCTTATTGCTTACGAGTTTGATCCAGAAACGTATTGGGAAAGTTATCGTAAACTCGTGAAGAGGATCATTCAACAGCAATTTACCATCTTAAGCGATGTGTATGAGCTGTTTATGCCTATCCATTATTCACCACGGCGGTCCGAGGCTTATTTAGTAGAAATGAAAATTCGTATTTTAAATTAAAAAGCAAAAAGGCCGGGAAGCATTCTGCTTCCCGGCCTTTTTTATAACGTATAAAGATTATTTTGATGTCGGCGCAAGGCTCGCTTCCGGAGACGTGACATTATCGTAGAACTGAACATATTTATCACGGTCTTCACTGTTACGGTATGCCATTGCCACACGTGGATGTTCGTTTAAAACGCCTGAGATCATGTAAGGAATAATGTAGCCCCACTCCCATTTCTGGCGCATGTCAAGCATGTGGTCTTCAATCACTTTTAGGACAGGCTTCATTTCGTAGCTTGGTTTTTGAATATGGCTCACAAGAAGTTCTGTATTGCAGTTTCCTGCTGCGCGTCCCATGCCGTATACAGAAGAATCAAGGAACGTTACACCATTGCGCAGAGCTGTTAGCGTGTTAGCAAATGCCAGCTGCATGTTATTGTGAGTATGAATGCCAAGCTGTTTGTTTGGAATCATTGATTTGAATTTTTTTACCTGATGCTCAATGTCAGCAGGGTCAAGGCTTCCGAATGAGTCTACAATATATACTACATCAACCGGGCTTTCTTTCACCATTTCAAAGGCTTCGATTAGTTGATGTTCAGGCACACTTGATAGTGCCATAATATTCAAAGATGTTTCGTAGCCTAAATCATGGAACATTTGTACAAGCTCTAAGCCTTTATCTACTTCACGGATGTAGCAGGCTACCCGGATCATATCCAGAGGGCTTTCTTCGCGCGGAAGAATGTCATTCGGATCGACACGGCCAATGTCAACTAGCGCAGACAGCTTCGTGAATTTTTTCTCCGGTAGAATTTCTTTTAAAAAGTTATCATCAAGAAATCTCCATGGATTAGGTTCAGTCGCATTTAAAAGTCTCGCGGAATTTTTATATCCGATTTCCATATATTCAACACCTGCTTCGCTCAAACCATTGTATAGATCTTGAACAAATTCAATGCTGAAATCCCAGTTATTAACTAAACCGCCGTCACGAATTGTACAGTCGATAATCTTGCTGCGTTGTTCCATAGTCGTCGTTCCTCCTGTTTCTTCTGTTAAAGCATATTCGCTTTCGCGCTTTTATGCTTTTATGCTTTTATGTGATAAAGTATCTTGTTATGTTTATACCATGTTTTCCATTAGACTGTCAATGCTTTTTTCAACATTTGATACTTTTCGTCAAAAATCATCTGTTTTTTTCCTTTTTCCCCGTTTGTTTCTGCTATTGTATCCCAAGGGCGTTCTTCTGTACATAGAAAACGGGGAATTAATGGAACGAATTCTTTATCGCTGCCTCACCCTATGCTTTTAACTTCTCCAGCGATGTCCCAAAATAATCTGTGATGATATACTCCTTCAACAGCTGTAGATGGATGAGGACGTTCAGGCAGCCATTTCCTTTTTACTTCTGCTGTCTAACTCACTTTCGTCCCCATAGAAAAAGCACCTTCAAGTTGTTTCAGGGATTCCACACCTGTTTTCAACTTAAAGGTGCTCATTTTTTCTGCTTTGCAGAATGATCAGCTAAATGATGTTATTTAAAAAAGCGATTATTCGGATTCCCCTACAACAGAGAAACGTGCATTTACATGCTCTGGATTTTCTATTTCATCTAATACAGCAATCGCATAGTCTGCATAGCTAATGTAGCTTTCACCTTTTGCATTTAAAATCAGATTGTCCTGACCTTTTTGGTACGTGCCTGTACGCTTGCCTGCTGGGTCAAAGAATCCAGCCGGGCTGATGTATGTCCATGTAATACCGCCTGTGCGTTCCAGTTCAGCCAGGTTTTTTCCCATATTCACCGCTGTTGGAAGATAGGCTTCTGGAAAATCAGGTGTTTCGAATACCCGAACTGTTTTTGCTTCATTTACGAATAAGCTGCCGGCACCTCCTACGACAACTAATTTCGTTTTCGGCGCGCCTTTTAGCGCTTCAATCAGTACCTGGCCCGCTTCTACATGCAGATGTTCTTCGCCTGGAGCGGCATTAAAGGCATTCACTACTACATCAAATACCTTCACATCCTCTGCTTTCAAACTAAAAATGTCTTTTTCGATGACGGCTGCTTTTTCATCTTGTACGTTTGAAGCGCTGCGGACAATGGCGGTTACTTCATGTCCTCTTGAGACCGCTTCTTTTAAAATGAAACTTCCCGCTTTCCCACTTGCACCAATTACGCCAATTTTCATCTTTTTTCCTCCTGAGCTCATTGTAGTATTTGTAACAATCATTGTTACATTTAAGTTAAAAAAGAAACTGCATAACGCAGTGATTCATTCTATTTGTAACTATAAATGTTACAAGTTAAAAAGTCAACTCCTGCTCTTTCTTTTTTACATACAAATAAAATCATTTTACTTCTTCACATGTAAGGAGTACGGCTGTTTTGAGAAAAATCGCTCCATTCCTATCGGTTCTTTTTAAGAAGCGATATTTTCCGAAAAGTCTCCTGCCCGTTTTGGACAGTGAAAGCTCTTATAAAAAAAGACTGACGATTTTATCGTCAGTCTCAAAACGGTCAAACGGCCGCTTTTTGCGCTTTAGGAAGATTCATAAAGCATTTATTTGTTTGATTCTGCCTGCTTAAAGCCAGCAGTCTTAAGGAAGAAAGCAAGAACCAAACCAATAACAGCCAGGATCCAGCCGAAAGTAAAAGCATTCTGCACGCCTGCGGTTAACGCTTCTCCAATCACAGACGGATCCGTTGGGTCTTTTACATTCTTCATGAAATCAAGCTGTGCCGAAGACATAATCGTAATTGCCACAGCCGTACCGATCGCTCCAGACACCTGCTGTAACGTGTTCATCAGTGCGGTTCCATCCGGATACAGGTTTTTTGGCAGCTGGTTTAAGCCGTTTGTCTGGGCCGGCATCATGATCAAGGAAATGCCGATCATGAGAAGAGAATGCATTACGATAACCGCTAACATAGATGTTTCCGTTGTCACACGGGATAGGCTCCATAAGGTAACAATGACAAGAATAAACCCGGGAATCACTAATCCCTTTGGTCCGTATTTATCAAAAATACGACCTGTCAGCGGAGACATTAAACCGTTCAGCACTCCGCCCGGCAAAAGAACAAGACCGGCTGTAAAAGCTGCTAATCCCAGTCCTGTCTGCAAGTATAAAGGCAGCAGAATCGCGGAAGACAAAATCACCATAAAAGCGATAAAAACAATGAAAAGCCCAAGCGTAAACATCGGGTATTTAAACACACGTAAATCAATCATTGGCCGCTCCATCTTAAATTGTCTAAGAGAAAATAAAACAAGCGCCACACATCCAACCGCAAGAGCGATCATTACGATAGAACTCGACCATCCGTCTTCGCCGGCTGTACTGAAGCCATAAACAATGCCTCCAAAACCAAGAGAGGATAAAACAACAGAAATGGCGTCAATTTTCGGCTTTGTAATCGTGGATACGTTTTGCATGTACACCATGCCAAAAAACAGCGCAAACACTAAAAACGGCAAAGACAGCCAGAAAATCCAGTGCCAGGTCAAGTTTTCAATCAATAAACCAGAGATCGTAGGCCCGATCGCCGGAGCGAACATAATTACTAAGCCCATCAGCCCCATAATGGCGCCTCTTCGATGAATAGGGAAAATCAATAAAATCGTGTTAAACATGAGCGGCAGAAGCAGGCCTGTTCCAAGCGCCTGAACGACCCGTGCCACCATCAGTATGCTAAAGCTGGGTGCTAATGCCGCTATGAGCGTTCCAATAATCGAAAAAAGCAAAGCTGCCATAAACAGCTGCCTTGTGCTGTACCATTGCAGCAAAAGGCCCGTCACTGGAACTAATATCCCCAGTGTTAATAAGTAGCCCGTAGTCAGCCACTGGATCGTGGCAGATCCTACATTGAACTGCTGAATCAAATCTCCAAGCGCCATATTAAGCGCTGTTTCACTAAATAACCCAATAAATCCCGCGATTAGGAAGGAAATTAAAATAGGGGTCGTTTTCACATTTTCTTGTTGCTTTGCTGCAGTACTTGCTGCCATCTATCCATTCCTCCCTTTAAAGGCTAGGCCTCCAAATTACCCGCTTTTCTTAGCCAGTAACATCGGTATCTGCTCCGCGATCACACGAAGAGGCTTATCACTCTTGGCTGTAAGAGAAAGAAGAATGCCTCCTTCTATGACGGCAAGAATGATGATACCAAGATCCTCTGCCTGCTTTTCACTGTAGCCCGCCCTTATAAACTTTCTAGAATACGTTTCCTTCCACTCTTCAAATGCTGAATGACAGGCTTTTCGAATAGGCTCGCTGGTCGAATGTTTTTCAGATGCAATTGCTCCGATCGGAAATCCAACTGGCTCTTTTTCATCCCGCATTACCTCGACCAATTCGCAAATATGGTTCTGAACAGCTTTGATTGGATCTTCAGTTCGCTCGAACACTTCTTCAATAAAACCAATCACTACGCCCTTTGTGTGACGAATGGCTTCAACAGCCAGCCCTTCTTTTCCCTCAGGAAAATAGTGATAAAGCGATCCTTTTGGAATCCCGCTTTCTTTCAAAATGTCATTAAGGCCAACTCCGTCATATCCACGCATACGAAACAGCCTGGAAGCTGTTTCAATCAGCATCCCTTTCGTATTGAGCTTTTTGGTCATAGTTCACCTCTTCACGTATTAAACCGACCGGTCTAATATAATGCACTATTTTACATTTGTCAACGTGGAAAACTTCATTAACTTACTTATTACCTAAATGCTCAAGTCGGAGACAAACCGTTTATTTAAAATGCAGAAGAGGAATTTTATTCAAAGCTTTGTACATATTTGTTTGGAATGGCTGCTGTTTAACATGGAGTCACAAAACTCTTTAATCGGTTAACAGTTTATGAAGCATATAGCGAGCCTGCCCGTTCGAAACAACTAGAACAAAGCGGAAAAGCAGGCAATATATCCACTTCTTTTTTCCTAGCAGCTTAAAAAATTGCAGATAATCATAAGAAAGTTTAGAAAGGCTTCCTGTTTTAAAGCGCTACACTGAGAAAAAGCCAAGTTATCTTATCCAAGAAAGCGCTTCAAATAATAAAAATTGAGGGGGATAAATGGTGAAAAAACGTTCAAAGAAAGACACAGGTAATAAATTAGTAGTTGCTGTACTTGCAAGCGGGCTTCTTCTTTCTGGTACTAATCTTTATGTGTCCGCCTCTGAAACAATCTCTACTGATCAAATACAGCAAAAAGAAGGGTTTGTTAAAGCCGCAAATACGGTTCCAAAACTGGTTAATGCAGAGTCAATCGATGCGGTTATAAACGCTATGACCCTGCAAGAAAAAGCCTTTTTATTGGTAGGCGGCAATAAAGGAGGATTAACTTCTGAAAATGGAGAAGTAATCGGCGGCCAATCAACTAAAGTTCCGGGTGCTGCCGGCCAAACACAGGCCATTCCGCGTTTAGGCATTCCAGCTATCGTATTGGCAGACGGCCCAATGGGTGTACGGATTAGTCCAACGAGAGAAAATGATGCAAAAACATACTACGCAACAAAGTTTCCTTCCCCAACGGTTCTCGCCTCTACCTGGGATGCTGATTTGGTAAAAGAAGTCGGAGACGCGACTAGTGAAGAAATGAAGGCTTATGGGATCGACCTCCTTCTTGCTCCTGGCATGAATATTCAAAGTTATCTACTTAATGGAAGGAATTTTGAATATTTTTCAGAGGATCCGGTTGTTACAGGTAAATTAGCCACAGCCTTCGTTAATGGTGTAGAAGAAAATGGTGTTGGCACAACCATTAAACATTTTGCGGCTTTCAATCAGCGGACAAACAATAATGGAAATATGATCGTCAGTCAAAGAGCATTACGGGAAATTTACTTAAAAGGCTTTGAAATGACGGTAAAAGAAGCGAAGCCTTGGTCGATAATGGACTCCTACAACAAAATTAACGGCACATACGCAACCGAAAACAAAGAATTATTAACAGATGTATTACGAAATGATTTTGGCTTTACTGGATTTGCGATGACAGACTGGGAGTTTGCCGGCCGGAACATCGTCAAGCAAATGGAAGCAGGTACAAACTTGTTAATGCCAGGAAGAGCAGCGCAATCAGAAGCTATTATCGCTGCAGTTGAAAGCGGGCTTTTAGATGAAAAAATTCTAGACCGAAATGTTAAAGAAATTCTTCAAATTGTTGTGCAGTCTCCTACCTTCAAAGGAGCAGAGCCAACAAACTCACCAGACCTTGCAGCGGGAGCAAAAGTAGCAAGAACGGCAGCTGCCCAGGGAATGGTGCTTCTGCAAAACAAAAATCAGGCTCTGCCTATCAAAAATAATGTAAGCGCTTCTTTGTTTGGTGTCCCCGTTAGTGAAATCAACACAGGCGGAAGAGGAAGTGCTCTCGTTTATGCGCCTTATCAGCTTGGCATTGCAGAAGGACTGCGAAATGCCGGCCTCACATTGAATGAATCTCTGCTTACAAAATACAACCAATATGTAGCAGACTTACGGAGCCAGGATGCGTACAAAGGAACACCGGGCACTTTCGGTTCTGTTGGACCGAAGCTTCCTGAGATGGACATTACCACGGATGTACAAACAGCAGCAGCCAACACGGATATTGGAATTGTTGTAATTGGCACTGCCCCTGGTTCTTATGCTGTCGATCGCGCCAAAGAAGATTTTTATTTGTCTCCTTCACAAAAAGAAATGGTAGAAAAAGTGTCCAAAGCGTACCGCGATCAAGGCAAGAAAGTGATTGCCGTCTTGAATGTAGAAGGTCCTGTTGAAGTGGAAAGCTGGAAAGAAAAAGTAGATGGTATCCTTCTCTCCTGGCAGCCGGGACAAGAGCTTGGAAACGCTGTTGCAGACGTTTTGACCGGAAAGGTAAATCCATCTGGTAAACTAGCTCAAACTTTCCCTGTTGATTATACGGATCTTCCGTATGCGGACCGTTATCCTGGCTCACCGGATGGCTTTCCTTATGAAGAGGATATTTATGTTGGTTACCGCTACAATACTACCTTTAATGTAAAACCTTCTTATGAATTTGGCTATGGCTTGTCTTACACCACATTTGAATACGACAAAGTGAAAGCCACAAAGAAATTTAAAGGCACACTATCTATTAGTACGAGCGTAAAAAACACCGGAAAAGTACCCGGAAGAGAAGTGGTCCAGGTATATGTGTCTGCGCCTGACGGAAAATTGGAGAAGCCTTCTCTAGAGCTGAAAGCATTCACTAAAACGGCCGAACTGAAGCCAGGAAAAAAAGAAAAAGTAACGTTTGAATTGGGTGCAAAAGATTTAGCATCGTTTAGTGAAGAGATTTCTGCCTGGGTGCTTGAAAAAGGCACGTATACCATTCAAGTGGGCGCTTCTTCGGAGGATATTAAGGACACGGCCACTTTTACAGTTGCAGAAGACATCATTGTTGAAAAGGTCAGTGATGTACTGGATCCCGGAACAGCCATTGACCGTCTTTCAAAAAGGTAACGATTTTTTATAAAAGTAAGTAATCATTAGCAGCAGAATTTTCTAAAAATGCTTTCAAAATCGATACGAATAAAGGTGGCTAAAGGATATGTTAAAAAAGATGAAAACACAAGCAAAAACAGCTATGATCTCTACGTTAGCAGCAGGAGCACTGCTTTCTTACAGTACGGGAGCAGCGGCTCAAGAAGTAAAAACACAGCCGGCTTCTTACCAGACTGTTACAGAAATCAAAGATTGGGGAGCAGTCAACACAAAACTGATTGTAGATTTAGGAAGACCTGTTCCAAAAGGTTCTATCACACCTGATACATTTTCCGTGCATGTAAAGAGAAGCGATCACCGCTTAAAAACACCGTTTTTAGAGGAAGGCAGCCGGAAGATTACCAATGTTTACGTTTCAGATAAAAAAGGCAACCCTGCCGTTAAAACAGGCAGATATGCCGTTCTGGAAATGGAGGTAAGTCCAGCAAGCTCCTTGAGTTCTGCCCTAAACTACGATGCAGCCGGAACAGGGTTTAATGACTGGACAGAAAATAAATACACGGTTATGCAGCAAAAAGATATCCAAACAAGCGCTGGAGTTATTTCAGGCTTGGTTATTAACCAATTTGCGGGAGAAACAAAAGAGCTTGTAGAGGATTTCTCTACCGGCCAATCCACATACAATCATATAACCCTATCCTATGCGAACTATGCTCCTGAGAAAGACAAAGAGAAAAATCCGCTCATTATTTGGCTGCATGGCGGCGGTGAAGGCGGCACAGATGCTACGATTCCGCTGTCTGCAAATAAAGCAGTTAACTTCGCCACAGAAGATATTCAAGACCATTTTGACGGAGCATATATTTTAGCACCGCAGGCACCGACTTACTGGATGGATGGAATCACCAGCAGAGCAGATGGAACCTCCAAATATGAGGAAGCGTTGATGGCGTTAATTCAAGAACAGGTTGCTGCTAATCCAGATATTGATCCAAGCCGAATTTACATTGGCGGCGCCTCCAACGGAGGATACATGACTATGCTGATGACCCGGGATTACCCGGGGTACTTTGCAGCGGCATTCCCGGTATGTGAAGGGTTAAACGACTCCCTTATCTCTGACCAGGACATTCAAAGCATGAAACAAACACCAACTTGGTTCGTGACAGCGGAAAACGATACAACATTGCCTCCTTTCCTTAATACAGTGCCAACGTATGAGCGCTTCGTTGCTGCTGGAGCGGAAAATGTTCACCTGTCTTTATTTAATGACGTCCATGATACGTCTGGTTTGTACACGAATGCAGATGGTACACCGTATCAATATAACGGTCACTGGTCATGGATCTATGTGTTTAATAATGAGGTAGATACCGAAATAAACGGAAACACGACTACCATCATGGATTGGCTGGCTGAACAATCCCTTGAAAACTAAAGAGCAAACTTTGCGGCAAGATTCACTTTTTGTGAACTTGCCCTTTTTATGTTTTTCTTAAAGGTATACTATGCCTTAACAATATTCTCTTAACTAAACGTCAAAAAGGCTCATCAGTAATGAAGGCTGCCGCCAAAGCATGGTTTGCAGGACAGTAAAGAGAAAATTAAAAAAGCCACTCTTTTACTAGTGGCTTCAAGCTGTAGAAAATTATAATCAATGCCCGTACACATGAATGGGATGGATCGGCGGCGTCCAGGCAGCTCCGCTTTCCATGGGGCAGGCGCTGAGCCCGATTTCGCCTGGCGGCTCCACCGGTCTTAGCTGCCCGCTAGTCCCATAGGAGTCTGCGCCGCCTTCCCGCCGCCAAGTGGCTTGCGACAAGGTGGTATAGAGCGAATAAGGTCGTATTTTTCTGTTTAAAAAAGAGAAAATGTCTATTCAGTTCTTGCTTATTGGTCTTCAATCCCACTTAGTGAAGCCTGCCTGACGAAGACTCCTGCGGGAAGTACAGTGAGTCGGGAGACCCCGCAGGCGCAGCCGAGGAGGCTCCCGCACTGCCCTAAGGTGTGCAAAGTCCGGCAGGCTTCACTGATCCTTTTTTAAAAGCGAAAGACTTTGTCTGTATACTGAATCCGCTCTCTCACTAGCGGCTTTTCCTTTTATCCTTTTACTGATCCGGCCAGCAGGCCTCTCACAAAATACTTCCCAAGAAGAATATAAACCAACAGCGTAGGCAGTGCAGCAAGCAGCGCTCCTGCCATTTGAACATTCCACTGGACAATCTGGCTTCCGGATAAGTTTTGCAGCGCAACCATGACCGGCTGCTGATCAGCGGTTGTAATGGTAACCGCAAATAAAAATTCATTCCAGATGTTTGTAAACTGCCAAATGGCTACTACAACAAATCCTGAGACCGATAACGGAACCATAATATGCCGGAACACGCCAAGAAAGTTGGCTCCATCGATTTTGGCAGATTCAATCATTTCATCGGGAATATTCACATAAAAGTTTCGAAACATCAGCGTGGTAATCGGGATGCCGTACACAACATGAACAAAAATCAGCCCGGGTATAGAGTTATACAGCCCCGCTTCCCGTAAAAATTGAATCAGTGGAATCAAGATACTTTGATAAGGGATAAACATACCGAACAGCATAAGAGTAAACAAGATCTCCGACCCTCTAAACCGCCACTTCGAAAGTACATACCCGCTCATCGCCCCTAATAGAGCAGACAGCAAAGTAGCAGGTATAACGAGATAAAAAGAGTTCATCAAGTTTGGCGCAAGTTTGGAAAAAGCTTCTCCATAGCTGCTGAAATCCAGCGAGGATGGCAGCGTCCACATTTGGTCCAGCGTAATTTCATCCAGCGGCTTTAAACTCGTAATGATCATGACATAAACCGGCATTAAGAAAAATAAGCTGACCGCAATCAGCACGAAGTAGCTGGCCGGTTTTGTAAACGCCCTGATGACCATATTACGCTTCCCCCTTTCGGCTGTTTAGTAAGTATGGAACGATAAATATGGCAACACTGAGAAGCATAATAATCGCAATTGCAGCCCCGTTCGCATAATAATTACCTCGGAATGTAGTTTCAAACATATAGACACCTGGAACGTCCGTTACAAAGTTTGCACCGGGACCTGTCATCGAATAAATCAAATCAAAGATTTTCAAGGAAATGTGCGCCATGATAATAATGACACTCACTGTAATCGGGCGAAGCTGGGGCAAAATAATCTGCCGGTAAATCTGAAATTCAGAAGCCCCATCCATACGGGCCGCTTCTCTTGTTTCATCCGGGACCGCCCGAAGCCCTGCAATATACATAGCCAATGAAAACCCGGTCATTTGCCAGACAGCCGCAATCCCTACGGCAATCAGCGCAGCCGGCAGCCCAAATTCAATCTGTCCCCATTGAAAGCCCGCTAAAATGTTGGTATCTGTGTACCACTTAGGTGTAATCCCGAAGGTGTTTAAAAATAAGTTAATTCCCGTTGAAGGATTTAATAACCATTGCCACACGACGCCGGTTACAACAAACGACAATGCCATAGGGAAAAAGAAAATATTTCTGAAAATGGACTCTCCTTTTAGCTTCTGGTCAAGCAGAATAGCCAGTGACAGCCCGAATAAAATCACCAGGCCGATAAAGAGAATCGTAAAAAAAAGAGTATTGCGTAAATCGGCTTGAAAACGAAAATCGCTGAATAAATACATGTAATTTTTCAGGCCGGCAAAAGAGAAATCAGGAATAAGTGAATTCCAGTTGCTCAGTGACACATATCCTGTCCAGCCAATAAATCCATATACAAAAATGACAATCAGCAAAAAAGAAGGCAGCAAAAAAGCGAGCGCCATCCATTGATCAGAGGAATAGCTTTTTTTGGACGCTTTTTCTCCCTTGGCTGTTTCTTTTCTTACTGCTTCCATAGTAAATGCCTCCTTGTAAAGAAAACCCCCCTTACGGAGGGTTTCTGCTTTATTTTAATTCGGTTCCTGCTGATTGAAGCGTACTAACAAGCTGATCGACACCTCCCTGTGTAACAAAGATATTAACCGCTTGATTGACCTTCGTTACAAACCCTTCTGGTGCTGCTGAGCCGTGCGCTAAGCTTGGCACAAGTGCTGCAGATTTAAAATCTTCCATTGTGTCTTTTCCATATTGATCGTATTTTGATACGTCTGCGTCAATACGAGCTGGAATAGAACCTTTTAATGGGTTAAAAGCATCCTGGCCTTCAACCGATCCAAGCACACTGAGGAATTTTTTTACATCTTCTGAATTGTTTAACCCTTTCGGAAGACCAAAAGTATCCGTAATAACACCGAATGTTCCCTCTGTTCCAGGTGTGGGTGCATAGCCAAAATCTTTATTGACAGCCAGTTTCAAATCATTCGTAAAATATCCTTTTGCCCAGTCACCCATAACGTTCATCGCTGCTTCTCCACTTCCAACAAGCTGCGCAGCATCCTGCCAGTTGCGGGAACTGTGATCTTCATTTACATAAGTAAGCATCTTTTTAAACGTTTCGGCTGCTTTTTTAACTTTTGGATCGTCAAAAGCCAGTTCGCCTGTCCAAAGCTTTTTATAGTCTTCTGCGCCCAGTTCTCCAAGCAGGACCGTTTCAAATAAGTGTGTCGCTGCCCATGGCTCTTTGTCTCCAAGTGCAAGCGGCGTAATGCCTTTTTCCTTTAAAGTGTCTGCAGCTTTAAAAAACTCATCAAATGTTGTTGGAACAGCAAGGCTATTTTCCTCGAAGACTTTCTTGTTATACCAAAGAACATTCGCACGGTGAATATTGACCGGCACCGAATACATATTGCCGTCTTTACTGACAAGTTCAATTAATTCTTTTGGAAATTTATCATTCCATCCTTCCTGCTCATACAGATCATTAAGCGGCTCCATTTTATCCGCTGCTACCCAGCTGTCATTCAGTTCTGAACCGCCATGTACCTGGAAAGTAGCGGGCGGATCATTTCCCTGCATCCGGCTCGCCAATACGGCTTTCGCATTGGTTCCAGCTCCTCCAGCTACAGCAGCATTTTCAATTGGAATGTCCGGGTATTTCTCTTCGAAAAGGGCAAGAAGTGCTTTTAAGCCGTCTTCCTCACCTGCACCCGTCCACCAGCTGAAAATATCGAGTTTCCCTTTTTCCCCGCTTCCCCCGCTGCTGCCCTGGCTTCCTTCTTCCGTCTGTGTGTTAGATCCGCAGGCAGATAAAACGAGCGTTAGAATCATCATTAAGATAAGCCCCAGTTTTTTCTTCATGCCTTTAGCCCCCTTTTTTGTAAGCGTTAACACAAATAAGTATATCCCTCTTGATAAGGTGACTTTTCTGAAATCTTTTATGATTTTCTGTACTTTTTTATGCAAAAGAAAAACAGCGGCTTCAGCCCCTGCTTAAGAAAAAGATTTCCGGTATTCTTTTGGTGAACAGCCAGTTGCTTTCTTAAATACACGGCTGAAGTAATTCGGATCATTATACCCTGTGCGATCCGCAATTTCTTTCAGGCCTAAATTGGTGTGCTGGAGCAGCTTTTTAGCCGTTCGAATTCTATAATTGGTTAAGTAACCAATAAATGTTTCGTTCATTTTTTCTTTAAACAGTTTCGTGAAATACGTTGGGCTCAGCTGCACGTGATCAGCCACATCCTCCAGGCTGATTTGCTGATGAAAGTTTGTATGGATAAATGCTTTTGCTTTTGCAATCATTTCTCTTCCCTGCTTGTGCATAAAGACTCGGCTGGCCAATTCATTGCCAAAAGCAAGGCAGTCTTCAGTGGATTCCGCTTCCATAATACTCACATCATCAACGTAAACACCGATGGCGGCCATTTCTTTTTTGACATGTACTAATTCTTCTTTTAATTGATTAAGCGAATAGCGGGTAAAAAGAGTGTCTAAAGGATGGCGGTTCATAATCGCTTTTTCAACCGCATTATGCGAAAAAGAAGGGCTCTGATCCGCAAACCCATATGATGCCCCGCGTCCAGCTTTTAGCTGCTGAAAAGCAAGCAAGGCCTCAGAATAAGAGGATCCAAGCTGTTTTAAGGGGTAAGGAACGCTTGTGCCTACGGTGATTTTTCCGGGCCACGAGCGAACGATAGACTTGGCTAAAAGAAGCACATCTGACTTCCGGCATTCCTTGCTTAAAAATAAAACAGCCAGCCCGCCGGCCTGTGGATGAGCCGCCAAAAAAGGAAACGGGGAGTGCTCGTTAAGCTGTTCGATAATGTCTTTCCTTGTATTTGCATCTGGACATTCATACACATGCATAAAACCTACTTTTGCCTCGGGATGAAGCATCCTCAGGCGCCTGCACACTTCTTCGTTCATGTCCTGCTGCATTACTTTAGCAAGTACAAGCTGCCAAAGGGCAGCTTCTGAGACTTGTTCTTCCTTTACTTCCTCTTGTACTTGTAAAATCGTTTGAATCGTTTCATCTCTTTTAGCTGGTTTAACAAGATAGTGTTTTACTCCCTCAATCATCGCTTCTCTTGCATAATCAAAAGAAGCATACGCTGTCATCATGATAAAACGAATAGAAGGTTGCTTTGAGCGAATATGGCGAATGGCTTCAAGACCATTCATGCCTGGCATTTTAATATCCATCAGCATTAAATCGGGATGAAGCGATTCGGCAAGCTCAATCGCTAACCTCCCGTTCCCAGCCTCACCTACCACCTGTACCTGTGGAATATGCTGCTCAAGCAGCTTACGCATCGCTTTTCTTTCAATCATTTCATCATCAACGACAATCACCTTCATCCTATTCCTCTCCCTTCATAAAATGGTATACGAATTTGAACGGTGGTTCCCATACCTTCTGTCGATGAAATAGAAAAAGATCCTTTTTCTTTATAGAAGAGATGCAGCCGCTTTATGACATTTTCCAAACCAATTCCAGTCGAGTGTCCGGTATGTTCCGCTGCCTTCCCTCCTGCTCTTAGCTTTTGAAGAGTTTTCTCGTCTATACCCGCCCCATTATCTTTCACTTCAATAACAGCCTGTGTGCAGCTGCTCGTCACAACGACAGAGATTTCTCCGCCTTCCTCTCTGTTTTCAATCCCATGAATAAAAGCATTTTCCACAATCGGCTGCAAGATCAACGCTGGCATAGAAATAGGGAGACATTGTTCCTCTACAGATAAATGAAAAGAAACGCGGTCTGAAAATCTCGTTTTTTGTATGGCAAAATAACTCTCTACCGCCGCCATTTCATCCGCCAATGTAACAGATTTTTGCAAATCCCCAAGGCTGTACCTGAGAAGCGATGACACGGATTCAATCAGCTGTGTAGTCATGGGAGCATCCTCCAGGTAAGACATTTGCTTTACGGTGTTTAAAGTATTAAATAAAAAATGCGGATTGATTTGATTCTGAAGCTGCTTTAATTCCAATTCCTTCAGCCATTGGTTGAGCGCTGCTTTTTCTTTGATTTCTTCAATAAAACGGCGCATGTCTCTTCTCATCTGGTTAAAAGACTCCCCGAGCTGATGAATTTCATCTCTGGTTAGAACGGAAACATCCGGCCCATCGAGCCGCCCGGCAGACATTTCGGCTGCCGCCTTCGTTAACGTATGTATGGGCTTTGTAATCCCTCTTGAGAACCAAAGAGCCATGAAAACAGCAAGAAGCAGCGTGGAGACAAATAAACTGATGATAAAATGCTTAAAAGCTGTATTTCGCTTTTCCATTTGATCATAAAACTGCTGGTATTCATTTAATTCTAAGTTTAAATAGGCGAGCGTGGCTTCTTGTACATAGCCGGAGACATTCCGAACTTCACGTAAATGACCGGGGTATTCATCTACCGCCTCTACCTGAATCGCTTGAATCGTTTTATCGCTTTCTTCAACAAGAGTATCCATCATTTCCTGATACATGTTCATGGACTCGGGCTGAATATCGGCTGTATTGGTTGCTTCTATCCTCTCTTTGTTTTCAAGTAAAACCATTTGGGCCGCTTTTACTTTTTCTAAGGAACCCTTCTCCCGCTCAATCGCATATGAATTGACTCCTTCATACAGTGCAGCAGACTGCTGGGATATTTCATTTAGAAGCAGAAATCCTTGAAAGCTTTTATGATATTCATTCACAAGCTGCCGGCTGCTTACATAGATAGAATATGAAACTACATTAAATAAGACTACAAACACTAAAAAATAAAGAAGAAGCTTTTTCCTGATCGTAATCATGACCCGCTTTCTCCTTCCACAATCGGTAAATCCTCTCTTCGAATAATAGATGTATCCGTGTACTGAAGAGGATGGATATTTTCTCCTGCTTTCAGCTTGATTAATGACGCTACTGCATTGTAACCCATCTCATACGGATCCTGGGCTACGGTAGCCTGAATCGCCTGCTCATTTAAAAGAAACAGGGTCTCTGGAAGTGTATCAAATGCAATGACATAAATATTTTTTTTATTAAAGTACCGAGTTACACCGGCAATGCCGATCCCGTCTAAAGCACTGGTCCCATAAATAGCTGTGATATCAGGGCGACTATGAAACAGGCGGTATGTCGCTTCAATAGCGCCGATCTTTGTGATAGAGGACTCTTCAATCCCAACGATTTGAATCCGTTCATCTTTTTTAATCGCTTCTTTAAAGCCTTCTACCCGCTGCTTCTGATTTTCGGACTGAAACCGGCCCGTTACGATACCCACTCTCTGTGAACCGTTTGTATCCGCTAAGAGTGCCTGCCCCGCTAAAAAGCCTGAGTAATAGTTGTTCGTTCCTACATATGCAGCCCGCTCTGTCTCCGGAGCATCTGTATCCACGGTGATAACCGGAATTCCTTTGTCATGTGCTTTTGATATTAATGTCGTCAGCATTTCACTTTTCCCGCCCTGCATTAAAATACCGTCTACTTTACCTGCGATGGCCGTATCAAGTGTTTTTAAATGTTCGCTGTAATCGGCCTGCCGGGGACCTGCATACTCTAAATAAACACCGTACAGGCCAGCTGCATCTCTTGCTCCTTTTTCGACTAAACGCCAATATTCGTTATCCATCTCTTCCGGAATCAAGACAAAGTGGTACACAGATTTATCCTGCTCTGCTTCTGCTTTTTTCATATGAAATGTTAGTTTTCCATAGTAAATCATACAGGCTGATGCCGCGAGAAAAGCAAGGAGCAGGATGCCGTATGCAAGCCGCTTCATAAATCTCCCCCTCCCAGTAAGCGTTTTCATTATCAACGCCTTTATCTGTGTCCACCTAGCCTTTTCCTATTTACTTCTCTATGTATCGTTTTGTTTCCTTTAATCTTCCATTAAAAATAAAAGCAAGCAGCGTTTATCAGTCAATTAACAAACTTCCTGTTTTTTCTTTCCCTTTTTAATCACTCCTAGAATATCAAAACCTGACGATGTTTATGACAAAAGGCTGCTTTCGCGAAAGCAGCCTTTTGTTTGGATCTTATTCTGTTCACAGGCGTTTATTAAATCGAGATAATCCCAAAAAGTACGGCCGCTACTGTCATCACGGTTGTGGTGCCCAGTGCCCACTTAACTGCAAACCGCTGCAAGTCGCCAAACTCTGTTCCAACAAGTCCAATCAACAGGTGGGCGGCTGCCACAAGCGGACTGAGAACGTGGACAGGCTGGCCAAGCAAGGAAGCGCGCCCAATTTCCACAGCGCTAATCCCGTATGCTTCCGCCGCCTGTGCAATAATAGGCAGAACCCCAAAATAAAACGCGTTATTCGACATAAAAAATGTGAAAGGTGCGCTTAAAAAAGCAACGATCACCGGCAAAAACGGGCCGAATGAATCTGGAATAATAGATACAAGCGTTATAGCCATGGCATCAATCATTTTTGTTCCAGACATAATCCCGGTAAAAATTCCTGCTGCAATCACGATGGAAACAACAGCTAATGCATTTTTAGAATGGGCAGCCAGCCGTTCCTGCTGGTCTTTTAAATCTGGGTAGTTCACAAGAAGAGCAATACCAAAGGCGATCATAAATAAAATAGTCAAGGACATAAAGTCAATGATCAGAGAAGCCATTAAAACGATTGTTAACAATAAATTGAACCAAACCAGTTTTGGACGTTTGTAATCTGCATTCAGTGTTGTGGCGGCAAGCCCTGTGTTCTCCGCTGACTGATGGGCAGAATCAAGCTCAATTACACCAAGCCGTTTTCGTTCTTTTCGGCCCAGTAAAAAAGCGGCCGTAAGAACCCAGACAAGTCCAATGCCCATTACGGGAATCATAGGAATAAACAACTCAGATGCATCCAGCCCGAGGGAAGCCATAGCCATCGCAGAAGCCCCTCCCCATGGCGTCATATTCATTACCCCCATCGAGAGCATAGCGACTGTGGCTAAAATGAGCCGATTCATGCCAAGCCGCTTATATAATGGCAGCAGGGCAGAAACCGTAATAATATAGGTAGTCGTCCCATCTCCGTCAAGGGCAACCGTCATAGAAAGAACCGCTGTGCCCAGCACAATTTTGAGCGGATCACCTTTTACAATCTTTAAAATTTTGGCGATCAATGGGTCAAACAAGCCAGAGTCAATCATAATGCCAAAATACAAAATCGCAAACAAAATCATGATAGCGGTGGAGGCAATGCTTTCAACGCCTTCCTGCATCATCGGGCCCAGCTCGGTTAAAAAGCCGCCGAGAATACCAAATACGATCGGCACAAGCATAATGGCTACCAGAGCCGATAATTTTTTTGACATAATTAAATACATAAATACCGCGACCATCGAAAATCCTAATGCAGCTAACATTTATTCATCTCCTTTACTTCTCATATGTTGACAGCGCTTTCTTTAGAAAAGAGTATCAATCTTCTGATATTGCGTGTAGTTAAAAATTGTTTTTACTTTTTTAATTGTAAGAATCGTTTTTTTCTTATTTTTCACGACAAAAAAAACCGCAGCCTCAGCTCTACGGTTTTAAAGGGATTTGTATTTTCGTTCCGGCCGCCCGATGCTGCCGTAAATCACTTGTACCTCCATCTCATGAGTAGAGACAAGGTACTCTAAATAACGACGGGTTGTGGAATAGCTAATACCGAACAGCTGACTAAACTCATCCGCATTCAAGCTTTCCTCAACCATTTTTATTTTTTCCCTGACCAGCTTTAGCGTATGTTTATCGATTCCTTTCGGCAGCTGGGCGGTACTAGTGACAGATTGTTTTTTCAATTGAGCAGTACGAAACATGCGGTCTACTTTATCCTGATCGACTTTTTTCTGCTCATAAAGCTGTGATCGCATCTGCTTGTATTCCTCTAAGGTTACAATCAATTTATCAATCATAATCGGCTTTATTAAGTAGCCAAATGCGCCCCCGCGAATCGCCTGGCTGACTGTTTCGGTATCATTGGCCGCTGTAATTAAAATGACGTCAACTCCCCATTGCTGTTTCCTGATTTCTTTTAGCAGTTCAATACCGTTGGTGTCTGGAAGAAAAACATCAAGTAAAATCAAATGAGGCTGCACCACTTTTAACAAATCCAGTGCTTGTCTGCCTGATCCGGCAGTTGCAATCACATCAAAACCAGGCTGCTGGTCTGTAAATTGCTTATAAATTCCTGCTGCTTCATAATCATCCTCTACAATAATCACTTTAATCGTCTCCATCAAATTCCTCCTTTTTAGGTACGACAATGGTAAACCGGGTACCCCCAAGCTGACTTTTGCTTAAATAAAGATCTCCCCCAAGCTGCTGCAGAGCATGCTGGACAATCGTCAAACCAATACCGTGATTCTCTCCTGTTTTGGTCGTATACCCTTCTTGGAATATCCTCTCTTCCATATGAGCCGGAACACCCGCTCCATTGTCTTCAATATCAAACACTATTTCTTTTCCAAAGTCCGTAAATGACACAGAAACTTTTCCTTCTCTTCCTTTTTCGGTGCGTGCCGCTTCCAGCGCATTGTCTATAATATTTCCAATGATCGAAACCATCTGCTGGGCTTCTTGGGCGGTAAGTGAAACGGATAAACTACTTTCTTCATCGATGGTTAAGGATACTTGCTGTTCCTTTGCCCGATTCAATTTTCCCAGCAGACAAGCAGCGATCATAGGGTCCGCTACAGATGAAACCAGGAATGAGATGACATCCTGCCGCTCCTGGACTTCCTGGGAAATCAACTGCATCGCCCGCTCGTACTGCCCTAATCGCAGCAGTCCATACAGCGTGTTCAGCTTATTTAAAAATTCATGATTTTGTGAACGCATATTTTCAGAGAATGCTTTCATCTGAGACAGTTCCTCCGTCAGCTTTTCAACTTCTGACATAGGCCGGGCTGTCAGTACTACGCCTTCTGTCTGTCCATTCTTCAAAAACGGAGACAAATCCGCAATGAAAAGCCGGTTTTCAAATACAACCGGCTGGTTGATCCTCTCTTCTTTAAAAGTAAGCACTTCTTTTAAAAGGGTTTGAAGCTTCTTCTCTTTTATCACATATCCTTTTTGGATTGTTTGGCCGCCAAATAGCAGACGGGCTTTCCTATTCATCGATGAAACTTGATTCTGTGTATTGATCACAATGGTTGCATCCCGAATGGATTCCAGTGTGGCTTCTTTCTCTTTGAACAAATAGGAAATTTCCTCCGGTTCAAGTCCTAAAATCACTTTTCGAATCCTGCGTGCAATAATCATGGCCCCCACAGCTCCAATGGCTAACGGAATCATAGCGAGCTGGATAATTTTCGTTCGATAAACATCTGTCTGTTCTTCTACATCATTTAATAAAAACCCAACAGACGAAACACCAATAACCTTTCCGTGTTCGTTCCATATAGGCGTTTTTGCTTTAATTGCTGGACCGGATATGCCCGTATCTTTATAAATAACCGATTGCTCTCTTAAAAGAGAAGCGTCATTACTAGTAGCTGTATGTTTTCCAATCGAATCAGGATTCGGATTTGTATAGCGAATTCCTTTCGTATTGACAATCGTGACATAACTGGCCCCGGTTGTTTTGCGTATCGTCTCGGCAATCGGCTGCATCGTTACAGTAGGATTTTTTTCTTGGAAGGCATCGATAATTTCTTCATTCTGTGCCGCAAGTTTTGCGACAGTCATTGCCTGCTTTCCCATATAAGATTCAACCATTTCATCGATCATGGAAGAAAAAAGGAGACTCACCAAAAATGTACTAATGATTATGACTATCGTTAAAAGAAGGGCAATTTGAGTCAGCAGGCTCAACCGCACCGGTTTAAAAAGCATGATGTTTCTCCCACCTTTATACTGCTTATCTTCTGTTAAATCGCTAACATGTTTAGCTATAAAAAATGAAAATCTTATTTTTCTTTTTAAGTATACATGTTAGCAGAAAGCAGACAAGGTCTATTTCTCATTCTTATAGAGAGCGCTTTCCTTTGCATACGCCTTTTATGGTGTAAAAAAGGGTACATGACTTTAAACGTTCGGACCGAAACAAAGAATGCCTGTGTAAGGGCCATTTTCCTCCCGTTCCATAATCGGCTGATCCTCTTTAAAAAGGGTATACTAGCTATACGCACCAGAACATTTAACAGCTGACAAAGAAAGAGCAAAGTAACGTACACTCTTTTATGAAAACAGTTCCAAAACCATTTCTTTTCTAGTAGAATAATAAAGAAGAAAAAAATTTTCTTTCTTAAAACAAAAAAAATAAATAATTTTCATTAACTCATGTTTGATACACACAGCAAAGATCGGATCATTTGATAAAGGAGACTATGAGTATGTCAAAACAATCTTTTTATCTAGGCGTTGATATCGGAACGACCAGCACAAAATCCGTTTTATTTGGAGAAGCCGGCAAAGTGCTGGAGATGCACCATGTAGAGTATCCTCTTTACAGCCCCTCGCCGTCTATTGCTGAGCAGGATCCGGACGAAATTTTCCGGGCTGTGCTTGAAACGATCAAAACCGTTTTGACAAAAGGACATGTTGATCCGGCTCAGCTGAAGCTCGTCAGCTTTAGTTCCGCGATGCACAGCGTCATTGCAATGGACAAAAACGGCAAACCGTTAACACGCTGCATCACCTGGGCAGACAGCCGGCCGACCAAATGGTCCGAGAAAATTAAAAACGAAATGAACGGCCTCGAGATTTACAAAAGAACCGGCACGCCGATTCACCCCATGTCCCCTCTTTGCAAAATTGCCTGGCTGCGGACCGATCAGCCGAATGTGTTTGCAGCCGCCGATAAATTTATCGGGATTAAAGAATACGTGTTTTACCAGCTGTTTGGTGAGTATGTCGTTGATTATTCTATTGCTTCTGCGATGGGCATGTTTAATTTACATGAATTAGCATGGGATAAAGAAGCACTCGAAGTAGCAGGCATTTCGGCGGACCGGCTGTCAAAAGCGGTTCCGACGACCCACTTTTTAAAAGGCTTAAAGCCGGTATACAAAGAAGATCTCGGCATTTCTGATGACACACCATTTATTGTAGGGGCAAGTGACGGGGTTTTATCGAACCTCGGTGTGAATGCTATTGACCCGGGCGTGGTAGCCGTAACCATCGGCACAAGCGGCGCCATCCGTACTGTAACAGATAAGCCGGTCACGGATCCGAAAGGACGCATTTTCTGCTATGCGCTGACCGAGAACCACTGGGTTGTCGGCGGGCCGGTTAATAATGGCGGCATGACGTTTAGATGGGTGCGGGATGAATTTGCCTCAGCCGAAATTGAAACAGCGAAGCGGCTTGGCATTGATCCGTATGAAGTGCTGACCAAAATCGCTTCTCGTGTAGCGCCAGGTTCGGATGGTCTTCTATTTCATCCTTATTTGGCTGGTGAGCGGGCACCGCTTTGGAATCCAAACGCAAGAGGCTCCTTTTTCGGCCTCAGCCTGCACCATAAGCGTGAGCATATGATCCGCGCTGTTTTAGAAGGGGTAATCTTGAACTTGTATTCGGTTATGCTTGCCCTTCAGGAAGTCATTGGCGTGCCGAAGCAAATTCAGGCAACAGGCGGATTTGCCCGCTCTGAGCTGTGGCGTCAAATGATGGCGGATATTTTCGATCAGGAAGTGACAGTGCCGGAAAGCTTTGAAAGCTCCTGCCTTGGTGCGATTGTATTAGGTATGTACGCGCTTGGCGAAATTGATGATTTCTCTATTATGTCAGAGTGGGTCGGCAGCACACACAGCCACCAGCCAAATCTGGAAAACGTAGAGGTTTATCAGGATCTGATGTCGGTTTATATTCGCGTGGCACGTGCACTTGAAAATGAATACGGCCTTATTGCCGAGTTTCAGCAGAAATGGATCAAATAATAGTGCTTGAAAAAGAAGCGGCCTGTTCTCTTAAACAGGCCGCTTTACTTATTTATGTATTGCTGCTCTTCCTTTATGAAACAGATACTTCACTGGTCAGCCTTTTTCTGTACACCACCTTTGAAATTGTGATGCTTACTTCATATAAAAGCAGCAGGGGAATGATAACCAAAACGTCTGAAATCAGGTCAGGGGGTGTAATTAAAATGGAAACGACAATGAGGGCAAAATAACAAAGCTTTCTCGCTTTGGCCAGCCTCATTGGATTAATAATGCCGAGTCTTGTTAAAAACAGCACAACGAGGGGCATTTCGAATAAAAAGCCAAATGGCAGTGTTAAGTGCAGCATAAAACGGAAATAGCGATCCGCCGTAAACATCGTCTCAAAGTGGCCGGATGACAGCGCAGTCAGGTAGTTTAACACGATTGGAAACAAAATAAGATAGCCAAATGCAATGCCCGTAAGAAACAGCAGAAACAAGCCCGGTATAAAATGAAGGGCGACCCGGCTTTCTTCCTTTGTTAAAGCAGGAGCGACAAAGCGCCAGGTTTGATAGGCAGCAACAGGAATCGTTGCAGCAATCGCACAAACACCCGAAATGACCATATAGACCCATAGAATATCACTCGGTCCTAGGATTGCCAATTTTCCGTCCAGGTCTTTGATCAGCCAATTGTAAATATTCTCAACAAAAACAAAAGCAAGAATGAGAAAAAAGAGAAAGGCAATTAAAGTCCTAATAATCCGCTGGCGAAGTTCTTCTAAATGTTCGATTAGATGAGTATCCTTGTTTTTCATCCAACGACCTCCTATCTTTTGCTAAAAAAAGATGTAGACGAGTTTCCTCGTCTACATGCCTCTTATGAAACCGCTGATTTCTCTTTTTTCTCCACCGTTGTCAGCTCAGGCTTTTTTTCTTCCTCCTCTTCCACTAAATTTTTTGTGGCACTTTTAAACTCGCTCAATGTACGGCCAAACGCCCGGCCGATCTCGGGCAATTTCGAAGGGCCAAAGATTACAAGGGCGATGATTAAGATTAGCACTAAACCTGGAACACCGATATTTTGCAGCATGCAAATCTGCTCCTCTCATAAACATGTTTTATTTGTTTTTATTTTTGTAAGCCACAACCGCTTCAATTTCAATGAGCCAGTCTGAATTCACCAGGCTGTCGACACCCACAGTGGAACGTGCTGTTTTAATTGGATTTTCTTTTGTATTAAAAAACTGTCCGTACGCGTCAAACCACCCTTGATAGTCCGGTTTTCCGCCCTTATTCGGGTCTGATACTACATACACACGCAAATACGTTACATCCGCAAGCGTGAGTCCTTTTGCTTTCAGCTGCGTTTCTAAATTCTTTAATATACCGATAGCCTGCGTTTTGGTATCCCCGTATCGTTCATACATTGTTGCACCGTCTTTATTCAACAAAGGCGGAACAGTCCCGCTAAACAGCAGCTGGCCATAAGAAGAAGGAATAGCCACTGAACTGGAAATAGAGGAAGATGGGGTGCCAAAAAACGTTACTTCATTCGATTTTAACTCTTCTTTTTCACTTACCGCCGAGGCAATCGAAAATCCGGCAATAACGTTTGCTCCAATTACAACCGAGGCAATCGTGGTTTTTAGTGATTTTTTCATTTTTCTTCCTCCATTTATAAAAGATAAAATAACAGCCGGATCATTCATTACCCCGCGATCGAAGGTACTGGACCATTTTCTTCCAAAACTTTCCCGTGAATCTGGCTGACGACTGTTCTTGCCGATTCAAATGCACCAGCCATCCATCCCGTCATGTAGCTGAGGTGTTCACCGGCAAGGTAAATACGGCCTTGCGGCTGATTTAAAATTGGATAATAGTTTTTCAAATCAGAAGAAGAGTATTCTGCCCATCCACCTTCGTTATATTTAATTTTGTGCCATGCAAGTGAGAAAGAGGTTTCAAATTCATCAGCATACTGCTTATGTATTTTTCCACCCTGAGCCAAAGCATGCGATTGACGCTGGGCGATGGATCGGTTGCCCACATCGACTGCATTTTGACCGAAGTTATAATAGCCGACTACAATTCCTTTTTGTGTTAAAAAGTCAGAGGATGGATACCAGATCTGGGAGATATCCATGTTGGTTGTTGTAATGCCGCCAAGAATGCGGTCTTCCTGCTCCCAGAAACGATTTTTAAATTGAAGGCCGATTTTGCCCGTTGATGCGTAGTTGATGCTTTGGATTGCATTTTTCATTTCGCTTGTGAAATCTGCTTTTATATTTTTTAGAACAGGCAGCGGGATCGTACAGATGCAGTAATCTCCGCTTATTTCTTGTGTTTTTCCTTTGGTCTTGTACACCACCCGCGTGCCCTCTGGGGACTGCCGAATTTCCTGTACTTCCGCTTCAAACGTAATTTTGCCTGGAAGCTGTCTTTCAAGTGCTTTTGGAATCTGGTCCATCCCGCCTACGGGCTGGAACATCATAGGTTGTTGAGTGAAGGAGTATTCTGAGTTGAAGTTGTTCATCATTCCTGATTGAAGAAGTTCACTAGATGTATAGGGTGCGCCGACTGTTCCTGGCTGGAGGCCTGCACCTGGGAGTTCTGTATATCCGCGGCGGCTTGAGCCTTTGTAGATGTACTCGGAAGACAAATCACCTTCACGTTTCAGGTAATCCATTAATTTTTCCCTGTCTTCTTTCGTTAGCTCCTGGTCAAGTGCAGACTTATTGACTGCTTTTGCTAACAGCTCGGATACAAATCCACGTGAGTCTGCTTTAATGGCCTGCTTCCGAATTCTCTGGTTTGCGAGACCACCCACATTTTCCTGATAATAATAAGCATATTCATTTACGTTACAAAACACTTCGAGTGGAACCCCGAGCTCTTTACAATAATCCATGGTCACATGATGCTGGGGAATTCGGGCAGGGCCGGCGTTAAAATAAAGGCCTTTGTCAAATTTAGCTGTTTGTTTAACCCCGCCGATTTCGGTTTCTTGTGTTCCATTTCGCACGGTCCAGTTCCGTCCTCCTGTTCGATCTCTCGCTTCGAGAATATGACAATCATATCCTGCTTTTCCAAGTTCATAAGCGGCTGTCATTCCGGCAATACCGGCTCCGAGGATAATGACTTTTTTGCCTATTTTCCCTGACTGGGAAAGGTCACTTTTGGATGGAGGGCGATAGCTGCTGGCGCTTGCCATCACAGGAGAAGCAAAAAACCCTAAGGATTCCATTGCTCCAAATACGGCAACAGCTCCTCCTACTTTCCCTACTTGATTCAGGAAATCTCTCCTTGTTAAGCTTTTTTGTTCTTTTGTCACTTTGTTTCCCCCTTTAATCACTTGGAATAAGAGTATAATAGAGGTTATATTTTTCCATATCTACACATTTGTTAGAAAATATCACAATTTTTTTGAAAGTTATAATCATTATTAACAGTGAAAATATGTAAAACGGAGCACTTTAATGCTTATAAAATGAGTCCTAAATGAACAAAAAAAGAAAAAGCAATTCTCTTTAGAACAGAGGAAAAGCTTTTTCTTGTATATGAATATGGTTTTTATTCGCACATTTACTTTATGGGATTAATTGCTTTTCTCAACGCTGTGTCCGCCGAATTCGTTTCGCAAAGAAGCGACAACTTTTCCTGAGAATGTGTCTTCTTCAAGCGAGCGGTAGCGCATCATTAAAGACAACGCCGTAATAGGCGCGGCTGCCTGCATCTCAAGGGCCGTTTCAACTGTCCATTTTCCTTCTCCAGATGAATGCATAATGCCTTTAATGCCTTCAAGCTTCGGATCTTTTGAAAATGCATTTTGTGTGAGTTCCATCAGCCATGAACGAATAACAGAGCCGTGGTTCCACACTCTGGCCACCTGTTCATGATCATAGCCGAAATCGCTTTTTTCCAACAACTCAAAGCCTTCCGCGATCGCCTGCATCATCCCATATTCCACTCCATTGTGGATCATTTTCAAAAAGTGTCCGCTTCCGCTCTTTCCTGTATACAAATAGCCATTTTCAACGCAAATGTCCCGGAATACAGATTCTAACTGTTCAAAAGCGGACTGTTCACCGCCGACCATCATGCAGGCCCCATTTCTTGCACCGGACGTGCCGCCGCTTGTGCCGACGTCTAAAAAGTGAATACCACGCTTTGCTAACTGTTCTGCGCGCTGGATAGAATCTTTGTAATGAGAGTTTCCGCCTTCAACGACAATATCGCCTTCGGTTAACAGGGACGCTGCTTCATGAACGACTCCTTCTGTAATCTTGCCGGACGGCACCATGACCCAGACCACTTTCGGACTTGGCAGGCTGGCAACCAGCTCTTCAAGAGAAGAAGCTGTCTGTGCCCCTTCTCCACTCATTTTTTCTCTTGCTTCCTGGTTTACATCAAAAGCCGTAATTTCATGACCATGCTCCATTAAGTTCAACCCTAACTGAAAGCCCATTTTGCCGAGCCCGACTAAACCAATATGCATATGTGATAAGCTCCTTTGAAAATAATTTTCATACTTCTATTAAATTATATAAAATTTTTTTCTTGAATAAAACCCTTTCAAGAAATATTTTTTGCTTCTTTTCTTATGCTATACTGATGTTATAAAACAGTTTGTAAGGAGGGACCTCAGTGACACAACAATGTATGGCAAGAATTCGCTCCTATTATGCAAGGTTAAGCGCAAAAGAGAAAAAAGTAGCGGATTACATTTTACAAAACCCTGAAAAAATTATTCATATTACGATTAACGAACTGGCAGAAGATCTGCATGTTGCGGATGCAACGGTATTTCGGTTTTGCAAACGAATTGGATTTAAAGGGTATCAGGCGATGAAAATTGCCCTCGCTTCTGAAATTATGGAACCGATTCAACAAATACATGAAGAAATTTCAGAAAATGATGACGAAAAAACCATCACAAAAAAGATTTTTCAATCCAATATCCAGACGCTTGAAAATACGCTGCATTTGCTCAATGAAAATGCGCTTCATCAAGCAGTGTCCCTGCTCCTTCATGCAGAGAAAATAGAATTTTACGGTGTTGGCGGCTCTATGGTCATTGCCATGGACGCTTATCATAAATTTATCCGCACAGGAATTAAAGCGTTCTCATTCGTCGATTCCCACTACCAGCTGATGTCCGCTTCCCAACTGACAGAAAAGGACGTAGCTGTTGTGATTTCGCATTCCGGAACGAACAAAGATACGATTAATATTTTAAAAACAGCGAAAAAAAACGGGGCAAAAACGATCGGTATCACAGGCTATCCAAAGTCGTTTATTGGCCAGAATGTCGATGTTGCGCTATTCACAAGCTCTGAAGAAACGGATTTTCGTTCTGAAGCCCTTTCTTCCCGGATTGGACAGCTGAGCATTATTGATGCCCTTTATGTAAATATAATGGTACTGAACAAATACAATGCGAATAAAGCACTCGATAAAATCCGCGACTCCATTTCTGAAACGAGAATTTAACCGGCTTAGCAGACGGTTACTCAACCGTCAAAATGAAAGCCCTTTCCACGAGAGAGGCCATAAGAAAAAAAGGTGGTTTTTCTTTCAAACAACTCCACAGATAAAAGTGGTTTCTTTACTACTTACATTATGTACAGTGGTATTTGTTTTCATGCAGGAGCTTTGCATGCAACTGCGTTAAAAAGATAGTACTTTTGTCTGACCAATGTTTTGCTTGATCTCCATAACAGCTCTTTTCGCTCAAATAAGAAGGAATTTTCCCATTCACCAAGAAATAAATAGCTGTGTAAGCGATTCTGTTTGCACGATTCCTTGGGGAAAGGGCGGCTGAAATGGATCAACATATTCAAATGAACATGTTCCAGGGCACGGAAGTAAAAGCCACAGTAGAGGGATTGCAAATGCTGCAGCAATTATGTGAGGATGAAGCCGCTAAAAGCGAAGTGCCGGAAAGAAAATCTTTTTATGAAGGAATGGCGCTTGCCTACTCGACGATTGAGCAAAAGGTAAAGGGACATGCGGAGTATATACAGCCTGAATTTATTGAACGTTTGTTTGATACCATGACTAAAGCAGAAAATACACCATCAGCGAAGCATACTTACACGGAAACTTGTTCTTTTTGTGAAAAAAGCAGAAATGAAGTGGATGCGTTAGCATTAGGACCCGGAGTTTCCATCTGTATAGAGTGTCTCGATTTCGGCAAAGAAGTGATTGAGTCACAACCCCAGCCAGCTGTAGAAAACACGCCAGCAGCAAGCACAGCTTATACGGAAACTTGTTCTTTTTGCCAAAAAAGCATTAGTGAAGTGGGTGTATTAGCGGTCGGGCCAGGTGTTTCGATTTGTGCGGGCTGTTTGGAATTTGGCAAAAACGTTATTTAATCAAATTTATTATAGGTATGTAACATCATAAAAAAAGCCCTGGATTCCCAGGGCTTTTTTCGGTCTTCACTCTTCACTTTTATTAAACGAACATGCTGACGATTAAGACACCGGCAAATGCCGTAAAAGAAAGAACAGTTTCAAGAACCGTCCATGTTTTAAACGTTTCTTCGACAGTTAATCCTAAATATTCTTTTACCATCCAGAAGCCTGCATCATTTACATGAGAGAACATTAAGGAACCAGCGCCTGTTGCAATAACAAGCAGTTCAAGGTTCACATCCGGCATACCGGCAATGATCGGTGATACGATACCTGCCGCCGTTGTAAGAGCTACCGTGGCAGAGCCGGTTGCAATCCGGATTAAGCCAGCAATCATAAACGCCAGTAAAAGCGGTGACAGAGATAATCCTTGTGACATATCACCAATTGTTGCGCCTACTCCGCTGTCAATCAGAACCTGTTTAAACGCACCGCCCGCTCCAATAATTAAAAGAATAGAGCCAACTGGCAGAATGCATTCTTCTGTAAATCTCTTGATTGTATCGCGGTCCATCCCCTGACGGAAACCGAGAAAATAGTAAGCAGCGAAACAAGAAATTAAAAGGGCAACAAGCGGACTGCCGATAAAAGCTAAAATTTGTTCGGCTTGGCCAGGCAGTCCGGCATACGGCGCTGCGGTGCCAATGATCATCAAAACAACAGGCAGTAAAATAGATAAGAATGAAATTCCTACGCTTGGAAGAGAAGCAGGATCTTTTTGTTCTACCGTTACTAAGCTCGGCTCTCCTTTTGGCATAACCCGCTTGTAAATGAACTTTGCAAACAAAGGACCACTGATAATACCAGCTGGAAGTGCAATGATTAAAGAGTACAGCAGTACCTTTCCTAAGTCAGCGCCATAAATGCCGATTGCTGCAATTGCACCTGGATGCGGAGGCACAAGGCCGTGCACAACAGATAAGCCAGCGATCCCTGGCAGTGCAATTAATAAAATATTTTTCTTTGTAGCTTTTTGAATCGAAATGACAAGCGGCAGCAAAATTAAAATACCGACTTCAAAAAAGACAGGAATCCCAATGATAAATCCTGAGAAAAACATCGCCCACGGAAGTTTTTTCTCACCGAAAACCTTTACAAAATAGTTTGCAATCTGCAGTCCGGCACCGGATTCAGAAAGCATTTTCCCCAAGATCGTACCAAGAGCCAAAATACCAACTAAATGCCCCAGTACCCCGCCGACTCCTGTTTCATAAGCGCTTACAATTTTGTCCCATGATAAACCGGAAAGAACAGCTAAAAACAAACTGGCTACGGTTAAACTTATAAACGCATGCCATTTAAACCAAGAAACGCCGATAATAACGAGAACAATTGATAGCAGCGTTACAATTAATAAATAAGCGTCCATTGAAATACCACCTTTATACTGTAATACATTTCCAGTTGATAATGTAAGCATTTTCAACCGATGGACTCATTATACGAAAAAATATTTTTGAAATCAACAATAATAGAGAAAAAATATTTCTTTATTTTAAGCTTAAAGAGTGAAGCGATGAAAAATTTTTGGATTTCTCTTCTTTCTGCTGCCTGGATACTCAAGCAGCCGCAAAAAGCTGGTACAGTTTACAATCATTTTTTATTCGGCATTCCTCTAAGATGGTGAATGGAGCGTCTCTTTTCACTCGGAGTTCTACCTTTATTTTTGATCATGCTAAAAAGGCCCTTGCGTAATAAATATACGCAAGGGTCTTTTCAATAAAAAAGAGGCTTAGGTCGTTTGCTTTTCATCTGACAGGCTGTTCTCTGGATCAATCTGGTTATCTGCTTCACGATCAGCAATATCGTGTTATGAGCCCGACTAAAATGCGAGAGGCATATCGAAATCAGGTATGCTTATGCTATTTAAACGCTGCTTCCTTTAAAATGGTTTGGAGAATTTCATTCCATATCTGTTTTTCTTCTGTAAGAAAATGACCTCCACCCTTTACAGAATAGGGTGTAACAGTCCAAAATCGGCCAGCCATCTTTTTCCCTTCACTGACCGGTGACAATGTATCCTCTTCACCATGCCAAATATAAACCCGAACCTGAATATTGCAAAGGTGGCATCCACAGTTTTCCGTCAGCAGCCTTGTTTCGTATAAAGCACCTTCAACTTCCTGACGGTAGGCTTCTTTCAAATGAAGAATCGTACTGCCGAGTACCTCCTCTTACGTTAGCTGGCAGTTGTCCCATTCCGGCAAATGCCGTCCTCCTTTTTGGAGGACGGCTTTATACTTGTCAGGATTACGATCTATCATTTTTTCTGGGAACTGTTGATCCTTTTTTATATCCATGGAGCATGTTTGGACAGAAAAAAAAGCAATTTGGTTTTCTTTTGACATATTTTTAGGGGGGCTTACCCGCATGAAAAGGAATCGCTGATAAAACAAGTACACAAAATCGAGTTCGTTCAGGAAAGCAATAAGAAACAGCTGCTGCATAAGCTCCTCCTCCGAACATCCTTAAAACAGAAAACGTCTCTGTCTTTGAAAAAATTGCCAGTTCGGCTATATCGTCTGCCCAGTCGATAACACTGCGATGCTTTTTTGACCGGATAACCCGTATCCTGGCCTATCGGTCGCTATAAAACGGATACCAAGCGTATTCGCTATGTCATCATCTTTTAAAAACCAAATTATTGAACCCGGTGTGCCATGAAACAAAAAAACCGGAACCCCCTGTTTGTCCCCCCTACTCCCAAAAGCCAAGCTTTCTTCCAGCCGATAGAGTTATCATGTTCTCTTGCATTCCCTTTCTCCTTTCGCCTTATTTCTCTGCTCATTTTATCTTTTTTCCGGTACATATCTGTTAAAAGGTGAATCATTTACTTTTTTGTGAATTTTCATTTTAAAAAATGACATTTTGAAGCTGTTTTTGTAAAATGATAAATAGACTTTTGTTGATTTATTTTTGTTTACCTTTTTATTAAGAAAAGCAGAAAAAGGCAAACCAGTCGAAAGGCTGGGACGCAAAGTTTCAGATCTACGGTCTAAAGACTAAGATGGCTGAACTGCCTCGTAACCATAGAGGAGGAGCAGGCACATTGTGTAAAATAGACATTGCGGATGAGTATTTAATAGAAGCTTATATGGATGCATTACGTTTAAAATTAACGCCTGATTTTATTTATCTGCTTGAAACAGAAATGGCGGCAAGAGGACTTATTTTTATAGGCCCGCCCTCTTTGGAAGCTTATGCAGCGGTAACTAGCAGGTAGTTTGCCTTTTCCCTCTCACAAGCAGCCCACCTTTTCAGACAACTAAGAAACCTGGTTTGTTGCACTGTAAAGGTTTTAAGTCTATAAATCTATCAAAATTGTTTCACGTGAAACATATTTTAAGAGATTTATTATTTAATAGAAGAAAACCGTTATTGGAGAAAGGCTCTGCAATGGATAAAATGTTCATTCTTTAAAGATGAGATACGTTTTTTGATAAGGATTCATGGATTTATACATTATCTCGTCAAATATAGACAGAAAATACAGATCTTCCAGCTCCCCAATCTAGTATATTACATTTTAAAATATGGCTGTTCTTAATAGCCGGTAACATTGCGAACAGATGGTGCCTTTATGTAAGGGAAGGGCTGATCAAAACTTGATTGAAGTATATGTACTGTACGCGAATATGCCGACATGTTAACAAGTAATCAAAATTTCTTTTAAGCCATCGTAGTGTCATCATCCAATAAATATAGAGAAAATAAAGCGTTCCATACATATATACTCCTTACATAGAAGGAAACCGGCTATACCCTTTTTATTTATCCCATAAATCGATATCTTAGAAGAGGTCTGCCCCCCGGTCGCGGAAACAGGTGCTTGTAGCCCTGTTCCTCTTTCTCATCTTGTCGGTTTCGCAGCAGCTTTGAGAAACAGCTATCTTATACTGTCTTGTTATTAAAGGATAAGAATAACCTAGTACCGTTTTCATCGAAAAAATCATTCTTGCCTGCTGCCTGTTCATATCTCTTCTGCGTACAGTATGTAAAGCCGCTCTCTTACGCCGCCATGCACGATTTACTGGATACTGAAGACAAACGACACGCTCAGCAGAAAAAAGCTCTGATTAAATTACATTTTTTTACTTTCGTTAATGAGGGTCTCACGATGGGTCTTTTAGTAAATCAATGTTCTGACATTCCATTAAGCAGCGGAAAATTCCACTGGTTTACTGGCTGATCAAACGGAGGCCTTATGAAGGCAGGAGCAGTATTTTTTGAACTCCCCCCCACTTAGCAAGCTTGAAGTGGGGGTATTCTCGCCGAAGATGATAAAAAGTCTACGCAGTTTGTAGAAATGTCAAACCATGTAGCAGAAATGAAAAAAGCTGCAGTGGCTGCTGCAGCTTTTTTCATTTCTTTTAAATAAGAATGGTTTTGGATCACCTCTGTTTATTTTCAGGACAACGTATTTGGGGATCCTTTATCAATCGTTAACCTCTTCATATAAGGGAAATAGGGAAAAGAAGAGATGCTTCCTTCATCTCGTATATGGTTAGGTTTAACTACAAACTCTTTGTAGGCTTTTTTATTTATTGGTGCTAATTTGTCTAAGCCGTAACCGTTATAGTATACAGGCTTTTCACTGTGAACATTCATCGTACATCCCCCTATTATTTCAGCTTATTTCATTCATATGCCAGATTTCTATTCACTATTCCATTTCATTACAGCGGAGCTTCTTTTTTTGAACAATGATAAATATATGAAAAAAAGCCCCTGGCTAAATAGGAGCTTCTTTTCATATATTTATAGCGCCTTCAAAATCTACATAGATACAAATATACATGTATATGCATATACTCATATACAGGTATATTTGTATATGAGTATGCATGTATACGAAAGATTAAAATAGCGATTCTTTCTTGTCGGTCCTGCAGGCCGTTTAAGAAGGATTGGTCGGCTCTGAGTAAAATTCAACCAGATCTCCTCTTGCTAGTCCATTTGTGTATTCGATAATGCGGCCTGACATATCGTGGGTTGTGCCTTGAATCCATAAACATGGGCTTTCCGGTTTAAGCTGCAGCAGTTTGCTTTCAGATGAGTTAGAGTAGGAAATTTTCATGCGTTGTTTTTGTTTTTTCAATTGGATTCCATATTTCTGGGCTAATACCTCGTACAAAGAAGCATTATCCTCCATGTATTTCTCAATTCCTTCGCAGTATTTATAAGGAATCTGGCTCAATTCAATCGCAATGGGAATTTCATCTACGATTCTCAGGCGTTTCAAAGAAAAAACTTCTTCCCCTACATCAATATCAAGAACTTTTGCTAGATGTTCATCTGCTTTTTCGAAAAGCATATGTATTTTTTTTGTAGAAGGCTTAAACCCTTTATCAATCATTCCTTTTGTAAAGCTGTTGACGGTGATAAAGTTCCATCTGATCCGGCGGTTTGCCACAAACGTGCCGACCCGCGGACGCCGTTCGACAACCCCTTCCCTTTCTAAAAGGTCAATGGCATGGCGGATGGTCATTCTGCTGATTTTTAATGTTTCGGACAGCTCTCTTTCAGAAGGGATTTTATCACCGTGTTTTAACTTTCCGCTTTTGATTTCCTCGAGCAGCATTTCTCTTATTTGTTGATAATAAGGCGTATTCTCTTCTGATTTATTCAACATCTTTACCACCAACTTTGTCCATTATATAAGAATGACTTTCTTGTTATATCAGTATATATTAGATATAACATATTGAGAAAGAAAACGGTTTATTAGAAAAGGATAAGTGTTAGAAAAAAGCGGTTCCTTTGGAATAAGGAGCCGCTCTGCTTTTTCTTATGCTGGTTTATTCTTTCCCCTTACCAATTCACATGAAAACGGCCGAATGTTTTCCGGGTAGGAACAGACGTTACAAATGAATCTGCATCTACTGCTTTTACGACACGAATTAATTCCGACCATTCAATATTAATAATCACACACAGCAGCACCGTTCTTTCCGCATCACTATATGCCTTCCAGGAAGTGATGCCCCGGTTAAAAAGACGGTTTAATGTAGAAGAAATCTCATCCCCCTGGTCCGTCACAATCAACACTGTGCTTTTTTCAGCAATATTCAAAATCGCATCATATGTTTTCGTGCCGACAAAAAAAGAAATGATCGTATACATAGCCGACTGGGCATCGAATAGGAGCGCTGAAATCAGGACGATACACGCACTGAAAATCAGCCCAAACTTTCCTATCGTTATATTAAAGTACTTGGCCATCACCCGGGATAAAATGTCCAAACCGCCAACAGATCCACCCAGCCTCAAAATAACGGCAGCACCGGTTCCTGAAATAATGGCACCGAAAACCGCATTCAGCATGACATCTTCTGTCCATATCGGCTCAACCGGTATCCAATCAAAGAAAATGGAAGAAACGATCACAGAATAAATAGTATACACAATAAACTTTTTGCCAATATGAAGATACCCAAGTACAAGCAGCGGCACGTTGAATAAAAAATACTGAGTTCCAATTGGCCACCCAAATAAATGATAAAAAATCACACAAACACCACCCAGTCCGCCAGCCAGAAGTTCAGCTGGCGTCAACAGCTGATTGGTGCCGAATGCAAATAAGAAGCAGGCAATTGTCAGGCCTGTCAGTTCTCCTGCTGTTTTAAAGTGTCGGATCGGTTTACCGAAAAAATACAGATTTCATCGTCATGCCACCTCCTTTTTACCAAAACGGATTTACACTTCCTTATGGGTTTGAAGGTTCCGAGTAAAATTCCACTAAGTCTCCTCTTGCAAGCGTTTGTGAAACTTCAATCGGTTGGCCTGATTCTGTAAATGCCTGCCCTTCTATGGATATACAAGGACTTAAATCAGGAACTCCCAACAATGTACTTTCAGACTGGGAAGCCAGAGATATTTTCATATATTGTTTTTGGCGGATAAGCTGAATATCAAAATATTGATGGAGCACATGATAGAGAGAAACATTATCTTCCATATAATGTTCAATTTGAGGGCAGTATCGATAAGGGATTTGGCTGACTTCAATGGCTAACGGAGTATTGTCCACTTTGCGAAGCCGTTTCAAGTAAAAAAGCCGCTCACCTTCTGACACTTTTAATTGTTCTGCCGTCTGTGCGTCTGCTTCTCTTTCCTCCATAATTAATGTTTTGGTGGAGGGAGCCCGTCCTTTATCCTGCATGCCTTTTGTAAAGCTGTTAACGGTAACGGTGTTCCACCGGATTCGTTCATTTGTAATAAAAGTTCCAGCCCCCACCCTTCTTTCTACAAAGCCTTCTCTTTCAAGTATCATAACCGCATGCCGGGCTGTCATCCGGCTTACTTGGTAGATATCTGCAAGCTCTCTTTCAGAAGGGATTTTATCTCCGTAGCTCAATTTCCCGTTTTTAATATGGTTAATAAAGATTTTTTTTAACTTCTGGTAATAAGGAATGTCTGCTTCCTCGCTTTTCATGATGTCCTCCTTCCATAAAAGCACGGCTTTGCATTCTACTCACAGCATGTGTACTGTTATAAAATGTTTTCTGCTTCTTTTTTAGGAACCCCGTATCCGAAAGCTCCATAGAATTCACAAGTGGCGGCTGCAGCCTGAGCGGCTTTTTGTAAAGCGGAGGCCATATCCCGATTCTCGTAATAGTCAACCAATGTCATGGCAATAAAAGAATCGCCCGCTCCAAGTGTATCGACGACAGCTGCCGGGACGATTCCCTGCTTGTACAGCTTTCCATCTGCCAAAGCGATCGCTCCTTTTTCTCCTCTTGTCATGACACAAACAGCTGCGCCTAACTCGTTTGCCCGGTGAAGCAGACGAATGCCTTCTTCTTCTGTCAGCTCACTCCCCGAAAAAAATGCGTAAGTTACATGCGGGCAGAGAAGCTGCAGGTAGTCTTCTTCGTATTTAAATGAAAAATCAAACGAAACCGGAATGTGCCGGGATAGTAAAGCAATATCGGTTTCTGTATGACTATACATACTGCTATGCAGAATATCATGCTGCGCGATGCAGGCAAGATCCTGTTCATTAAAATTCAGTCTAACCGATGACTGAACGCCGCCCTTATTCGATCCGACAAATACCCGGTCCAGCTCTTCTGTTAAGGCAATGACGGATTCGCCATTTGGTCCACATACCTGCCGGACGGTCGAGATATCAATGTTTTCTGCTGTTAAGCTCTCCAATAAATGTGCCGCGGAGCGGTCATTTCCGACAATCCCCATATAGGAAGCAGCTCTGGCTCCATATCTCCTGGCCAGCACAGCTACATTCACTGCATTGCCTCCTGGGAAAATTTCCTCGCGGTCTTTGTAATAATCGACAACGTTATCGCCCACTCCAATAATTTTCATATTCAGCACCTCATTTTTTGATCATTCATTTAAACAGCTATAAATTATTACACAACATTTCTGGAAATAGTATTTAAAAATCGCTTAATCCGGTCATTGTTGTTATTGATATGGAAAAAAAGATGGGCCGGTTCATCCTGTACGATGACACCCTGGTCAATAAAAATAATCCGGTCGCCTACTTCCCGTGCAAAGCCCATTTCATGTGTCACAACAGCCATAGTCATTCCTTCATTCGCCAGTTCTTTCATTACCAGCAACACTTCGCCAACCAATTCAGGGTCCAAAGCGGAAGTTGGCTCATCAAAAAGAAGGATTTTCGGTTTCATAGCAAGGGCCCTCGCGATGGCAATACGCTGCTGCTGGCCGCCTGAAAGAGCATGGGGGTATTGATCACGTTTATCCGCCAGCCCTACTTTTTGTAAAAGGCGCTCCGCTTCTAAGATAGCCGTTTCTTTGCTGACTTTGCGTACGCGCATAGGCCCTTCAATGATATTTTCTAATACCGTTTTATGAGCAAACAAATGAAATCCTTGAAATACCATGCCTACTTCTGCTCGAAATTTGCTTAGCTCTTTTTCTTTTCTTGGCACTTTTTTGTTTCCAACGGTTCGATACAGAATCGATTCGCCTTCAAGCAATACGTCTCCTTCTGTCGGAAATTCCAGCGCATTCATCATACGCAAAAACGTACTTTTTCCGCTTCCGCTCGGCCCAATAATCACGACGACCTCTCCTTTTTGAATAGAGAGATCAATGCCTTTAATCACTTCTTTGCCATGAAAAGATTTATTAATGCTGGTTACTTGTAACATGGTGAGCCGCCCCTCTCTTTTCTAAATAATCCACAAACAAAGACAATGGATAGTGAAGAACCCAGTACACAATAGCGACCATCGTAAAAATTTGAATGTTTTGATACGTAGAAGCAGCCAGCAGGTTTCCATTATGCATCAGTTCCGTCACTGTGATAACCGCAGCAAGAGAAGAGTTTTTAATTAACACAATGGCCGAATTTCCAATCGCCGGAATCACATTTCGAATGGCCTGTGGCAGAATGATCCGGCGCATAGCCAGCGAGTAGTCCATCCCAATTGCCTGGGCAGCTTCCATCTGTCCTTTTGGAATTGATTTGATGCCCGCTCGAAATGTTTCAGCTAAATACGCACTTTCATTAATAGAAAGAGCAACAATCGCCGCTTGAAAAGCAGTTAAGGATATGCCGATATCCGGAAAAACAAAGTACACATAAAGCAGTTGGACAAGAAGAGGTGTGCCGCGGACAATACTAATATAGAAATTGCAAATTCGGTTGATGGTTTTATTATGTGTGATTTTACCTAATGCAACGGCAAGTCCGATGATCAAGGAAAAAATTAAAGAAATGGCTGTTAACTGAATTGTAATCAGGGTGCCCTCAAGCAGTCTGGGGCTAAAAAGAACAATATTTGACCAAATTTCCTGCATATCTATCCGCTCCTTTTATAGATTATGGAAGGCAGAACCCTTCCTGATAACAGAAAGGATTTTCCTGCTCAATTCCCATTTTGCTATACTTACGGCTGCTCCCATTCTACTCCCCATTTTTCATAGATGGAGGTCAGCGTTCCATCTTCTTTCATCTCTGCAATAGATGTGTTCAGCTTTTTAACAAGAGCGGTATTCTCTTTTGCCACGCCTAGCCCGATCTCACCAGATAAAGAAGGTACATACTCGTCTACAATGCGATAGGTCATGTTTGGATTTTGGCTTTTCATGTACGTAAAAGCCGGTTTATCGGCAAGAGCGGCATCAATACGTTTCGATTCAATATCTTTCAGCAAATCAGCCAATGTTTGGTAGGTTTTAACTTCGAGATTCAATTCCGGGCTTTGTTCTTCCAGCATGTCTTTAAACGATGTGCCCATTTGAACACCGATCGTTTTATCTTTTAAGTCTTCAAGAGAGGCAGTGGTTTTGTCGCCTTCTTGAACAATCAGCCCTTCTCCAAATCCAAAAACCGGATCGGTGAAGTTAATTTCTTCTTTTCGTTCATCGGTAATATACATGCCATCCACAATCACATCCGCTTTGCCTGATTGCAGAGAAGGAATGAGTGAATTCCATTCGCCTGTTACAATTTCCATGTCCATATCCGCCCGCTTTGTTGCTTCCTTGGCAATGTCAATCATAAACCCTTCTATCTCATTCGTGCTTGGGTTTGTTGCATTAAACGGATATCCGCCGGCTGTTGTAATAACTTTCAGCGTATCACCACTCGCTGATGCTTGCTCTGCTTTTTCTTCCGCATTTCCGCAGGCGGCGAGCATTCCGACCATCAATAGTAAAGAAGCCAAACGTACCTTTTTCATTTTCCATCCTCCTCTACATTTATATTCCCCACTTTGGTATAGACCAAAGCGGGAAAGTGTTTAATACGCTACCGTACGATAATAGCGGCGTGTTTCTAACGAATGCCCTCTTTGCTTTTCTAAATGAATGCTGACTCGCTGCAAAGCGGTGGCCAATACGAGCGGAGCTAAATATTTTCTAAATTCCTGGCTGATTCCGTCCAGCGGGTAATCAGCTGTATCAAAAATGCTCAGCTTCTTTGTATATTTCTCCGCGAACCGCTCCACGCGCTCCATTAATGGGCGTGTTTCATCTTCACATTTCAAAAGAATCATACTTAAGTCTTCTTCTACTAATTCGATTGTGCCATGGAAAAATTCAGCGGCATGAATGGACTTTGTACGAATCCACTGCATTTCCTCCAGCACGCACATCGCATAAGCATATGTACGGCCCCAGGCAGTACCCGATCCAACGAGCATATGATAGTCTTCATTTTTATAACGAGCTGCAAAGTCTGCTGCTTTAGGATCTGTTAATTCTTTTACTTTAATCAGCTGCTGTGGAATGGTTTGAAGCTGATCGATAAATGTCTCATATTGCTCAAATTCACCGTGATTATGAATAAGACGAAAAACAAGCATATACATTTGTAAATTAATTGAATCTGCAGCAAAATCGTTTTCTGCATAGTTGGCAATTGGATAATCCACAAGGCCCGCAAGTGGTGTTCCCATTTCACCGACTAACCCAATAGAGGTTACCCCATGCTGTTTACAATATTCTGCAGCGGCTACAGTTTCTTCTGTTGTACCAGATAATGAAGATAAAATAACGAGTGACTCTTTTGTAAACTGTTTATGGTTTTGAAGCATGAATTCTGAAGCAATTTCAGCATAAGAAGGAATCGTTGAAAGTGAGTTGAGCATGTATTCAAAAGGATACATGATAGCAATGGATCCGCCTGATCCAAGAAGAAAAACATTTTTAAATCCTTTTTTTGAAATCTCATCGGCAGTCTGCTCAACTTGGCTTCTTAAGGCAAGCGCTCCTTCCGTAACCTTTAAGTACCTTTCCTGACTAAAATTTAACATACTATCCACTCCTTTTATTTTCATTGGTATATACCAGAAAAATCATTTTGGTATATACCACAATCCCCATTTGAAATTCTTTGCTTCCGCTTTTTTAAGGAATACCATTATTATGCAGAGATCGCTAAGCCTGCACAATGAATTTGTCAGATTTACTGACGTTATTTCTGAAAATGCAAAACCTTTTAAAGGGCTTGGTGTTGAAAACATTATATTAAAGCGCTTTCTTTTTTGCAATATTTTTTTGTATAAAAGAAAAAAGAAATAGCTCAGAATGTGTATATATGTATATAGGTATACATATATACAAAATTACTCGTATACTTATATACAAGAATACTTGTAAATGAGTATATAGGTATTATTGTATATTAGTGAATAGAAAACGGGCGAATCCGCCTGGCTAAAGGACTGAGTCACTCTTGAGCTGCTATAGGAAAGTAACCTGCTGCCGGTACATGTACCCTTGGCATGCAAGCATGGCCGCTCTGCTTTTCTGATTATGTAGATTTAATCCAGGAACTTTCTTATACGGACGGAATCGGCATCCTCTCTTTTTTTAAAATAGACTGCTGCTTACCCCCTCTATCTCCCCTCGTCTCGAACGATTGAAAGAACAAAAAGCGGACGATCAGATATTTTCTAAACGAAAGAAAATCAAAAACCATTTATCATGATTAGCACACCATGGTCTCCATGCGCATACTATCCCAATCTACAGTGCAGCCTCAAGAAGGATCTTCTTCACCCCTTGTAGATAAAGAACCTGGTAAATACGACGCCCTGCCCCTACAGCCTGGCTTTGATTTTATACTTAAGTACAACAAACAAGGTCCGCGCCATATCTTGTTGAGTAATACTTTCCCTATGCTTATAGTCAAAGGGAGCGTTTTAAGAATCATCATTTCTTTACTAAGCAGGCAAGTCCAGCTTGTTTAAAAAAATAGCTGATCTCACGGGTCCTTCTGCTTTTGTCAGTAAATTTTAAACATAAATGCAGAATTTTTAGTTGAAAAATAACAGTAAAATATTGTATTCTAAATAAAGTAACTATTTAAAAAACTGTTTTTTTCTCATCAAAAAGCATGATGGGTTCCTATCTTATTTGCACCCTCAATAAACCTGCTTCATAGTAGGTGATAATAGAATGACGCTTTTTTATTACATTGTTTATAAAACACGGCCATATCCCCGTTTTCTCCAAAGAAAACAAGCGTGTACTACTCTACTGCAGACACAAAACTGTTTTATACTTCTTGCAAAAGTCAGCATTCTATTGAAAAGCAGCCACTTTTATTCTTATTTCACGATTAAAATGAGCAGCTGTAAATAACCATATGTTTTTCTCGTAAACATGCAGCCACGAATCACTTCATATGCAAACATATTTTCTCTGTTAAGAAACCATTATAAAAGCAAATAGTTAATTTCTACACTCTGCTTTTAGTAAGGAATTTCGTCTGGATGAAATTGAATACGCTGATCTTCTTTTTGCATCAACTGATTAATTTGTTCCTGCCAGCTTTGTCTGCTGACTTCCTTATGAGGAATTGTGCTCTCTTCCTCTTCTTCCAGCCAGTTAAAAATCGTCGGATGACTAATAAACGTTTCTTCGCGTTTTTTGTATGTAAACATGCGTACGAGAGTGCCATAGAAATAACCATTAAAATCTTTTCTAATTCTTCTTTGCTTATGAGCGAATACAGATTGTTTAAATGCTTCAATTACCATTTCTTCATAAGACTCAAGCACTTGAGAAAGATTAAACTTTTTATAAGCAAGTATGGCTTTGCCCCACAAATGGTAGATGTCTGCTGCTTCATCAAAAAATGGTTTTACAGCTTTGATAAATGTTTGCGGAACGTTTTTTGGTGTAAAGGTGGAACCAAGACGATTCTCCTTACGTAAGATCTTTAAAAGATTTTTATTAAAAGATAAATACTTGGTAGAAACTTTTTTTGTCTGTTCAGCCTTACTCTCACAAGGGATTTCAGCTTTTTCAGCTTGGAAATCAGCTTGGAAATCTGACAGTTGAAGAACTTGTTTCCAGTGATCGAAATAAGGATGGGCTGTGAATAAATGAATAGGTGCACTAAGACCGTTTTGTGTGCTTGAACGCCGGTAGATCGTTTGAATCACGCCATGATCCCGAAGTTTTTTCGAAATATTGCGGACCGTTTTATCTGTAACGCCATACCGGGCGGCCAGGTAGTCATCGCTGGCAAAAAAGAAGCCTTTCTCTGCTGCAAACCAGCACATCATATCGATCGCTTTTCTGGTCCCTTCTTTTAAGCGGTAATACCGATCACCGTAGATGGCTTCAACCATTTTTAAAAGTGTTAACTTCATATCCTGCTGTTCCTGATGTGTTTTAGTGAACGGAACATAATCGTTCATCTCTTTAAATTCACTAACTGAAATTACTACACTTGCAGTCATGCTATTTGCCTCCGTTTCCAGAAAACAAAAAGGCGCATCTACCGTTTATCGGTAAACACGCCGTCGATCTGCAACAGAAAGATACCTCTTGAAAATACCGTCTATTTATCGTAAAATAAACATATAAATAGAGGTATTCAAGAAGGTAAAAGCAGGTGTTTACCGTGGGTGGTTCACGGTGAATGGTTGTAAAGATGTTGGTAGCATCTTTGCAACACGCTTTTGCCTTTTTATTTTTTTAGTTTTCATTTTTGTAGATTCTCTGCTGCCCATTTTTTTGTTTGGTTGTGGACAACTGTTGATATTTCAAATTGTAAACAATAAAAACCCGCACTGCAATAGGGTTTTGGGCGGTTTTGCAATATGGTAGATATGTATACACAAATACATGTATACAAGTAACTATGTATATAAAATAGAATGATTGAAAAATGTATACATGTATACATTAAGACGCTTGAACCCTTGGTACAATAGGGTTTTTCGTTGTGGATAACTTTGCTCACCTTTTAACATTGTAGATAAGTCTACAAAAGTATAAGTAGATAAATCTACTTATCCACACATCTATAAATCTACCGTTTTATTTTTATCCACTTGTGCATAAAAAAAGACTCTTTTTTGGGCGATTTTGATGAAAAAAATAAAAGATACCCCCAGACAATTGGGGGTATCTTTTATTTTTTTCGGCTGGCATAGATGTCGAGTATTAAAGAATACTGTTTCTTTTGTTCTTTAGTAAGGTAGTTCGACTGGTATTCTTCTACTAAGATCTCCAATAGACTGTCGACGCTTTCTGCAATCCCTAAGGTAACAAGGCCATTCAGCTTTTCTTTTGTTGTCGTACTAACCCGAACGGTTGTCGTTCCCGGCTGTACTCTTTTTGTCTGCGTTTCTTTCTTTTCCGGAGGTGTTGGGTCTGTAGCGATGCTAGGTTTATTAAAACTATCATTATCAAGAGAAAAAGTCGTGTTAGGCGTAATTTGCTTGCCTCTGTTTAAGAGCTTATTGGGTTTCTTCTTTAATAAATCAGACATTATTAGTCACTCCTACTTCTTGTTCCCAGCGCTTAAGAAATTCTTCTGTTACTTCGCGATAGCTTTTCATGACTTTTTTGTCGTGCATGTCCTCATCTGAAATTCCAGTAATATCGTAGCGCTTCAAGCGTTCCATATTTTTTACGAGCGTTTCAAAAATATTATGCTCGCCGAAAATCTCTTTTGCGTTTTCAAGTGTAGCAATATCCACAGGCGCACCGTTTTTTAATAAAACAGGCAGGATACCAAGGATATCCATATGTGCATCGTAGTCATCAATCAATGATTGAAGATATTTTGTAAACATTTCAGCACCCTGTAAGCTGCGTTCCTGGGTTTGAAGAACAACTACTACGAAATCAGAAGCATAAAGAGCCGAATCCGTAATATCCGAGATCGTTGGCGGTACATCAATAAAGATAAAATCAAAATCTTTCTTTAATGGTTCTAATAATGTAGAAAAGTATTGTACACGATCTAAATTATTAGGGAATTTTTTTTCCAGAAACTTTGGATAAAGAGCAAAGTCACTGAAGCTTGGCAGCAAATATAGATTGTCCTTTACTTCTGTCACAATACTAGATAAATCTTCCGCTTGAATAGCTGTCATAAGAGTCCGGTCAAAAGAAACAATTTCATCCGATATAAGCGCTTTTGTACGCAAATAAAGGCTCGTTGCATTCGCTTGGGGATCCTGGTCGCTGAGTAATACTTTATATCCCATGTTTGATAGTGTGTAAGCAATCATCGTGCTGTTCGTTGTTTTTCCCGTCCCACCTTTAAAATTTCCAAAAGTAACGACAGTACATGGTTTCGACATTGTAGGCACTCTCCCTTTTTATCTACAATATACATGTAGACATTTGTTATAGTTAAAGTCATCATATCACTTTTTTATTGTTAAGTCTTGTTATAATTGAGTTTTTGTATAGTAAGCGGGATGCAAAAAAGCCATATATACATATCTACAAATATACAAAAATACATGTATACTCATATATCCATCTACTTGTATACGTATTTTTGAATGGAGAAATGAGTAAGGTCCCCTTCTGTACCGTGACCATAAACTACTGTTAGTCTGACTTCTATGTTCCTATGTTATTAAAATCTAAGTAAATTCAGGATGACTCACGTGCAGTTATAGAGAGGTGTCGTCTATCCTCTCTATAGCTGTACGTGTTAAAAGAGGTTGAGTCCGTTGTGTAAGAAAGCTAAAGCTGACTGCCAAAACGATTGTTAAGAACAATTACCTGAGCAGGAAAGGCGTAACCAGTCACTTACTGCGTTAAATACTTTATACAAGTGTATGAATCTAGAAGTGTTAAGAGGAGAAGCGCGAATAAAACTTTCTGCTAACTTCATAGTAAGCTCAGAAATATCGCGTATACAAATATACTCATATATCTGTATACACATATACATATTTATTTGTAGACAGATTAGGTGACTCTGATTAAATATTGATGGATCAATCCTTTTCTTTAAGCATGGCCTTGTACAATGACTTTTATGGGGAGACGGAAAAGAAACCCCTTATTCCCTTGGGCAAAGTAAATAGGTATACACATAGATGGATATACAAATATATATGTATATGCACATACGAATATACATTGAATTCTCCTTTTTGTTCTTTCTGCTCCCTTCTTTAATAGATAAAAGCGAATCACTAAGGAAGTAATAAGCAAGATCAAGTAGAACAGTTTGAACATTTGTATCGCATGTCGGCCATTCTTATACGAGAACCAAACTGGAAAATATAGTAGAGAGCCAGTAAACTCCACTTGCCAGATATCTTTATTTCTTTGAGTTGGAAAAAGTCTTTATGAATGTAAGGCATTGAATAAAGAGAGGTAGACAAAAAATAAAAATAACAGCCTAACCATAGAAGCTTCGCAAGTATACTTATATATATGTATATCCATATACATATATATAAGTATACTAATCTATTTGTATATGGATATACACGCTTAAAAGGAAAGCAAGTATGGGCAGAATCTTTTACTTTGCTTACAAACAACAGCCTTATCAGCAAATAAATAGAAAAGATTACGTAGTTAGTTCTTTGATATTACGGTAGTATGTTTCAACATTCAGCTTAACTCACTTTTATGTAGGTCTTTCTATATGTTCCTGGGCTGTTACCAGGCTGCTTGCTCCCCCTTCCCTTTCATAAAAAGCTAACGGAGTAAAGAAGACGGATCATATGCTCTATGGAGCCATTTGTTCCTTTACGAAGCAGGGTCCTGTTTAAAGGCTAAGAAACATATTTTTGTTCACTGGGAAAAAGAAACATGAGGGGATTAAGGAGTAAAACTGAAAAACAGTATAGAGAGGTGAACTGCTGGCAAGGATCTTAAATCCGGTTAAGAGGAAAATCAATTTCTGCTTGTGAAACGAACCATTCTTTATGCAGGTAATAAAGAAGATTCATCTTAATCATAAGCTAAGCAAATTATAAATATACAAGTATATATGTATATGTGTATATAAGTATAATTGTAAATAAGTATATACATATACATATCTATAAGTATACATTATAAGCGTGCCTACTCTATTTATCTCTTGAAGGAAAACATTTTATACATGCCACAGTTCTAAAACATTTTAATTTCTTCCCCGGAAGGCCTCTCCGTTCATGACCACATTTAGTGGAGTGATAAATTTTTAAAGCAAGGGGGTTGTTCCTTATCTCTCACCACTCAATATACCTCAGTTATCGTGATGAGAAGAGCTTACAGCCTTTTATATCACTCAACCAAAAGTTAAATCAATTGGGCAGCCCTTCAAGAGAAGATAAAAAAGCCTCCCTTTTACTTAAAAAAACAAGTAAAATGAACTCTTTTTATCTTCTCTATAGTTTGTTTTTGAAACAATCTTTTACCGTGTTTCTTCTATTATATAGTGAACGTAATGAACGTAGAGCGAATAGGAAGCAGTGAGAAAAAGTAAGAAGATTTGCTATTCGATAAAATCCAAGTTGCTTGGCTGCTTGAAGAGCTTTTCAATGACCAGCATATTGGTTAGAGGTAATTTCTTGTCTACTTCCTCTAAACAAAACCCATCTGCCCATACTCTTCCTTCTCCAATGAGTAAAACATCGAAGAAAATCGAGGCGCTTTGTTCAGGAACATTCAATACGATAGAATAATGATTTTAGTCAGTTGTTCCTTCAATTGGGCAATCGCTCATATTATCAAATGGTAGTGTGTCATCGTCTGCATTGTCTACCCGCAGCCAAACTGCACATTTTGTGGCATTTTTTTTTTAAAATAGCAGGACAATTTTAAACGCTTCCCCACAATTTGCCCGGCTTGAAAACCTTGCGTCATCGTCCCAAACTGCTACACGATTCTTCACTTTTTACGGCGAGCAGCCCGGCTTTAGTTCCTGTGTGAAAAAAATTCGTATCTATAGAAATGTCATATAGTTCGGGAAGTGAACCACTTAAATACCAGCCTTTAATGGAATCAGTCATACTCATCGCTTGTTCCTCCTCTTCGATCCATATGTTCTTCATCATTTGGCGATACTTTTCTGAAGGCAAGTTGTATACCTCTTTAAAGGTTCGCGTGACTGCTTCTTGTAATTGAAAGTGAAATAAAAAGCGATTGTACTAATGAGTTTCTCAGAATGCAATAATAGCGTTGCAGCCATAGCGAGCCGGCGAATGCGGATATATTCACCAATTGACTTACCTGTTTCTTGTTTAAAGACACGCAGTAAAAGATACGTAGAGTACTCCACTGGGTATGGAAAATAATTCAAGTTAAGAATATCTGTTAAGTTCTCTCAATGAAGGCAATGGCTTTTTGTGTAACCTCGCTATCATACATTCCACTCACCTTAAAACCATCTGGAGGATAATTGTTTGCTTCATACTGCTAAGAGCAGCTCTTCCGAAAACCGTGGTGTTAAATCGAGCGATACATCTTCAGAAAAACGAAATTCACACTTTACAAATTATGTACTTTTCGTGTATTAAAATGGTTTGTTTTCTATTATTATTGTTTTAAATATTAATATTAGTACTAATATTAATATTTAAAAGAAGGGGCTGACAAACTTATCATTAAGCTTATTTTCAGCACAAATCTAATATACACATATACACATATACTAATATACAAGTATTATTGTATATCGGTATATGTGTATATGAATGAAAAATATTCTGTAAATAAATCAATGTTGCTATCCGTACGTTTTCTGCACGTCATTCTCCTTTATTCTTCCGCTCTCTTATAAAATATTTACACGATCAAGGCTGGTAAAGCGAGTACCCATATCATCAGTTACTTTCCGTTTGTTTTAACGATAATCATTCGATTAAATCGCCATGTACAATAAGGTGCCAAAAGACATTTGCTTAAAGAGGATGGTTATATTCGATACAATGAAAATATTATGGTGAATGTCTAGGCTTATACTGATGAGTTCTTTCTATATAATAGGCGTCACAAAACAAATACGGAATTCACCTCCCATAAAAGCACTAACAATTCATATAATGGCTCAACTGAAATAAAAGTAAAAGCAGGATTGATATTGTTTCCCATACAAATACTTCTACTAATTAAATACGCAACTTGACTTCCACAGAAACAACTTTTCAATATTAGTACTAGTATCAATACTAAAATTAGTACTAACATAAATATGAGCAGTCATACTATGTTCATTGCCATATCTGTATCAAAAAAGATACGTACTTTATTTTTAAAGAATGTACTAAAAATAAATACTTCTTTAATCAAACCGCTTATTCAATGTAAATATTAAATGAAATAAAGAGTTTGAAATGAAAATGAAAACAGCCATCAATAAGGAATTTAAGCTTTGTACGGCATCTAGATTAGCTTTCATATGCATCACGACTCTCTTTTAAACATCAAGCAGCTACTGACGTTGAAATGTTTATTGCTATGAATAATGAACAGGCATCGCTAATAGAATATATATTAGTGGGTTTCTATATAAAAAGAATCAGCTTAAACAGAGAGAAAGGGTGGTTAGAAAATGAGAGTAATTGCTATCAACAATAATAAAGGCGGGTCTTTAAAGACGACGACAGCAACAAACCTGGCCGGTGTTTTGGCAGCCGAGGGAAAACGGGTGTTAATCATTGATGCAGACAATCAAAGCAATGTGGCTTTGTCGTTTGGGAAAAATCCAGATGAGTTTGAAGTTAGCTTGTATGATGTGCTAATCAATCAGCTGGAGCCAAAAAAAGCGGTTCAAAATGTCTATGAAAACTTAGATATCCTCCCAGCCAATGACGATTTAATTGGATTTGATTTTGAGGTGATTGGCAAAAGCAAAAAGTATCGCGCACCTTTCTCGATTATGCAGAAAACATGCAGCTCTTTGCAGGATGATTATGAATATATTTTAATTGATACGCCGCCATCTCTTTCTTTGATGGTTGGAAATGTATTTGCTTTTGCAGATTCGGTGTTAATTCCGTTTTCTCCAGAGAGTTATTCCATGCGTTCATTAGTAAAAGTATTGGGAACCATTGATGATTTTAAAGAACAGTTTAACCCAGAGCTGCGGGTGCTTGGAGTTGTTGGAACAATGGTTAATTTCCAGACGATTTTACATCAGGAAGTGATGCAGGAAACACGAAGATATTGCGCGGAAAGCCAGATTCATTTATTTGATTCCTATATTCCAAGAAGCATTCGATTTGCCAGCAGTGTAGCATACGAAAAAGTGCCGGCTACACTTGCAAAAAAGTCCACTGATATTGCGAAAAGCTACTTTGAATTATGGAAGGAGATTAAAGAAAATGAGCAAGCAAGGTAAAGGGTTAGCAGGATTCGGAGCCGTCGCTGCAACAGCCGGTGCAAGGGTACAGCCAGAGAGAGAAAAACAGCCTGAAGCTAGGGTAGAAGAGAACCACAGCATGGTAAATAAAGAGCAAATAAGAGAAGAAAAACAGCAAGATGCATTGAGTAATAGTGTAGGGGACATTCTCCATTCTGTTACTAAAAAGCCCAAGCCAGTTCTTAAGCGGCAGATCAGTGCTTATATTGATGAAGACGTGGCAAAGAAATTGGACAAGTTTGGGAAGGAACACGGGAAGGGAGCCAAGTCTGAGTTAATCAATAATTTTTTAAAAAGCGTACTAAAGTAGAAGTATACATATATACATATATACTAATATATATGTATATATGTATACGAGTATATTTGTATATGGAAGTTAGGGGATTATATACGGAAATGAAAAGCTGCTTTTAGAGAAGACAGCATATGCTGCCTGTTCTTAAGAGCAGTTTTTTTGTATTTAGCTCTATAAGAATAAAAGAAAATAATAAATATTTTTGTACATTTTCGTTAAAGTATTGTTGTTTGGGAACGGTTTAGATAGTATAGTGTAGGGGGCATTTGTACAGAACATTATTAACGGAGTGAGCTTCTTGATTTTTAATTCGTTCGAATTCATTTTTATGTTTCTTCCGGTTGTATTTATTGTTTATTTTGCTTTAAACAAAATTAATTTCACGTTATCAAAAACCTGGTTGTTTTTAGCTTCTTTATTTTTCTACGGCTGGTGGAATCCGATTTATCTGCCGCTGCTTTTGCTTTCTTTAACAGTTAACTATATTATCGGTACCAACCTTGGAAAAATGCATAATCAAAAGAGTAAAAAGATTCTGCTCACAGTTGGGATTTTGTTTAATATTAGTTTGCTGGGCTACTTTAAATATCATGATTTCTTTGTGGAAAATGTAAATGCCGTTTTTGGCACTGATTTTGTGATTTTAAATTTGGTTCTTCCGCTGGCGATCAGCTTTTATACGTTTCAAAAAATCCCTTATCTCGTTGATTCCTACCGTGGAGAAACAAAAGGCTACAATCCATTAAATTATGGCTTGTTTCTTACCTTTTTCCCGCAGCTGATTGCCGGACCGATTGTTCAGCATAATGATGTAATGGTTCAATTTGAAGATAAAGAAAATCGGAAAATAAACTATAACAATATTGCAACCGGTCTTTTTATCTTTGGAATCGGGCTGTTTAAAAAAGTAGGAATTGCAGATACGTTTGCTGTATGGGCGAATGCCGGATACAGCACGCCGGAAAACCTAACATTTGTGGATTCTTGGGTGACATCGCTATCCTATACATTCCAGCTTTACTTTGATTTCAGCGGATACTCTGATATGGCCATTGGGGCAGCTTTGTTGTTTAATATTGTACTGCCGATCAATTTTAATTCCCCATACAAAGCGCTCAGTATTCAGGATTTCTGGAGAAGATGGCATATGACACTTTCCAGATTTTTAACGAATTATATCTATATCCCGCTTGGAGGAAATCGTAAAGGAGCCGTCAGAACCTATCTAAACATTTTAGCTGTTTTTTTTATCAGCGGAATTTGGCATGGAGCCGGGTGGACATTTATTATTTGGGGTATTATGCACGGTGTAGCAAGTGTGATCAACCGATTGTGGAATCGGGCAGGCTTTAAGCTTCCTAAACTGCTGGCATGGTTTATTACTTTCCAATTTGTCAATGTGGCATGGGTGTTCTTCCGTGCTCCATCGGTGGAAGTCGCTCTTCAGGTTTTAAAAAGTATGGTCGGTTTAAACGGATTCAGCCTGCCAGACGATTTGCAGAACAAAGTGTTTAACACCTTGAACCTTCCATATTATGATTTTACGATTATGGATAGCTTCACAAAAGGAGCACTTCTGCTCATTATCGCATTTGGGATTGCTGTTTTTGCTAAGAACTCTATTCAGCTGAAAGATGCATTTAAGCCAAATTGGCCGACAGCTGTTTATCTGGCTGTCCTGGTTATTTATTCGGTTCTTCAATTACAAAATGTATCAGAATTTCTGTACTTTAACTTTTAAAAGGAAAAGCTGCCGATATGGCAGCTTTTTTTGATAGAAAAAAACATGGATGTGCCCGTCCATTATTTGTTTTGCGAACAGTGATTGACCCATATGTGATGACTTGTCATAATAAATGAAACGAAGTCATGAACATGGAATATGAATATGAAGACACAGGCAATTTCAAAAGAGCAGGCATGGGAAATCAGGCACGTTGTGATGTGACCTGAACAGGAACTCGAATATCTTCAATTAAAAGACGATGATAAAGGTCTTCACTACGGGCTGTACAGCGGTAATAAACTCGTTTCTGTTGTATCGTCATTTGAAAAGGATGCTGAAATGCAGTTCGTAAATTTGCGACCTTCCAGAAAGAGCAGGGAAAAGGGTATGGCAGCGAACTGCTTCATTTTCTTTTAAATGAGGCACAAAAGCGGGACGTAAAAAGAATATGGTGCAACGCAAGAAAAGAAAAAGCACTGATTGACCAGAAGTTCAGCTCGGTTGAGACAGAGCAATGTTTTCAACGAGATCGGAAAGAATACATGGTGATAGAAAAGGTTTTTTTATTAACAAATAGGAAACGAGTGAGAGAATGAACGATTTTTCAATTCAAAAGTCAATCCCATATTACGAGCAGTTTTATCATTCAATTAAAAAAATGATTTTTGAGGGAACATTCAAGCCGGGTGAGCGAATTATCGAAAATCAGCTGGCAAAAGAATTTGGAGTGAGCAAAAGTCCAATCCGGGAAGCCATCCGAATGCTGGAAAATGAAGGGTTAGTCGTAACAGATGAAAAATCAAGAGTAAAAGTTTATGAGCCGGCGATTCAGGACGTAGAAGAAATTTATTTTTGCCGAATGGCTCTGGAATCATTTGCGGTTGAACGAATGACAAGTATGGCAACAGAGGAAGAAATTCAAGCCATCCGCCAATTGCTTCAAGAAACCGCCGAGGCTATTGAAAATGAAAGATCAGCGGAAGTAGTTGTCACATTAAATGAGCGGTTCCATCATTTGATTATTGCATTTACACAAAATAAGCGCCTGCAGAAACAGCTGGATGGTTTAAAATCTCTTACGCACTTTTTTCGGATTTTAAATCTTGAAGGAGAAAACAGGGCTGAGGTCATTTTGGAACAGCACCATAAAATCCTTGGCTACATACAGAATAGAGAAGGGAAAAAAGCAGCAGAAGAAATGATCAGCCATCTCAAGCTGGATCTGGATCATTTAAAAGAGGTGCTGCCAGAAGAAACAGAAAATCAAAAATAAGTCTAGTTGGGTAAGCTGCCGGCCATAAAAGCCGCAGCTTTTTTATTTTTAAAAATAAAACGCTTGCATTGTTATAGGTTATTTTATATGATCATTTTATAAACGGTCGACCGTCGACCGAATAGACACTTAGTAAGATAGTGAAAAGGGGCACAAACATGAAAAAGCTGAAAATAGCCAGTATTCCAGGAGACGGGATTGGGAAAGAAGTAGTGCCAGCAGCAACCGATGTGTTGAAAACGATCGCAGAGATTCATGGCGGATTATCTTTTGAATTTAAAGAGTTTCCTTGGAGCTGTGAATACTATCTGGAGCATGGACACATGATGCCGGAAGACGGAATGGACAGACTAAAAGATTTTGATTCGATTTTTTTAGGAGCGGTGGGAAATTTACAGCTCGTTCCGGATCATATATCACTGTGGGGGCTGCTGATTAAAATACGCCGTGAGTTTGAGCAGCAGATCAACATACGTCCTGCCAAAGTTATGAAAGGTGTTCGATCGCCGCTTGCAAACCCAAAAGATTTTGATCTGATTGTAGTCAGAGAAAATAGTGAAGGAGAATATAGCTCGGTTGGCGGAAATATATACAGTGGTGAAGATGAAATTGCGATTCAAAATGCGGTCTTCTCCCGAAAAGCAACGGAAAAAGCGATGCGCTACGCATTTGAATTAGCTGCAAAGCGGAAAAGGCATGTGACCAGTGCAACAAAATCAAATGGCATTACATTCTCTATGCCATTTTGGGACAGCGTTTTTAAAGAGGTAGCCAAAGATTATCCAGATATTCAGCATGATTCCCAGCATATTGATGCTTTGTCTGCTTTTTTTGTTACACGTCCTGAACGATTCGATGTAATTGTAGCGAGCAATTTATTCGGTGATATTCTGACAGACCTGGGTGCAGCCATTATGGGCAGTATTGGCATTGCGCCAGCAGCTAATATTAACGTGAATGGAAAATATCCGTCTATGTTTGAACCTGTTCACGGGTCGGCACCTGATATCGTTGGAAAGGGAACGGCTAACCCGATTGGCCAGATTTGGACAGCTAAACTGATGCTGGATCACTTTGGAGAAGAAGAGCTTGGAGGTGTGCTGTTGGATGTAGTAGAAAGTGTGACAAATGATGGCATCTTAACGCCAGATATCGGCGGAAACAGTACCACAAATGAAGTGACAGCCGAAGTGATAAAGCGATTGAAAGAAGTTGACCGAAAAGGAAAATAAGATGATTTATCAAAAGGAAAAATGGAATGCCTTTTCCTCATACACAATAGGATTACGAAAAAGGCACTAAAATGCATCCCAATGGTTGAACAAAAAATCAACGATCGGGGTGTTTCTTTATGTGAAACTATTGTAAGTAAGGGAAAGCAAGCGGGGGGGCCTTCCTCCTTGATTCATAACTAGCTGGATGGCCTTCTTCAACTTAAACGTGCCATCGGAAACAGCCAGTCATATATAATAGAAGAAACTCGTCCATCTGAAGCGTGACACCCACTTTTTGTGCCTTCTTTCCTCCATTTGGTTTAATATCCTACATAATCTTGCAATATTATTTTTGCAGATATACTTATAGCCGAAGCAAGGAAAAGCCAAAAACTAACCGTTTCATTTGACCAGTTTAAAACGTTAATGACAGCAGGAAAATACGGAGTGAGACATATATTTTATCCTTCACGGAACGAAGGCACAAAGGATTCCATGTCTATAGAGGCAGAGTTTACAATTGTACCATAGGATACAAAATAACATAGAAGCAGTGAATAGTCGTTTTAATAGGAAACAACTTTGACACGCCACACAGTTGTATTTTTTGTATATTTTCTAATAGTAGAAAAGGAGGCGGTTCAGGTGTTAATCAATTTTCAGTTAAAGGACAAAGACGATGTACAAAAATTGAATAAAATTGCGCAAAGCCATTCATTCGATATATGGGTGCAGAGCGACAATCAGCTGTTTGATGCAAAAACCCTTCTAGCTTTGTATACACTTCCGTTTAATAAGCCGCTTCACATTGTAGTAGAAGACAATGTAGATACATCGCTGCTTCGCAAAGAACTATCCTCTTTATAAAGCGATTCACGCAAAAAACGTTTCAGCCTGCAGGCAAGGACTGCAGGCTTTTTGATTCTACACAATATAAAACCTTTATGCTGTTTCCTCCCCATATTTCTGCATCAATAAATTAAATTGCACGGTGGCAGGCATAAATCTGGCAGCAGAAACAACAGCAAAGGAGAGCGTAGATGATTGAAAGAACAAGCAGGGCAGAAAGGCTATGCCAGCAAAAAAAAACACCGCTTTTTCATTGAAAAAGCGATGCTTTTTGTTAATTCATAATTCGTTTTGCTCCAATGTAGCGTTTAGACCAGTAAGAATTGTCCATTGAGGAAATGCTTACTCCGTTTGAAGAAGATGTATGAATAAATTGATTTCCACCAAGATAAATACCGGCATGAGAAGCGCCTTTTTTATACGTTTCAAAAAATACAATATCGCCTTTTTTCAGTGAAGATACTTTTGTGCCGGTTTTATAGATTTCCGCAACTGTTCTTGGAATGCTGACGCCTGCACCCTTTTTGAATGCATATTGTAAAAATCCGCTGCAGTCAAAGCCGCTTGGAGTGGTTCCGCCCCATTTATATGGCGTACCCGTATGTTTTTTCGCTTCGCTGATCACGCTTGAAACACTGCCGTAAGAAGCAGATTTCACTTTTGATGATGTTGTTTTGGTTACACCTAATGCTTTGTATGTATTAGCTCCAACAATTCCGTCAGCCCGCAAGCCGTTCTTTCTTTGGAAATTCATAACGGCTCTTTTGGTGCTTTTTCCAAAATAAGCATTTCGGTAGCTTGAATTAAAGAAACCTTTCTTCTGGAGTAAGCCTTGTAATTGGATTACGTCTTGATGTTTCATATTTGCTTTTAGTGTTCGGTCGCCTAACGCCGCTTCACTGTTAAGTGGCCCGCTAAGCAAAATGCCAGTGACTGTCAATGCCGCTATCAATTTTTTCAAGTTTATTTTCCTCCTGGAATCCGTTTCTCATTTTTTATAGTTTAATATTTTGTTACCTTTATTATATTTTGGAAG
>NZ_JAKGCR010000109.1 GCF_022668875.1 Domibacillus sp. PGB-M46 | reverse complement strand
CCAAAAAAGTTTGACTTGCTCATTTGTTTCCATTAAAACACGGGGTGTTTTTAATGGAAGATAAAAATTTAAAACGTGACGTTTTTATTGATTTTGTTCAGTTTTCAAGGTTCAATGCGTCATTTGCGACTTTAATATCTTAACACTAAAAAAATAAAGTGTCAACAATATTTTTTGGTGGAGCCTAGCGGGATCGAACCGCTGACCTCCTGCGTGCAAAGCAGGCGCTCTCCCAGCTGAGCTAAGGCCCC
>NZ_JAKGCR010000108.1 GCF_022668875.1 Domibacillus sp. PGB-M46 | reverse complement strand
ACCATCGGCGCTGAAGAGCTTAACGGCCGTGTTCGGGATGGGAACGGGTGTGACCTCTTCGCTATTGCCACCTGACTTATTTGCGACATTTATTATTATAGCACAATAAATGAAATTTGCAAGAACTTTTTTGTTCTTTCAAAACTGGATAGAAGCATAATTGTATGGGCAAAAACTTTTCGGTTACACGCCAAGTGTACATTGATTAAGTCCTCGATCGATTAGTATTCGTCAGCTCCATGCGTCGCCGCACT
>NZ_JAKGCR010000107.1 GCF_022668875.1 Domibacillus sp. PGB-M46 | reverse complement strand
GCTGTCACCTGTCTCATCACCCACTATGAGCGCTGTCACCTGCCTGGGTGCCGCCATCGTGACCGCCGTCGTCATGGTTACCCCGAGCAGTCAGCGGGAACGCAAGGTTCATGGCAAACGCATCAATGTGAAAATGGCTCGTCTGTTGGCATGGAGTGGCGCTATCGTGGCCTGCGCCCTCTTGGTATGGGCTTCAGTGGCAGCGAAAGCCTCGCTGATGTCGGTGGCCATCGTTTCCGCGCTCTCGTCGTTGAC
>NZ_JAKGCR010000106.1 GCF_022668875.1 Domibacillus sp. PGB-M46 | reverse complement strand
TCCGGTAGTTCAGTTGGTTAGAATGCCTGCCTGTCACGCAGGAGGTCGCGGGTTCGAGTCCCGTCCGGACCGCCATTATACATAAAAATCTTGAAAGAAAGGCTCAGTAGCTCAGTTGGTAGAGCAAAGGACTGAAAATCCTTGTGTCGGCGGTTCGATTCCGTCCTGAGCCATTATGCTGCCGGTGTAGCTCAATTGGTAGAGCAACTGACTTGTAATCAGTAGGTTGGGGGTTCAAGTCCTCTTGCCGGCACCA
>NZ_JAKGCR010000105.1 GCF_022668875.1 Domibacillus sp. PGB-M46 | reverse complement strand
GTCTTTCTGTCAGCCTGCTTGTTACCGGATTCATTTACCGGTTTCGTTGGATACCAAGATGCCACGTCACGCAAATCTTCGCAAGAAAAAAGTCGGCAAGTCGGAGTACTGGTACACCGAAGCTGGTGGAGGTTCACCAACTTACTTCGGCAATGTCTCAGACACTCCCTTCATCGATGCCAAGCGACTCTTCTCTGAGCACATGAAAAGCCTAGCGGAGGGGACGAAGAGCCGCAACATTCTCACTTGTGCCACAC
>NZ_JAKGCR010000104.1 GCF_022668875.1 Domibacillus sp. PGB-M46 | reverse complement strand
AGCGAAGTGGCTAAACGCGGCGGACTGTAAATCCGCTCCTTCGGGTTCGGCAGTTCGAATCTGCCCCCCTCCACCAGTTTATATAGGGGCATAGTTTAACGGTAGAACAGAGGTCTCCAAAACCTCCGGTGTGGGTTCGATTCCTACTGCCCCTGCCAATCGATTAATTTTATAAAATTTTACTATGGCGGTCGTGGCGAAGTGGTTAACGCATCGGATTGTGGCTCCGACATTCGGGGGTTCGATTCCCCTCGATCGCCC
>NZ_JAKGCR010000103.1 GCF_022668875.1 Domibacillus sp. PGB-M46 | reverse complement strand
AGCCGGACATTCAGCCAGCAGACGGAGCCCCGGCACCGTCTGTTACAGCGGAGGCTCATCCGAAAAATGCCCAGCAGTTGAAAGCGGAAGCGCGCGAGAAAGTCGCACAGATGAAAACCAGCAATGGCGAACCGCGCAAGCAGAACATTATCGAAAAGCTGGGCCGTTCGATGGGCGGCGTCATTGGGGTGCTGTACCAGGCTGCCCGTGAAACGATTGAGCAGGTGCTGAAAAACATCATCCCATTTATGGCGCTTGTCAG
>NZ_JAKGCR010000102.1 GCF_022668875.1 Domibacillus sp. PGB-M46 | reverse complement strand
CCTCGGCTAAAAGAAACCTTCAAATGGTTAGCTGATCCAGACAGTATTGCTCTTCAGGCAAGCATCGAATATCAGTATGAAGGATTCAAAAAATATAAGGACCAGCCAAAAAAGGAATTAAAAAAACGTGCCGCAAAAAAATGTGCAGAAGGCTACACGCCAACGGCGTATGATTTCAAGGGTCACCCAACATTCAAAAGTAAGAAAAACCCGGTCCAAAGCTACACAACCAAAATGACAAACAACAATATTAAAATGATAGA
>NZ_JAKGCR010000101.1 GCF_022668875.1 Domibacillus sp. PGB-M46 | reverse complement strand
CCGCGTTCATGGCTTGGAAACCAGGAAGCGACGATCCGGCTGTTGGCAGGAAAAGAAGGTGCTTCTGCCAGCCCGACTAAGAAGCGAAGGCCGAACAGGATCATCACAGCGGTTCCGGCAGTGCCAAAGAAACCAATAAAACCCTGCATAAGCGTAAAAGCCGACCATAAGAAAATACTCCAAAAGTATACTTTCTTTGAGCCGAACCGGTCCAGCAGCCATCCGCCGGGAATCTGGCCGGCGACATAGGACCAGGCAAAAGCCGA
>NZ_JAKGCR010000100.1 GCF_022668875.1 Domibacillus sp. PGB-M46 | reverse complement strand
GTGAAGAAAATCGTCTCTTGTGTGTTTGATCTTTTCGTGCAGTTTAGCAATCTGGGCTTTATTTTTTTCCCACGATTCCGACCCTTCTTTTTTACGTGCAAACGCACGCTGAAGAAAGGCTAACCGCTTTTCGTATTTTTGATAGTATTTCGGGTTGGCAATGGATTCACCGTTGGAGAGCGCGGCAAACTCTTTTAAACCCAGGTCAATGCCAACGGCATCGTTGGTGCTTGGTTTGTACGGGGAATAAGGCATCTCGCAAATGAC